>NZ_CP042856.1:0-708834 GCF_008001035.1 Salinibacterium sp. dk2585
TCCACAGTTATCCACAGGCTTTCCACATGTTGAGAAGGCGCGCCGAGTTCTGCTATCGCGCGCGCTTGCGGACGAGATGTGGAAAGCGGAACGCCCTCGCTTAACTCGAGAAGCGGTGGTTCTGCTTGATGCGGCTCGTGAGCTCGGTCACCTGGTTGTAGATCGAACGGCGCTCCTTCATGAGCTCCGTGATCTTCTTATTGGCATACATGACCGTCGTGTGGTCCCGGCCGCCGAAGAGCTGCCCGATCTTAGGCAGCGACAGGTTGGTCATCTCCCGGCAGAGATACATCGCGATCTGCCTGGCCGTCGCGACCGCCTGGGAGCGCGATGAACCATAGAGATCGTCGACGGAGAGCTTGAAGTAGGCAGCCGTGTGGTTGATGATCTCCACCGGCGCGATCACGTTGTCATCGTCGAGCGTGATGAGGTCCTTCAACACCGTCTGTACGAGCGAGAGATCGACCGGCGTCTTGTTGAGACTGGAGAACGCCGTGACCCTGATGAGGGTTCCCTCGAGCTCGCGGATGTTCGATGAGACCTTCGACGCCATGTACTCGAGGATGTCGTCGGGCACCTGGAGACGCTCACTCTGCGCCTTCTTGCGGAGGATCGCGATGCGGGTCTCGAGGTCGGGCGCCTGCACATCCGTGATGAGTCCCCACTCGAAGCGGGAGCGCATCCGGTCTTCGAAGCCCGTCAGGTGCTTGGGCGGCAGGTCGCTCGTGATGACCACCTGCTTGTTGTGGTCGTGCAGCGTGTTGAAGGTGTGGAAGAACGCTTCTTGCGTCGAGTCCTTGCCCTGCAGGAACTGGATGTCGTCGATCAGCAGGATGTCGATGTCGCGATAGCGCGACTGGAAGACGGATGCCCTGTTGTTGGCGATCGAGTTGATGAAGTCGTTCGTGAACTCCTCGGAGCTCACGTAGCGAACACGGATGCCCGGGTACAGGCTCTCGGCATAGTGGCCGATCGCGTGCAGGAGGTGAGTCTTGCCAAGACCGGAATCGCCGTAGATGAAGAGGGGGTTGTAGGCCTTGGCGGGAGCCTCCGCGACCGCGACGGCGGCGGCGTGGGCGAAGCGGTTCGAGCCACCGATGACGAAGTTGTCGAAGTTGTACTTGGGGTTGAGTCGTGAATCAGAACGTCGTCCCGTGTCGGGAGCTGGGGTCGACGGAGCCGGCTCCATGAGGGGCTGCTCGTCGATCTCCTCGGCATGGGCCATTGTGACGTGCGAGATCTCCGGGTTCACGACGATCGCGAAGTTGTTGAGTTCCCAGGCGCCGTCGAGATCGGCGATCGCGTTCAGGAGTGGAATTCGGATGCGCTGCTCAAGCATCCCCCGGGTGAGGTCATTCGGCACCTCGAGGTAGAGGGTGCCAGCCATGATTCCGCGAGGTTCCGCCAGGCTCAGGAAGCCCTGAAGCTGCGGCGTGATTCGGTCGTCGTTGCGCAGGGTGTCAACGATTCTTTGCCAGGCTCCCTGCGTAGGATCGACTGAATCGGTCATCCGGCGCTTCCTCCCCCATCCACGGTCTAAGGTTCCTGCGGGCCCGTGCTGTGCGCGGTGTCACTGTCGCAGTTATACACAGGGTTATCCACTGCCTGTGCAGTCACACCACCTTAGTTTGTCTCGGCGGGTCATCCACAAGCACCATTTCGTGATGTGGATAATGACAGGTTGCTGTGCGCGGTTTGACCGATGCCAAGAAAGAACGTATTTTTAAGCAGTTGACTTCTGCCTTCCGGCACATTCGTCATTCCACGCTCTCGTGAGTGCGCTCACTGGCGTGAACGAATGCACGACATCGATTTTTTTCACCCACCTGCGGAGATCCCACCATGAGCAAGAGAACGTTCCAGCCGAACAACCGCCGTCGTGCCAAGGTGCACGGTTTCCGCCTGCGCATGCGCACCCGTGCCGGACGCGCGATCCTCAACGCGCGTCGCCGCAAGGGCCGCACCGAGCTCTCCGCTTAGTCACGACCGGTCCGGTTCGGTGCTGGCTCGAGCCGAGCGGCTCGTCAGCGCCGCCGATTATCGACGTACTGTCCGGCGAGGTCGGCGGGCGTCGAGTGAACTCATGACCGTATATGTGCTCATGGGTTCTTCCGGTGAGACCTCTCGCTTCGGGTTCATCGTCTCGAAGGCAGTTGGCAATGCTGTTACCCGCAACCGGGTGCGCCGTCGCCTGAAGGCCATCTGTCACACCGCGCTCTCTGCAGAGGAGAGTAATGCTCGTGTCGACGCCGTCATCCGCGCCCATCCGGCATCTGCGACGGCCGGGTTCCAGGAGCTTGAGAGCGATGTCCTGCGCCTGCTCGAAAGAAGCAAGGCCCTCCTCGCTTCTTCGACGCCACTCAGCGGTGCACGATGAGGGCGCTGCGTCTGCTCTGGTTGCTTCCGCGCAATGTGTGCGTGGCGATCTTGCACGTCTACCGGGCAGTTATCTCTCCTCTCTATGGGGATGTGTGCCGCTACTACCCCTCATGCTCGGCCTACGCGCTTGAAGCCATCCGGGTTCACGGGGTCGTCAAGGGCATTGGCCTCGGCTCGCTTCGGCTGGCGCGCTGTCATCCGTGGGCAGCCGGCGGTGTTGATGACGTCCCACCCCACGGCACTCATGCAGTGCGTCTCAGTCGTTGGGGTTTCGTGCTGGATCTCGAGCACCACTCCCCTGTTCACCACATGCACCAACGAAAGGTCTGATCCAGCACATGGATTTCATAGGCGCGATTCTCTGGCCGATCAAATGGGCGATCGAGGCGATCCTCGTCGCGTTCCACACCGTCTTGACGGCGATCGGGCTCGACCCTGACGATGGTGTGACCTGGGTGCTGTCGATCGTCGGCCTCGTGCTGGTGGTGAGGGCGCTGCTCATTCCGCTATTTGTGCGGCAGATCAAGAGTCAGCGCCGGATGCTCGAGGTCTCTCCCCAACTGAAGAAGATCCAGGACAAGTACCGGGGCAAGAAGGACCAGTTCTCGCGTGAGGCAATGTCGCGCGAGACGATGGAGCTCTATAAGAAGACGGGAACGAACCCGCTCAGCTCCTGCCTCCCTCTCCTCATCCAGATGCCGATCTTCTTCGGTCTCTTCTCCGTGCTGCAGAATGCGCAGCACAATGGCGTCGGCGTCGGCCTACTCAACGAGAAGCTCTCCACCTCCTTCGGTGAGTCGGTGTTCCTGGGTGCGCCACTCAAACTCGCCATTAGCACTGCCGACGGAAACTGGACCGTCATCGTCATCGCGTCGATCATGGTCATCCTCATGACGGCGTCGCAGTTCATCACGCAGCTGCAGATCATGTCGAAGAACCAGTCGCCCGAGATGAAGAACAGTCCGATGTTCAAGCAGCAGCGAATCCTGCTGTATATCCTCCCCCTCGTCTTCCTGTTCTCCGGCTTCACCTTCCCCCTCGGCGTCATGTTCTACTGGCTCGTTTCGAACATCTGGACGATGGTGCAGCAGTTCATCGTCATCCGGAACATGCCGACCCCTGGCAGTGAAGCAGCGCTCGCCCGCGAGGCGCGTCTGGCCAAGAAGGCGCAGCGTCGCGGCATCACGATCGTCGAAGACGAGAAGCCTGCCGTCGAGAAGCCCAAGCCGGCGCAGCGCCAGCAGCCCGTCAACCCCAAGAACCGTAAAAAGAAGAAGAAGTAGGCATTCGTGACTGACAACATCGTCCCCGTGAATGAAGCAACCATCGAAGCGGATGGCGTCCAGCAGACGGCGAGCTCCGTGACCGAGCTCGAAGAAGAAGGCGACATCGCCGCCGATTACATCGAGGAGTTGCTCGATATCACTGACCTCGATGGGGACATCGAGATCGATGTGCGTGGTGGGCGTGCGTATGTATCGGTGACATCCGCCGAAGACAGCAACCTCCGAGTACTTGCCAAGACCGAGACGGTGAACGCTCTGCAGGAACTCACGCGCATCGCCGTGCAGACCAAGACCGGAAGCTTCTCGCGTCTGATCCTCGACGTGGGCGGATCACGCGAGGCGCGCCAGAAGGAACTAGCGGACCTTGTCGAGCGTGCGGTCGAGCGCATCGAGGCTGGCGCTACGTCCGCAGCGCTGCCGCCCATGTCGTCCTATGAGCGCAAGCTCGTGCACGACATCGTGGCCGAGAAAGGCTTCACCTCGGAGTCGGAGGGCGAGGGCCGCGACCGCCACACGGTGGTTCGTCGGGCCTAGGCTGCCTCATGTTTCACGTGAAACATCTCAAGTTGGGTCGTAGTAGCTCCGCGGCCTGAAGTGTTACGTGAAACGTCTGCTTATGTGGGGTGCTGCGAAAGCCTTATCGATGCGGCGGCAAGGTTTCACGTGAAACATAGCTTGGATCCGGAATCGAGATTGATTGCGACGACGAAGGATGGATATGCCTGACACCAACATTGAGCGCGAGCCGGAGGCTGCCGCGGCGCTGTTCGGTGATCGCATAGAACTTGCCCGGAGTTTTGTGGCCGACCTCGGGCAACGGGGCGAGGAGTTGGGCCTCATCGGACCGCTCGAACTCCCCCGCCTGTGGACACGGCACGTCGTGAACTCAGCGCTCATGGCCCCGCTTCTCCGCCCGGGCCGTGTCGGTGACATCGGCAGCGGCGCAGGACTCCCTGGCATCGCGCTGGCAATTGCTCGTCCCGACGTCGATTTCGTCCTGATCGAACCCATGGAGAGGCGTGTCGCGTGGCTGAACGAGCAGGTCTCGGCACTCGGCCTCGGCAACGTTGAGGTCATGCGGGCACGCGCAGAGGAAGCGAAGCTCAGCCCGTGGCTTGACCAAGCGACCGCTCGCGCTGTGAGCGCGCTCAGTAAGCTCATTCCCCTCGTGGCGCCACTCATGAAGTCGGGAGGCGAAGTCCTGTTCTTCAAGGGAGCGAGCGTGGACAAGGAGATCGAGGCGGCATCGAAGGTCATCCGCCGCCATCGCCTGCATGACATCGAAGTGCTCGTACTGGGCGAGGACCTCGGCACGGAACCCACGCGGGTGTTTCGGGCTACAGTGGATTGACCCTTTCCTGGCTCCCGGACTCCGCGAGCACCGGCCGGGACGGCGCGAACTGACGCGAACCCGACGCGGTATGCATGACACACTTCCCTCGATAGACCAGAAGGTTTCACGTGAAACATCACGACAACGGCAGCGGCAGTCCCGAGCTCGACCAGCGTGCCCGCGAGGAACTGGAGTCTGCATTTGCGGTGAGTGGTAGCGGGGACGTCGTGCGAGAACTGGGCGGCGCGGTCGATTCCGCCACTGCCAACGCCATGGACAGTCCGAGCAAGGCACCCGCTTCCGCGAGCGAGCCGAAGGCGAAGAAGGCTTCGTCACCCTCCGCGCTCGGAGGCTTCGCCGACACTCCCCTGGCCCGCGAACTGTCTGAGATCACCCGCCGCAGACGCGCGCTTGAGGCCGAGGAGCTCCCCCTGCCAGGAACGACGCGGGTGATCACCGTCGCGAACCAGAAGGGCGGGGTCGGCAAGACCACGACCACGGTGAACCTCGCAGCCGCCCTCGCCAAGAATGGTGCTCGCGTACTGGTGATCGACCTTGATCCCCAGGGTAACGCGTCGACCGCACTGGGTGTTGAACACCGCTCCGACACCGTGAGCGTCTACGACGTCATCGTCAATGACGTCGAAATCGCGAATGTCGTGAAGAAGAGCACTGAAGGCGGAGAGCTGTACTGCCTTCCGGCCACGATTCATCTGGCTGGCGCAGAGATCGAGCTTGTGTCCCTCGTTGCCCGCGAGCAGCGCCTGCGTTCTGCGCTCGACAAGTTTCTGAGCGAAACCGAAGAACCCTTCCACTACGTCTTCATCGATTGCCCTCCCTCCCTCGGACTGCTGACGATCAATGCGTTCGTTGCCGCGCGTGAGGTACTGATCCCGATCCAGTGCGAGTACTACGCACTCGAGGGACTCAGCCAACTGCTCAACAACATCAAGCTCATCGAACGACACCTCAATCCCGAACTTGTCGTCTCGACGATCCTGCTCACGATGTATGACTCGCGCACGAACCTGTCCAACCAGGTGGCGGATGACGTGCGACAGCACTTCCCCGCCGAAGTGCTCGCCACGCCCATCCCCAGATCTGTAAGAATCAGCGAAGCGCCGAGCTTTGGGCTCAGTGTCATCAGCTACGACACCAACTCGCCGGGTTCGATCTCCTATCTTGAAGCGGCCGCGGAGATCGCCCGACGGGGGGCTCCCGAGAGCACCAGCGCCGCCAAATAGCGGCCGGCCCGAAGAATCACAAAGCAAGACCAGGACGAACGGAAACACCAATGGCAGCAAAGCGCACGGGACTCGGCCGCGGCATCGGCGCCCTCATTCCCACCGATGAAGGTTCGCCGGCTCGACCAGTCGACGTGTTCTTTCCTTCCAACGCGCGTCCCGCGAGCACCGAGGAAGAAATTCCCGGTCTCGCAGAGGTGCCGGGAGCGCGTCTTGCCAGCATCGACCCCAAGAAGGTCGTCCCCAACGCCAACCAGCCGCGCCATGTCTTTGTGCAGGAAGAACTCGACGAGCTGATCCACTCGATTCGCGAGTTTGGCGTGCTCCAGCCGATCGTTGTGCGGCCAATTGCGGATGCCGACCCCGATGGGCCCGAATATGAACTCGTCATGGGCGAGCGCCGACTGCGGGCCACCAAGCATCTCGGGCTCGACAGCATCCCCGCCGTCATCAAGAACACCGCGGATGACGCCATGCTCCGCGATGCGCTCCTCGAGAACCTGCACCGCGCGAACCTCAATCCGCTTGAAGAGGCGTCGGCCTACCAGCAGCTCCTTTCAGATTTCGGCATCACGCAGGAGCAGTTGGCCGAGAGGATCGGTCGTTCCCGCCCACAGATCACCAACACCCTCCGGCTGCTTCGCCTCCCGGAGAGCGTGCAGCAGCGTGTCGCCGCGGGAGTGCTCAGCGCCGGCCATGCCCGCGCGATCCTGTCGACCGGTGAGCCTGAGGCGATGGAGCGACTGGCCGACAAGATCATCAACGAGGACCTGTCGGTGCGGTCTGCCGAAGCGGCGGCTGGCCAACTCTCGAACAAACCTAAGCGCGCCACTAACCCCACCCGCGGCGGTCGCCATGGTCAACTCGACGAAATTGCTGAACGCCTCGGCGATCGACTCGACACGCGGGTCAAGGTCACCCTGGGCGCGAAGAAGGGCTCGATCGTGATCGACTTTGCGACCGTGGGAGACCTCAACCGCATCCTCGGCGAATTGGGAGATCCCGGCTTCCAGTAGCCGCGATTCCTGCGCTGACCAGGGATTTATCCGCGCGCGTCGCGGAGTGCTGCCTGGCAGAGCGCGAGGTACGCCCAGCCCACATCGTGTCCTGCGACCTCTAAGGCGCGGGGGAACAGTGACGTCTCAGTCAGGCCAGGCATGACGCTCGCCTCGAGGAAGAACGGCGTGCCCGCGCCATCCACCATGAAGTCCATGCGCGAGATGTGGCGGAGGCGAAGCGTCTCATGTGCCGCGATGGCCGCCACCGACGCGCGGGCGGCGACCTCGTGTGAGATACGCGCGGGCGTGTAGAACCGCGTCTCCCCTGCGTTGTAGCGTGCCTCGAAGCTGTAGAACCCGGAAATGGGCTCGATCTCGACGGGCGGAACAGCAACGGGCCCGTCACCCGTATCGATGACGCATACAGAGATCTCGGTGCCGGTGATCTTCTGCTCGACGAGGGCGACGTCACCGTAGCGGTAGGCATGCACCATCGCGGTCGCGAGGTCAGCCGGGTCGTCGACGATCGTGACCCCCTGTGCGGAACCGCCCTGGGCCGGCTTGACGACCACCGGGCCACTCAGCTCGGCCGATATGCGGTCGAGCACGTTGACCGCCCCGAGGTCGCGAAAGGTGTCACGCGAGAGAGCGATAGAGCGCGGAGTCGACACGCCCACCCGGCTGACCAGGGTTTTTGCTGTCGGCTTGTCCCACGCCATCCGAGACGCGTCGGCTCGGGAGCCGACGAAGGGCACACCGACGAAGTCGAGGAGGCCGCGCAGCGAGCCATCCTCTCCCCCGGCACCGTGCAGCGCGGGCCAGACCACGTCGGGCTGCCGGGATTCAAGGTATGCGAACAGCGACGCATCCGGATCGCGCAGTTCGACCGTGACCCCCTGGGAACGAAGGCTGTCGGCGATGCGACGGCCGGAACGCAGCGAGACATCCCGCTCGTGCGATATGCCGCCAGCGAGGATCAGTACGGAACTCGGGGTGAACTCGTCCATTGCGATGGGGTTCCTTCGGGGTCTTGCGGTGCCTGCAGGGCGCGTCAGTTGATGTTGGGCGGCGGGCTCGTGACGTGGATCGGCTCGACGATGGGGACCTGCCCCGTGACGGCAGGCGCACTCGTCGCGAAGGTCTTGAGCAGCTCGAGTTCGCCGTTGATGACGGAGGTGAGGCGGCGGATGCCCGTGCGAATCGTCTCCTCATTGGGGTAGCAGAACGACAAGCGCATCATCTGGCGGCCGCCGCCATCAGCGAAGAAGGCCGTGCCGGGCGTGTAGGCCACGAGCTCCTTGACCGCGCGGGGAAGCATCTCCTTGGAATCAAGCGTCGACGGCAGACGCAGCCAGACGTAGAAGCCTCCGTTGGGGACTGTCCATTCCATTTCGGGCAGGTGCTCCTGCAGGGAGGTCAGCATGGCGTCGCGGCGAGAACGGTAGACGTCACGGAAGGCGTCGATCTGGCCCCTCCAGTCGGAACTGCGGAGATACTCCGTGATCGCGAACTGGCTGAAAGAGCTTGGGCACAGGGTCGCGGACTCATTGGCGAGGATCAGCTTCTCGCGGATGGCGTGGGGTGCGAGCGCCCAGCCCACCCGGAAGCCGGGGGCGAAGGTCTTGGAGAAGCTGCCGAGGTAGATGACGCCGTCCTCTTCGATCGACCGCATGGCGTGAGGCGGCGGGGTGTCGAAGTAGAGCAGCCCGTAGGGGTTGTCCTCGAGTACCAGGATGTCGTTGGCCTTGCAGATCTCGAGGACCTCGAGGCGGCGCTCCCAGGTGAGCGTGACACCGGCCGGGTTGTGGAAGGTCGGGATCGTGTAAAGGAGCTTGATGCGCTTGCCCTCGGCCTGAAGGCGAGCAATCGCTTCGCGCAGGGCCTGGGGGATGAGGCCGTCTTCGTCCATCATGACGTGGGCGACTTCGGCCTGGTACGAGCGGAAGACGCCGATGGCGCCGACATAGCTCGGCGCCTCAGCAAGGATGACGTCGCCCGGATCGATGAAGAGCTTCGTGACGAGGTCGAGCGCCTGCTGCGATCCGGTCGTCACGACCACATCGTCGACGCTGCCCCGGATGCCCTCGAGCGCCATGATCTCCAGGATGTGCTCGCGCAGTTCGGGAGTGCCCTGGCCCGAGCCGTACTGCAGCGCTGTGGGGCCGGAATCGCGCATGACGCGCTCGAGCGATGACGTGACGAGATCGGGCGAGAGCGCCGAGACGTAGGGCATGCCGCCAGCCAGGGAGACCACTTCTGGTCGCGATGCGACTGCGAAGAGCGCTCGAACCTCGGATGCGCTCAATCCGGCAGTCCGGTGCGCGTAGTGGTCGTACCACGGGTCGAATCTCGTGCTCGACCCGCCCGATGTGGATTCGTGCGGCGTCATGGTGATCCCTTGTCCTCAGGGTGCTGGAATCACTCAAGCCTAAGCGACGAGGGCCCGCACTGCTTTCGCAGGCGGGCCCTCGGCTTGCTTTCCTAGTTCAGGGACATGTCTTTCGTTCCTGAACTAGGAAAGCAACATCCTGAGTTCTGAAAGTCAGCCGATGAACTCCGCGAGGTCGGCCTCGAGCGCGGGCTTGGGCTTGGCACCGATGACGGTCTTCACGACCTCGCCGCCCTTGAACACCTTCATGGCGGGGATCGAGGTGATCTGGTACTTCATGGCTGTCTGCGGGTTGTCGTCCACGTTGAGCTTGACGATCTCGAGCTTGTCGGAGTGCTCGGATGCGATCTGGTCGAGGATGGGGGAGACGGCGCGGCAGGGGCCACACCATTCGGCCCAGAAGTCGACCATGATCGGCTTGTCGGAGTTGAGCACCTCGGCTTCGAAGGTGGCGTCGGTCACATCGCGTGCACTGGACATGTCGTTCTCTCTTTCGTCGGGGGAATTCAGGCGTGGGCGGGGCTGAGCGGGGCCTCAGGGATGGGGTCGGCCTCCACGCTGCTCTGCGGCAGCGAGGCGAGGTAGTGTTCTGCGTCGAGCGCCGCGACCGTGCCGGATCCGGCGGCCGTGACGGCCTGCCGGTAGGTCGGGTCGATGACGTCGCCGGCCGCAAAGACGCCCGGCACCGAGGTACGCGAGCTGCGACCATCGACCGCGATCGTGCCGGCCTCCGTGAGGTCGAGCTGGCCGTGCACAAGGTGCGTGCGGGGGTCGGCGCCGATCGCGATGAACAGCCCGTCGAGGTCGAGCTTGGACTCGCTGCCGTCAGTCGTGTCGACGAGGGTCACGCCCGTGAGGCGCTCCTCGCCGAGAATGCCGCCGACGCGCTTGTTGAAGAGAAACTCGATCTTGGGGTCGGAGTGAGCGCGATCCTGCATGGCCTTCGAGGCGCGGAGCTCCTCGCTGCGGTGGATCACGTAGACCTTGTCGGCGAACTTCGTAAGGAAGGTCGCTTCCTCCATCGCCGAGTCTCCCCCGCCGACGACCGCGATGGTCTTCTGGCGGAAGAAGAAGCCATCGCAGGTCGCACACCACGAGATGCCGTAGCCGCTCAGGCGGTCCTCGTTGGGCAGTCCGAGCTTGCGGTAGGCCGAGCCCGTTGCGAAGATCACGCTGAGCGCCTCGTGAGTCTCACCGCTCCCGAGGGTGACCGTCTTGACACTGCTGGAGAGGTCGAGCTCGGTCACGTCGTCCATGACGATCTCGGTGCCGAAGCGCTCAGCCTGCTTGCGCATGTTCTCCATGAGGTCCGGGCCGAGGATGCCCTCGGGGAACCCGGGGAAGTTCTCGACATCCGTGGTGTTCATGAGCTCGCCGCCGGCCTCCACCGAGCTCGCGATGAGCAGCGGGCGCAGGCCACCGCGGGCGGCGTAGATCGCAGCCGTGTACCCGGCGGGACCGGAACCGATGATGATGAGCTGGCGCAAGGCGCCCCCCTTCGAAGATTGTCGTATGCGGTGCAACACATCCTATTCGCCGCCTATTCCGCGATCGCCGGGTGTGACGACGGTGACGAGGGGCCTCAGGAACGACGGATGCGACGCAGCACGACATCGCGGACGAGCGCGACATCCGGGTTCCGCAGCAGCAGGAGCACGCCAGCGTAGAAGACGCCCATGATGATGGCCACGAGGGCCATCGACACGATGGCCCCTGGCACGGTCGACAGGGCGAAGGCGCGTTCCTCGAAGCCGCCGAGCGTGCGCAGCGTGATGCCGCCGGCAACCGCAGAGATGCCCGCTGCGAGGAGGTACTGCAGGTGGCGCACGAGCAGGAGGCGGCCACCGAGCGCCCCGATCTTGCGCCGCAGCACGAGGAAGGTGAGGGCGAACTGGGCGTAGAACGTCAGGGAGGAGACCGCCGCGATGCCGACGCCGATCCATTCGAGCGGGAGGGCGGTGCAGGCGACGAATCCGACGATGAAGAGCGCCGACTTCGCGACCTCGACGAAGAAGACCGTGCGGGTGTCCTCGAGGGCGTAGAAGGTGCGCTGGAGCACGAACACGGCGCTGAAGGGGGCGAGCCCGATCATGTAGACCGCGATGACGGCGGCCATCGCGAGCACGTTGTCGTGCCGGCTCTCGAAGATGCGGGCGAAGGGGGCGGCGACCACGATGAGCACGACGGCGGCGAACATGATGATGAGGCCGATCGCGCGGAGAGAGGCCGAGACATCCGCCTTCACCGCGGGGATGTCGCCCGCGCCGGCGTTCGCGCTCATGCGGGTGAAGAACACAGTGGCGATCGATACCGCGATGACCGAGTGCGGGAGCATGAAGATCAGCCAGGAGCTTCCGAGGGTCGCGGCGCCCGCGCCCTCCGCGGCGGCGAGGCTTGCGGTGCGGGTCTGCACGAGCCCGGCGATCTGGGTCACAAGGATCATCGCGAAGACCCACCCGGCCGAACGCCCCGTCTTGGCAAGGCCGACGCCGCGCCAGTGGAAGTCGGGACGGTAACGGATGCCGGCCCTGCGCCAGAAGAAGAGCAGCACGAGGGCCTGTGCTGCGATGCCGAGGGTCGCGCTGCCCGCGAGCACCACGATGCGCTCGGTCGTCCAGACATCCACGGAGCTGTTCACCTCTGCGCCGCCGAACAGCAACTGGAACGCGATCAGGCCCGCGATTGCGACGACGTTGTTGAGGGCGGGTGCCCAGGCGAAGGGTCCGAAGGCGCCGCGGGCGTTGAGCACCTCGCCGAGCAGGCTGTAGAGCGCGTAGAAGAAGATCTGCGGCAGGCACCAATAGGCGAACACGGTCGCGAGTGCGAGGGCCTCGCTCGAGAAGCCGCGCCCGCCATCATCAGCCTGCTGCACGTAGAGCGTGACGAGCACGGGAGCGGCCAGCGTCGCGAGCACTGTGACACCCAGGAAGACCGTGATGCCGAGGGTGACGAGCTTGTTGATGAAGCTGGCCCCGCCGTCGTCATGGAAGCCGGCGCGCACGATCTGGGGCACGAGCACCGCGCCGAGCACGCCGCCCGCGATGAGCGCATAGATGTTGTTCGGCAGTTGGTTTGCCACCGCGAAGGCGTCCGCCGCAGCGGATGCCACCTGGCCGATCGTCTGCGCCAGCACGATGGCCTTGACGAAGCCCAGCACGCGGCTGACCATCGTTCCTGATGCCAGGAGCGCCGTCGCACGGCCGACGCTGCGTTGAGCCTTCCCGCCCGGCTCCTCCCCTGCCTCGCTCACTGCGCCTCGCGCCCCTCGCGGCGGCGGCGGGCGACCGTCCGAATGATGCCGATGACAAACACGAGCAGCACGACGCCGGCGACGACGAAGGTGAACGCCGTCTCCCATCCCGCCTGCACATTGGTCGTGACATAGAGCGGCGCGCCGATCGAGACCCCTGTCTGGCTCGAGAGGGTCACGACGAGCACTGCCGAGCCATTCGCGATCGACTGCACCGGCACGGCGGCGCGTGCCTGGGACTGCGCCGAGATCGTCACCGGCACACTGTCGTCGAGCACGTCGAGCACGGCACGGTTAGCCCACACCTGCACGTTCACGGTGACCGGGTACGGCAGGGTATTGCTGATCGTGATCGGGATGTCGCCCGTGTCGCTCAGGAGGTTGATCGTGCTGCTGTCGAGCACGTGCACGGAGGAGAGAAGTTCGGCCGCTCCCGCAACGAACTCCTCGACGGCACCCTGCCAGTCCGCCGAGGTCTCGACCCAGGCGTTAGAGGCGAGCGTGAACATCCGTCGCCGCTGTTCTCCCGTGATGAGGCTCGGGTCTTCGAGCACACTCGCGAACGCGGTGGTGGCGGGCATGGTCTGGAGGGCGCTCTGCAGCGGGGTGATGCGCTCGGCCGACACCGGGCGGTCGACGATGCCGATTTCGACCGGGTCTTCCGCGAGGGTCCGGGAGAGCGTCGTGAGGGTGATCCCGGGCGTCGTCGAGAGCTCCGTGAGGGTTGCCGCGATGCGGTTGCCGGTGCTCGGGATGTCGCGGTCGAACGTTGCCAGCACGGTGGCCGAGCCGCCGGTCCACCCGGCGAGGGCGGCGGTGAGCTGCGACATCGAGGAGTTCCAGGCGGCCTCTGTCGGCGCCGAGACGGCGTCGCGGAGGAAGGCGGAGATGTCGTTGTTCGACACAACGATCCGGTGGCCACCGGCCCTCGCCGATGCGGGGATCGCGTCGCGTGGGTAGGAGGCATTGCTGGAATCGAGCACGGTCACGGCATCGCCGAGCGTCGCAAAGACCTCAAGGTCGGCGCCGACGACCGTGTCGTCACGCGGCCACACGACGGGCCCGAGCGTGAACGGGAGGTCGATGAGGTCCTCCCCCGTCGGCACGACCGGCTCCGCTGGCGTCGTGGGCGAAGGGCTCGGCGAGACGCCGGGGGATGCGGACGGCGAGGCGCCCGGGCCCTCCTGCACCTCATTCGGGAAGACCGAGGGATCGATCACGAAATCCGTGGGCACCGACAGGTCGGTCATCCCCGCCTGGCTAAGGGCCGCAACGTCGGCGTCGGCGTAGGCGAGCGAGAAGGTCTCATTGCTCGCGTCCTGCAGGCGATCGAGCCACTCAATCGCCGACTCGGGCGCGCCGGTGCCCAGGATGCGGATGGAGGCGAGGATCCTTGGGTCGACACCGAGCGCGACAGGGCGGTCGATCACGGCATCCAGCTGGCGCGTGAGCACACCCGTCGGGGAGGTGTAGAGCTCGAGCTCCTCCCCCGACAGGAGGCTCGCGGTGCCGGCCGGCACCACGATGGGCATCGCAAGGACGAGGCTCGTCGGGGAACCGTCGCTTGCGGCGACGCCGGGCGGAGGGGTCTGTGAGGGCGTGGCATCCGGAGTCGCCGACGACGCGACCGAGCCACTGAGCACGAGGGCGGCGCCGAGGAGGGCCGCGCCCCACCGTGAGGCGAGACGAGTCAGTGGCATCGGCCGGCTCCGATCGTGCGCTGGGCCAGCATGCAGTCGATTCTATGGCCGAGATGCCGAGAGGCAGGCGGATGCCACGGCTACAGTCCACGGGCGGCGGATAGTCTTGACCGATGCACAGCGTCGCCTCGGCAATCACGCGACTCGCGGCCCTGGCCGAGTCGCCGCACGTCTCCCGCCTCGCCGACGCCTTCGCAGCGGCGGGCCACGAACTCGCGCTCGTGGGTGGTCCTGTGCGTGACGCCTTCCTCGGCCGTGAGCTCAACGACCTCGATTTCACGACGGATGCGCGGCCGGAACGGATCCTCGAGATCGTCACCCCCATCTCGAGCGCCCAGTGGGACATCGGGCGCGCCTTCGGCACGATCGGGGCCGTCGTCGAGGGGCACACGGTCGAGATCACGACCTACCGCACCGACGCCTACGACGGCGAGACGCGCAAGCCCGAGGTCGAGTTCGGCACGAGCCTCGACGAGGACCTCGTGCGCCGCGATTTCACCGTCAATGCCATGGCGCTGCGCCTGCCGCAGCAGAAGCTCGTCGACCCCTCCGGCGGCATGGACGACCTGCTCGCGGCTCGCCTTTCGACGCCCGCCGCCCCCGAGGTCTCCTTCGGTGACGACCCGCTCCGGATGCTTCGTGCCGCGCGCTTCACGTCACAACTCGGCTTCACCGTGTCCGACGAGGTGCGCGCCGCGATGGGCGCCCTCGCGGGCCGCCTCTCGATCATCTCGGCGGAGCGAGTCAGCGAGGAGCTCACCAAGCTGCTCCTGACGGGTTCGCCGCGCGCCGGCATCGAGCTCATGGTCGAGACGGGGCTCGCCGACGAGGTGCTGCCAGAGATTCCCGCCCTGCGGCTCCAGGTGGATGAGCACGCCCATCACAAGGACGTCTACCAGCACAGCCTCACAGTGCTCGACCAGGCGATCGAGCTCGAGGGCTCCCGCAAGCATGAGCCCTCCCCCGACCTCGTGCTCCGCCTAGCGGCCCTGCTACACGACATCGGCAAGCCTGCGACGAAGCGCGTCGAGGGCGGCGGCGTCGTCACCTTCCACCACCACGATGTCGTCGGGGCGAAGCTCGCGACGAAGCGGCTCAAGGCGCTGCGCTTCGACAAGGAGACGATCCAGTCGGTGAGCAAGCTCATCGAGCTGCACCTGCGGTTCTTCGGTTACACGGAGGGTGCATGGACGGATTCGGCTGTACGGCGCTACGTGCGCGACGCCGGTAACCAGCTCGAACGGTTACACATACTGACCCGCGCCGACGTCACGACGCGCAACCGCCGCAAGGCCTCGCGCCTCGCGCGCGCCTACGACGACCTCGAGCAGCGCATCAAGGAGCTCGCCGAGCAGGAGGAGATCGCGGCCGTACGCCCCGAGCTCGATGGCGAGCAGATCATGGCGATGCTCGGCATCCGTCCCGGCCGCGAGGTCGGCGAGGCATACCGCTTCCTGCTCGAGCTGCGGCTCGACGAAGGCCCCCTCGGCGAGGAGGAGGCTGAGCGCCGGTTGCGCGCGTGGTGGGCCGAGCGCACTGCTTGAGCAGGCCCGCCAGGGCGGTATCGAGACCCGGACCAGTCCAGGTGTCGATGCGCTCCCGCGTCGCTACTCAAGCCACGTTCGCGCTAC
Source organism: Salinibacterium sp. dk2585 (assembly GCF_008001035.1). Classification (NCBI taxonomy): domain Bacteria; kingdom Bacillati; phylum Actinomycetota; class Actinomycetes; order Micrococcales; family Microbacteriaceae; genus Salinibacterium; species Salinibacterium sp. dk2585. The sequence goes on from NZ_CP042856.1 coordinate 16,211, forward strand.
TTCGCGGTGTCGTGGATGAACTGCTCGAGCATGTCGCGCGCCACCGGGTCGGGGTACTGCTTCGCGGGTGACTTCATGAAGTAGGCGGATGCTGCCTCAACGGGTCCGCCGTGACCAGCATCCAGCGCAAGCTTCGCCGCCCGCACGGCGTCGATGATGACACCGGCCGAGTTCGGCGAGTCCCACACCTCGAGCTTGTACTCGAGGCTCGTGGGCGCGTTGCCGAAGCCGTGGCCCTCGAGGCGAACGAAGGCGAGCTTGCGGTCGTCGAGCCACGGCACGTGGTCGCTCGGGCCGATGTGCACGTGCTCCGCGCGGATCTCCTGGTCGACGTTGCTCGTGACGGCCTGCGTCTTCGAGATCTTCTTCGACTTGAGTCGCGAACGCTCGAGCATGTTCTTGAAGTCCATGTTGCCGCCGACGTTCAGCTGGTAGGTGCGGTCGAGCACGAGGCCCCGCTCCTCGAAGAGGCGCGCGAGGACGCGGTGTGTGATCGTCGCGCCGAGCTGGCTCTTGATGTCGTCGCCCACGATTGGAAGGCCAGCATCCGTGAACTTCTTCGCCCACTCCGGGTCGCTCGCGATGAAGACGGGGAGCGCGTTGACGAACGCGACGCCCGCATCGATCGCCGCCTGTGCGTAGTGCTTCGCCGCCTCCTCGGAGCCGACAGGGAGGTAGCAGACGAGCACTTCGGCACCCGAGTCACGGAGGGCCTGCGCGACGTCGACGGGTGCGGCATCCGATTCCTCGACCATCTCGCGGTAGAACTCACCGAGGCCGTCGAGGGTCGGGCCGCGCAGCACCGTCACGCCGGTGGGCTCGACGTCAGCGAACTTCAGCGTGTTGTTCTCGCTCGCCCACATAGCGTCGGCGAGGTCGACGCCCACCTTGGCTGCGTCGACGTCGAAGGCGGCGACGAACTCGATGTCGCGCACCGCGTACTGGCCGAAGCGCGTGTGCATGAGTCCTGGGATCGTCTCGGCGTCGTCCGCGTCCCTATAGAAGGTGACGCCCTGGATGAGGGAGTTGGCACAGTTGCCCACGCCGGCGATAGCGACCCGAATCGACATGACGATATTGCTCCTTGCTGGGGTTGGAATTACATGACTACACTAGACAGGTTGTGTGCGCGCCTCGATCCGAGGCCTCCGCAGGCAACGACATGCACATACCCTCCTGTCACAGACCGTCTGTGGCCGTTTTTAGTCCAAAGGAGGTGGGTTAGTCATGCATCAGTACGAACTCATGGTGATTCTCGATCCCGAGATCGATGAGCGCACCGTGGCACCCAGCCTGGACAAGTTCCTCAACGTCATTCGCAATGACGGTGGCTCGATCGACAAGGTCGACGTCTGGGGCAAGCGCCGGCTGGCTTACGAGATCAACAAGAAGGCCGAGGGCATCTACGCCGTCGTCGAGATGACCGCGAACGCAGCGGCGACGGTCGAGCTCGACCGTCAGCTCAAGCTCAGCGAGGCCGTCATGCGCACCAAGGTGCTCCGCGCAGAAGAAGCGATCGCTCAGGTCGCCGCCGCCGCGAAGCTCTCCGAGGAGAAGGCCGCCCGCAAGGCTGCCGCCGCGAAGTCCGCACCGGCCGCCGACGCGAAGAGCGAGTAGCCCATGGCCGGCGAAACCGTGATCACCGTGGTGGGCAACCTCACCGCCGACCCGGAGCTGCGGTACACGCAGAACGGACTCGCGGTGGCGAACTTCACCATCGCCTCCACTCCTCGCACGTTCGACCGTGCGAGCAATGAGTGGAAGGACGGCGAGGCGCTCTTCCTGCGCGCAAGCGTGTGGCGCGAGTTCGCCGAGCATGTCGCGGGATCCCTCACCAAGGGCTCACGCGTCATCGCCACCGGTCGCTTGAAGCAGCGTTCCTACGAGACCAAGGAAGGCGAAAAGCGCACGAGCTTCGAGATCGAGATCGATGAGATCGGTCCGAGCCTGCGCTACGCCACCGCTCAGGTCACCCGCACCTCATCGTCCCGCGAAGGCGGCGGCGGTGGCTTCGGCGGGCAGCGTGGAGCTGTCGCTGACGAGCCGTGGGCAGCCGCGGCGCCGTCGTCGGCGAACTCCGGCGGGGATGTCTGGAACACCCCGGGCAGCTTCAGCGACGAGACACCCTTCTAGACCTCGCCCACGGCGCACGGTCACGAAACCAAACCCTAAGGAATAACCATGGCAGGAAAGAGCAGCGGCGACCGCCGCAAGCCCCTCCGCAACAAGGGTGGCAAGAACGCCGCCCCCGCGAAGTCCATTCGCGTCGGCGTCATCGACTACAAGGATGTCGCCACCCTCCGCAAGTTCATCTCAGAGCGTGGAAAGATCCGCGCTCGCCGTATCACCGGTGTCTCCGTTCAGGAGCAGCGCCTCATCGCACGTGCCGTCAAGAACGCGCGCGAGATGGCACTGCTTCCCTACGCCGGCTCGGGCCGTTAAGGAGCATCGAAATGTCAAAACTGATTCTGACGCATGAGGTCACCGGCCTCGGCGCTCCTGGCGACGTCATCGAGGTCAAGAACGGGTACGCCCGCAACTACCTTGTGCCGCAGGGCCTCGCCGTGAACTGGAGCCGCGGTGGCGAGAAGCAGGTCGAGCAGATCAAGGCCGCCCGCGCTGCGCGCGAGCACGCCACGATCGAGGAGGCCAAGGACCTCAAGCTCAAGCTTGAGGCCAACAAGGTCAAGCTCGCGATCAAGGCTGGCAAGGAGGGTCGTCTCTTCGGGTCGGTCAAGAACTCCGACATCGCCGACGCAGTCGCCGCCTCCGGGCTCGGCACTGTCGACAAGCGCAAGATCGAGATCACCTCTCCCATCAAGGTGACGGGCGAGCACGAGGCGACTGTTCGCCTTCGTGACGACCTCGTTGCCACGATCACCATCCAGGTGGTTGCAGCGAAGTAGTCCTTTCTAGGATCGCGATGGCGGTGGGCCTGTACCCACCGCCATCGTCGTTTTAAGCCGTGGATGGGGCTTGAGCCGGGGCGTTTTGTATCGGGTTTCGCGCCCCCGTGTCAAGCACTTTCAACAGCCGGGGTGTGGATTATTCCAAACCCTCAACCCGAACTCTAAACAACTTTTTACACACATGGTGTGAAAAGAAAAAGGCCAGATCAGAGCGGGTTTCACGGGGTGGATTCGCAAGTTTCCCACAGGTCCGTCCACAACTTGTGCACACGTCGCACGGCGTTTCTCCCCGGTTTCCCACAGGGTTATCCACAGGGTGGCTTGTGGCGCGTGATGGGGCTTCCTAGCCTTGGTCGGCGGGATGCACCCAACCCGCCACGAGGGAGTGCCACGGCGCGTGCCCCGCACCCGAAACATCCGCCCTTGGCTCCACGGTGCCGAGGATGTCGGCAGTCTGCGCTACGACTGGGACGCAAGAGAACAACGAGAGGTGAACGATGTCTATAGCCCACCTGGGGCTGGCTGGCTCGTCGACCGAGAGACCCGACGACCCGCGCTCCTCCGAGCGCACTCCGCCTCACGATCTCCTTGCCGAGCAGAGCGCCCTCGGCGGCATGATGCTGAGCAAGGATGCGACGGCCGACGTCATCGAGTCTGTGCGGGCTGTGGACTTCTACATCCCCAAGCACGAGATCATCTTCGATGCGATCCTCAGCCTCTACTCCCACGGTGAGCCGACCGACGTCATTGCGGTCACGGATGAGCTGACGAAGACGGGACTCATCGGCCGTGCCGGCGGAGCCGAGTACCTGCACACCCTCACGGGCGTCGTGCCTACGGCTGCGAACGCCGGCTACTACGCTGCGATCGTCGCCGAGAAGGCGGTGCTGCGTCGGCTCGTCGAGGCCGGCACGCGCATCGTGCAGATGGGCTACGCGAGTGAGGGCGAGGTCGTCGACCTCGTCAACAACGCACAGGCCGAGATCTACAACGTCACCGGCGGGGTCGAAGCAGAAGACTTCGTGCCGCTCACCGTGGCCGTCGAGACGGCCATCGACGAGATCGAGGCGGCAAAAGGCAGCGACGGCTCCATGACGGGTGTGCCGACGGGCTTCTCGGAACTCGATGACCTCACCAACGGCTTCCACCCCGGGCAGATGATCATCGTCGCCGCCCGCCCCGCGCTCGGTAAGTCGACGCTCGCGCTCGACTTCGTGCGCGCGGCATCCATCAAGCACAACATGCCGTCGATCGTCTTCTCCCTCGAGATGGGCCGCTCGGAGATCGCGATGCGCCTCCTGTCGGCCGAGGCAGCCGTGCCCCTGCAGAGCATGCGAAAGGGAACGGTCGACTCTCGCGACTGGACCACGATTGCCTCAACCCGCGGACGCATCAACGACGCTCCCCTCTACATCGACGACAGCCCCAACATGACGCTCGTGGAGATCCGAGCCAAGTGCCGCCGACTCAAGCAGAAGTACGGGCTCAAGCTCGTCGTGATCGACTACCTGCAGCTCATGACCTCGGGCAAGAAGGTCGAGTCGCGACAGCAGGAGGTCAGTGAGTTCTCGCGAGCACTCAAGCTGCTCGCGAAGGAGCTCCAGGTGCCCGTCATCGCCCTCTCCCAGCTGAACCGTGGTCCCGAGCAGCGCCAGGACAAGATGCCCGCCATCAGCGACCTGCGCGAATCGGGCTCGATCGAGCAGGACGCCGACATGGTCATCCTGCTCCACCGCGAGAGCGCCTACGAGAAGGAGAACCCGCGCGCGGGCGAGGCCGACCTCATCGTCGCGAAGCACCGTAACGGCCCCACCCGCACGGTCACGGTCGCGTTCCAGGGCCACTTCTCGCGCTTCACCGACATGGCTCCGATGTAAGTTATGGTCCGAATGCGAGCGGCAAGGGGGTTTCAGGCAGTGATGGGCACGATGAACTGTGGAGCACGGACATGGAGTGCTGCCAGCGCTCGCCATACACCCGCTTTAGCTTGCTGCAGAGCTAGGTAGAGACGACGCCATGGTTGATAGCTATCTCCTCTTCGTCGAGCGCATCGCGGCCGAGTGTGACAGTCGAGATCACGAATTCTGTGGCGGGAGCGGTCACTGCCGGACCGCGGCTACTGAACACGCTGCAGAGCAGGCTCGTTTACGACAAGCGGCGGAGTTCGACGCCGGTAAAGAGCGGCTGAGTCTTCAACTGTCGCAGCCGAGTGCAAACTGGAGTACCAGTGCTTTGCTCAGAACTGCCCGAGACCTGCTCCTCACGCCGCCGACTCGAGATCCGTTATGGCGCTCGATCGCCATTACTACAGCGTTGGCCAGGCTTGGGGAGCGCGGGCTCAGCGCCGACGCGCTAGTGCGCACGGGCTTCGCGCGCGACTTGGTCTTGAAGATCATTCGCGATGCTTCCATGTTCTGGTGCGCGGGCACTCTGGGCACCGATACGACCATTCCGGCCGTGCTGCAGCCATGGGTGGATCTCCTCGATGGTGAGAAAGCGCTCGCCAGTCATCGACAGGAGCTACCAGCTCATGTCGCCTCAGTCGCTATCGCGGGTGCGGTTGGGGGTCGAGCCGAAGCGTGGCTTCGGGAGGCCGCGATCGCCCACATCGTGGGCTGGCGCATCGACGGCTACCTTCGTGTTGAGCGTCATCCGAAAGATCTCGTCCTCATGGGCGGTCGTGATGCGACGTTGTGGATCATCGATCGCTTCACGCGCACTTTTCCGCGGGACTGGAGCTACTCGTCACTTAATTGGGAGCTGGCGTTTAACGCGAACTCGGAGGCTGTTGCACAAGTTTCAGGAGTACCCGCGGAGATTCTGACGGAGCGGACAGTCACCAGTGGCACTCTGGTCGAAGCCGTGACTTCGAAGATCACGAAGCCCTATCTGGACGACTTCGAAGAGAGGAAACTCGGGGAATCGTCCATCGCGTCTCTCGCGACTCTCTTAGACGGCGGTCAGTACGACACGGCGCTGCGAATGGCAAGGCGGTTCCACGAGGCTCAGCCTCAGCAGGTTCACTTCGCGTTGGCATATGCGTTTTGTCTCATCATTCAGGATCCTGCAGCGGCACGCTCGATACTGGACAATATCCAGATACCGAAGGACAGTGACGCGATCGGGATACGGCTCGCGAACTTGGTGACCTGTTCACTCGTGCAGCGAGACTTGCCCGGCGCGCGAGCGCAGGCTAAGCGATTAGCGAACCGAATGGCGGACGCAAGCGCGTGGCTCTGGGAGCCGCAAAGCCTATTCTCGGGACAACCGCGCGTGCGATTCCAGTCAATTTCAGATTGGTTGCGCGACTTCGAAGCCGCAGTCCCACCTCACTCGGCATAACGCCGGAGCGCCTTCATTGGCACCATGAGGTGGAGTTCTTCCACTGGGGACTGAAGAAAATCACCGTGGTACAGATAGAACGACTTCGCTCCCTCGTCGCGACAATGGACTAGAACTGCAGCCGCGCCGATGCTCTCACTGATCTGATATGCGCGACGGAGGGCGTCGCGCAAGAGACTCCAACCGAGACCGTTGCCCTTGAACTCAGTGTCGACTGCCAGCCGCGCCAGAAGTATGCACGGGATCTGCGTAGGTCGGCGAGCAGCGAGTCGTTCGGGCGCATTGTCCTGGGCGACTGCAGCCATGGTGACCGAGTAGAAGCCGGCCACTCGCTCACCATGGTATGTGACGTATGTAGTTGCGTTGTTCGCTGCCTGATTCTCCCAGGCGAACCGCACGAACCAGTCGTCAAGTTCGGGCGCTCCGCTACTAAACCCTTCACGCCTATCACTCTTCTGAAGTTTCCGAGGCGAGCTAAAGCGGGTCACACGTCGTCCGAAAAAACCGTTGGTCTAGAGAAGAGCTTCTCGAATTTAGTCAATTTCGGCAGTGGCAGATCAAGCATTCGGCTGAACTCTTCGAACTGTTCCTCGGTAGCAATGAACCACCGACGGTCGGCCAGAACACGCTCTGCATGTTCCACCGCACTGCCAAGGATGAACTCGGTTAGTGTGTGGTCGGTCGCTTCAGCAGCCCGACGGAGTAGGTTTTCCTGTCGGTCCGTCGCGCGCAAGTTGATCCGTTGATTCTTGGCAAGCCGGGTGTCGGCCGCAGACTCAGACATTCGGGTTCTCCTTCGTGTACACACACAGTACGTACATAAGTTGCTGAGTGTCAACTTACGACAAGCTCATGCGGGGACATCATGGTGATCCGGGCCTGTGTGGTGACCTGAGATGACGGCGCAACCTGAGGCGAGCGTAGACGGCGCGTAGGGCGCGGACGCACGTTCGAAATTCCGGGGGATTGAGATTGGGAATTGGCATCAGGGCTGAGGAGGCGAACGCAAGTGGACATCGAGATGGCGCCCATCGCCGCTGGCACCGTCATGATGCACGATGCGCGGCAAAAGGTGCGCTGGAGCGTGGACCTCGAAGCCTTCGATATCGGCGTCTATCCCGTCACCGAGGCGCAGCTCGGGGAACTGCTCGGCGAGACTGCCCACCACCCACGACGTCCCGCCGTTGAGGTCAGTTGGCTCCGCGCCATCCGCTTCTGCAACGCCGCATCCGAATGGGAGGGGCTCGACCCCGCCTACTCCGTCGACGGTGAGGATGTCATGTGGCATGTCGACTCCGATGGCTACCGGCTCCCGACCGAGGCTGAGTGGGAGCACGCCTGCCGCGCCGGCTCGACGGGAGCGCACTACGGCCCGCTCACGGAGATCGCCTGGACGAGCGCCGACGGCGTGACGAATCCGCAAGCGGTGGGTGGGAAGCACCCGAACCTCAATGGCCTCTTCGACACGCTCGGCAACGTATGGGAGTGGTGCTGGGATCTGCTCGACCCGGCACGGTACGGCTCCTATCGCGTCTTTCGCGGCGGAGGATTCGCTGACGATTCGTGGAGCGTGCGCGCCTCGGTGCGTCGAGGCGGGGCGCCCGGGATGCACCACGACGACCTCGGGTTCCGCGTCGCCCGCGGCGGCTTCGACGCGAAGGATGCCGCGCAAGGCTGGTCGGCGGCTGCTGACACCGAACGAGCCGTGCTCGACGGCCCCCTGCCACCCGGCTGGACTCCGCTGCGCTGACGACCGCGACATCCCTTGCAGGGAGTCTCCTGACAGGAGCTTGCAGGCCCGGGCAGATGGGACGAGCGTGGAGCCATGGACAAGGAGAATCGCGAAGGCTTCGACAAAGACGAGGTCAAGGAGGTCGCGCCAGACGTGGACCCCGAGACCAAGACCGATGAAGAAGGCACGCCCGTTGAAAACCCGTCCGGTTGAGGGAGACAAGGAGCCGAGCATGAGCGACAAGAACGAGAAGCCGGAGACCCCTGAGAACTTCGATGAGCCCGGCGACAACACGGTCGAGAACAGCCAGGACGAGATGGGCGGCGGCTACGGCGGGCCGGCACCCGTGAATCCGGAGGACGAGCAGGCGTAGCGCTCGGCTGAGGGACGCGGAGGAGCCCCAGTCGTGCGCCGGTAGACTGGCGTGGTCCCCGCCCGCAGGAAGAAGCCCCGTGTCATCACGCCAAAACCCGGCCACAGCCAAGGCCGTCACCGCCGCCTATTGGCCGGTGCCGCTCTCGCGCGCCGTCGTTGCGCTCGCGGTGGGTCTCGCTGTGACTTTCCTCGCCGACCACTCCCCCCGCGTCGGCTTGATCGCACTCGGCGCCCTCGGCCTCGCCGGTGGTCTCGTCATCGCGCTGCTCGGGCGCGGACGGGTCGCTGACCGGACGGCTTCCCGGATGCTGACGGGGCAGGGCGTCCTCTCGGCCCTCATCGGTGCGATCTCCCTCACGCTCGCATTCACGGGTGCCGGCCTCGGTTCGCTCCTGCTGCTTGCCACGCTCTTCGCGGTGCTCACGGGCGCGCTCGAACTGTATGCGGGCATCCGCACCCGGCGAACGGTCGGCCGTGAGTGGATCACGGTGGGCGCTGGCACGATCGTCTTCGCGCTCGTGCTGCTGATTGCGCCCCTCGACAGCATCGCCGTCGTCGGATTCATCGGCGCCTACGGCATCATCCTCGGCGTCTACCTCATGATCGCCGCATTCTCACTGAAGTGGGCGCAGGGCGAGACCGCCGTCGCCACACCCCCAAGCACAGGAGCAACACGATGAGCCAGCCGAGCCGCAAAGACGTCATGCGGCCCTACGAGTACCTCGCGATCGCGGCCGTGCTGGCCCTCTTCTCGGGAATCGTCGCCCTCGCCACGACGCGCGACCCCATCGTCGCGATCATCGGCTTCGGGGCAGTCTTCATCCTTACCCTGATGACACTCGCGCTCCTCGCGATGGCGATCAAGCCCGACGAGAAGGAACTCAGCGACCTCGAGGACCAGGACCGCAAGCAGGGCCCCACGCTGCACTGAGCGGGTGCGCATCCGCTCGGCCAACGGTGTCGAATGCTGAGCGCTGAGCGTTCTGAGTGCCGAGAACTGGCGCTCCCGCTTGGAGCGTTCGCGCCAACTCTCGACCCTCGTGTCGAACTCAGTCGTTGAGCCGGTCGACCAACTTCGAGGCGAGTCCCGTGTAGTCCTGCGGGGTCAGGCCCCGCAGGCGCGCCTTCGCCTCGTCGCCGATGTCGAGTCCGTCGACGAACTCCACGAGCTGCGCCTGGTCGACGCGGTTGCCGCGCGTCAGCTTCTTGAGCAGCGCATAGGGATCGCTGATCGAGCTGCGGCCGGCAGTGACCTCGGCACGCACGACCGTCTGGATCGCTTCCGCGAGCACCTCCCAGTTGCCGTCGAGGTCGGATGCGAGCCGCGCCTCGTTGAGGTTGATTTCGGCGAGCCCGCGCTGGATGTTGTCGATCGCGAGCAGGGAGTGGCCAAACGCGACACCGATGTTGCGCTGCGTCGTCGAGTCCGTGAGGTCGCGCTGCAGCCGTGAGGTCACGAGCGTCTGGGCGAGGGACTCGAGCAGCGCCCCCGCGATCTCAAGGTTCGCTTCCGCGTTCTCGAAACGGATGGGGTTGATCTTGTGCGGCATCGTCGAGGAACCCGTGGCCCCCTCGACCGGGATCTGCGTGAAGTAGCCCATCGAGATGTAGGTCCAGACATCCGTGCACAGGTTGTGGAGGATGCGGCCCGCGTGGTTCATGGCCTGGTAGAGCTCGGCCTGCCAGTCATGGGACTCGATCTGCGTCGTGAGGGGGTTGAAGGTGAGGCCGAGTCCCTCCACGAACTGCTGCGAGAGGGTTGGCCAGTCGAGGCTGGGCTCCGCGATCGCATGCGCCGCGAAGGTGCCCGTCGCGCCGCTGAACTTGCCAAGGTATTCGACGGCATCGATGCGACGGATGACGCGGCGCAGGCGGTGCACGAAGACCGCGAGCTCCTTGCCCATCGTCGTGGGCGTTGCGGGCTGCCCGTGGGTGAGGGCGAGCATCGGCACGTCGCGGTGCTGCTCGGCGCGCGCCGAGAGCGTGTCGACGAGGGTCGTGAGCCGCGGCATCCACACGTCTTCGAGAGCCGCGCGCACCGTGAGCGCGTAGGAAAGGTTGTTGATGTCCTCGCTCGTGCACGCGAAGTGCGTGAGCTCGGCGATGCTGTCGAGGCCGAGGCGTGTGAGCTGCGCCCGCACGTAGTACTCGACCGCCTTGACGTCGTGGCGGGTGACGGCCTCCTCGCGGGCGAGCGCGTCGATCGCCTCCTGGTCGAAGTCGGTGACGACGGCGCGCAGCGCGGCCTTCTGCTCCTCGCCGAGCGGCGCCGAGCCGAAGAGCGAGCGATCGGTGAGGAAGATCAGCCACTCGATCTCGACCTGTACGCGTGCCCGGTTGAGGCCCGCCTCGGAGAGGTGCTCCCCGAGGTCGCTCACGGCGGCGCGGTAGCGACCGTCGAGGGGGCTGAGGGGCTGGAGGGGTAGGGGGGTCATGAAACTCCTCGCCGGAGGGCCGGCTCTATCTGGCGGAACAGTGCCGCGCTTGCCTGGTGGATCATCCTCAGCACCCTGTCGAACAGGGCCGCGTCGGAATAGTACGGGTCGGGAACATCGACGAGATGCTCGTCGGGGTCGAAGCTGAGCAGCAGGTGCACCTTGCTGCGGTCGGCGGGGGTCTGCGCCCAGTTCTTGAGGATGCGTTCCTGGCTGCGGTCGAAGGCGACCACGAGGTCGAAGTGCTGGAACCAGTCCGGGTCGAACTGCCGCGCCCGGTGCGACGCCCCGTCATAGCCGTGCTCGCTCAACGCCGTCAGGGTGCGGGTATCGGAGCGCTCCCCAACATGCCAGTCGCCGGTGCCCGCCGACGTGACGGAGATGAGCGAGTCGCATCCCGCTTTGCTCACGATGTCGCGGAACACGGTCTCGGCCATGGGAGAGCGGCAGATGTTGCCCGTGCACACGAAGCAGATACGAAAGAGCGCCGAATCGTCAAGTGGCCGATCGAAGCTCATGCCGCTCATTGTCTCGCAGTTCTCGTCGGGCCGCAGCAGCGGGCTTCCTCCCCAGGCGACGGATGCCGCGGCTCTCCCCTGCGCTCCGACGAGACGCATTGCGTCCCCCGGGGTCCTGCGACGCTCGGACACCGACCCGATCCCCACGAAAGGAGCAGCGTGGACGCACTCCTCGCCATGCAGAAGAACATCATCGCTTCCGAGCTCAGCCAACTGATCGAAGCCAGGGCGCAGCTGCCCACCCCGGAATGGCACGAATGGAGGGGGCTCGCGCGAGAGGCGTACTCGATCTGCCTCGTCAAGCTGCATATCGAGGTCACCGCCGCGATCGAGAAGCTGCAGTTCGCGCTCGACGCGACCGAGCGTGCAATGACGACAGTGGGAACGCGATGAGCGACGACCTCACCGTCTACGGCGGCGGCAGGGTGAAGGTGTCGACCGAGGAGATCTCGAGCGATGCGGCGCAGCTTCGCGATTTTGCCTCTGTGGCCGGCGGCACCAGCTTCCACCTGGCATTCCTCGATCGCACCCTGAGCGACAGGGTCCTCGTCGCCGCCGACGCGCCGATCTCTGCCGCAACCGCCAGCCAGGCCCTCGATGACTGTGATGCCATGCTCCGCTCTGTACGGGCGCAGGCAGAGGGCATCGCGGGAGCCTTAGACGCCACCGCGAACGTCTACGGCGCGGCAGAGCAGATGTCGCGAGAACTCATGCGCCTTGCGGCTGGCGAAGTCGCGCGACGACTTGGCGGCGCCTACCCATTCCTGCTCGCGTGGCTGACGCCCACCGCGCTGGGCGCGGCAGCGACATGGGCCGTTACGCCTGAGCACGGCCGCGAGGCACTTCTCGACCTCGTGGCGCAGAACCCCAGAGTGCTGAATGACTCGCGCCTGGTCGACATCGTGCGGCTCGCAGTCTCGAGCGTCGACGAGTTCGGTTCGGGGGCGCTTCAACTGCGCAGGGACGTCCACTGGTTGCTGAGTGACGTGCTCGGCGTGGTGGGTCTCTCGACGTCAGCGGTCGTCGTGACGAATGCCCTGCGGGGCGTCGGGCTAGCCCGGGAGACGCCAGTGACGGTCGTCCGCACCAAGCACAGCACCCTGGTCGAGGCTCCCGCCGGGCTTGCGGAGCAGGCGAAGCGGATACCGTCGAGCAACTCGCAGATCACGATCGAGCGCTATGAGGTGCCCGAGGGGCCGGACCGTTTCGTGGTCTACGTGGGCGGCACGAAAGAGGGCGGACTGCATCCCGGCAGCGAGCCCTTCGACATGACGAGCAACCTCGCCGGTATGGGGGAGAGCTCGCCCTTCTCCCGGGATTCCGCAGCGGTGACCCGGGCTGTCGAACTGGCGCTGAAGGAGGCTGGCGTGACGCCGGAGAACCCCATCCAGATCGCGGGGTACTCGCAGGGAGCGATGGCGGCGCTCAACATCGCTAACTCGAGTGACTTCGCCGTGCACTCGGTGTTCACGGTCGGCGGCCCGACGGGAGAGCTGCCGATCCCCGACGATGTGCTGTACCTCGCGCTCGAGCACGAGGAGGACATCGTGACCGCCCTAGGAGGGGTGCACCGCGACCCCGACACGATCGTCGTGCGGCGATCGTTGTTCGGCGACGGCGACATCCCCACGACGTCTGTGCTGCCTGCGCATGAACTTGCGCGCTACCAGGAGACAGCTGCCCTGCTCGATGACGCAAAGGAAGACCGCGTGGCGTCGTTTGTCGACCAGACCAGGGACTTCACGAAGGGGGCCGTGGGTGTCTCCTCGGAGCGGTACTTGGCCCGGCGCAAGGAGGACTAGCGCCTCAGCGCCGCGCGCTGGGCCCCACCGCGGGGCGCACGACGATCGAAATGAGCCAGGAGAGGAAGCCGAGCACAAGAGCCCCGAGCACGCCCCACCAGAAGCCGTCCACGACGAGGCCGAAGCCGATCCCCTCGGAGATCCACGCCACGAGCAGGAGGAGCAGCCCATTCACGACGAACGAGATCAGCCCGAGCGTGAGGATGTAGAGGGGAAACGCAACGATGCGGATCAGGTTGCCGATGACGCCGTTGACGATGCCGAAGATGAGCGCCACGAGAAGGAAGGTCAGCACGGTCGCCGTCGTGTCGCCCGGCTCGAACGAGACGACATGCACGCCCGCGACGATGAGTGTTGTCAGCCAAAGGGCGAAGGCGTTGATGAGGAGTCGCACGAGAAAGAGCATGGCTCCACTATCCCAGTGCCCACCCGGCGAGGCAATGATATCCAGGGGTCTGACGGGGAGCAGCTGGCCACCGAACAATAGAGTTGACGACGTGAGTCACCCCGAGAGCAGCCCCGTCCGCATCCGCCCCGAGATCCTGCAGGCCGTCGCCTACCAGCAGGGCAAGCCGGCGCCGGCGGATGCCTTCAAGCTGTCATCGAACGAAAACCCGTACCCGACGCATCCGGCGGTCATGGCGGCGATCGCGGCGACCGAACCCAACCGCTACCCGGATGCCCTCGCGGGCGGCGTGCGGGCGAGGCTCGCCGAGCGCTATGGCATCGACACGGAGCGGGTGCACGTCGGCTCGGGTTCCGTTGCCGTGCTGGCGCAGCTCATCTCCGCCGTCGCAGGGCCGGGGGATGAGGTGGTCTACGCGTGGCGGTCATTCGAGGCCTACCCGGGTCTCGTGACGGTGGCCGGTGCGACGAGTGTCATGGTGCCACTGCGTGCGGACCACGGGCACGACATCGACGCCATGATCGCCGCGATCACCCCGCGCACCCGCGCCGTAATCGTCTGCTCCCCCAACAACCCCACCGGGACCATCGTGACCCGCGAGGAGTTCGAGCGACTCATGGCCGCGGTGCCAGCCGACGTGCTCGTCATGCTCGACGAGGCCTACATCGAGTTCGTGGGCGACGACTCCGCCGTGCGCGGACCGGAGTTCCTCGACCGCCACCGCAACCTGGTCGTACTGCGCACCTTCTCCAAGGCCTACGGCCTGGCGGGCCTCCGCATCGGCTACGCGCTCGGGGACCCCGTCGTGCTGGGTGCCGCGCGCACGACCGCGATCCCGCTGTCCGTCACGGAGGCGGCACAGCGCGGGGCGCTCGCCGCCCTCGATCACGAGGACGAACTCCTCGAGCAGGTCCGCGAGCTCTCGGCGCGCCGCGACGAGGCCTGGCGGCGGCTGGCCGAGACGGGAGTCTCCGTGCCGCAACCGCACGGAAACTTCGTGTGGTTCCCTGCTCCCGGCGCAGCGGCATCCGTCGCCGAGGTGTTCCTGCGCCACGGAATCGTCGCCAGGGCACTCGGCGATGACGGCGTCAGGGTCACAATCGGCGAGGTCGAATCTGTCGAGAAACTCCTAAGCGCCGCGCGGGAGGTTGTGGAGAACCTAGCAACGGGGTCACAGGGGCCCGCGTTAGATTAGATGCTTGCCCGCCCCCCGGCGGCACACGCACCGAAGCTCACGACACAAGGACAGCGAGGTCAGCGGCATGGCGCAGACGGAAGACATGGTGCAGTTGCTGACCCCATCGGGAGAGCTCGCAACGAGCGGCGTCGCTGCCGAGTACCTGCAGTACGTCGAGGCGCTCAGCGATGAAGACCTCCGCGGGTTCCACCGCGACATGGTCAGGAGCCGGGCCTTCGACGCGGAGGCTGAGAACCTGCAGCGCCAGGGCCAGATGGCACTGTGGCCACCGAACCGCGGGCAGGAGGCAGCCCAGGTCGGCTCCGCCCGAGCCGCCCGCCGCCAGGATCACATCTTCCCTGCCTACCGCGAGCACGCCGTCGGCATGATCCGCGGCCTCGACCCTGTGAAGCTCATCGAGATGATGCGCGGCAACAGCCACGGCGGGTGGGACCCGGCCGAGACCGGCAACTTCCATCTCTACACGCTCGTGATCGGCTCGCACGCCCTCCACGCGACCGGGTACGCGATGGGCATCGGCCTCGACGGCAAGACAGGCACGGGGGATGCCGAGCGAGACGAGGCCGTGATCGTCTACTTCGGCGACGGCGCAACCTCGCAGGGCGACGTGAGCGAGGCCTTCGTCTTCGCCGCGAGCTACCAGACGCCGCAGGTCTTCTTTATCCAGAACAACCAGTGGGCGATCTCGGTGCCGGTCAGCGTGCAGTCACGCATCCCCCTCTACCTTCGCCCGCGTGGCTTCGGCATCCCGAGCGTGCAAGTCGACGGCAACGACGTGCTCGCGAGCTACGCCGTCTCCGCGAAGCACCTCGACGACGCCCGCGCCGGCCGCGGCCCCAGCCTCATCGAGGCGATGACCTACCGCATGGGCGCACACACGACCTCCGACGACCCCACGAAATACCGCACGAACGACGAGACGGAGTCGTGGCTCGCCCGCGACCCCATCACCCGCTTTGAGGCCTACCTGCGCGGCCGCGGCGAGTCAGATGCCTTCTTCGCGAGCGTTGCCGAGGAGGCCGCAGACCTGGCGGCGGATGTGCGACGCCGCACGCTCGAGCTGCAGGCGCCACCGGCATCCGTCGCTTTCGAGCACGTCTACAGCGAGCCCCACCCGGTGACGCAGTCGCAATACGAGTGGCTGCGCGAATACGAGGCATCCCTCGGAGGTGACGCATGAGCCAGCACGGCACCATGACCGACAAGGGGGCGGATGTCGCGACCCTGACTGAGCGCGAAATACAGGAGCTTCCCCTCGCCAAGGCCCTCAACGCGGGCCTGCGCAAGGCGATGGAGGACGACGACCGCGTGCTCCTCATGGGTGAGGACATCGGACCGCTCGGCGGGGTGTTCCGGGTGACGGAGCACCTCCACCGGGACTTCGGGCCGAAGCGGGTCATGGACACGCCGCTCGCGGAATCGGGCATCATCGGCACCGCGATCGGCCTCGCCATGCGCGGTTACCGGCCCGTCTGCGAGATCCAGTTCGACGGCTTCATCTTCCCGGGCTTCGACCAGATCACGACCCAGCTCGCCAAGATGACGAGCCGGCACCAGGGCGCCGTCACGATGCCGGTCGTCATCCGCGTGCCCTACGGCGGCCACATCGGCGCGGTCGAGCACCACCAGGAGAGCCCCGAGGCCTACTTCGCCCACACGGCCGGCCTGCGGCTCGTCAGCCCGAGCACTCCCCACGACGCCTACTGGATGATCCAGGAGGCCATCGCGAGCAACGACCCCGTAATGTTCTTCGAGCCGAAGAGCCGCTATTGGCACAAGGGTCCCGTCGACCTCACCTCCAACGCCGCCGCGCTGCACTCGAGCAAGGTCGTGCGCACGGGCGAGGACGTGACGCTCGTCGGGCACGGTGCCATGGTCAACGTGCTCATGCAAGCGGCGGAGATCGCGGCGGGCGAGGGCACGAGCATCGAGGTCGTCGACCTGCGCTCACTCTCCCCCATCGATTACGCGCCCATCATCGAGTCGGTGCGCAAGACGGGCCGGCTCGTCGTCGCGTCCGAAGCGCCCGGCTTCGTCAGCATCCCCTCGGAGATCGCCGCGACCGTGACCGAGCAGGCCTTCTACTCGCTCGAGGCGCCCGTGCTGCGGGTCTCGGGCTTCGACGTGCCCTTCCCGCCGGCCAAGCTCGAGACGGCCTACCTGCCCGACGCCGACCGCGTGCTTGAAGCGGTCGACCGGGCGCTCGCATACTGAGCCCGACAGACAAGGACACCACCGTGAGCACCTCCGAATTTCTCCTCCCCGATGTCGGGGAGGGCCTCACCGAGGCAGAGATCGTGTCGTGGAAGGTCAAGCCGGGCGACACCGTCACGGTCAACCAGGTGATCGTCGAGATCGAGACCGCCAAGTCGATCGTGGAGCTGCCGTCGCCCTTCAGTGGCACGGTCAGCGCCGTGCTGGTCGAGGAGGGTGCGACGGTCGACGTCGGCAGCCCGATCATCCAGGTCACGACGGGCGCCGAGGCCGAGCAGCCCGCCGCGACGACGGCGACGGATGCCTTGGCTGAGACGGTCGCCGACACGGCGCAAACGATCTCCCATGAGAGTTCGGGTGAGAGTTCCGGCGCTGTGCTCGTTGGCTATGGCGTCAAGGGCCAGGTGAACTCACGGCGACGTCGGGCAACGGGGGATGCCGGTTCGGCGCCGCTGAGGGCGTCACGCGTGCCGGCTGCGGCCGCGGCATCCGTCATCGCGAAGCCGCCCATCCGCAAGCTCGCAAAGGACCTCGGCGTCGACCTCAGTGAGGTGAACCCGACGGGACTCGCGGGTGAGATCACGCGCGACGATGTCGTGCGGCAGGCGTCGCAGGCGAGCGTCTTCCGCAACATCGCGACGCCCGCCTGGGGCGAGGAGCGCGAGGAGTACATCCCCGTCAAGGGCGTGCGCAAGGCGATCGCGACCGGCATGGTGCAGAGTGCCTTCACGGCACCGCACGTTGGCGTCTTCGTCGATGTGGATGCGACCCGCACGATGGAGTTCGTCAAGCGGCTCAAGAACTCCCCCGACTTCGCGGGCATCAAGGTCTCCCCCATGCTCGTCATGGCGAAGGCGATGATCTGGGCCGTGCGGCGCAACCCCACGGTGAACTCGACGTGGACGGATGAGCAGATCATCGTGCACCACTACGTGAACTTCGGCTTCGCGGCGGCGACGCCGCGGGGCCTCGTCGTGCCCAACATCAAGGACGCTCAGGAGCTCTCGCTGCGCGACCTCGCACAGGCGATCGAGTCGATGACGAACATCGCGCGCGACGGCAAGCTGCAGCCCTCCGACATGTCGGGCGGCACCATCACGGTCACGAACATCGGCGTCTTCGGCATGGACACGGGCACGCCCATCCTGAACCCGGGCGAGGTCGGCATCGTCGCGCTTGGCACGATCAAGCAGAAGCCCTGGGTCGTCGACGGCGAGGTGCGGCCGCGCTACGTCACGACGCTCGGGGCGAGCTTCGATCACCGGGTCGTCGACGGGGATGTCGCGAGCCGATTCCTTGCGGATGTTGCGAGCATCATCGAGGAACCGGCCCTGCTGCTCGACTGAGCCGCCGCCGACAGCCGGCCTCAGCCGAGCGGCTTGAGGCTGCGGTAGTTGATCGAGTTCGGCTCCCACGGTTCAACCGGGTTGCTGACGCTTGTCACGGTCGTGGAGTTCCACGCGAGGATCTCGGATTCGACGCGGTGTGCGCAGCTGAGGGCCTCGTCGGAGACGATCTCCATGGCGTCCGACCACAGTGCATCGGCCTTGTCGCTGATGCCCGCGTTCGTCGCGAGGTCGGCGGCCTCCCGCAGTGCCTCGCTCTCGACACCGGCCGGGTTGCCGGGGGCATCGGCCGCGAACCAGGTGCGGTACCAGTCGTAGGGGGTCAGCGAGGTGCTCATGCCGACACCGAGGCCGTAGTCGCCCGTGTTCCATGAGGCGTTGTACTTGACGGGGGGTAGCTCGTACACGGTCGCGCGCACGCCGCTGAGGGCCTGCGCGACCTGGTCCATGTACAGGGAGACCTGGGCGTTGTTGTCGGTGGATGCGACCAGTCGGGCGGACAGTTCGGGGCTCCCGGCCTGCTGGTAAAGCTTCTTGGCGGCCGCTTCGTCGTGCGCGTAGCCGGGTGCATCGAAGTGCCCCGCCGTGCCCTCCGTGAAGTACTGCGTCGCGCTCGTGCCCGCGCCCTCGAGCTCGTTGACAGCGTCGACGTTGATGGCGTGGCATACGGCCTGGCGCAGTTCGCGGCTCTCGAAGACTCCGCCGGGGCCGCGATCGAAGAACATGAGGCTCGTGCGGCTCGCCGGGTACTGCATGGTGCGAACCGGGGTATCGGCGAAGCGGGTGAGCATCTCGGGTTCCGCGTCGCTGACATCGAGCGTGCCTGCGATGAGGGCGGCCGCGGCGGCGTCGTCTCCGAGGCCCACGAGCTCGATGGTCTCGTAGCCGACGGACGCGCCCCAGTAGTCGTCGAAGACGGTGAAGCTCATCTTCTTGCCGGGCACGGATGCCTCAGCGTCGTAGGCCCACGGCCCCGTGCCGACGGGAACCTCGGCGATGCTGCCGTCCTCCAGCGAGGCGGGGCTCACGATGGGGGCGATGACGGTGGAGAGGGTCGTGAGCAGGCTCGAGTTGGGCGCGGAGAGCGTGAGTCGCACCGTCAGCTCGTCGACGGCGTCGATCGCACTGACCCCGAGGAGCGGGCCTCCCAGCGGTGCAGCCTGGATCGCCTCGAGGTTCGCCTTGACGGCATCAGCGGTCAGCGGTTCCCCGTCATGGAAGGTGACCCCTTCGCGCAGGGTGAGCGTCAGTTCGGTGTCGCTCTGTTCCCACTCGGTCGCGAGCATGGGGACGACTGCGCCGTCGCGGTTGCGCGAGGTGAGCGTCTCATAGGGAACGCGGATGTAGCCGGCCTCCGTCTGGTGACCGGGTGCCCAGTTCTCGGGCAGACCGCCCCAGTTGACCCGCAGCACGCCGCTTGGCTCACTCGCCTCGGCCTGGCCGGGAACGCCAGAACACCCCGAGAGAAAGAGGGTGCCGAGCAGCGCGGCGGCGGGCAGCGAGCGGAGCAGGCGGTTCTTGGTCATGAAGCGTCTCCCGAGAGGCGTAGACGGACAGCGAGTGCCCGACCGTCCCATGGACGTGATTCCCCGAGTCCCCCGCGGGCGAGTCCCCCTGACCGCCCGGGCGTTAGGTTAGCGCGTTCCTGGGATGCGGTAGGTGACGGGCACGTAAATTGTTATGCGCGGTTTTGACAATGGTTATCAGTAGCAATTAGCGTTGACGCTGGCTTTCCAGCCATCACACCGAATTAGACAGGTAACCCCCATGACGGGATACACCCGCACCGCCATCGCCACGCTCAGCCTCGCAGCCCTTGCCCTCGCAGGATGTTCGAGCGCACCTTCCGAGGCCGATGGCAGGCTCACGATCGTCTCCTCGACCGACGTCTACGCCGATATCGCCTCCGAGATCGCGGGCGACCGCGCGGACGTGAGCGCGATCATCTCCGGCACGACGCAGGACCCCCACAGCTATGAGGCCACGGCCCGCGACCAACTGGCCCTCTCTCGCGCTGACCTCGTGATCGAGAACGGCGGCGGCTTCGACCCCTTCATCCACACGCTGCTCGACGGGCTCCAGGACGAACCGCCCGTTGTCGTCACGGTGACCGAACTCACCGAGGACGCCGCTGAGGAGCACGCTCACGAGGATGAGCACGCTCACGACCACAGCTCGGATGACGACCACTCCCACGAGGGGCACGACCACAGTCACGCTGACGGCAACGAGCACGTCTGGTACTCGCTCACCACGATCGAGGCCCTCGCAGGAGAGCTCGCGGCCCAGCTGAGCGAACTCGACCCCGCAGGAGCCGAAGAGTTCGAGGCAAACCTCGCCGCATTCACGAGCGAACTCGAGCAGCTCGAACAGCGGGCCGGCGAGCTCCGGGCCGAGCACGACGGCACGCCCATCGCGGTTACCGAAGCGGCCCCCCTCCTGCTCTTCGAGCAGCTCGGCCTCGTGAACGAGACCCCCGCCGACT
The DNA here is from genome assembly GCF_008001035.1 of Salinibacterium sp. dk2585. Lineage (NCBI taxonomy): Bacteria > Bacillati > Actinomycetota > Actinomycetes > Micrococcales > Microbacteriaceae > Salinibacterium > Salinibacterium sp. dk2585. Next base: position 36,973 of record NZ_CP042856.1, read on the forward strand.
TCAGCGCCGCCATCGAGAACGGTTCGGATGTCGCGCCCTCCGTGCTGCTCGAGATGGAACGCCTCATCGAGAGCGGCACGCTCGCACTCCTCGCCTACAACGAGCAGACCGCCGGCCCCGAGACGGAGCGCGTGCTGGCGCTCGCCGAGTCCGCAGGGCTGCCCATCGTGCCGGTCGCGGAGACCCTCCCCGAGGGCATGGGCTACCTCGAATGGATGAGCACGGTGCTCGACGAGGTGGGTGCCGCACTCGCATGACCGAACGCGCCGACCCCGCGGCATCCGCGGTCCTGGAGACGAGCAAGGCTGACACGCCCGTGTTGAGCCTGCGGTCGGCGACGCTCGCCTACGGCGACCGGGTGCTGTGGAAGAACCTCAACCTTGAGGTCAAGCCGGGAGAGTTCCTGGCGGTGCTGGGTTCGAACGGCACCGGCAAGACGAGCCTGCTCAAGGCGATCCTGGGGCAGCAGCAACTCTCGTCGGGCAGCATTGAGCTGCTCGGCGAGCCCGTGCGGCGCGGCCACCGCGGCATCGGCTACATCCCGCAGCAGCGACTCATCGAGCAGGGCACGCCCCTGCGCGCCCGCGACCTCGTCACGCTCGGCATCAACGGGCACCGGTGGGGCCTGCCCGTGACGGGGCGCAGGACGAGGCAGCAGGTCGACCGCGTGCTCGAGAGCGTCGGCGCCACCTCCTTCGCTAACGTGCCGGTCGCGACGCTGTCGGGAGGCGAACAGCAGCGCATCCGCGTCGGCCAGGCGATCGCGAGCAACCCGGCCCTGCTGCTCTGCGATGAGCCGCTCAGCTCGCTCGACCTCAACCACCAGCGCGTCGTGAGCGACCTGATCGACGAGCGCCGCCGGGCGATCGGTTCCGCCGTCGTCTTCGTGACGCACGACATCAACCCCGTGCTCGACAAGGTCGACCGCGTGCTCTACCTCGCGGGCGGGCGCTTCCGCATCGGAACCCCAGACGAGGTGCTGCGTTCCGAGGTGCTCTCGTACATGTACAACACGCCCATCGAGGTCATCCGCACGCGCGGCCGCGTGGCCGTGCTCGGGGCACCCGAGGGCTACGGCGTGCACGACCACCTCGAGCACCACATCGACGACAGGTGGCAGCGATGATCGAACTGCTCTCAGCGGTCAACGCGGCCCTGTTCGACTTCACCGACTACGGCGAACTGCTCGTGCTCGTGCGCAACTCGATCATCGCGGGCGCCGTGCTCGGCATCGTCGGAGGACTCATCGGCCCCTTCGTCATGAGCCGCGACCTCGCCTTTGCGGTGCACGGCATCAGCGAGCTCTCCTTCGCGGGCGCCGCCGCTGCGCTCCTGCTGGGCATCAACGTCGTGGCCGGGTCGATCGGGGGTTCGCTGCTCGCGGCCCTCATCATCGGCCTGCTCGGCAACCGGGCCCGCGAACGCAACTCCATCGTGGGCGTCATGATGCCCTTCGGGCTGGGCCTCGGCATCCTGTTCCTCGCGCTCTATGACGGGCGAGCGGCCAACAAGTTCGGCCTGCTCACGGGCCAGATCGTTTCCGTCGACAACCCGCAGCTCGGCCTCCTGCTCGTGATCGGGACGATCGTCGTGGTCGGGCTCGTCATCATGTCGCGTCCCCTCACCTTCTCCAGCGTGGACCCGGATGTCGCGCGCGCCCGCGCCGTGCCCGTCACCGCCATCTCGATCACCTTCATGGTGTTGCTGGGCCTCGCGACGGCCATCAGCATCCAGATCGTGGGGGCCCTTCTCGTGCTCGCGCTGCTCGTGACGCCCGCGGCCGCGGCCATGCGGGTCACGGCATCGCCGCTCATCACCCCGATCCTCAGCGTCGTGTTCGCCGTCGTCTCCGTTGTCGGCGGCATCATGCTCTCGCTCGGCGGGGCGCTGCCCATCAGCCCGTTCGTCACGACGATCTCCTTCACGATCTACCTGGCCTGCCGCCTCATCGGATGGCGGCGAGACCGCAGCGGGGCCAGCGGGCGCCGCGTGTCGACAAAACCGGTGGCGGCATGAAGCGACGTACCTGGCAGCGGGATGCTGTCGCCGAAGCCCTCGCCGAGAACACCGGTTTCGTGAGCGCGCAGGCCCTCCACGGGCAACTGCGGGATGCCGGCAGCCCCATCGGCCTCGCGACCGTGTACCGCACGCTCGCCAAGTTGGCGGAGGGCGGCGAGATCGACAGCCTCCAGCTCGACGGCGAGGGCCTCTACCGGGCGTGCGCCACCGAGCACCATCACCACCACCTCATCTGCCGCAGCTGCGGCACGACGGCTGAGCTGGAGGCGGAACCGGTCGAGGCGTGGGCGCGCGCCGTCGCGGCGCAGCACGGCTTCACGGCACCGGCCCACGTCGTCGACGTGTTCGGGCTGTGCCCCGACTGCAGCCGGGCGTGACTCGCGTTCGCGGCTACCGGGGAGCCGTGTGCGGGTTCGCGGGCCAAGTGCGCCCTCAAGCGCACGCATGACCACCGAAGCAACGCGCGGTGGGCCGCAATGAAACCGGGAGTTTGGGGAATCAGGGCTCGCCGCGTAGGATGTTCAGGTTGAGCAATCTGCTCGCCGTGTGACCCCACCCCAAATGCACCATTCCGGGGCAGGGTCATGCCGACAAGAGATCTTGGGTAAGGCACCCCGCCTTACGGTATTGAGAAGAGGACAGCCATGGCAGCAAACTGCCAGGTGACCGGAGCCACACCCGGCTTCGGACACAACATTTCACACTCGCACCGTCGTACGAAGCGCCGCTTCGACCCGAACGTGCAGAAGAAGACGTACTACGTGCCGTCGCTTCGCCGCAACGTGACCCTGACGCTCAGCGCCAAGGGCATCAAGGTGATTGACGCACGCGGCATCGAGTCGGTCGTCAAGGACCTGCTCGCACGTGGGGAGAAGATCTAATGGCCAAGCAGCAGGACATCCGCCCCATCATCAAGCTCCGCTCCACGGCGGGCACCGGGTACACCTACGTGACCCGTAAGAACCGCCGCAACAACCCCGACCGTCTTGTGCTGAAGAAGTATGACCCCGTCATCCGCCAGCACGTCGAATTCCGTGAGGAGCGCTAAACATGGCGAAGAAGAGCATGATTGCCAAGAACGAGCAGCGCAAGGTCGTTGTGGCCCGCTACGCCGAGAAGCGCGCTGCGCTCAAGAAGGCGCTCGTTGACCCCAACTCGACCGACGAGCAGCGCGAGGAGGCCCGCCTGGGTCTGCAGAAGCTGCCGCGCAACGCCTCGCCCGTCCGTGTGCGTGGTCGTGACGCGATCGACGGTCGCCCCCGCGGCTTCCTCCGCGAGTTCGGCGTTTCGCGTGTGCGCTTCCGTGACATGGCTCACCGTGGCGAATTGCCCGGAATCACCAAGTCAAGCTGGTAAGTTCAGTCCGGATACAGACCGGTCGCCGCGTGGTGGCCGTGCAGATTCAAGCCAACCGATCGAATACACCGACTGTTCTCATGAGCAGCCATGGTCGTACCGCAGAGCACAATGTCCGAGGAGGACTCCTAAATGGCTGACAAGTCACTCAACCGCACCGAGCTCGTCGCTGCCGTCGCAGCTGCCTCTGGCCAGAGCCAGGCTGCCGTCAACTCGACGCTCGACGCCCTCTTCAACACCGTCGCCGAAGAGGTCGGCAAGGGCACGAAGATCACCATCCCCGGATGGCTTTCCTTCGAGCGCACCCACCGTGCCGCTCGTGCGGGCCGCAACCCCTCCACCGGTGAGGCGATCCAGATCGCTGCTGGCTACGGCGTGAAGGTCAGCGCAGGAAGCAAGCTCAAGGCCGCCGCGAAGTAATTTTCGCCAGCCTCACACGAAGGCGCCCACCCCGCACGGGGTGGGCGCCTTCGTCGTTTCAGGAACTACTTGTCGTCGTCGCGGTGTTCGTGCGCGTGCTCCTCGCGCAGCTCGCGTCCCTGCTGCACGAACTTCTGTTCCTTCTCCTCGTTCTTCTCCATCTGCCTCGTGTCGCGCGGCGGCAGCTGGATGGTCTCCTCCGCCTCGATGCCGCCCTGCAGTTCGCGCCCGCGCTCGAGCTCGGCGTCGAACTCGGCGCCGAAGAGGAGCGCCAGGTTGACGATCCAGAACCACAGGAGCAGCACGATGACACCACCGATGCTGCCGTAGGTGGCGTTGTAGTTGCCGAAGTTGGCGACGTAGAAGAAGAAGCCGAGCGTGGCGATGGCGAGCACGAGCAGGCCCACGATGCTGCCGGGGCTGACCCAGCGGAACTTCGGCTGCTTCACGTTGGGGGTCGCGTGGTAGAGCACGGCTACAAGCAGCACGGCGAACGCCACGAGCACGGGCCACTTTGCGATGTTCCACACGGTGACGACGGTCTCGTTCAGGCCAAGCGCGGCACCGATGGTCTCGGCGACGGGGCCCGAGAGCAGGAGCAACAGCACCATGACGACGGCGATGACCAGCAGCACGACCGTGATCAGGAGCATGATCGGCCGCAGCTTCCAGATGGGACGCCCCTCCTCCACCTCGTAGATGGTGTTCATGGAGTGTGCGAACGCCGTCACGTATCCCGACGCCGACCACAGGGCGCCCGCGAGGCCGGCGATGAAGGCGAAACCGGCGGCGGATGAATCGGCTAGCTGCTCGATTGGACCCCGGAGCGTGTCGGCCACCGAGGCATCCGTCAGTGAGGTGATCGCGCCGAGCAGGGCGTCGACGGTCTGTTGCCCCTGCCCGAAGAGTCCCAGTGTCGAGACGAGCGCGAGGAGCGCGGGGAAGAGCGAGAGCAGCGCGTAGTAGGTGAGTGCCGCGGCGAGGTGGGTGCACCTGTCTTTGATGAACTCGCGGATGCTGCGCCTGATCACATAGCCCCAGGCGGGGGCCGCGACATCCGTTAGGTCGTCGGGCTTGCGAGGGTCTTCGGGGTGGGGCGCCGTGGCGCCGTGACGGTCGCTCGCTCCGGGTCCCGATACTGCCTTGCCCTGTCGCATTGCCATGAGCGGCCTCCTTTGAGGGTCCATTGGTCGGTCGTCACGGGCTCCCCCGCTCTTCTCCTCGCATGGTCCGCCCCAAAGCCTGAAAGTTCAAGGGATTGTGGCCCCCGAAAGGGGGGAGCAGCATAGGCCGGGACCGAGAGTCGGTCAGTAGCAGATTCAGCGAAGGACGACACATCGTGAGTACGAATTTCGGAGCCGGAGACCCCGGCATCCCGGGGCGGAACTCCCAGGATCCCCTCGGTAACCCCGCCCCCCAGCCGGGCTCGCCGCAGTCGCAGATTCCCCGCGACGACGAGAACGCTGAGGAGGCGCCCATGGCCGATCCATTCACAGGCAGCGCAGGTTCGACTGGCGCGGGCGCCACTGGCTCGCCGTTCACCCCGCCGCCCGCGACGAGTGGCGTGCCCGGCACTAGCGGCGCGAGCAGTGCAGGAACGAGCAGCTCAGGAATGGGCAGCACGGGTGCCGGGAGCACACCCCCCGGCAGCACGGGCGCCAGCGGCGGCACCCGGCAAGGCAGCTCGGTGCCAAGCGGCGGCGCTTCCGGCGCCGCCGACACTGCGAAGAGCGAAGCAGCGGATGTCGCATCCCACGCGGGTGAGGCGGGCAAGCAGGTCGCCGGCACCGCGAAGGAGGAGGTCGCGCACGTGGTCAAGGAGGCCGGCAACCAGGCCAAGGACCTCTTCGACCAGGCGAGGGCGCAGGCAGTGAGCCAGGCCTCCGAGCAGCAGGGCCGCGTGGCATCCGGCCTGCGCTCCATCAGCGACGAGTTCGCGCAGATGGGCGAGGGTCGAGAGGACTCCGGCCTTGCCGGCCAACTCGTGCAGATGGCGGGCACGCGTGCGAGCGCGGTCGCCTCGTGGCTCGAGGACCGCGAGCCCGGCGACCTGCTTGACGAGGTCAAGGACTTCGCGCGGCGCAAGCCAGGCGTGTTCATCGCGGCCGCAGCCATCGCCGGTGTTGCCGCGGGTCGCATCACAAAGGCCGTCATGTCGGCTGACTCGTCGGGCGGCTCGGTCTCTGGCGCTTCCCAGTCGCACACTGCGGCGACTCCGTCAAGCACGGCAACGCCGCCTTCCGCGACCACGTCGATGCCCGCGCAGAGCACGCCCCCGTCGACGCGCGCACCCGGCTCGACTGGTGCACCTGGCGCGACTGGCGTTCCAGGCTCGATGGGCGGTGGAACCCCGGGCGGCGCTTCCGGCACCACACGCACCCCAGGGGCGACGCCATGACCGACACAGGCCCTGGCCAGGATGCGCCCAAGCAGTCGCTCGGCGACCTGATCGGCGAGGTCACGCGGGACTTCTCGACGCTCATGCGCCAAGAGCTCGAGCTGGCGAAGGCGGAGTTGCGCGAGAGCGCGAAGCGCGGCGGTAAGGGCGCGGGCATGTTCGGCGGCGCGGGAGTGGCGGGCCACTTCGTGCTGCTGTTCCTCTCGATTGCGCTCTGGGCGGGCCTCTCTGAAGTGATGGCTGCGGGCTGGGCCGCACTCATCGTGGCCGTGCTGTGGGGCATCGTCGCGGCGGTCCTCGCCGTCATGGGTCGCAAGGAGTTCGAGCAGATCCGCGGTATGCCGCAGACCCTGCAGACCGCAAAGAAGATTCCAGACACACTGAAACCGAATGGGGACAACTCATGAGCAATACAGATCCGGATGCGATCCGGGAAGACATCGAACGCACGAGACACGAACTGGGCACCGATGTGGATGCCCTCGCCGACAAGGTGACGCCGTCGAAAATCGTGCACCGACAGACCGACAAGGTGAAGGGCGCGGTCGGCGGGCTGCGTGACCGCGTCTTCGGCGTCGCGAGTGACGCCCGTGACAGTGTGGGGAGCACGGCGCACGACCTCAAGGACGGCGCGGCCGAGCTGCCCCACAGGGCGAAGCAGGCTGCCGAGGGCAATCCGCTCGCCGTAGGACTCATCGCCTTCGGCGTCGGCTGGCTCGCCTCCTCCCTGCTGCCCGCGAGTGACAAGGAGTCGCGCCTCGGCAGCACCATCAAGGAGAAGGCCGAGCCGCTCGTGGATGAGGCCAAGCAGGCCGCCAAGGCGGTCGCGGATGACCTCAAGGAGCCCGCGAAGGAGGCCATGGAATCGGTCAAGTCCACGGCATCCGAGGCGGCCGGGCACGTCAAGGGCGAGGCGTCGAGCGCGGCCTCCGAGGTGAGGGATCACGGAACCTCGGCGGCGCAGCACGTGAAGGAACAGGGCACACAGTCCTGACGGCCCCGCGGCGTGAGTAGCGCGGTTCGCGCAATCGCTGGCGCGATTGCCATCACCCGAAGCGCGCTACTCACGCCGCTGCCCATGCCACTCGTGACTGGGAAATTGCGGGGTTGCCGGGGGCGGCGACCGGGCCCAGCATGGGGCGCGTGAACAGCCTCGCAGCATCCACCGCCTCGCCCGCCACCACGACGACGCAGGCGCGCTATGCCCCGCCCCGGTTTTCGGCGCGTGGGCCCATCAGCTCGACCATCCTCAACGCCCTCGCCTGTGGCATCCGTGCGGCCGGCGACAGCCTCGGCGACCTCGAGCATTCGACTCGTGTGGCGATCGCGGCCTCGCCCGACATTGTTCGCGATGACGACCTGCAGCTCGCGCTGCTCATTCTCCACGGACTGCACTACGGGGGCGTCGTCGAATCGGACGACGACTGGGAGTGGCATCCGGCCCTCGTCGCGGCTCGCGTCGCGATCGAGCGGGCCTTCGAGGCGGAACTACGCCGTCAGGTGCCGGTTCCCGAGCTGCCGAACCCTTCGGCCGAGGATGTCGCGGCGGCCCTGTTCGAACTGACCAAGCCGACCGCGGGCCCGAGTTTCTCACGCTACGTAGCCCGAAAGGCGAGCGAGGAGCATTTGCGCGAGTACCTCGTGCTGCGCTCCGTCTACACCCTCAAGGAAGCCGACGCGCAGACGTGGGCCGTGCCGCGGCTGCCGGCCCGGGCAAAGGCGGCGCTCATGGAGATCCAGACCGACGAGTACGGGGCTGGTGACCCGGAGCGGATGCACTCCGCAATCTTCGCGCGGGCGATGCGCGGCCTGGGCCTCGACGACCGCTACGGCAGTTACATCGACTGCGTCCCGGCGGTCACGATCGCGTCGTTCACGATGATGACGATGTTCGGCCTCAACCGCAGTCTGCGGGGTGCGACGGCGGGGCACTTCTCGGCCTATGAGATGACCTCCTCGATTCCTAACCGCTACATCGCGCAGGGGGTGCGCAGGCTGGGTTTCAGCGACGACATCGCCTGGTACTTCGACGAGCATGTCGAGGCTGATGCGGTGCACGAGCAGATCGCCGGCCGTGACCTCTCCGGCGGGTTGGCCGAGGCCGAGCCGTCGCTCCTCGCCGACATCATGTGGGGCGCGAACTGCTCGCTGCTCGTGGACGGCTGGGGTTCCGCTGAGGCGCTTGCCCACTGGGAGGCGGGGCGTTCGGCGCTGCGGGTGCCCATGCCGAGCGGAGCGGAACGATGAGCGGCCGCCCGCCCGCGATCGTCGCCTGCCCCAACGGGCCGCTGTTGGTGCGGGGCGACGCGGCACTTGAGACCCCAGACGGCGAGCCCATAGACCGGCATGGACGCAACACGGTTGCGCTCTGCCGCTGCGGGGCATCCGCCATCAAGCCCTTCTGCGACGGCACCCACAAGATGACGGGATTCCGCTCGGACGACTGAAGCGCGCGAGGAGGGAGCGTGATTAGGGCGCGCCCACACCGTTGGCCGCCGCGTCGAGCACGAGTTCGACCGTGCGGGGGTGGGCCAGAATGCGGAAGTGGCCGCCAACCGGCACCCGCACGTTCTCAGCGCCGGGCAGCTCGCTGCCCTCCGGGATGTGCGGGTCGAAGACCCCGAAGAGCGAGCGGATGCGCGAGTTGACGCCGCGCTCTCGCCCCAGCTGCACGGTCGTGGGCGAGTAGGGCGAGAAGCTGCGGAGGCTCGGCACCCAGAAGAGTCGGGCATAGCGCGAGCCGGAGAATGGCGTGGCGACGGCGACCATCGCCGTCACGCGCTCCGCGACGCGCGGGTCGAGCATGAGCGCCTTGCCGATGAGCCCGCCCTTGCTGTGGGCGACCACGACGACGTCGTGCAGCTCGCTCTGCTCGAGCTGTGCGGCGACGAGGGCAGCGGCATCCTGCACCCTGCCGAGGTTGTGACGCAGGTTCGGCATGACATGCACGGGATGGCCGGCAGCGTGCAGCCGGCAGACGAGCGGCTGCATGAATCGCCAGGTCTCATAGACCCCCGGGATCACGACAACCGGTCGCCGGTCGCCGCTCGTGAAGCTTCCCGGCTGGGCACCGGGCAGCAACGCCCGCACCTGCCACCATCCCGCGTAGGCGTAGTCGATCGTCCACCACCACGCCCGCGCGACGAGTGACGCGACGCCGCGCGCCGGCGGCACCCGCTGCGCCCTGGGCGCGGGCTCCTCCTCGGCGATGAAGCGGGTGAGTGCTGCCGCGACCGAGCGGGGTGCCGAATGATGCAGCACATGCGCGTGATTGGGGAGTTGGAGCATCCGCCCCCTCGGTGCGGTCGCCGCCAGCTGGCGGCAGAACTCGGGGTGGGCGATCGGGTCGCGCTCGCCGCGGAGCACGAGCACGGGGCAGGTGACGTCGCGGATGCGTTCCTCGGTCGGGTAGTCAATCATCGACGGGAGTGTGCGCAGGTACCATCCCAGGCCGCAGCGCAGGTAGTCGGTGAAGACGAGCCAGTTGGCAGACGGCGGCTCGCGGAGACTGTCGAGGCCGAGCGAGAGGGCCTGCTGCAGGACAGTGCGTCGCCGCGGGTCGACGACGGGGCCGAGGAGGGCGACCCGCTCCGTGAGGTCTGGCCTCTGGCGGGCGAGTTCCAGCACGAACTGGCTTCCCATGGAGTGGCCGACGACGGTGCAGGATGTCACGCCCAGGTCGTCGAGCGTGGCGGCGAGCACGCGCGCATGGTCTTCCACCGAGAGGGCGCGCTCGGGGTGCGGGGTCGCGCCGAAGCCGGGGAGGTCGATCGAGTGGACAGTCGCGGTCGCTGAGAGCTGGTCGTGCAGCCGGGCGTAGTAGCGGTGAGACATCCCGATGCCGTGGACGAGCGCGATGACGGGGGAGCCAGACGGGGCGCGGGTTGTGAAGACGTCGACGTCGCGCCGAGTGCCGTCAATGGTCACGGCGCGGCGTGAGCGAGGTGGGCGCATGCCCAGAGGATACGCAGGCAAACCGTGGGGTTACCCCCCTTGCATCGCCCAGTACCCGCGCCTAGCGTGCCGCCCAGACGTCCCCGGAAGGCACGACTCACCCGTCTGTGCGTGGGCAGGGACCCGAGATGAGAGAGGGAACACCAATGTTCTTTCACAAGCAGGAACTGCAATTCAAGGCCAAGCCTGACCGGCCCGACCCCATCTTCGCCCGGAAGCTGCAGGAGGTGCTCGGCGGCCAGTACGGCGAGATCTCGGTGGCAATGCAATACGGCTTCCAGGCCTGGAATTCACACCTACCCGGCAAGTATCGCGACCTCCTCTACGGCATCGGCGCGGAGGAGATGGGCCACGTCGAGATGCTTGCGATCATGATCGCCCAGCTGCTCGAGGGCGGCCCCAAGGACGACGCGGAGGACGCCATCCAGGACCCCACCCTCAAGGCGGTCATCAGCGGCGGCGACGTGCAGCACGCGATCGTCGCGGGTGCGGGTGCGCGCCCAGTCGACAGCAACGGCAACCCCTGGCAGGGCTCGTACATCACCTGCAGTGGCAACCTCCTCGCCGACTTCACCGCCAACGTCAATGCTGAGATGCAGGGGCGTGTGCAGGTCGCGCGGCTGTGGCACATGACGGAGGACAAGGGCGTGAAAGACCTGCTCGCCTTCCTGCTCGCGCGCGACACGATGCACCAGAACCAGTGGATCGCCGCCGCCGCGGAGCTGCAGGAGGAGGGGTACGAGGAGCTTCCCGTTCCCAGCACCTTCCCGATCAGCAAGGAGCACCGCGAGGTCTCGTACCAGTACCTCAACTTCTCCGACGGCGCCGCGGCAGCCGAGGGCAAGTGGGCATCCGGCCCCACGCCAGATGGCAAGGGGGAGTTCAGCTACCACGACGGCCCGACGACCTCGGCGCCCATGCCGCCGGCGACGCAGCCCGATGTCAACCTGCATGGCACGATGCCCCTGTCGAAGGGACCCATCGCGAAGGCTGCCGGCGCGGTGAAGGATGCGCTGAGCTGAGCGCTCCGTTCAGCCAGCCTGCAGAAACGGGCCATTCTCTCCGGAGAATGGCCCGTTTCTGCTGGCGGGAGCTCAGGTCAGGTGGTCGTAGTCGCCGCGCACCCACGCCATGTGGCGGTCGGCCGAATGGCGCACGATGGCACGCGCATCCGCCGGGATGACATTGTCGAAGTTGCCGTAGACGCGCTCGTAGTCGAAGCGGTCGAGGTGGCGCGCGATCCGATCGACGACCGCGGCAGAGAGCGGGATGCGGTTGGGGTAGCTACGCATGAAGCTCACCGAGCTGCGGTCTGGGTTGGGGAAGAGCGTGTCGCCCGAGAGCAGCACGCCGCCGCCACCCGCGCCGGTCGCCCAGTGCGCCGCGGCGCTGCCGGGAAAGTGGCCGCCGGGCTGCGTGAGGGTCACGCCGGGGAGGATCTCGAGGTCGTCACCCCAGGCCTGGATCGCGGCATCCGCTCGCTGCACCCACTCGCGGTCGGCTTCGGCGACGTAGACGGGTACACCGCCGAGCGCGCGGCTCCACTCGAGCTGCACGCCAAACATGTGCGGGTGGCTGGCGGCGATCGCCGTCACCTCGCCGAGTTCCTGCACGCGGGCGACGATGTCGTCATCGACGAAGCCGAGGGGGTCCCAGAGCAGCATGCCCTCCGGCGTGCGCACGAGCTTTGAGGTCTGCCCGATACCGACGCTCTCGTTCGTCGTGAGGCCGAAGAGCCCCGGTTCGAGTTCACGGATGCTCGCCGTCACGCCGCGCGCGATGAGCTCGTCGAGCGTGGTCCACTGCTGCCCCTCCTCGGGCACGTACTGGCGCTCATCGGTGCAGATCGCGCACACCTCGACCTGTTCGGAATGCTCGACGGCGCACGTGGCACAGATGACGAAGTCGGTCATGCGTCCTTCCTACTGCGGAAAGGCGGCGCCTACCCGCAGAAACTCGGAGATTCGGCGGCGCGCCGGGCGCCGCGGCATCCATCGTCGGCGTGTCGCCGGATCTCCGACTTTGCGTGGCAGCCTGCGACAACTCGACGACGGAGGCATGGGACGGGTGGGATAGCGTCGGCGCATGGGGAATGACTCTCGGCGGGACCCAGGTCCCGCCATTCGGTCGTGGTGGTCCGCCGTCGGATGGAGCTCTCTGACGGGGGCAGCGGAGGATCCTCGGCGCAACCACCGCGGGAATCCACACAGGGTCTGCTCGCCTAGGCTTGATGGGTGATCAGGCTCGTACGTGTCGCCGGCCCCGCCGTGTTGCTCGTCGTCGCCCTCATCGCGACCTTCGCCTCGCTCGCGTTCGGTGGCGGCGCGGATGCCCAGGCCCTGGCCGACCCCGGAGAGCTCGTGCGCTACGGGCTCCCCGTCGCCAAGCTGCTCGTCAACCTCGGTGCCGCGACGGCGATCGGTGCCCTCGTGCTCGCGAGCTTCGCGCTTTCCCGTGACGAGCCGGCGTGGGGGACCGCGATCGACGTCGCCGCCGCCGGAGCGGCCGTGTGGACGGTCGCCGCGGCCGCCACGGCCTTCCTCACCTTCCTCAGCATCTACCAGCAGCCCGTCTCGGCCGACCCCGAGTTCGGGCGCCTGCTCGGCCAGTTCGTCACCGAGACCGAGCTCGGCATCGCGTGGCTCGTGACGACGCTCATTGCCGCCGCTGTCACCGCCCTCGCCTTCGCGGTGCGGCCTCCGACCGCCGTCGCCGTCACGGCCGCGCTCGCCGGTGCCGGCCTCGTGCCGATGGCGACCCAGGGCCACGCGGCAGGCACGGCCGGGCACGCGACCGCGGTCAATGCCCTCGGCCTGCACCTCGTCTTCGCCGCCCTGTGGCTGGGCGGACTCCTCACGCTGGTGATGCTGCAGCGCACCCTCAAGGGCGAGCGGCTCGTCACGGTGCTTGAGCGCTACTCGACCATCGCGCTCCTGAGCTTCATCGTCGTCGCGATCTCCGGCTACGTCAGTGCGGCCCTCCGCGTCGGCGAGTTCGACGCCCTCATGACGCCCTACGGCATCCTCGTCATCGTCAAGGTGCTCGCGCTGCTCGCACTCGGGGTCTTCGGCGCCCTCTACCGGCGCTCCGTCATCCGGCGCATGGCCGCGTCGGACAAGGCACGCGGATGGTTCTGGTGGCTCGTGGTCGCGGAGCTCGGCTTCATGGGCATCGCCTCGGGCGTGGCATCCGCCCTGGCCCGCACGGCCACGCCGGTGCAGGAGGAGTACCTCGACTCGACGCCAGCCCTCATCCTGACGGGGGAGCCCCTGCCGCCGCCCGTCACGGCAATGAGCTTCCTCACGGAGTGGCGCTTCGACCCTCTGTGGACGCTCATCCCCGTCTTCCTCGCCTTCTTCTACCTCGCGGGCGTCTGGCGCTTGCACAAGCGCGGCGACCGCTGGCCCGTGCTGCGCACCGTGAGCTGGCTCGCGGGTCTCGCGCTGCTCTTCTACGTCACCAACGGCGCCCTCAACGTCTACGAGCGCTACCTCTTCAGCATGCACATGATGGGACACATGCTGCTCGGCATGATGATTCCCGTGCTGCTCGTGCCTGGCGCGCCCGTCACGCTCGCCTCCCGCGCCATCCGCAAGCGCAACGACGGCAGCCGAGGCGTGCGCGAATGGATCCTCTGGGCCGTGCACTCCCGCTATGCCGCCGTGCTCGCGAACCCCATCGTCGCGGCCGTCATCTTCGTCGGCTCGCTCTGGCTCTTCTACTACTCACCGCTGTTCCGCTGGGCGGCCGAAGACCACCTCGGCCACCAGTGGATGATCGTGCACTTCCTCCTCAGCGGCTACATCTTCGTCATGGCCCTCATCGGCGTCGACCCCGTGCCCTATAAGGCGCCCTACCCGCTGCGGCTCATCCTGCTGCTCGGCACCATGGCGTTCCACGCCTTCTTCGGGCTCAGCATCATGATGGGCGAAGGGCTGCTGCTCGCCGACTGGTACGGCGCCATGGGGTGGGGCACGGATGCGCTGGAGGACCAGCGGGTCGGCGGCGGCATCGCGTGGAGCGTCGGCGAGATCCCCACGATCATCCTCGCGATCACGGTCGCGATCTCCTGGTCGCGCAGTGACGCCAAGCTGACGAAGCGACTCGACCGCAGGGCTGACCGTGACGGAGACACCGAACTGGATGCCTACAACGCGATGCTCGCGAAGGCGGCGGCGCGGGATGACGCGGGAAAGCGCTAGCGGGGGGTGAGCGTCAGTCCGCCATCGGCCGTGAAGGTCACGAGGTAGGAGACCGTGAACGGCACCTCTTCACTGAACGAGGCGATGCTTCCGTCGAAGAGCGACATCACGTCGACGTCGAGGCGCGCAGCGCCGTGGGCTGGCGGCACGATCCAGGTGCCGATCTGCTCGCCCGGGATGATCTCCACGCGCGGATAGTCCGATACCTCCCACTGCGGAGGCGAGACGACGCGGTTGGCGATCTCCTTGCCGAACGGGCATCCGGTCGGTTGCAGCACCTCCTCCTCGGCGCAGCGGTCGAGGTACGCGGCGAGTTCCTTCTCGACCGCGTCTTCGAAGGCGTCGCTCGCGGTCACATTCAGCACGAAGCGTTCGACCCGCTCGGTTGACGTGACGGGGAGCACCGTCTCCTCCGCCTCGAGGTAGAGCGATTCGTGGCTGAAGGAGTAGGCGCCCGGCACGAGCACCTGCAGGGGATTGACCTCTCCGGCACCCGCGGTCGCAACGACGTGCACGCCGTTGACCGCGAACTCGACCGTGTTGCGCGGCACCACCTCGAGGGTTGTGAGCGGCGACTCGATGAACTCCCACGCGTTGAAGAAGCCGAGGCGCGCGCCCGTGTGCTGCACGGCGAAGGTCGTCTGCCCGGGTAGGCCGTCGACGCGGTACGAGAAGGTGACGTGGTGCTCTCCATCGCCCCGGTCCTCATCGTCGACGAGTTCCACCTGCGAGAGGCGGGCGAGGGCATCCCGGCGCAGGAGCGCGTCGTCGGCGTCGTCATCGACGACGACGCCCGGCATCGCGACGATCGACGCGACATCGTGCCGGGAGAGGGACTGCAGGTAGGCGGAGACGAAGCCCGAGGCCGAGTACACGGTCGAGTTCAGGGTGATGATCGTCGCGACGAAGGCCACGAGCAGCAGGCCGAGGGCCACGCCCCACGTGACAGCGAAGCGCGCGCGGGGGCCGGGAACCCCGGGCATCCGCTCGGGTGACGGATGCTGCGGGCCCGTCGTCTCCTCCACGGTGCCCGTCGTCATGGGCCCAATCCTAGACGGCGCCCTCGACCGCGAGATCGGTGCCCCGGCGGGTAGATTGGACGGGCCGATCGCGCGCTCGACGCTCGGCGTTGAGGAGGTGCGGATGTCTGGGCTCTCACTCTCGGCCGAGCAGTCCGCCGTCTTCGACGCCATCGAGAATACGCGCGACCACATCTTCGTCACCGGCCGTGCGGGCACGGGAAAGTCGACCCTCCTCAACCACCTCGCATGGAACACCTCCAAGCAGGTCGTTATCTGCGCGCCGACCGGCGTGGCCGCGCTCAACGTGGGCGGGCAGACGATCCATTCGTTGTTCCGGCTGCCGATCGGGGTCATCGCCGACCACGACATCGAGCAGGGCACCGAGCTGCGCAAACTTCTCAACACGATCGACACCCTCGTGATCGACGAGGTCTCGATGGTCAACGCCGATCTCGTCGATGCGATCGACCGCAGCCTGCGCCAGGCCCGGCAGCGACGCAACGAGCCATTCGGCGGCGTGCAGGTCGTCATGTTCGGCGACCCCTACCAATTGGCCCCCGTGCCCGGTGACGCCGACGAGCGTGCCTACTTCGCCGACACCTACAAGTCGATGTGGTTCTTCGACGCGAAGGTGTGGGATGAAGCGGAGCTGCGCATCTTCGAACTGCAGGTCATCCACCGGCAGCACGAGGAGGAGTTCAAGTTCATGCTCAACGCGGTGCGCCACGGCATGGTCACCGCGGAGATCGCGCAGCGACTCAACGAGATGGGTGCCCGAACGCCGCCAGAGGATGACGCGATCACCCTCGCGACCCGCAACGACACCGTGAATCGCATCAACGCGACATCCCTCGCCCGACTGCCCGGACGCGCCCTCACGGCGACGGCAGAAGTGAACGGTGACTTCGGGGGCCGCGCCTACCCCGCTGACGAGAACCTGCAGGTCAAGGTGGGGGCCCGCGTCATGTTCCTGCGCAACGACCCCGACCAGCGCTGGGTCAACGGCACGGTCGGCACCGTCACGCGGATCGCTGACACCGTGCGCGTCGAGGTCGACGGGGAGGAGCACGAGGTGCTGCCCGCGGTGTGGGAGAAGATCAAGTACACCTACTCGCCCGCGACCAAGCAGCTGCGGCGCGACATCGTCGCGGAGTTCACGCAGTTTCCTCTGCGGCTCGCGTGGGCGGTCACAATCCACAAGTCCCAGGGCAAGACCTACGATCGCGCGATCGTCGACCTGGGGCAGCGATCCTTCGCCCCCGGGCAGACCTATGTGGCCCTCAGCCGCATCACGGCGCTCGACGGGCTCTACATGACGAGGCCGCTGCGGCCATCCGACATCATCGTCGACGACAACGTGCGCCGCTTCATGTCGCGGGCGGCGATGACGCCGGGCATCGCGGCGCAATAGCGGATTGAGCAGCGAGCGTCAGCGTTCACAACTCAGGAGCGGGCTTTCACAATTCAGGAAGGGAAGGCGTCCTTCCTGAATTGTGAACGCTACGCGACGGCGGAGGCCTTCTGCGCGTCGAGGTCGTGGAAGAGCTGCGTATTGAAGTCGTAGGCGACGAGCACCTCGTCGATGACCCGCTCGCGCTCCTCGGGCGTCCACTCGATCGCGTCGAGGGCGTCGCGGTAGGCGTCCTTAAACTCCGTCACCGAGGGGATGCTCTCGAAGCGGTAGAACGCGACGCCCTCGTCTCCGAGGCCGAAGTGGCGCTGCATGAGCTTGCCGATGTGCTGGCCGCCCGAGAGGTCGCCGAGGTAGCGCGTGTAGTGGTGGGCGATGACGCCACCGTTCCAGTCGGCGACCTCGCGCATGCGCTCGCAGTAGGCGATCGTCGCGGGCACGGGGCTGATGCGGTCGCGCCATCCGTCACCCATCAGGTGGTCGAGGTCGGCCTCGATCGCCGGCATGCGCACGAGCTCCGGGGCGATGATCGCGCCGACCATGGGATCGTCAGCCATGCCCGCGGTGACCTGCTCGAGCACGTCGTAGATGTACCAGTGCTGCACGACCAGCTGCGTGTAGTCGTCGAGCGTGCCGGTGCCCTTCATGAGGTCGGTCATGAAGCCGGCGCCTTCGCTCTGGCCGTGGCTCGCCCACGTGCGCTCACGAAGGGCCTGCGAGAAGGGAATCGATTCGGCCACGGAAACTCCAGTTAGGTAAGGATGCCCTAACCATATCGGAGCCACCCGCACTCACCGCAAGGGTGTTCCGGCTCGTGGACCGCGTCAGCGGCGTGGCGTGAGCGGATGTGTGGGGTTAGTGGGGCCGCGGTTCCAGGCCCAACTCGGCGCACGCGCGATCGTAGATGACGACGATCTCACGGCGGATCTCGGCACGCTCACTGATGGTGGTCGTCCACGGCACGCCGAGGGGATGCTCCTCGCCGCCCACGGTGTAGATCCAGCGGCCCTCGTGCTCACTGAGGTCGACCATGGTCGCGGAGTCCGCGGCACGGTCGCCGAACGCCCGCGCGATGAGGAGGTTGTCGTCGCGGTGATCATCGTTCATGTGATGCAGCACGGCCGCGACGACCTCGGGGGAGAAGCTTGGCATGAACGCTACGGTACTCGTTCGCCCTGAGTGCCAAGATGAGCTATGCCCATCACGCCTGATACCAAGGACTGGACCTGGGTGCTCTCGCGCTCCTGCGCCGAGTGCGGCTTCGACGCGACATCCTTCGTCGCCGCCGACATGCCGACCATGATCCGCGAGAACGCCCGCGCGTGGCCCGGCCTCCTCGATCGCCCCGATGTCAGACAGCGACCGGATGACTCGACCTGGTCGCCGCTCGAATATGGCGCACACGTGCGAGACGTCTACCGACTGTTCCACGAGCGCCTGCGGCTCATGCTCGGCGAACACGACCCGCAGTTTGCGGACTGGAGCGCGGATGATGCGGCGCTTGCCGGCCGCTACAGCCAGCAGGACCCCCAGACTGTTGTGGGCGAGATCGTTGAGGCGGGCGAGGCGATCGCCGACGCCTACGAGAACCTCGCGATGGAGCAGTGGATCCGCCCTGGACGACGCAGCAACGGCTCGCTCTTCACGGTGGAGTCGCTCGGCAGGTACATGCTGCACGACGTCGTGCACCATGCGCACGACGTGCGCCGCTGAGCGCTTTCACAATTCAGGAGTCAAGGCGCCCGAGGTCCCGAGTTGGGAAAGCCAGGTCCTGAGTTGGGAAAGCTCAGGCGCGGGCAAGTTCCGCGCGGAGCGGCCAGTTCTGGTTGTCGAGGATGAACTGGGCGCACGCGCCCGTGCGCGAGTTCACGACGATGGGTGCCATGAGATTGGTTGTGGTCGTGCCGTCGGTGCCGGGGTTGGCGACAACGAGCACGAGCGCGTCGTCCGGCGACTGCAGGCCGAGGCTCGCGACCTGCTGGTCGCTGAGTTCCGGCGTGTAGGCGGGGAGGTAGGCGCCAGCGTCGAGCACGTAGAGGCGCAGTGCGCTTTCCGCCGCGGGGCGGAGCGTGAACAGCCCGACGGCACCCTTCACCTCGTCGAGCACGAAGTCGACGTGGGGCGCGAAGCCGGGGGGCGGGACGACGAAGGTGAGGGTGGCGGTCATCGCAGGAAGTCCATCAGGGTCGGTTGGAGCACTCGGGCGGTCACCGCGAGCGCGGACTGGTAGGAGACCTCCTGCATCTGGAGGTCGAGCACGGCCTTGGCGAGGTCGAGGTCCTCGATGCCGGAGCGCTGCGTCTCGAGTGAGACCGACTGCAGCAAGTTGGTTTCTTCGGCGCGCATCATCTGGGCGTGCCGGGTTCCGATCGTGGCACGGTGCCCCCTCATGACTTCGAGTCTGGCATCGATCTCGCCCAGCTTCGGCCCGATGTTGGTGCCCGCGCGGAGGTCGGCGACGATGGAGTCGACGAGGGCGAAGACGGATGTCGGCCCTGCGCCGAAGATCGCGGCACCGTCGGCATCGACCCGCACGGTCGTTTCGGAGTCGATGCGGCGCTCAACCGTGCTTCCGGGGGCACCTGCGAACTCGTAGGGCGTTGCCGAGTCGGCACCCAAGAACGCGTGGCCAGCATCCGAGTTGCCGGCGAAGATGCTGCGGCCAAGGTAGGCGGTGTTCGCCTGGGCGAGCAGGTCGCTGCGAAGGCTCTCGAGCTCCACCGCGATGGCTTCCTTCGCGGTCGGCGACATGGCCCCGTCGTTGGCTCCCTGCACCGTGAGGTCGCGCACTCGGTCCATGAGTCCGGCGACGTTGGTGAGGGTCGAGTCGACCGTCGTGAGCCAGCCGAGGCCGTCGCTGATGTTGCGCTTGTACTGGTCGTTGGCCCGCTGCTCCGCGCGCACCTGCAGCGAGTTGGCGGTGCCGATGGGGTCGTCGGAGGGCGCGCCGATGCGCTTGAGCGAGGTCGCGCGGTCGCGCATCTCGCCGAGCCCGGCCATGACGCCCTGGAGGTTCTGCTGCGCCGAGCGCATGAGCGCGGTGCTGGTGACTCTCGTGATCACGGTCTACCTCCCGACCACGCCGGTGCGGTTGATGAGGGTGTCGAGCATCTCGTCGACGGCGGTCATGACGCGCGCGGCGCCCTGGTAGGCGACCTGGTACGTGAGCATGTTGATGTTCTCCTCGTCCATGTCGACGGCGGAGGCTGAGAGCTGGGCACCGACCGCGGCATTCGCGCTGATATCGGCGAGGGCCGATTGTTGGACCGCCGTGCGGGAGGCGACGCCGATGCCGGTCACGATCGACGACCAGAGCGCATCAGGGCCCTCGGGGTCAAGGCCGATCTGGGCGATCGCGTCGGCGATCGTGCCGTCGTAGGCACCAGCACCGACCGCGCCCGATGCGATTCCGCTCAGGTCGGTCGGCACGACGGAGATGCCGCGGGCGGCGGGAAGCACCCCGTCGATCTGGAAGAACGGGCCACCCGGGTCACCCGCGTTCGTGACACCGGTCTGGTGGACTGCGTTGACCTTTTCGGCGAGGGCCTGCGCGAAGAGGTTGAGTGCCTCGGCCGCCTCGGCGAAGGTGCCGCCCGTGCCGTTGCCGTCCGTCGGGGCAAGGATGGCGACGGATGCCGCGAGCTCGCCGCCATCGAGGGCGATCGCCGACCCGGGTCGGTGTGCCCACTCAAGCTGCACGGCGTTGGTGAGCCCGTCCTGCATCCGGAGCCCGCCCACGACAGTGACGGGCCGGAAGGTGTCTCCGGAGACGATCGCGTTGCCACCGATGAGCACCTCGACGGTGCCGTCGGCGGTCTCGCGCGCGGTTCCGCCGGCGAGGCTCGCGATCGTGGCAGTGAGGGTGCTGCGCTTGTCGAGCAGCTCGTTGACGGAGCCGCCCGCTGCGATGGCGGAACGGATGCGGCCGTTCAGGTCGGCGACCTGCTGGGCTGCCGAGTTGAGTTCCGAGACCATGCCGTTGGTCTGGGCGCGCATGCCGGCCCACTCGTTCTCGATGTCGGTGTAGGCCTTGCCGATGCGGGAGGTCAGCACGCCGGCCTGCTCGAGCAGCACGCCCGCCGAGGCCGGTTCGCCCGCGCGGTTGGAGACGTCCTGCCAGGCGGCCCAGAACTCGGAAAGCTGCGCCGAGATGCCGTTCTTTCCCGGCTCTTGCAGGATGCCCTCGATGTTCGAGAGCGCGCGTGCGTTGAGGTTCCAGAACCCAGCGGATGCCGCCGAGGAGCGCACCTTGGAGTCCACGAAGAGGTCGCCGAGCCTGGCGATGCCTTCGACCGAGACGCCCTGGCCGACGCGCGTGCCGTGGGAGAGCGGGCCCGTCTGGGCCACGCCGCCGATCGACGAGGTCGTCAGGCGCTGGCGGGTGTAGCCCTCAGTGTTGACGTTCGCGATGTTCTGCCCGACGACGTCGAGGCCCTGCCTCGCTGCATTGAGTGCGGTGTAGGCGGTGTTCAGCCCGCTGAAGGTGCTCATGGTCAGAATCTCTCGTCGATCAGGCGGGCGCTGCCGGTGTCAATGGTCTCGCCGGTGGCGCCGTAGGTTCCCGTGTCTCCGCCAAGGTTCGCAAGGGTCTCCTGCGTTGAGCGCAGTGCGGAGCGCAGGAATTGTTCGTTGATGTCGCGCAACTGGCCGATCTGGGCGGTCAGTTCGCCGAGGGCGGTGAGGTGGTTGGCGAAGATCTCGGCCCAGGGCCCTTCGGCGGGGGCGGCTGCGACGAGGTCGCGGAGCGTGGCATCCGCTGCCGTTCCCCACTGCTCGCCGAGTTCTGCAACCTCGACCGTGCGGGTGAGGCCGAGGGCGCGGAGGCGCTCGAGCACCTGCTCGACCTCGCGCGTGGCATGGGGGAGCCAGCGGGTCTTGCCGGTGGTGAGCAGCAACTGCTCCTCCTCGAGCTTGAAGAGCAGGAGTTCGAGGAGCTCACGCTCGCGCCACAGGGTGGCGGAGACTTCGTTTGCTCCCACGGTGCTCTCCGTTCATCTGGTCTCGGGTGTCGCCACGGTGGACTGTCGGCAGCGGGGCCGTTTCGGTAAGGCGAATCGAGCGGAAATTTCTGTACCCCGGCTGAAGATTCGCCGTACCCCAGTTGTGGGGATGTGCTCCCCCCTAGGGGGGACACGTCGCTAACTGAATAAGCCGAACCTGCTTCCGTGGCCTCGCATTCCCTCCATAGAGTCTCCACTGTCGCTCGGGTCAGGCCCGGGAGACAGCAACCGAGTTCGAGGCGCGCAGGGTCCCGAAGCCCCGCGTCATCCGAGTCTCCTTCCCGGTTGAGACGTGGCCCGTCACCTCGCTTACCCGCGAACGCAAATGCAAGAGATCGAGACAAACGGGGGTACAGCTGTGGACAGAGCCACACGCAACGCACTGGTGGTGGAGAACCTGCCGCTCGTCGGTTACCTCGTCTCCGAGCTGTGCGCCCGCGCCACTCACCTCTCCCGCGACGACCTGGCATCGGCGGGCGCGATCGGCCTCATCACGGCCGCCGAGTCCTTCAAGCCTGAGCTGGGAATCCCCTTCGGCGCCTACGCCCGCAAGCGCATCCTCGGTGCCTTCTCTGACGAGCTGCGCTCCGAGGACTGGGCGAGCCGCGGCACCCGCAAGCGCATCAAGGAGACCCTCGCGGTCGAGGAGAAGCTCACCGCCGCTCTCGGCCGCCGCCCCTCCGCAGACGAGGTCGCCAACGCCCTCGGCGTCACCCGCGACGAGGCGCAGCAGGCGATGGCGGATGCCTCACGCCACGTCACGACGCTCGATGACGTCACCTCTGACCAGCTCGTCGCCGAGACCGTGCTGCCGGAGGAGCAGCTGCTCGAGAACGAGCGCACCGTCTTTGTGCGCTCGGCCGTCGATGTGCTGCCCGAGAAGATGCGCCACATCATCACGGCGATCTACTTCGAGGACCGCACGGTCAAGGAGGTGGCCGAGGAGCTCGGCATCACCCACTCGGCCGTGTCGCAGCAGCGCTCGGAGGCGATCCGCCTCCTGCGCGATGGCATGAACACGCACTTCGCTGATGACGAGAGCGAGCACGAGCCACAGTCGCGCATCTCGGCCGCGAGCCGCAGCGCCTACCTTGCGCGCCTCGCCGACCAGGCCTTCAGTGGCATGTCGCGGGCGGCGTTCCCGGCCCCCCAGCTCCTGAATTCAGAAATCGCCTAACGGATGCCGAGAGGCAGCCGATAGCTAGAGTTACCGGCCCATGGATGGGCCGGCGAACACCACCCACATCACGGAGGAAAACACCATGGGTATGCAGATCAACACCAACGTTGCGGCGCTCAACGCGTACCGCAACCTGTCCAACACGCAGAACGACCTCTCGAAGTCGCTTGAGAAACTCTCCAGTGGCCTCCGGATCAACCGTGCTGCAGACGACGCGGCCGGCCTCGCGATCTCCGAGGGCCTGCGCTCGCAGGTCGGCGGACTCAACGTCGCGGCGCGCAACGCCCAGGACGGCATCTCGGTCATCCAGACCGCGGAAGGCGCCCTGACCGAGGTT
The DNA here is from genome assembly GCF_008001035.1 of Salinibacterium sp. dk2585. Lineage (NCBI taxonomy): Bacteria > Bacillati > Actinomycetota > Actinomycetes > Micrococcales > Microbacteriaceae > Salinibacterium > Salinibacterium sp. dk2585. The sequence continues at coordinate 60,272 of NZ_CP042856.1, forward strand.
CACTCCATCCTGCAGCGCATGCGTGACCTCGCGGTGCAGGCGGGTAACGACTCGAACAACGATGAGTCGCGCACCGCCATCGCGACGGAGGCAACTGCCCTGACCGCCGAGCTCGGTCGCATCTCGGAGTCGACGAACTTCAACGGCCTCGACCTCCTCAAGGGTGGCTCCATGAGCTTCCAGGTCGGCGCCAACGGCGATGCCTCATCGCAGATCAGCGTCAACCTCGCTGACCTGACGACGGCTCTCGCCGGTGTCGTCACGCTGACGGAGGGCACGGCTGGCACGCCTGGTGACCCGGATGCCACGCCGCCTGTGGACCCGACCCCCGGCGCTGCTGGCACGGCCACCATGACGATCGACTTCAACGACGCTGAAGCTGCTGCACTCGCGATCACCGCGCTTGACACGGCCATCACGAACATCTCGACGTCGCGTTCCGAGCTCGGTGCCGTGCAGAACCGCTTCGAGTCGACGATCAACTCGCTCAACGTGTCGGCGGAGAACCTCGCCGCTGCCGAGTCGCGCATCCGCGACACCGACATGGCGTCGGAGATGGTCAACTACACCCGCGCGAACATCCTGTCGCAGGCCGGTACCGCCATGCTCGCGCAGGCGAACCAGTCGAACCAGGGCGTTCTCCAGCTCCTCGGCTAGTCCGAAGAGTAGCTAGACCACACCTGGTGGTGCTCGCGCGCGGAACTGGACCTCTTCGCGCGGGCACCCCAGGTGTCTCTGTATTCGAACCATCCATATGACTTCTTAGAGGGGGAGTGTCATGGGCATCAGCCTTCCGGGCCTCGCCAGCGGGCTCGACAGCGCCTCGCTCATCAAGCAGCTGATGCAGCTTGAGGCGATCCCCCAGACCCTCCTCAAGAACAAGGCGACGGTCACGACCAGCACCGTCACGGTGCTGCAGGCGCTCAACACCCGCATCTCAGACCTCGCCGAGCTGGCAAAGACGACGGGGAAGCCCGAGGCCCTCGACCTGCACACGGCAAGCAGCAGTTCCGAGTCGGTCACCGCGACGGTCGGCAAGGGCGCCGGGGCAGGGTCGCTCGACATCGTGGTCGAATCGCTTGCCACCAAGCAGACATCCGTTTCGCAGGCTATGACAGCCTGGACGGGCGACCTGACCATCGACGGCGCGAACGGCCCCGTGACGGTCACGGGTGACTCGATCGATTCCCTTCTCACGGCCATCAACAACTCCGAGGCCGGGGTGACGGCCATGAAGGTCTCCGCAGGCAAGGACGAGTTCGGCGAGAACCAGTACCGCCTTCAGTTGACCTCGGCCGAGACCGGCGCGGCGTCCGCCTTCACTGTCACGGGCCTGACCACGACCGAGACGAGCGAGGCGAAGGATGCCTCGGTGAAGCTGTGGGCAGGCACCGCCGCCGAGCAGACCGTCACCTCCTCGAGCAACACCTTCGACGACCTCCTCCCGGGTGTCGCCGTGACGGTGAGCAAGGCATCCGCCGACCCCGTCACCCTCACGGTCGCCCGCGACACGGAGGGCGCCACGAAGGTCGCCGAGGACTTCATCACGAAGCTCACCGAGGTCTTCAGCTTCATCGACTCGCGCAGCAAGGTCACCACGACGACCGACGCGAGCGGCAACCCCAAGACCGAGGGCGGCATCTTCCAGGGCGACAGCACCGTGCGCGCCGCCAAGCAGTCGCTCATGACCGCCATCTCGATGCCCATCAACGGCCACTCGCCGTCGGAGATCGGCATCAGCGTCACCAAGACCGGCACGATCGAGTTCGACGCCGAGAAGTTCGCCGCCGCCCTCACCGAGGACCCCACCAAGGTCGAGTCGGCCCTCGCGGGACTTGCGACGCGGGTCGCGGATGCCGCGGGCATCCAGTCCGACAAGTACGACGGCGTGCTCACCAGCAGGATCAAGGGCCAGGAATCCCTCGCCCGCAACCTCAACGACCAGGTCGCCGAATGGGATAACCGTCTCGCCAAGCGCCAGTCCACCCTCGAGCGCACCTACGCCGCCCTCGAGGTGCGCATGAGCGCCCTCAACTCGCAGTCCTCATGGCTCAGCTCCCAGATCGCCTCCCTCCCGACGTATGAAGGCAGCAAGAAATGACGATGTACGGAATCGACGCCCGCCGTGCCGACTACGCACGCGAAGCCATCCTCAACGCCTCACCCGCTCGCCTGCTCACGATGCTCTACGACCGGCTCATCCTCGACCTGCAGCGGGCCGAGATCGCGCAGGACATCGAAGACTGGGAGTCGGCGTCGACCCACCTGCTGCACGCGCAGGACATCCTCGCGGAGCTCACCTCCTCGCTCAAGGTCGACGAGTGGGACGGTGCCGAAGGACTCCTCGGCGTGTACACCTTCGCGACGAAGGCGCTCGTCTTCGCCAACATCCACCGCGACGTCGAGAGCACGCGCGTGTGCATCACCCTGCTTGAGCCGCTGCGTCAGACCTGGCACGAGGCGGCCGCGCAGGCGCCAACCGCCGCGGCCCCGCCCGTCGAGCGCAGCCTCGGCGGCACCCTCGGGGTCGCGTGAGCATGGCAATGCCCGACACGAGCTTCGACGCGTGGGTCGCCGCGCTCGACGAGCTTGAGCGCGAGCTCGAGTGGGCCGACGATGTCGTCAGCGGGCGCGGCGCCCAGTGGACGCCGCCGCAGGGCCTCGGCCGGATGCCGGCCGAACTCGTCGACCGGGCCACCCGCATCCTCGATGCGCAGCGGAACCTCATGACGCGGCTCGACGAGGAACGCCAGGACGTGGGGCGGCACATTGCCGCGCTGCGGAGTGTGCCGGCGGTGACGGATGCCGCGGCATCCGTCTATCTCGACGTCGCGGGCTGACTCCCGCACCAACGATGCGTCTGAGAGTGCGCGATGCGGCCCCAGGAACGGCAGCGACGAGCACAACGGAACGCATCGATGGGATTGGCGTCAGACCAATAACTGAAAAGCACCTAACGGCTGCGGCACCGGTGCCGATAGCTGAACAAGAGCAGGGATCGCTCGCACCCCAGGCCATGGATCGGCCGGAACCACACCATCCATGAAACGGGACGACAGTGTTCGAATCTGTGACCTCGCTCGCCCTCGGCAGCGCGCTCGACGGACTCTCGCAGCGCCAGCGAGTCATCGCCAACAACATCGCGAACGTCAACACCCCCGGCTACAAGGCCCAGCGGGTGCTCTTCGAGGATGCCCTCGCCAAGTCGGTGCGCGAGGGTGATGGCGCCGTCGCCGCGACCGTGGCCGACTCGCTCGAGCCCACCCGCCTGGATGGCAACAACGTCAACCTCGACACCGAGACGCTCTCCAACGTCGACACCCTCCTGCGCTACCAGTTCGCCGCACGCGCGGTCGAGGGGCAGTTCACGAGCGTCCGCGCCGCCCTGAGAACGAACTAGCACAGGGGACGAACTGATGACCTTCGACGCAATCGGCATCGCCGGCACGGGACTCACGCTCCACCGCAAGTGGCTCGACGCCGTCTCCGACAACCTCGCCAACGTCAACACGGTGCGCGGCACCGACGACGAGGCCTTCCGCGCTCGCTACGTCGTCGCCCAGGCGGGCGAGGGCACGACGGGTGTCTACGTGCAGGGTGCCGCCTACGGCGACGCCGAGGGCCGCGTGGTCTACGAACCCGACCACCCCCTCGCCGACGAGGCCGGCTACGTGCGCTACCCCGAGATCGACATGGCCAGCCAGATGGGCCAGCTCATCATGGCCCAGCGTGGCTACCAGGCGAGCGCAGCCGTCGTCGACCGCGCGAAAGAGGCCTACCAGGCCGCAATCCAGATCGGACGTGCATGATGGCCATCCCCGCGATTCCCGCCCTTGGCGGCAGTGGCGCGTTCAGCGTCGGCGAGCACGACCTCTCGATCCGTGGCGCGCTCGCCGCGACATCCGGCGTCGGCTCCGTCCAGTCGACGGATGGCGCAGCCTTCGGCGCCTCGCTCGCGGGTGCGATCGACGGCCTGCAGTCGCTCCAGTCGACCTCGAACGAGCTCGCGATCCAGGCTGTGACGGGTGACCTCAACGACATCCACGACGCCACGATCGCGTCGACCCGTGCCGCCGTCACGCTCGAGCTCATCGCGGCCGTGCGCAACAAGGGCGTCGACGCCTTCAACGAGATCATGAGGATGCAGGCCTAATGCCCACCCAGGTCACCTCCGCCCTCAAGCGGCTCGTCGCGAGCATCCGCGAGTTCACGATCGCGCAGCGCACGCTCGCCCTCCTCGGCGTCGCCGTGCTGGTGCTCGGTGCGGCCGGTCTCGGGCTGTGGCTCAGCAAGCCCTCCTACACCCCCCTCTATTCGGGCCTCGCGGCGGGCGACGCCAGCACGATCGTGGAGCAGCTCCGCGCCGACAATGTGCCCTACGAGCTCACGGCGGGTGGCGCCACCATCCTCGTGCCCGAGGAGCACGTCTACGACCAGCGCCTCAAGGCGGCCTCGGCCGGCCTGCCCTCCTCGAGCACGGGCGGCTACTCGCTCCTCGACGACATGGGCGTGACCTCCTCGGAGTTCCAGCAGTCCGTCACCTACAAGCGCGCCCTCGAGGGCGAGCTCGCATCGACGGTCGCCGCCCTCGATGGCGTGCGCACCGCATCCGTTCGCCTCGCGATTCCCGAGGAGACCGTCTTCGTGGCCCAGAAGGCATCGCCGACCGCCTCCGTCTTCATCGAGACCGAGCGCGGCGTGAGCATCAGCAGCGACCAGGTCGAGGCCATCGTGCACCTCACCTCAGCCTCGATCGAGGGCATGAAGGCCACGGATGTCGCGGTCATCGACGCCGCCGGAACCGTGCTGTCTGCCGTGGGCGTCGGCGCGGCCGGTTCCACGTCGAAGCAGGCGAGCGACCACGAGGTGCGCGTGCAGGGTGCCGTGCAGGCCATGCTCGACCGCGTCGTCGGCCCCGGCAACGCGAGTGTCGTCGTGGCAGCGGACGTGAGCTACGAGTCCGCGGAACGCCTCGAGGAGTCGTACTCGGCACCCGAGGAGGTGCCCGCGCTCAACGAGCAGATCGACCGCGAGACCTACACGGGCAGCGGCGACGGCACCCTCCAGGGCGGCGTGCTCGGCCCCGACAACATCGCCGTGCCGGGCGGTGGCGGGGAGGGCGCCTACGAGAGCGAGTCGACCAACCGCAACAACGCCGTCAACAAGGTGACCGAGTCGCGCACGATCCCGGCCGGTTCCATCACCCGCCAGACCGTCTCGGTCGCCGTCAATGAGGGCGCCATCGGCGGCCTCACGGTGCCCGCAATCCGCGAGCTCGTCGCGGCTGCCGCCGGCGTCAACGTCGAGCGCGGCGACAACGTCGCGGTCGAGGTCGTGCCCTTCAACGCGACGGGAGCCGCGGCCGCCGCCGAGGCCCTCGCTGCCGCCGAGGCCGCCGCGACCGCCGACCGCTGGATGGCCCTCGCGACCGTCGCGGTGATCGTCGCGGGCATCGCCCTCCCGATCGTCATCGGACTCGTCATGCTCTCCCGCAACCGCCGCCGGGCGCGCGAGGCGGGCGAGCTCAAGCAGCTCTCCGACATCCTCGACGGCACGACCGTGCCCATGCAGCTGCAGATGCCGACGGAGCCTGTCGCCCCCATCGCCGCCCCGACCGCCCCTGCCGGCCTCCCGAGCGGGGACGAGGAATCCGCACGCCGCCGCGCCGAGATCGAGGCGCTCGCCGCCGCCGACCCGAAGCGCACCGCAGAGTACCTGCGCGGGCTCATGGATGACGTGAGGGCGCCATGACCGACGTGCAGGCGCCCGGGCTGACCGGCACCCAGAAGGTCGCCGTCGTGCTCATGAACCTTGAGCACAACCGCGCCGCCGAGGTACTCAAGCAGTTCACCGAGACTGAGGCAGAAGAGATCGTCGCCGAGATCGTGCGAATGAAGCGCGTCGACGCGATGGTCGCCGATCGGGCCCTCACCGAGTTCCACGAGGTCGCGACGCGCGGCACCGCCAATGCGCGCGGAGGCCGTGACATCGCGGTCGGCCTGCTCGAGGCATCCTTCGGCGCAGAGCGCGCCGCCGGAGTCATGAACCGCGTCGCATCCTCCATGGCGGGCAAGGCATTCGAGTTCATCGAGGCGGTCGAGCCAGGGCAGATCATCACGCTGCTCGAGGGCGAACTGCCCCAGACTGTCGCCCTGGTGCTCGCGCACCTGCGCCCGGAGCAGGCATCCGCCATCCTCTCGGGCCTCGACGACGACGTGCGCACCGAAGTGGCTCACTGCATCGCGACCATGAGCAGCGCGACCCCAGAGGCCGTGCGCGTCGTCGCCGACACCCTCAAGTCTCGCGCCGGCGCGGTCGTATCGACGCGTGACGCAGTCGAGATCGTCGGCGGCGTGCAACCACTCGTCGACATCATCAACCGCTCGAGTGTCGCGACCGAGAAGGCGCTGCTCGACGCCCTCGACGAGCGTGACCCCGAACTCGCGGAAGAGGTGCGCTCGCGCATGCTCACCTTCGCCGACATCGTCAAGCTCGAGAAGCGCGACGTGCAGCAGGTGCTGCGCGGCATTGACGCCGCCGTGCTCGCAATCGCCATGAAGGGCAGTCCCGAGACGGTCGTCGAGGTCATCCGCTCCAACCTGTCGGAGCGCAACCGGGAGATCCTCGACGACGAGACGAAGGCCCTCGGGCCGCTGCGGCTCTCGCAGGTCGAGGAGGCGCGTTCGCAGATCGTGCGCGCCATCCGCGACCTCGAGTCGGAGGGCGTCATCACGGTGCAGCGCGCCGAGGAGGAAGACTATGTCTACTGAGACCGCCTTCTCGCCGCTCAGCTTCCCCGCCCTCGGCAGCAGCACGCCAGGACTCGTCGAGGCGCAGGCGCGCACGCGCGGCCACGCCTCCGGCTACGCCGCCGGAATGCGCGCGGCGGAGGAGACCCTGCAGGCGCAGCGCGAGCACGCCGCCGCCGAGCACGCCGCTCTCATGGACGCGACCCGCAAGCGAGCGGATGCGCTCACGGCACTCCTCAGCGCGGCGGTCGAGTCTGTGAACCAGCACGTCGCCCCGGTGCTCGCGGAGGCGCAGGCCGCGATCGCGGTGGCATCCGTCGACCTCGCCGAGGCGATCATCGGCGTCGAGCTCGCCGACGGTCCGAGCAGCGCTCGCGCCGCCCTCACGCGCGCGCTGAGCGACGTCGACCCGGCGGCCGTGCTCAGGGTGCGGATGCACCCAGACACCCTCTCGGCGCTCGAGAGCCTCGACCCGGCACGGCTTCCCGAGCACATCACCTTCGTCGCAGACCCGGCACTCGCCCCCGGCGATGCCGTTGCCGAATTGCCCGACGGCCACGTCGACGCACGCATCGGCGCCGCGGTCGCCCGCGCGCGCGCCGCCCTCCTGGACGGACCAGCATGAGCGCCGCCGCACCCGCCGTGCTCGGCGCGCGCCTGGCTGAGGCCGTGCGGGCGGGCCGCCCGCAGCGCGTCGGCCGGGTCGCATCCGTCGTCGGCCTCGGCCTCGAGGTCATCGGCGTCGACTGTGCCGTCGGCGACCTCGTGAGCATCGGCGAGCACTCGCCCGTCGAAGCCGAGGTCATCGCGACGACCCGCGACGGCGTGCGCTGCATGCCGCTCGGCCGCCTCACGGGAGTGCAGCCGGGCGCCGCCGCCAGGCCGAAGGGCCGCCCCATGCTCGTGCCCGTCGGCCGCGGCCTCCTCGGCCGGGTCATCAATGGCCTCGGCCGCCCCATCGACGGCAAGGGACCGATTGACGCGAGCGAGTGGGTCCCCCTCCACAACGAGACCCCGCCCGCCATGCAGCGGGCCCGCATCGACACCCCGCTCTCGCTCGGCGTGCGCGTGCTCGACACGCTCACGACGGCGGGCCGCGGCCAGCGGCTCGGCCTCTTCGCCGGCTCGGGCGTCGGCAAGTCGTCGCTGCTCTCCATGATCGCCCGCGGCACCGAGGCCGAGGTCAGCGTCATCGCCCTCGTGGGGGAGCGCGGCCGCGAGGTGCGGGAGTTCCTCGAAGACGACCTCGGCGAGGAGGGCCTTGCCCGCTCCATCGTCGTCGTGTCGACCTCCGACGAGCCCGCCCTCATGCGGCTCCGCGCGGCCTTCGTCGCGACCCGCATCGCGGAGGGCTTCCGCGAACACGGCGCCGACGTCACGCTGATGATGGACTCCCTCACCCGCGTCGCCATGGCGCAGCGCGAGATCGGGCTCTCCGTCGGCGAGCCACCGGCAACTCGCGGCTACCCGCCATCGACCTTCTCCCTGCTCGCCCAGCTGCTCGAGCGTGCCGGCACCGCGGCATCCGGGTCAGTCACCGGCATCTACACCGTGCTCGTCGACGGCGACGACCACAACGAGCCCATCGCAGACGCCGCCCGGTCGATCCTCGACGGGCACGTCGTGCTCGACCGCAAGCTCGCGATCAACGGGCACTTCCCGAGCGTCGACGCGCTCGGCTCCGTCTCCCGCGTCGCGAGCCGCGTGACGACGGATGCCGGTGCGAAAGCCGCGACGACACTCCGCCGGGTGCTCTCTGCGCGTCGCTCCGCGCAGGACCTGCTCGACGTCGGCGCCTACCAGCGCGGCAGCAACCCGCTCGTCGACGCTGCCGTCGACCACGAGGCATCCATCAACGCCTTCCTGCAGCAGTCGATGGGCGAACGCGCCACCGCCGAGGAGTCATGGCAGCGCCTCGAGCGCCTCGTCGCGGGCCTGGGGGTGAGCGCATGAGCAAGGGATTCTCGCTCGCCGGCCTCCTGAGGCTGCGACACCTGCAGCAGGAACTGGCCGCAGGCGAGCTCTCGAGTGCCCGCGGACGCCTCGACGAGAACTCGCTCGGCATCGAGCGCGCCCGCATCGCCCTCGGCGCCACGAGCACCGACGTCACCAGCACGGCCGTGCTCTACGCGGTCGCGGCGGGGCGCGCATCCCTGCGCAGCACCCTCTCCGACCTCACGGCCCTCGATGGCCAACTGCAGGGCGATGCGGATGCCGCGGCCGCCGCCTTCGCGCAGGCCCGCGCCCAGACGATCGGGCTCGAGAAGCTCGAGCAGAAGCACGCCGAGCGGGTCGCCGCGGCGGAACTGAAGGCAGAGCAGGACGCCCTCGATGAGCTCGCCTCGACCGCGTGGCACCGCGACACGGAAGGAACCGAGTCATGAGCATGCTGAACCTCCTCGCCGGCGGGATCACGCGGGGCGCGACATCCGCCCCGGGCTTCTCGAGCGCGACTGACGCCGAGGGCTTCGGCGCCGCCATGCGCGGCGCGCTCGCCGACGTCGACCGTGAGTGGCCAAACTCTGGGCTTCCAGAGGCTCCGGATGGCCAGACTTTGGCCACTCACGAGGCCGTGGGTGACGCCGTGGATGATTCTGGCGATCTTGGCGGCTCAGCGCTCGTGACCAGTGTTTCGCCTGGTGAGTTGCCCACCTTGGTGCCTTCTGCGATCGGTCAAGTGCAGGATGGCGCGACTGGCGCAGACACGGCCGGGACGCTCGCAGCGGGTGTCGCGGGCGAAAGTGCTGGCCTGAGTGGCGATGACGTGGACTCGGGCGCGGGAGCTGCGGGTGGCGTGCAAGCCGGTGGCGATCGTGCCGGCAGCGACGGCGGAGTGACCGGGGCCGCATTGCCCACCGCGCCGGGCCACGAACGGGGCAATCTCGGTGCTGCTCGCAGTGAGGGCGCTGTCGCGGGCGGCGGCACCGGCGAGGACGAGGGTGCCGCTGGTGTTGCACCCGCCTCGACCTCGGCGTCCGCCGCAGTGGATGGCGGGCACTCCGCTGCTTCCACGATCGCCGGGGGTATGGCCGGCTCCGCCGCCGACACTTTCCCGGCGGAGACCGCGCGAGTCATCGGTTCTTCCGCCAGCTCGATCGGCCTGCGAGGTCTCGCGAAAGCGGGTGACATCGCAGCGGGCGATGTCTGGCAGTCCGTGCCCGCGGTACCCGTCCGGCACTCCGCGGCGTCAGTCGTAGCACCCGCTGCTGCGACAGACTCCACCACCCCTGCCGCCGCATCCGTCATCGCCGAGCCTGCACAAAACGGCCCTGAAGCCGCGAATACGGACGCTTTGCGCAGTCTCACGCGACTCGACGGGGCTGGAGCGGCCGTCGCGCCCGGCGCTGCGACATCCGTCAGCCAGTCGGGACCGGCGACGGCCCCGGCCCTCGCGCCCACGCCCGTGCCCCAGGACTTCTCAGCACAGCTCGCCAAGCCGATCGCCCACATCCGCAGTGCGGGCGCGGGCGAGCACGTCATCACCGTCAACGTGACCCCCGAGAACCTCGGCCCCGTCACGGTGCGCGCCCACCTCGGCGCCGACGGGATGCGCATCGAACTGCTCGCACCGAGCGAGGCCGGGCGCGAAGCACTCAAGGCGATCCTCGGCGACCTGCGCCGCGACCTCGCCGGACTCGGCGTCGCAACCTCCTCGCTCAGCACCGGCGGGCAGTCGGCGCAGGCCGGCAACGCCACCCTGAACCTCGGCGACAGCCAGGGCCAGATGCAGGGCGGGCAGGCCCACGGCGGTCGCGACGGGCAGCCCGCCGCTGCGCGCAACCCGGGCGCCGCCGCCGGCAACCACGGGGATGCTGTGGCGTCCGAGACAACCCACGACCGCGGCATCCGCGGTCTCGCCACCGGCATCGACGTGCTGGCCTGAGGCTCCGGACCCGAGAAAGAAGGAACAGTATGGCAATCGAACCCGCCGCGGCCGTCACGGCGACGAGCATGTACACCGCCAACGCCGCCACGCGCGCGCCCAAGCAGACGATGGACAGCGAGGTGTTCCTCTCGCTCCTCGTCACGCAGTTGCGCAACCAGGACCCCAGCTCGCCCATGGACACCAACCAGATGATCAGCCAGACCACCCAGCTGGCATCCATGGAGCAGCTCACGACCCTCACGACCCTCAACGAGGAGAACTTCTCGCTGCAGATGCGCATCGCCGCGTCCGCCCTCGTCGGCAAGGAGGTCAGCTACGAGAAGGACGGCAAGACCGTCAAGGGCGTCGCCGACTCGGTCTCCTTCGTTCACTCCGTTCCCACCGTCTCGATCGGCGGGGTCGATGTCGACCTCGACGCAATCTCCGGCGTGACCACGCGCGCCGCCTGAACATCACGAACCCACCACTGAAAGGTCAACCACCATGCTTCGCTCGCTCTACTCCGGCATCTCGGGCCTCCGCTCGCACCAGACCATGCTCGACGTGACCGGCAACAACATCGCCAACGTCAACACGACCGCGTTCAAGTCGTCGGCAACCCAGTTCCAGGACACGCTCTCGCAGCTCACGCAGGGCGCCGCGGGCCCGCAGGCAGAGCAGGGCGGCACCAACCCGGCCCAGATCGGCCTCGGCGTGCGCGTCGCCGGAATCTCCACCAACTTCGCGCAGGGATCCGCACAGGCCACCGGCCGCTCGACCGACATGATGATCTCGGGCGACGGCTTCTTCGTGACCCGCTCCGGCGGCGACACCCTCTACACGCGCGCCGGCAACTTCGACATCGACCCCCAGGGTCGCCTCGTCACGCCCGACGGCTCCATCGTGCAGGGCTGGACGGCGCAGAACGGCGTCGTGCAGGACGGCGGCGCAATCGGCAACATCACGCTGCCCCTCGACAGCGTCTCGCCCGCCACCCGCACGAGCAGCGCAACCTTCGGCGGCAACCTGCCCTCCGAGGCCGAAGTAGACACGACGCTCGTGCGCGACACCCAGGTCTTCGACGCCAACGGCCAGGCGACCACCCTGACCTTCACCTTCACGCGTACGGGCACCGGTTGGGATGTCTCCACCGACGGCGGCACCACGACGCTCAGCTCCCTCGCGTTCGCCGCCGACGGAACACTGACGAGCGGCGGCTCCTTCGCGGTCGGTACCGCACCCGACGACATCCAGGTGGACATGACGCAGCTGACCGGCTTCGCGGGCCTGACCACGGCATCCGTCACCAACCAGGACGGACGCAAGGCAGGAACGCTGCAGTCGTTCACCCTCTCGGCCGACGGCACGCTCGTGGGCTCGTTCAGCAACGGTGCATCCGAGGCCATCGGCCGCATCGCGCTCGCGAACTTCGCCAACCCGGGCGGCCTCGAGAAGGCCGGCAACTCGTCCTACCGCGCGACCTTCAACTCGGGCAACCCCGAGCTGGGCACCGCCGGCAACGGCGCGCTCGGCAAGCTCACGGCCGGCGCGCTCGAGATGTCGAACGTCGACCTCTCGCAGGAGTTCACGAACCTCATCGTCGCGCAGCGCGGATTCCAGGCGAACGCCCGCATCATCACGACCTCCGACGAGGTGCTGCAGGAACTCACCAACCTCAAGCGCTGACCCCTCGTGGCGGCGGGCCTCGCATCCGCCGTCTTTCGGAAATTCAGGAGACTGTGCCGTTCCTCCCCAACGGGAGGGGCGGCACAGTTGCTTTGGGCGCGCGGTTCCTGAATTTCCGACAGGGCCAAACACGGATGCCCCCGTGCGGGACTGCGCGCCGCATCCGCGCCGGCACAGGACGATCCGCACCTAACGGATGCGCGGCCCCGGCCGACAGTGTCCTGTGCATGCCCAGGATGGGCAGCTGAGTACGAGACCTATGGATGGGCCCGATGATTGTCGTCACGCGTTTGAACGATCGCCAATTCGCGATCAACCCTGATCTCATCGAGCGCATCCACGCGAGCCCCGATACGACCCTCGTCATGGTCGACGGCGCCAAGTACATCGTCACCGAGTCGATGACCGAGGTCATCGAGCGCATCGCCCTCTACCGGGCCCGCGTCATCGGCCTCGCCCACTCGAGCTCGGCAGACCGCTCGTCCGCTCCTCACCTCGGCATCGTGACGGATGCCGGCGACGACGAGACCGTCGCGCACATCTCCGGCCCGAGGAAGATCTGATGGATCTCGCAACCATCATCGGAATCGGACTCGCGTTCGGGTCACTGTATGCCATGATCACGCTCGAGGGCGCCCACGTGAGCTCCCTCCTGCTGCCGGCGCCCATGATCCTCGTGTTCTTCGCGACGATCGCGATCGGCGTCGCCGGTGGCACGATCAAGGATGCGATCAACTCCTTCAAGGAGGTGCCCGCAGCGTTCAAGGGCGGCGCAACCTTCAAGCCGCAGGAGGTCATCGACCAGGTCGTCGGCCTCGCGGAGAAGGCCCGCAGCGAGGGCCTCCTCGCCCTCGAGCAGGAGGCCGAGCAGATCAAGGACCCGTTCCTGAAGGGTGCCCTGCAGAACATTGCCGACGGAACGGACGGCGAGGAACTGCGCATCATGCTCGAGGACGAGATGGAGTCCCGCGCGAGCACCCGTCGCACGGCGGCCAAGTTCTTCGGCGCCCTCGGCGGCTACGCCCCAACGGTCGGCATCATCGGAACCGTCGTCTCGCTGACCCACGTGCTCGAGAACCTCTCGCAGCCCGACGAGCTCGGCCACATGATCGCGGCGGCCTTCGTGGCCACCCTCTGGGGCCTGCTGTCGGCGAACTTCATCTGGCTGCCGATCGGCACCCGCATCCGTCGCCTCAACGAGATCGACCAGGAGCGCATGACGCTGCTGATGGAGGGGGTGCTGGCCGTGCAGGCGGGCAGCCAGCCGCGACTGCTGGGCGAGCGGCTCAAGGCCATGGTGCCGGCGGATTCGCTCAGGGGCGCGAAGTCGAAGGATGCCAAGGGTGACGCGGGCAAGAAGGCGAAGTCGCCCAAGACTGCGAAGGCCGACAAGGCCGCCGCATGAGCATGCCGCGCCGCCGCAAGAAGCACGTCGAGGCTGAGCATGAGGGCCCCGACGAGCGCTGGATGGCGTCGTACATGGACATGGTCACGGTGCTCATGTGCCTCTTCATCGTGCTCTTCGCGATGTCGGCGGTCGACCAGGAGAAGTTCAACGCCCTCAAGAACTCGCTCGCGACGGGCTTCGGCCAGGAGGAGACCGAAGACACGGATGTCTCGACCGGCGTCGTCGTGCCCGCCGAACTCGTCTCGGAGGAGGGTGAGGGCTTCACCGACATCCAGTTGGCACTCGAGGAGGTCGAGGAGCTGGAGGAGTTGCGCGCGCAGATCCACAGCAACCTTCAGGCGAGCGGCCTCCAGGACACGGTCTCGTTCACGATCGACGAGCGCGGCCTGACGGTGCGCCTGGTCGGTTCCGAGACTTTCTTCGACACCAACCGCACCGAGCTCGCCCCCACGGCGGTCGGCGTGCTCAACGCGACCGGCCCTGCCATCGCGAAGAGCCGCTACAGCGTCTCCGTTGAGGGACACGCGGATGCCCGGCCCTCCGTCGCACCCTTCCCCACCAACTGGGAGCTCGCCTCGGGCCGGGCCACGACGGTGCTGCGGTACCTCGTCGAGGCGACGGGCGTTCCGGCGCAGCGCATCGGGGCGGTCGGTTTCGGCGCGGCGCGGCCGCTCGTGCCCGAGACGTCACCCGAGGGGCAGGCGACGAACCGCCGGGTCGACATCGTCGTGCTCTCGGCGCTGCCGGAGGCGGTGCGCTCGCTCATTCCGTCCATCGTCGCGGAGGGCGCCGGATGACACGCTAGGCCGGGCCCGCGCACTCTTGTGCGTCGCGCGTAGGAAAAGGAGTGCGCGTCGCACACAATCGTGCGCGCGCTGAGGGCTGCTAACCGTTCCATGCTGCCTGCCGATAGTGCTCGTTGTGACGGTCCAGAAACACGATGGCGCGAGCGTATCCTCGCGCACCCAGGGCGCGGTCGAGGTCTACGACTTCCGCCGCCCCACGACGCTCGTGCGCGAACACTCGCGCGTGCTGGAGCTCGCCTTCGAGACCTTCGCCCGCCAGTGGGGCACGCAACTCACCGCGAAGGTGCGCGTCTTCTCGCAGGTCACCTGCACGCAGGTGCTCATGTTCACCTACGACGAGTACGCGGCGTCCCTGCCGTCGACGACGGCCATGGTGCTCGTGACGGTCGAGGGCATGACGCCTCGCGCGGTCATCCAGTACCCGACATCCGCTGCCCTCACCTGGGTGAGCTGCATGCTGGGCGGTCGCGGCACGGTCGTGACCGAGGAGCGCCAGTTCACCCAGATCGAGCGTGAGCTGGTCGGCCGCCTCATGGATGACGCGCTCGAGGACCTTCGCTACTCGCTCGGTTCGCTGCTCGTACGCCGCATCGCGGTCGGCGGCTTCCAGTACAACTCGCAGTTCGCGCAGGCCGCCGCGACGACGGACCTCATGATCGTCGCGAACTTCACGATCAAGGTCGGCGAGTCGGTCTCTGCCGCGACGGTCGCGATCCCGGCCGAGGTGCTGCTGCCGCAGCTCGGCGAGGCCAACCCCACGGGCTCGGTCGAGGATGCGCCGCGCATCATGCGCGAGCAGGTCGTCTCGACCCCCGTGTCGGTCTCGCTCCGCCTCGAGCCGGCCATGGTGCGGCCGTCGGCCGTGCTCAACCTCGCGGTGGGAGACATCCTGCCGATTCCGCATCCCAAGCATCGCCCGCTCGAGGTCGCCGTCGAGGGCACCCCGCTCGCGCGCGCGGCCGTCGGGGCCAACGGTTCACGCCTCGCGTGTGTCGTCGTCGGCACCGACTGAGCCGCCCACCCTTTCGACTTCTTCACCACCACCGCCGGAGAGAACATCATGGCCACCACGACACCCACCCTCCAGTCCGCCGCAGCCGACGCACTCGTGCAGCACCTGCCGACGACCGGCATCCTCGTTCCGTCGATGCTGCCGAGCGGCGTCTCCGCTGCATCACGCGCATCGTCGGCGTTGATGGCGTCGTTCGTCGGCGAGCACGCGGCCGACCTTGCCCTCGTGCTGCTCGACGCGCAGTCCCTCCAGGAGGCTGCCGGGAGTGACACGGTCGTCTCGAGCGGCGACGTCGTGCGTCCCGCGCTCGACGCCGCCGCCGAGGTGCTCGGCAGCGGCGTGCTCGGCGACGTGTCGGAGTCGGATGCCTCTGCCCTCTTCTCCGACCGCACCAGCACGGTCTTCGAGCTCACCGCCGACGGTGTCGCGGTCGGATGGTTCGCGATCCGCATCCGCGAGGGCGGGGCGGTAGTTGGCGCGACCCGCAAGTCCAGCGAGGAGGTCGTCGGAAAGCTCGGGCGCATCAACAACGTCGAGATGGCGCTCACGGTCGAGATCGGCCGCACGCGCATGTCGGTGCGCGACGTGCTGGGCCTCGAGCCCGGCGCCGTCATCGAGCTCGACCGTTCCGCCGGCGCTCCCGCCGACATCCTGCTCAACGGCCGCCTGATCGCGCACGGCGAGATCGTCGTGATCGACCAGGACTACGCCGTGCGCATCACCACGATCCTCGACGTCGCCGACGGCCTCAGCTGACATGGATGCCCTCATGATCGGGCTCCGAGTGCTCGTGAGCCTGGGTGCCGTGCTCGCGCTGCTGTGGTGGCTGCACCGTCGGCTCACCGCGGGCCCGCGGGCCCGCGCCGCGTCGCCCGTCTCGGTCGTCGCCAAGCAGGGCATCGGGGCGAAGGCATCCATCGTCGTCATCGACGTCGAGGGCAGCAGGCTCGTGCTCGGGGTGACCGAGCAGTCGGTCAGCGTGCTGCAGTCAGGTGAGACGCCCGCGCCAGCCGAGGAATTCGCCAAGTCGATGGATGCCGCGACCTCGGGCGGCCCCGCGCCGATCGAGCTCTTCGGGCGGCCGACGTTCGGGTCTGCACTGGCCGAGACATTCACGCCAGCTCAGTTTGCCCGTCGGGCGGGGTTCGGTTTCTTCAACCCGACTTCGCAGGCTCAGTCGGCGCTGGGGTCGCGCGATCGCTGGCGCGATCGCCTTAGCTCCACCGCGCAGGCCGCGACGACCCTCAGGCGAGCACGGTGAGAGCAGTTCGTGGGTTGAGTAAGCCCGCCAGGGTTGTATCGAAACCTGGCAGCGAGGGTTTCGATTCACTCGCTGGCGCTCGTCACTCAACCCGCGCTGCCGTTCTGCGCGCGGTCGCGCTCGGTCTCGTTGCGACGGCGGGCCTCGCCGTCGCGATGAATCTCGGGGCGCAGCCGGCCTACGCGGCCCCCGAGATCAACCCCTTCGATGAGGGCACGCCGGGGGTCTCGGTCGAGATCAACGGCCCCAACGGCACCCCGTCGTCGTCGATCGTCACGCTCCTCGGCATCACCCTGCTGTCGGTCGCCCCCGCGATCCTGCTCATGATGACGTCGTTCACGAAGATCTTCGTCGTGCTCGCGATGACGCGGAACGCGCTCTCGCTGCCGAGCATACCGCCCAACCAGGTGCTTGCCGGCCTCGCGCTCTTCCTCAGCCTCTTCATCATGGCGCCAGTGGTCGGCGAGATGAACGAGGTCGGCGTGCAGCCCTACCTCGCGGGGACCATGACGTTCGGGCAGGCGCTTGAGGCGGCGTCCGAACCCCTCCGGGCGTTCATGCTGTCGTTCACCCGCGAGGAGGACCTCGCCCTCATGACCCGCGCCGCGGGGCTCGAGAACCCGGAGGACCCGTCGACCGTCGAGCTGACGACGCTCATCCCCGCCTTCATGATCTCGGAGCTTCGGGCGGCCTTCATCATCGGCTTCGTCATCTTCGTGCCGTTCCTCGTGATCGACCTCGTGGTTGCGGCAGCCCTCATGTCGATGGGCATGATGATGCTCCCACCCGTCATGATCTCGCTGCCCTTCAAGATCCTGCTCTTCGTGTTGGTCGACGGCTGGGGCCTCATCATCACCTCCCTCATCGAGAGTTACCGCTGATGGATGCCGGCGCAGTCCTCGATATCGCAATGCAGGGCCTCTTCGTGGCGGCGAAGCTCGCGGCCCCCATCCTCGTGACGGCACTCGTGGTCGGCTTCGCGATCTCCCTGCTGCAGTCGATCACGCAGATCCAGGAGGTCACCCTCTCCTTCGTGCCCAAGGCCGCGGCGGTCGGCGTCGCGCTCCTTGTGACAGGCCACTGGATGATCAGCGAGATCATCGGCTTCACCCACCGCATCTTCGACATGATCCCGGCGCTCCTCGGCGGATGACATGGTGATGTTGGAACTCGCGTGGCTGGAGGCGGTCATGCTGGCCGCTGTGCGGATGACGGCCTTCATCGTCATCGCGCCGCCCTTCTCCTACCGCGCGTTCCCGGCTCGCGTGAAGGCCATGCTCGCGGTCGGCCTGGCGCTCGCCGTGTCGCCGCGCGTCACTGCCGACTACGTCTCGCTGGATGACGCGGCCTTCTTCGGCGCGCTCGTGCAGGAGATCATCACCGGGGCGCTGCTCGGATTCCTCGTCTTCGTGATCTTTTCCGCCGTGCAGTCGGCGGGAAGCCTCATCGACATGTTCGGTGGCTTCCAGATGGCGCAGGCCTACGACCCCGGCTCGATGGTCAACGGTGCGCAGTTCTCGCGGCTCTTCCACATGTCGGCGCTCGCGCTCATGATGAGCTCGGGCGCACACCTGCTCATTCTCTCCGGCCTCACACGCTCCTTCACCGCCCTTCCCATCGGCGGCGCGATCGACCTCGCGTCCTCGGCCGAGTCGATCGTCCTCGCGGTCTCGGAGATGTTCCTTGCGGCCGTGCAAATCGCCGGCCCCCTCCTCGTCGTGCTGTTCCTCGCCGACGTCGGGCTGGGGCTCCTCACGCGAGTCGCACCCGCCCTCAACGCCTTTGCCCTCGGCTTCCCCCTCAAGATCTTCCTCACGCTCACCCTCGCGGTCGTCGTCTTCGCGGCGCTGCCGGGGGTCGTGGCATCCCTCACCGACGATGCCGTCGACACGCTCATGGGGGTGAGGTAATGGCCGAGGAACCCACAGGCGAGCGCACAGAACAAGCGACAGAGAAGCGCATGAAGGAGGTGCGCGAGAAGGGCCAGCTCTCCAAGTCGCAGGACCTCACGGCGTGGCTCGGCATCGGCGCGGCAGCCATCATGATCCCCGCGACGCTTGCGCTCGGCTCAACTGCCGCGACGGAGCAGATGTTCGCGGTCGCTCGGGTCGCGAGTTCGGCTGACCCCCTCGCGGCGGTCGACGCGCTCTGGGCAGGGATGGGCTCCGTCATGACGACCCTCGCGCCCATGCTAGTTGCCGTGCTCGTGGCGGTCGTGGTCGGCGCCGTCGCGCAGGGCGGCGTGCACCTCAAGAAGTTCAAGCCGAAGATGGAACAGTTCGACCTCGTCAAGGGCGTCAAGCGCACCTTCGGCACCCAGGCGTTGTGGCAGGGCGCCAAGGCCCTCATGAAGACGGTCGTCGTCGGCCTCGTGCTCTACTTCGTCATCCAGAACCTCATGCCCGTGCTCATGGCATCCGGTGGCAACTCCGTGCACGCCGTGCTCGAGGCCGCCGCCGGGGGTGTCGCCGCCATGCTGCAGTTCGCGATCGTGGCGGGCCTCGCGCTCGCCTTCGCCGACGTCTTCGTGGTCATGAAGCGCAACATGAAGAAGACGCGCATGACCAAGAAAGAGGTCAAGGATGAGCACAAGAACTCCGACGGCGACCCGCTCATCAAGGGTCAGCGCCGTGCACGCCAGCTCGCCATGAGCCGCAACCGCATGATCGCTGCCATTGGTGATGCCGACGTCGTGCTCGTCAACCCCACTCACGTCGCTGTCGCGCTCAAGTACGAGCCGGGCAGATCTGCGCCCCGGGTCGTCGCGAAAGGGGCAGGCAATATCGCTGCGCGCATCCGTGAGGAAGCCGACAAGAAGGGCGTGCCCATGGTGCGCGATGTTCCCCTCGCCCGTGCGCTCCATGAGGCGTGCGAGCTCGGCCAGGAGATCCCGGTCGACCACTATGACGCGGTCGCCCGTGTGCTCGCCTTCGTCATGGCGCTGAAGAAGCGCGGCGCTGCCGCGGGCGTGCACAGCATGACGGCGCTCGCGGGCGCCCCCACCCGCAACACCCTCACCGCCGCGAAAGGCCTCGCATGAAACAGACACTGAAGATGCTCGCCGTGCCGATCGGCGTGGTCGGCATCATCCTGCTCCTCGTGGTGCCCGTGCCGGCGGGGCTGCTCGACATGCTGCTCATCGTGAGCATCCTCTTCGCCCTCGTGATCCTGCTCACGAGCATGTTCGTCAAGAAGCCGCTCGACTTCTCGGTCTTCCCCTCGCTCCTGCTG
Organism: Salinibacterium sp. dk2585; assembly: GCF_008001035.1. Lineage (NCBI taxonomy): Bacteria > Bacillati > Actinomycetota > Actinomycetes > Micrococcales > Microbacteriaceae > Salinibacterium > Salinibacterium sp. dk2585. The sequence continues at coordinate 80,290 of NZ_CP042856.1, forward strand.
GTGGCGACGCTCTTCCGACTCGGCCTCAACGTGGCATCCACGCGCCTCGTGCTCGGTGACGGCTACGCCGGCCAGGTCATCGAGGCCTTCGGGCATGTCGCCGTCGGCGGCTCGCTCATCATCGGCGCGGTCGTCTTCCTCATCCTCGTCGTCATCCAGTTCGTCGTCGTCACGAAGGGTGCCGAGCGCGTCGCCGAGGTCGGCGCCCGCTTCACCCTCGACGCCATGCCGGGCAAGCAGATGGCGATCGACGCCGACCTCAATGCGGGACTCATCACGGATGTCGAGGCACGCGAACGCCGGGCATCCGTCGCGGCAGAGGCCGACTTCTACGGCGCGATGGACGGTGCCTCGAAGTTCGTCAAGGGTGACGCCATCGCCGGCATCGTCATCATCATCATCAACGTCATCGGCGGTATCGCCATCGGCATGGTGCAGCGCGGCATGGAGATCGGCGAGGCCGTCGAGACCTACACGCTCCTGACAATCGGTGACGGGCTCGTCACCCAGATCCCCGCCCTCCTCATGGCGGTCGCGACCGGCATGATCGTGACGCGGGCCAACGCTGAGTCCGACATGGGGTCCACGGCTTCGCAGCAGCTCACGCAGTCGACGCCGGCACTGCGCATCGCCGGCGGCGCGGCCATCATCATGGGGATCATCCCGGGGATGCCGATCCTCCCGTTCGCGATCGTCGGCGTCACGCTCATCATCGCGGCCCAGCGGATCAAGGCCTCCGAAAGGGCCCAAGCGCTCGCTGAGGAACAGGCCGCCCTCGCGCCGGACGCGCCCAGGCCGGAGACCCCGGAGGAACTCATCGAGCAGATGCGGGTGCACGCGCTCGAGATCCTGCTCGCGCCCGACCTCGTCGACCTCGTGACGGGCTCGTCCGACGACCTCCTCGCCCGTGTGCGTGCGCTCCGCCGCAAGATCGCCTTCGACCTCGGCGTCGTCGTGCCGCCCGTCCGCACGCGCGACAGCGTCGAGCTGCCCTCGGGCACCTACGTCATCCGCATCGCGGGCGTCGAGGCGGGCCGGGGCATCGCGCCGCGCGGCCGCGTGCTCGCCCTCGGCGACAACCTCGACTCGCTGCCCGGCACCGCCACCGTTGAACCTGTCTTCGGGCTCGCCGGCAAGTGGGTGCCCGCCGAGATGCGCCACAGCGCCGAACTTGCGGGCGCGACCGTGATCGACCGTGTCTCGGTGCTCGTCACGCACCTCTCCTCCCTCGTCACAGGCAATGCGGCCCGCCTCCTCACTCGCGAGGACGTGCGCGTGCTCACGGAGGGTGTCAAGGGCGTCAACCCCTCCGCAGTCGACGAGCTCGTGCCCGCGCTCCTCAGCCTTGCCGAGGTGCAGCGCGTGCTGCAGGGCCTCCTCTCGGAGCAGGTCGCGATCAACGACCTCCCCCGCATCTATGAGGCCCTCTCGCTGCGGGCCAAGGTCTCGACCGACCCGGAAGCGCTCATCGAGGCCGCCCGCCTCGCGCTTGGTCCCGCCCTCGTGAGCCGTCACCTCGACGGCGCGCTGCTCCGGGTGATCATGATCGACCCCGTGCTCGAGCAGTCCATGCTCGAGAGCATGCGCCCCTCCGAGCTTGGCACCCAGCTGCTGCTCGACCAGAACGCGATCGAAAACATCCTGGGCTCCCTCAAGGACACGGTCGCGCGGCTCGAGGCCGCCGGCAACTCGGCCGTGCTGGTGTGCGCGCCGGCCATCCGTCCCGCCGTGCGTCGCCTCGTCTCCGCCCAGTCGAACGGCCTCCCCGTGCTCTCCTACCAGGAGGTCACGACCGCCAATGTCGACATCGAGACGGTGGGGGTGATCCGTGTCTCCGCGCAGATTCCGGCTTGATGGCGCCTCGCTCGCCGAGCTGCGGCAGCGCGTCACCGAGGAGCACGGCCCGGACGCGCGCATCATCGCGGCAGAGCAGATCACGACGGGGGGCGTCGGCGGCTTCTTCGCGAGCCGTCGCTTCCAGGTCACGGTCGAGGTTCCCGACGGTCCCACGCCAGCCGCCGACGCCCACGACCTCTCCAGCCGCCTGACTGGGATCGCCGCACTCCTGGAAGAAGCGGATGCCGCGGAGAGCGCCCTCAGCGCCCCGCCCGTCGGCACGGTGCTGCGTGACGACCCGTTCCGGTCCCGTGCCGCGACGGCTGCAGCATCGCTGCCGGCGTCCGCTGCCGCTCCGGCTGCCGCTCCTGAACCCGAGCTCGTCTCCACCTCGACCCGCAGCTTCGCCGAGGTCCTGGAAGACCTCCAGGCGGTGACGGAGCACGAGCATCCGCCGCTCCCCGGAATGGTCACGTCGCGCAGCAGCGGGATCATCGCACCCACGCCACCCCTCGCCGACGGTGCGGGAGACCTCGTCGCCGTCATCGGCCTGCCCGCCGACGCGCTCGCGGTCGCCAGGGCCATGTCCTTCACCGTGCAGGCCGAGGTCGTCGTGAGCGGGGCGGCCCTCGCGGAGGGGCTCGAGCGGCTCGACACGCGCCGTGACGCCATCACGGTGCGCGCACGGGCCGTGCAGCGGGAGCGCATCGTCGTTGCCGCACACGGCATGAGTTCCCACGAGCCGACACCGGCGCAGGCGCAGGCGCTCGCCGACCTCAAGCCCGACCAGGTCTGGGTTGCCGTCGACGCCGGACGCAAGCACGAAGACACCGCCCGCTGGGTCAAGGCTGTCGGCGCGGTCGTCACCATCAACGCCGTCGCGGCCATCGGACGGGACGGCACGAGCACCCCCGACACCGTGCGAGAGCTGGGTATGCCCGTGAGCTGGGCCTACGACGGTTAGGCTGGAACAATGCTGGTCTTGACGCGCAAACCCGGTGAGAAGGTGCTCATCGGCGACGACATCGTCATCACCATCATCGAGAACCGCGGCGACGGCATCCGCATCGGCATCGACGCACCCCGCGGCATCTCCATCCAGAGGGCTGAAATCGTGCAGGCCGTGAGCGACGCCAACGTCGAAGCCACCCACGCTGCGGCCGACGCCGAAGAGCGCCTCAAGGCCGCCCTCGGCATCGTCACGCCGCCGCCCAAGGAGGAAGCCACGCCGTGAGAGAAGCAGACGTCACCGAGGTTGCCGCAGCCGAGTCGCCCGTCGTGATCGATGTGCGGGAGCCCGACGAATACCGGGCGCTCCGGGCATCCGGAGTCATCCACATCCCCATGGGTGAGGTCGTCGAACGTCTCGATGAGATCCCCACAGACGACACCGTCTATGTCATCTGCGCGTCGGGCGGGCGCAGCGCCCGCGTCGCCGAGTACCTCGAGGCGCAGGGCATCGACGCCGTCAACGTCGCAGGCGGCACCAACGCCTGGGCGCAGGCCGGGCTCCCCGTCGAGCGCGACTAAAGCCGCCCGACCCGTCCCGCCCCTTCCTCAGCGGAAGAGAAGGGGCTGCTAGTGATCGAGCAGCCGCTGTAGGAACTGGCGGGTGCGCTCCTGGCGCGGGGAGACCAGCACCTCTGACGGCGGCCCCGCCTCCACGACGACGCCGCCGTCCATGAAGACGACCTGGTCGGCGACATCGCGGGCGAAGCGGAGCTCGTGCGTCACGAGCAGCATGGTCCACCCCTCGGCCGCGAGCTCACGGATGGCCGCCAGCACGTCTCCGACGAGTTCCGGGTCGAGGGCAGACGTGGGCTCGTCGAAGAGCAGCAGCCGGGGCTTGAGTGCGAGCGCTCGAACGATGCCCACCCGCTGCTGCTGTCCGCCCGAGAGCTCGTAGGGATACGCGTCGGCCCTGTCGGAGAGTCCCACGCGCTCGAGGAGGGCACGAGCGTCGGCCGTGGCATCCGCTCGCTTTCGCCCCTGCACGAGCACGGGACCCTCGATGACGTTCTCGAGCACCGTTCGGTGGGGAAACAGGTTGTAGTGCTGGAAGACCATGGCGCTGTGCTCCCGGAGCCCCGCGACAGCCGAGCGGCTCGGCGAAGCGGCGAAGTCGACCGGCGTGGCATCCGCGAAGTCCACCGTGCCCGCGTCTGGCACCTCGAGCCCGTTGAGGCATCTCAGCACCGTCGTCTTGCCGGAACCACTCGGCCCGATCAACGCGACCACCTCGCCTCCGTGGATGTCGAGGTCGATGCCCTTCAAGACCTCGACCTCGCCGAAGCGCTTGCGCAGCCCCCGCACCTCCAGCACCCGCTCATCGCGCGACATGGCGATCCAGCCTCCTCTCGAGCGCGGACTGCCCGGCCGAGAGCACGACGCAGATGACCCAGTAGATGGCGGCAGCCTCGATGTAGATGACCATGAACTCCCGGCTGAAGGCGGCGACCTCCTGCGCCTGCCGGAACATCTCGGTCACCAGGATGAGCGAGGCGAGCGAGGTGTCCTTCACGAGGCTGATGAAGGTGTTCGACAGCGGCGGCACCGAGACCCGCGCAGCCTGCGGCAGGATGACGCGGCTCATGGTCTGGGCCGGCGACATCCTGATCGTGTACGCGGCCTCCCACTGTCCCCGCGGCACCGACAGGATCGCGGCTCGGATGACCTCGGCGGCATAGCCCCCGACGTTGAGCGAGAACGCGATGATCGCGCTCGGCCACGGGTCGACGAGCACACCGATCGAGGGGAGCCCGTAGAAGATCACGAAGGGCTGCACGAGGAGAGGCGTGCCGCGGATGATCGACACGTAGCCCCGCGCCAGTGCGGAGACCACGCGCACCTTCGACAGCCGCATGAGCGCGATGCCGAGGGCGATCATGAGCCCGAGCGCGAAGGAGATCAGTGCCAGCGGGATCGTGCCGCGCACGGCCCCCTCCAGGAGGGGAAGGAAGGACCCTGCGACGAGGTCCCAGGTCGACTCGTCCATCAGCGCGACCTACTGGGAGACGTCTTCGCCGAAGTACTTCTCCGAGATCTCCGCGAGCGTCCCCTCCGCGCGCAGTTCGGCGAGGGCCTCATCGACCGCGTCCCGCAGTTCCGTGTTGCCCTTCGCGAATGCGAAGGCCGAGCGTGACGGGTCGTCGGTCTCGACGGCGACCTCGATGGCGGCATCCGGTTCGTCGTTCACGTAGTCGAGGTAGGTGAGCTTGTCGTTGATCGTCGCGTCGACCCGGCCCTGCAGCAGCAGGTCGACCGCCTGCGCCCAGCCCTCGACCGCCTCCACGTTGGCGCCCGCCTCCTGGGCGAGCCCGTACCAGTTGCTCGTGAGCGATTGGGCGGTCGTCTTGCCCACCAGGTCGTCAAAGGAACGGATGGACGTATCGCCCGAGCGCACCACGATCACACCGGGACTCACGGTGTAGGGCTCCGAGAACTCGTAGGACTCCTCGCGGTCCGGGTTGATGGAGACCTGGTTCGCGATCATCGCGAAGCGCCCGGCGTCGAGCCCGGCGAAGATCGCATCCCACTGGGTCTCTTCGAATTCAGCCTCCACGCCGAGCTTCTCGGCGACCGCCCTCGCGATCTCGACGTCGTAGCCGGTCAGCTCGCCCGTGCCGCCCTCGTGGAAGCTGAAGGGGCGGTAGGTGCCCTCCGTGCCGATCACGATCGTGCCCGACTCCGTGATCGCGTCGAGGCTCGAACCATTCCCGCCGCCCGACGAGCAGGCCGCAAGGGCGACGGATGCCGCGGCCGCCGTCACGAAGGCGAGAATCCTGTGGGTGCGCATTGCTCTCCTTGAGGTTGTTCCTTCACCCCGGAGAGTAGGTCTGAGTCGCGCGGGGCGTAACCCGAGCGGGCGCATCCGATGGATTCCGACGTCGTCTGGGGTAACCATGGAGGCGTGGACATCGAGACGGCCGGCGCGGAGCTCTACGGCATGCCCCTCGGCGAGTTCACCGCGCGCCGCACCGCCCTGAGCCGTGAGGCGAAGGCATCCGGCGACAAGGAGCTCGCGAAGGCCATTGCGGGCCTGCGCAAGCCGACCACCTCGGCGTGGGTCGTCAACATGCTCGCCCGCCATCGAGCGGACCGCGTCGACGAGATCGCCGCGCTCGGCGAGGAGCTCCGCGACGCCCAGGACGCCCTCGACGCGCCACGCCTCCGCGAACTCGGCAAGCAACGTTCCGCGCTCGTGCGCCAGGTCACGCGCGAGGCCGTCGCCGTCGCCGAAGGACTCGGCACCGAGGCATCCGCCGCCGTCAGCGGAGAGGTTGCCCAGACGCTGCAGACCGCGATGATCGACGCGGATGCCGCGGCGCTTGTCGCCTCGGGAACCCTCGTGAAGCCGCTCACCGCCGCCGGCTGGGGCATCGAGGAGGGCGGCGACGTGATCGCGTTCCCGACGGCGACGCAGCGGGCTGGGCGGCGCGCTGCCGTGGCGGACGCGCCCGCGAAGAGCGGTGGCTCGGCGGGCTCGAAGAAGGCGAGACCGGATGCGCCGACACGGTCGAGCGCTCAGGAGCGCAAGCGGGGGGCCGAGCGGAAGCAGGCCGAACTCGACCTTGCGACGGCGGAGGCGGCGCTCGCGAAGGCGCGGGACGAGGCCGAGGAACTCCGAGCTTCGGCGGAGGCGGTGTCCGAGCGGCGGGCGTCCCTGCGGGACGAGGTAGAGGAGCTGACGCGGCAGCTGCGTGAGGCTGAGGGCGAGTTGGCCGACGCCGAGGGGGAGGCCCGTGGCATCCGTCGTTCGCGTGACGAGGCGAAGCGTGCCGTCACGGCGGCCGAGCGTGCCGTCGCGCGTGCCCGCCGGCGTCTCGACTGAGCGCACTCTCTAACAGCTGCGGCTTTCGCAGCACTTCTTGCCGCCGCGCCGCGACTGCAGCCCGCCCACCGGGCATGTCGCGGCACAAGTGCATCAGAAACCGCAGTCCGCATTGAGCGCAGTCAGACCCGCGCCCAGCGCCCTACGTCACCTCGCGGTAGTGTGCGAGCAGCTCGCGCGTGAACTCGTCCGGCCGGATCGCCGGCACGACGTGGCTGGCACCCGGGATGGTCACGAGCCGCGCGTTGCGGGTGGCGGCGAGGTAGCGGCGGGCGTGGGCGCGCACGTGGTCCCACTTGCCGTTGATGAAGAGCACGGGTTCCTCGATGCGGCGGAGGCTCTCGATCGGCGTGAATGCGAGCAGCGCGCGGATCGAGTCATCCATCACGTCCAGCGCGACGCCGCCCGAGATGACGTCGCTCGCGCCGGGCTCCGGCACGAACAGCCGCACGGCGAGGTTGTTGAGCGCGAGGCCCCGGTCGGGGAACCTGCCGATCACGGCGGCGATGCCCCGCCAGGTGTGCATCACGAGCGGATGCGGCACCGTCGCGCACGCCGCCGCGAGCAGGCCAGAGACGCGGCCGGGGTTGCGCGAGACCCACTCGATGCCCAGGTAGCCGCCGAGCGAGAAGCCCACCAGGTAGGGCTTGCCCGGCGTGACCCCTTCGGCCTCGGCGCGCTTGGCGTCGGATGCTTCGGCCTCCGCGACCGCGTCGCCGATGCTGCTCAGGGCGCCGTCGAGGGTGAACCGTTCCCCGATGCGCCGCCCGTGCCCCGGCAGGTCGATCGCGAGGGTTGGAATCCCCTCCCGTTCCAGCGCCTCGACCTGGCGCCGCCACAGGCTGTGCGAGGTGCGCAGCCCGTGCACGAGGACGACGGTGGGGCGCATGTGCTGAGTGTATGCGCGCATCCGTTCGTCCGCCGGTCGCGGCCGGTAGTCGCGAGTGGCCAAACTTTGTGCCAAGGCCCGGAGGGAAGCCGAATGTTTGGCCACTCACGGGGCGTGCGTCGCCGTCGACGCCCGCTAGTGTGTGGCCATGCCGACCGCGCGTGCCGAAGCCCCCGGTGCGACAATCGTCGTATGACCCTGTACCTGACTGGTGACCCCGCCGCCGACGAGTTGCTCGAGAATGACGACCTCGCACTCCTGCTCGGAATGCTCCTCGACCAGCAGGTGACGATGGAGTCCGCCTTCGCCGGGCCGGCCAAGATCCGCGACCGCATGGGACGACTGGATGCCGCGGCCATCGCCGACGCGAACCCCGACGAATTCGCCGAGCTCTTCAAGCAGAGCCCGGCCGTGCATCGCTTCCCCGGTTCGATGGCCGGTCGCGTGCAGGCCGTGTGCGAGGTGGTGCGCGAGGAGTGGGGTGGCGAGGCATCCGCCATCTGGACCCGCGGCGAGCCCGACGGCAAGGAAGTGCTCAAGCGACTCAAGGCACTGCCCGGTTTCGGCGAGCAGAAGGCGAAGATCTTCCTCGCCCTGCTGGGCAAGCGGCGCGGGGTGACGGCCGAGGGCTGGCGCGAAGCATCCGCCCCCTACGGTGAGGAGGGCGCGCTCATGTCGGTCGCCGACATCACGAGCCCCGAGACACTCGCGAAGGTGCGCGAGGCGAAGAAGGCGGCCAAGGCTGCTGCGAAGGCCGCGAAGCAGTAACCGTGCAGTCCGGAGAGCGCGAGAGGCCACTCGCGGCGGTCGACGCCGTCGACTGGCGCGCCGTCGACGCCGCGGTCCGCGAGCGCTTCGACAGCGACGGCCCCGCCCTCTACCTCGGCACGGGCGAGCATCCCGACTTGGTGGCTGTGAGCACGGCCGCCGTCATCGAGACCTCCGGTTCGACGGGCGTCCCGAAGCGGGTCGTGCTCAGCGAGGAAGCGCTGCGGGCGAGCGCGAATGCCACGGCTCACGCCCTCGGCGGCCCCGGCCAATGGCTGCTCTGCCTCCCCGCCCACTACGTCGCGGGACTCCAGGTGCTCGTACGGTCCCACCTAGCGGGGCTGCCCGTGGAGTGGGTGGAACCCGGCTTCGACGCGGAGGCCTTCGCCGCGGCATCCGATCGCCTGACGGCGGAGCGGCGCTACGTCTCGCTCGTTCCCGCCCAGCTGGCCCGGCTCGTTGAGGTGGGCGAGCAGTCCGAGGCGGTGCGCGCTGCGGTCGCCCGCTTCGACGCGCTGCTGACGGGCGGACAGGCGATGCCGGCGGCGCTCGCCGACCGTGCCCGGGCGCTCGGCTACACGGTCGTGCGCTCCTACGGCTCGTCGGAGACGGCCACCGGATGCATCTATGACGGCTACCCCGTCGGTGCGACCCGCACGCGGCTCGTCGACGGCGTGCTCGAGATCGCGTCGCCGACCCTGGCCGACGGCTACCTGGACGCACCGGAACTGACGGATGCGGCCTTCCGTGTCGAGGGCGGCACGCGCTGGTACCGCACGGGCGACCGCGCGCGCATCCACGCCGATGGGCGGGTCGAGGTGCTCGGCCGGGCCGACAACGTGATCGTGTCTGGGGGCATCAACGTGTCGCTCGACCGGGTGGAGGCTGCCGTGCGGGAGGTGCCCGGCTTTGAGGGCGCGGTCGTCGTGGGGGTGCCGTCGGAGAAGTGGGGGCACGTCCCTGTCGTTGTCGTGGGTGGCGCGCCGTCACTCGACGAGTGGCTGGTCGACGGGCACCGCGCGGACGACGTGCTCGCGAGCATCCGTCGCCTCGTGCGCGAGTCGATCGGGGTGGCGGCGCAGCCCGAGCGGATCGCCGCAATCGAGCGGATGCCGCTGCTCGCGTCGGGCAAGCCCGATCGCCGCGCGGTCACCCGGCGCGTGGCATCCGGCGACTGATCGCGACGGGGATCTTGCAGTAACCGGCCACAGTGGCCGCGCGGCGGGCGGTCTGTGCAGGCTCGTTCCTCAGTGCGCCGGAACCGGCTGGCGACGGGATGCCGTGGCGTCACGCTTCGCGAGCGCTTCGACCCTCGCAACCCACCCGGCCCGCTGTTCCGCGGTCGAGTGTCGCACCGGCCCGAGCATCGTGGCACGGGGCGTGCGGATGCCGCAGAACCGCATCGTGAGGTTTCGCACGCTGCGTGCGGCGGGGTTTCGCGTGAGGGCGAGGTACCAGAAGGGCGAGTCGCTCGTCATGATGAGTCGGCCAGTGCGCCCGGAGAGCAGCCCCTGCGGCAGGCCGTTGGCCCCGTATTGGTAGGCACGCTTCGGCAGCAGGAGGCGGTCGAAGAAGCCCTTGAGGAGGGCGGGTGCCGACCCCCACCAGACGGGCGCGACGACGACGATGTGCTCGGCCTCCAGGATGGCGTTCCACGCGTCGATGAGGTCTGGTTCGAGTTCCATCCGTTTGCTATAGCCGAAGCGCAAAGAGGGATCGAAGGCGAGGTTGCGGAGGGCGAGCAGGCGGGCATCGCCGTGGGCGGCGACGTAGGTTTTTGCGAGGTGCGCGCAGAGCGCGTCGGCGTGCGGGTGGCCATTGATGACGAGCGTGGGCATGGTGGCTCCGATTGGTCAGTGTCTAGATTCTGGACAGTGTCAAGATATGAATGAGACCAGACTAGCTAGAATGTTGCTCGTGTCAAGATCTGCTGTTCCCTATCACCACGGCAATCTCGCCGAGGAACTCGAACGCGCCGGGCTCGAGCTGATCGAGAACGGCGGGCACGCCAACCTCAGCCTTCGCGAAGTGGCCCGGCGCGCGGGCGTCAGCCACAACGCCCCGTACCACCACTTCGGCGACCGGGCGACACTCCTCAAGCGGCTCGCAGAACTCAGCATGGCGGCGCTCCTCGACGCGCAGCGCGCGGCAATCACGGGGGGCGGCAGCTCCGTCGACACGGCTGTCGCGATGGGGCTTGCCTACGTGACCTGGGCCACGCAGCATCCGGGGGGCTTCGCCGTCATCTACGACCCAGAGGTGTGCGAGCCCGGCAACCCGACCCCCCACATGGCGGAACTCATCGCGGCCAATGAACGACTGCTCGCCGAAAGCGTCGCCGCGATCGCGACGGATGCCTCACCTGAACAACTCGAGGCGCTGGCAGTCGCGGCTTGGGGCACGGTGCAGGGGCTCTCGCAGCTCGCAAGCGCAGGCCATCTCCCGGTCGGGGCGCTTGAGCCGGCGTTGCGCGCCGTGTTCGACTCCTTCTCGCCCCAGGCCGGCTGAGGGCAGCGCGGCCGCTCGCCGCACCCTCGCCCGCCGCGTGCTCGGGGGCGGCTACTCGCAGCCGATGCCGTCTCCGTCGCGGTCGAGGTGTCGCCCGTAGCCCGGGCCCCCTTCGTACACGGGCGCGGCACCGGCTTCGCGGGCCGCGGTGCAGTTCTTGTAGTACGGAGCGGGAGCGGGAGCGGGAGCGGGTGCAGGCGCCGGGGCAGGCACGGGAGCAGGCGCAGGTGCGGGCACGGGAGCGGGAGCCGGTACCACCGCCACCGGCGCAAAGCCGGAGCGCAGGGCGGGCTGACCGGGGCATCCGCTCAGGATCGATGCGATGGCATCGTGCTCGGCCTGCGTCACCCAGAGCCCGTAGTTCGCCTTGACGGAGACCTGCCGCGCGACGTACTCGCAGCGGAACGTCTTCGACGACGGCAGCCAGGTCGCCGCATCCCCGGCGCCCTTCTGTGAGTTCGAGCGCCCGTCGACGGCCAAGAGGTTGAGCGGGTCGTTCGCGAAGGAGATGCGCTGCTCCTGCGTGAGCTGCTGCGCGCCCTTCTGCCAGGCATCCGCAAGCGCGACGACGTGGTCGATCTGCACCATGCTCGACGTTCCGTTGCCGCGGACGAACGACACGGTTTCGGACGTGTAGGGGCTGAGCAGGGTGCCCGTCATGACCTTGCACGGACCCGACTTCGCGATGTTCGTGAGGTCGCGGGCGAGCGTGTCGTTGCGGGTGTCGCAGCCGTTGCGGTCGACGTCGAGCCAGCCGTTGCCGAACTTCGCATCACGGTCATAGCCCGTCTTGGGTGCGCGGCCCTTGACGGGCAGGGTGGCCAGCAGCGCGAGCGCCGTGTCGGGCAGCGGCTCGGTGCCGATCGCGACGGATGCCTCGCCCTTCGGCTGCACGACGGTCGCCGGGTCGCTCGGCGACTCGTCGGTGAATCCGCCCTCGGAGGGCGAAGGGGTCGGGCTGGGAGCCGGACGCGAGGTCTCAGATGCGGCGGGGTTCGCGACATCCGCCGGCTTTGTGGCTGAGGCGGGGGCGATGGCGCTCCCGAGGCCCGTGACGAGGATCGCGCCGACCAGCACGAGCGCCGCCGCGGCGCGCGACGGGATCGCCGCCCACGAACGTCGGCCCATGACGAGGGTGTAGAGCGCCGTGATGAAGGCGACGAGCCCGAGCATGATGAGCACGCCGGAGAAGCCGGTCGATGCGCCAGCGAGCACGAGCAGGAGCGCGACGGCGGCGCCGCCGAGCCACGTCGAGAGTGTGGGCTTCGCCCAGCGCAGTGATGACATGTTTTCCCCCAGGGTCGTGCCCGTCAACGCTACGGGGTCGCCGGGGAGCGGGTGAGCCCCAGTGCAGGGGCAGAGGTCGCACTCTTGTCGCGTGCGGGACGTCGCGACTCGACGTACCGTCAGACGCATGACCCCGCAGCATCCGGTCGCACGCGTCGGCATCTCCGGCTGGCGCTATGCGCCGTGGCGCGGCGACTTCTACCCGAAGGGCCTCGCCCAGCGGCGTGAGCTCGAGTACGCCTCGCGCAAGCTCGACACGATCGAGATCAACGGCTCCTTCTATTCGCTGCAGAAACCGCAGTACTACGAGGCGTGGCGCGACGAGACGCCCGAGGGCTTCGTCTTCGCGGTCAAGGGCGGGCGCTTCATCACGCACCTGCTGCGCCTCAAGGGAGTCGAGACCGCCCTCGCCAACTTCTTCGCCTCCGGCGTGCTCGCGCTCGGGCCCAAGCTCGGGCCCTTTCTCTGGCAGCTGCCCGAGCGTGTGAGCTTCGACGCCGAGCTGCTCGAGGCCTTCCTCGCGCAGCTGCCCAGGACGACGACGGATGCCGCGGCGCTCGCCGCCCGTCACGACTCCCGCGTCGACGGCCGCGCGTGGCCGCACGACGAGTCCCGTGGCATCCATGACCGTGTGGCCGAAGCGTCCCTGCGGCACGCGCTCGAGGTGCGCAGCCACTCCTTTGACACCCCCGAATTCTTCGAGATCCTGCGACGGCACAACGTGGCATCCGTCGTCGCCGACACCGCAGGCAAGTGGCCGCAACTCTGGGAGCAGACGGCAGACTTCGCCTACGTGCGCCTGCACGGGGAGAGCGAGCTCTACGTCTCGGGCTACGACGACGCGTCACTCGACCGCTGGGCCTCGCGAGTGCGCGGATGGCTCGGGGAGGGCCGCGACGCCTACGTCTACTTCGACAACGACGCGAAGGTGCGGGCACCCTACGACGCAATGGCACTCGCATCCCGTCTCGGCCGCCACGCCGCCCCGATCCGCTGAGACGACACTCAAGCATCCTCCCGCGGCGCAGGAAGGTGTTTGAGTGTCGTCTCAGCGCGAGGGGTGGGCGCGTGCGGCGCGAGAGAGTTAAGCCACAAGCGACTTGGCCGTGCGGGCGAGCGCGTCCCGCACAGCGACGATGCCGGGACTCCGCACGGTTGCCTGCCGCGCCGAGGTGAAGATCGTGCGGTGGGGGTCGCCCCCGAGCGGCAGCAGCGTCACGGTGCGCTCGCGTTCCGTCCACACGAGGTCGGGCAGCAGGGCGACCGCGTTGCCCGACTCGATGAGGCGGATCTGCGCCTGCAAGTCCGCGGTCTCGAAGCGCACATCGGGTTCGAAGCCGGCCTGACGGCAGGCCTGTTCGGCCCAGTGGCGGGACGCCGCACCGCGGGGTTCCATGACCCAGGGCGAGGCCCCGGCATCCGATATCGAGCGCATGGCGGAGTCGGGCGGCACCGCGAGCGAGATGGCGTCGCCAGTGAGGCGAACCCGGTCGAGCTCCGGATGCCGCGGGGCGGCGTGCCCCGGATACTGCTCGGCGATCACGAGGTCGAAGTCGCGGGCCCACGTCTCGGTGAGGGCGGTCTCGGGTTCGCGCTGCGTCATCTCCACGCGCAACCGCGGATGCTCCCGAGCCAGGAGCGTGAGCGCGCGCGGCATGAGGGCCAGCGCCGCCGACTGGAACACCGCCAGCCGCACGACGCCGGTCGCCGTCGTGAACGACTGGGCGAGCTCGGACTCCGCAAGCTCGAGCCGCTCTAGCACCGCCGTCGTGTGCTCGACGAGCAACTCGGCCTGCGCCGTGAGGTGCACCCGCCGGCCAACCTTGCGCAGCAGCTCGACCCCGACTTCGCGCTCGAGTTGCGCGAGCTGCTGTGAGACGGAGGAGGGGCTCTGGTTGAGGGCGGAGGCCACTTCCGCGAGCGTGCCGCGAATCGCGAGTTCCCGCAGCAGCCGCAGGCGCCTGACGTCGAGCACGCGCCCCCCCATCATGAAGCTGAACTGACCGATATCGGTAAGAAAAGATCGCTTTACCTTACCTGAGTGACGACAACATACTGGCATCACAGCACCAGCCACAGACAGGAACACCGTGACTATCACCACCCCAGGCACCGCCCCCGCCGACATCCCCGACGTCGATGCCTCCCTCGCGCAGGAGGTGACGGCCCTCGTCCGAAAGTGGCTGACAGAAGCCTCCGCGTACCCCGTTGACTCCTCGGCGCAGCAGCTCGCGGGAGTGCTTCGTGACCCAAACGGTCTCGACTTCACCGTGGGCTTCGTCGACGGCGTCGTGCGCCCAGAAGATCACGCCGTCGCCGCCAAGAACTTGCGGATGATTGCGCCGAAGGTTCCCGCCTTCCTTCCCTGGTACATGCGGGGTGCCGTGCGCCTCGGCGGTGTCGTCGCACCCATGCTTCCTGGTGTGGTCGTGCCCATCGCGCAGGGGGTTCTACGTCGCATGGTGGGCCACCTGATCATCGATGCGACGGCAAGCCGCCTCGGACCCGCGATTACGAGGATCCGCAGGCCGGGCATCCGCCTCAACATGAACCTCCTCGGAGAGGCCGTGCTCGGTGGGCACGAGGCACAGCGTCGCCTCGACGGCACCCGCAAGCTCCTCGCCCGAGACGACGTCGACTACGTCTCCATCAAGGTCTCGTCGACGACGGCGCCGCACAACCCATGGGCGTTCGACGAGACAGTCGACCATGTTGTTGAGAAGCTCGCTCCCCTCTACGCCCTTGCGGCCAACGCCGAGACCCCCAAGTTCGTCAACCTGGACATGGAGGAGTACAAGGATCTCGACATGACGATCGCGGTCTTCCAGCGCATCCTCGACGACCCGAAGCTCCTGAACCTCGAGGCCGGGATCGTGCTGCAGGCCTACCTCCCCGACGCGATGAGCGCCATGATCCGCCTACAGGAGTGGGCGGCCGCCCGCCGCGCTCGCGGGGGTGCCGCGATCAAGGTTCGCGTCGTCAAGGGCGCCAACCTTCCCATGGAGCAGGTCGAGGCGTCGCTGCACGACTGGCCGCTCGCGACCTGGGGCAGCAAGCAGGAAAGTGACACGCACTACAAGCGCGTCATCAACTACGCCCTTCACCCCGACCGCATCGACAACGTGCGCATTGGCGTCGCCGGCCACAACCTCTTCGACCTCGCATTCTCGTGGCTGCTCGCAAAGCGCCGTGGCCTCGAGCGCGGCATCGAGTTCGAGATGCTGCTTGGCATGGCGCAGGGCCAGGCGGAGGCGGTGCGTCGCGACGTCGGCGCGCTCCTCCTCTACACACCCGTGGTGCACCCCAAGGAGTTCGACGTGGCCATCGCGTACCTGATCCGCCGCCTCGAGGAGGGCGCGAGCCAGGAGAACTTCATGTCGGCCGTCTTCGAGTTGAGCAGCAATGAGAAGCTCTTCGAGCGCGAGCAGCAGCGCTTCCTCTCCTCCCTCGCCGAGCTCGACGGCACCGTCCCGCCCGCGAACCGCCAGCAGGACCGCCGCAAGGCTGAGGCGCCGTTCCCCTCGGTGGGCTTCGACAACACGCCCGACACCGACCCCTCCCTCCCGGGCAACCGCGAGTGGGGCAAGGCGATCCTCGCGCGAGTGCCGAAGAGCACACTCGGCAACGAGACGGTTGCCGCCAACACCCTGACCTCGGCGGATGCCGTCGCGAAGGCGATCACGAAGGCCGTCGATGCGGGCGCCGCCTGGGGTGCCATGTCGGGCGCGGAGCGCGCCGTTATCCTGCACCGTGCGGGGGATGCGCTTGCCGTACGCCGCGCCGACCTCATGGAGGTCATGGCCTCCGAGACGGGCAAGACCCTCGACCAGTCCGACCCCGAGGTGTCTGAGGCGATCGACTTCGCCAACTACTACGCCGAACTGGCCCGCGAACTCGACGATGTGGACGGCGCGCGGTTCACGCCGGCCCGCCTCACGGTTGTGACGCCGCCGTGGAACTTCCCGGTCGCCATCCCCGCCGGTTCCACGCTCGCGGCCCTCGCTGCAGGTTCGGCCGTCATCATCAAACCTGCTCGCCAGGCCCGGCGCTCGGGTGCCGTCATGGTCGAGGCGCTGTGGGAGGCCGGAGTTCCGCGCGAGGTGCTGCAGTATGTGCAGCTCTCCGACTCGAGCCTGGGCGAGAAGCTCGTGGCCGACGAGCGCGTCGATCGGGTGATCCTGACGGGTGGCTACGAAACTGCCGAACTGTTCCGTTCGTTCCGCAGTGACCTGCCGCTGCTTGCCGAGACGAGTGGCAAGAACGCCATCATCGTCACCCCGAGCGCCGACCTCGACCTCGCCGCGAAGGATGTCGCCTACTCAGCTTTCGGCCACGCTGGCCAGAAGTGCTCCGCCGCCTCCCTCGTCATCTTGGTCGGGTCCGTCGCCAAGTCGCGCCGCTTCCACGACCAGCTGCTCGACGCCGTGCGCTCGCTTGAGGTGGGCTACCCGCAGGACGCTGCGACGCGCATGGGACCTATCATCGAGCCGGCGAAGGGCAAGCTGCTCGACGCGCTCACGACGCTGCAGAGCGGTGAGAAGTGGGTCGTCACGCCCAAGAAGCTCGATGACACCGGTCGCCTCTGGACCCCGGGCGTGCGCACGGGCGTCAAGCGCGGCTCCTACTTCCACATGACGGAGTTCTTCGGCCCTGTGCTGGGCGTCATGACGGCCGCCACGCTCGAGGAGGCCATCGAGATCCAGAACGAGGTCGACTACGGACTCACGGCCGGCCTCCACTCACTCGACCGTTCGGAGTTGGCGCTCTGGATCGACCGGGTGCAGGCAGGCAATCTCTACGTCAACCGCGGCATCACGGGTGCGATCGTGCAGCGCCAGCCCTTCGGAGGCTGGAAGAAGTCGGCAGTCGGCGCCGGCACGAAGGCCGGTGGCCCCAACTACCTGATCGGCCTCGGCAGCTGGTCGTCGGCGCAGGCGACCGCGGATGCCACGCCGACGACTGCCGCCCGTGCCCTGATGGAGGCGGCCGGTGCTGAGCACAGGGAGCATCTTCGGCGGGCATTCGCGAGCGACGCCGCCTGGTGGGCCAAGGAGTTCGGCGTCTCGAAGGACGTCTCGGGCCTGATGGCCGAGCGGAACATCTTCCGCTACCGCCCCATCCCCGCGGTCGTGCGCCTCGCCGAGGCAGGCTCCGTCACGGAGTTCCTTCGTGTCGTCGGTGCCGCTCTCACGGCGGGCGCGCCCATTACTGTCTCGAGCGCGGTCGAGCTGCCGGGACGGGTCGCCTCCCTGCTGCACAGCCGAGGCATCCGCTCGACGGTCGAACCGGATGGCGCCTGGCTCGCGTCGCTCGCGCAGCTCGAGGGTGGTCGCATCCGCCTTGTCGGCGCCCCCGCGTCGACGGTCGCCGACGCGACCTCGGGTCGCCCCGACGTCGCGGTCTACGCCGAGCCCGTGACGGAGTCCGGCCGGGTCGAGTTGCTGCCGTTCCTGCAGGAGCAGGCCGTGAGCATCACGGCGCACCGTTTCGGCACGCCGAGCACCTTTTCGCGCGACGTGATCTGAGTGTCGGTGCTAGCGTGTGGGCCGTGAATGACGGAGCCTCGCCCCAACAGCCCGACCCCGCTTCCGCTGGCGACTTCGCGTTCATCGCGGGGCGGCGCAACAGTGCGCCGCTCGCCACGGCGGCGCTGGCTGTCGCGCTCGTGATCCCCGTGCTGAGGCTCGTCTTCAGCGCGGTCTCGGCGTCGGTGCTGGCGGCCCGCGACTTTCCCATGGTCTCCGTCGTGGCGGTCGTCGAGGGCATCATCGTGTTCCTGCTGGCTGTCGCCGCCCTGGTCCTGGGCGCCGTTGTCCTCGCCCGCCGACGCAATGGCCGCGCGAGGGCGGGTGCCGCGATCGGCATCGCGGCCGTCGCGCTCTGGAACATCGTCGTTGGCCTCATCAACGGCGCGCTGCTTGAGGCCTTCCTCGGCTGACGGTCAGCGCTGGAAGGTCGCGGCGGCGGCCTCCAGTCGTGCGCGGTGCTCGGCCCAGTCGCGATCCCTGACGTTCGGGTCGCCGGGTCGCAGGCCCGCCTGGCCGTCGATCAGTTCGCGGATGATGTCCGCATGTCCTGCGTGACGGGCGGTCTCCCTCGTCATGTGTACGAGCAGGTTGCCGAGGTTCGTGTTGCGGCGCTCGGGCGTCCACCAGGGTACGTAGGCGGGTGAATCGAGCCCGAGGGCCTCGATCGTCTCCTCGGTTTTCACTGCCGAGAAGTGGTGCAACTCGATGATGGTCGCGCTGCTCTCCTCGGGGGTGGCCCACATATCGGCCTCCTCGTCTGCACCATCCGCATACCAGGCCAGTTGCCTGCCGGGCCGCCCGAAGGCGTCGGTGAAGTAGCCGAGCTCGACGCTCGCTACGTGCTTCACGAGGCCGAGCAGGTTGGTGCCCGTGTTGGTCATCGGTCGCCGCATGTCGTATTCGCTGAGCCCATCCAGCTTCGCCAGCAGGTCCGAGCGAGCCAGCCGCAGGCCGTCTCGCAGTATCTCCGTGATGTCCATCCGCCCAGCATGGTCCCTCCACTGGTCCGACTGAAACCCCCAGTCGCCCGCTGTTAGCGTTGCCGGGTGAGACTCTGGTCGGTGCATCCGCGGTTCCTCGACCGACAGGCACTCGTCGCGTGCTGGCGGGAGGGGCTCCTCGCCCAGGCCGTCATCGGCAAGACGAGCGGCGGATACTCGCAGCACCCGCAGCTCATCCGGTTTCGCGCGACGCCGGAGCCGCTCGCAAGCCTGGGTGCCTTCCTCGCGGAGGTCGCCGACGAAGCGGATGCCCGCGGCTACCGTTTCGCCCGCGACAAGATCCTGCGGCATCCCGATGCGGCCACGCCTCTGTCGCTCCTCGAGCTCACGGCCGGCCAGCTCGACTACGAGTGGCGCCACCTCATGGCGAAGTTGGAGTCGCGAAGCCCGGACCGGGCCGCTGTCTTCGCCGGGGCGGCGCCGGAACCGCATCCTGTTTTCACGGTCGTGCCGGGCCCCATCGAGCCGTGGGAGCGCGTCACGGCGCCGGAGTGACCTCCAGTTTCTCCTGGCGCACGGGCCACTTGCGGAGTGCGACTAGTGCGACGATCGCAATCGCCATGACGATCCACCCCGGGTAGCCGAGCAGCGAGCCCGAGAGGTTGTCGTACGGCGACCCGGCCGCGAGCAGCAGCACGGGCAGCCCGGCGGCGCCGTTGATGAAGCCGTGGGCGATGCCTGCCGTCCAGACGGTGCCGGAGCGGAGGGTGAGCCAGCCGAGGAGCACCGAGACGAGCGTCGTAAAGACGACCATGAGCAGGAGTGCCGCGAGGGGGTTCTGCCCGGGGTAGTTGTAGCCGAGCAGCACGACGGGAGCGTGCCAGAGTCCCCACACGATCCCGGTGATGAGCACGGCGGGCCACTGGCCGAGCGGGAGCAGGCGCGCTTGCAGGAAGCCGCGCCATCCGATCTCCTCGCCCATTGCGGGAATGACGTTGACGATGGGGATGAAGAGCATGGTCACGAGTTGTGTGATGACGATCGCCTGCACTGGCACTCCGAGGTCCATCCCGCCGAGCGCCCCCTCGAGCGTGAGGGCGAATCCGCTGAACTCGAGGAGGTCGAGGCGGATCCAGCCGAACGCGGCCGCGACGGCCGTCGCCGCGACGACGAAGACGATGGGCCCGAGCCAGGCGAGCAGGATGTAGCCCCACCAGTTGCGGAACCGGCGGCGGGGCCGCAGGGTCGTCTCGCGGAGGAAGCCCTCCTGCGAGCGGGCCACCCTGTGGGCGATGACGGCAGCGATCGCGGGCATGAACATCATCGCGATCAGCACGAGTGGCGCGAAGGGGGAGGCGAGTCCGTCGGGGGAGAACCACAGCGGCAGGGCGACGAGCCACGCCCCCACGAATGCGATGGCGAGAAAGACGGCGACTCCACGCCGGTCGGTGTGCGACATTCGGATACTCCTTGGTTGGATGCGGCCTGAACGAGGCTACAGGGCGGCCGTCACGACGACGGGGACCCTCAGCGACACCCGCGCGACAGCTCGATCAACTCGTCTGAGGGCCTGCCGTAGAGCGACTCGCCATTGCCCTCCCGCTCATAGCCCAGGCCAATGGCCCACGCTGTTGCGAACACCTCGGGCTGGCTGTCGAAACCATCGACGAAGAGTGCCATGCACTTGCTCGTGATCGAGTGTCCGACCTCGTGCGCGACGAGGGATGCGACGGCCGGGTTGCGGTGCCACTGGGCGGCGACGCTGTCGCTCAGGGTGATGGTCGAGTAACCCCCATGACCGGTGTTCCACGTGGCGGTGCCGCCGTAGCTGCCGTTCGCGCCGTAGCCGTTGACGATGGGAGCCCAGTCGAAGTCGAGCATGACCCCGCCCGCGATCGAGCGGGCGAAGGCCTCGACCTCCGCGCGGGCGTTGTACAGGGGCCCCGCCTTCTCCGCCTCCTCCGCGGCGTGCGAGGCGGCGAGGATCGCGACGACGCTCGCGTAGGTGGAGACCGTGGTGGGGGCATCCGGGGCCCAACTCTCTTCAGGAAGTGATGCGGTGACCTCGCGGTAGGCGATGCGCGCCAAGTTCGCTGCCGACGCGAACCGCGCCTCGACGGATGCCGCAGCCTCCGGCAGTGCCACCATGTACGCTTCACCGGCCGCCGTTACATCCCCCGTCGCGGCCTCGAGTTCGGCTGCGCCCCTGCGCACCCCGGCCGCCTGCTCTCGGAACCCTTCCGCATGGTCGCGCAGTTCCTCCGCCGCGGAGTCGGGCACCGACGACGGCACCGTCGGGACCTCGACGAGCTCGCCGCCGTCGAGCCGACGTGTGAGCTCGCCGGTCGCATCGCTCAGCGCGGCAAGCGCATCGGGGTCACCGTGCTGGCCGTCGGCGGCTGCCAGCACGGCGTCCGCAAGCGACCGCGTCTCATCCGCACGCTCCCGCACCGTTTCGAGCGCCGCCGTGGCATCCTGAATCTCGCCGGCGGCCGCCGTGTAGTCCGCGCGGGCCGCCCCGAGTTGTTGCTGCACCCAGATCATGGGGGTCGCGATCGCAACGGCCGCCACGAACGCCACCACGGCGAGCCACAGCGCCACACGGCGCCGCGGGTGGGCGACGGGCGGTTCTGCGGTCATGGCAGCACAGTATGCCGCGAGCCGCCGACACCCTCCCGCTGCGTCAGCGGGTCCGCCCGCGAGACGTGATCGCGAGTACGGCGCCAGCGATGAGGCCGCCGAGCCCGCCGACCGCGACGTCGCTCAGGGTGTCGAGATAGCCGACGTTGACCGTCTCGTCGATGTAGGTGTGGCCCCACCATTCGAGGAACTCCCACACGACCGAGAGCGCAAGGCCCAGCGCGGCACCCACGAGCGCTCCGGCGACGACGGATGCCACGGACGTGCGCCCTGGCGAGGGTGCGAGGGCCGCGGCATCCCACCGTTCCAGCATGATGCGGGCGAGAGCGGCGAGCACCGCGCCGACCGCGAAGTGGGTCGCGAGGTCGATCCAGGCGATCCGCGCGTAGAGGTCGGCGACGCTGAACCAGGCCGCGGCGAGCAGGAGGGCGCTCGTGGCGCCGTCGAGCGCCGCGGGGAGGGCCGCCGCCCGAGCGAGCAGCACGCCGAGGAAGACGAGCATCATGACGGCCGTCTCGACCCAGCCGAGCGCGACGACGGCATAGACGACGGAGATGGGCGCGAGTGCGCGGATGATGTCGGCGAGCACCGCGGCCAGCGAGTCGGGGCGGCGGAGCAGCCTTGCCACGAAGTCGAGTTCGCGGGTTCCGGCTCGACTGTCCTGCGTGCTGTGCATGGGTCCCCTCGGCATGCGCGGCGTTAGGCTTGATGCTGGCCTCAGCGCCGCGCGCAGTCTTGTGCGTGCCGCGCACGAACAAGACTGCGCGTTGCGCTCAAACTTACGCGTCCCGGTGGCGGGGCGGCACCCAGGAGTCCCCATGCCCATTGGCGCCAAGACGATCGACCGTTCGCGCTATCGCGCCAACCCCTCCGTGCTGACGGCGTTGCGGAGTCCCCGCATGCTCACCCGCGAGGTGCTTGCGGGCCTCGTCGTCGCCCTCGCGCTCATCCCCGAGGCGATCTCCTTCTCGATCATCGCGGGGGTCGACCCGCGCGTCGGCCTCTTCTCATCCTTCATCATGGCCGTCACGATCGCCTTCGTCGGCGGACGCCCCGCCATGATCACGGCAGCGACCGGCGCCGTGGCGCTCGTCATCGCGCCCATCATGCGCGAGTACGGCTTCGACTACTTCATCGCGACGGTGCTCCTTGCTGGCGTGCTCCAGATCGTGCTCGCGCTGTTCGGGGTTGCGAGGCTCATGCGTTTCATCCCCCGCAGCGTCATGATCGGCTTCGTCAACTCCCTCGCGATCCTGATCTTCATGGCGCAGGTTCCGCACCTGGTGGATGTCCCGTGGCTCGTCTACCCCCTCGTCGCGGCTGGCCTCGTGATCCTGTGGCTCATGCCCAAGGTGACCAAGGTCGTCCCGGCCCCCCTCGTCGCGATCGTCGTGCTGTCGGTCGTCACGGTTGTGTTCGCGCTCAACGTGCCGACTGTGAGTGACCAGGGCGAGCTGCCCGACAGCCTGCCCGAGTTGTTCTTCCCCGACGTCCCGCTCAGCTGGGAGACGTTATCGATCATCGGGCCCGTCGCGCTCGCGATGGCCCTCGTCGGCCTCATGGAGTCCCTTATGACGGCGAAGCTCGTCGACGAGATCACCGACACGCACTCCGACAAGACGCGCGAGTCATGGGGCCAGGGTGTCGCCAACATCGCCTCGGGCCTGTTCGGCGGCATGGGTGGCTGCGCCATGATCGGCCAGACCATGATCAACGTAAAGGCGTCGCGCGCCCGCACGCGCATCTCGACCTTCCTCGCAGGCCTGTTCTTGCTCATCCTCGTCGTCGTGCTTGGCGACACGGTCGGGCTCATTCCGATGGCGGCCCTCGTCGCGGTCATGATCCTCGTGTCGGTCGGCACCTTCGACTGGCACAGCATCCGCCCCTCCACCCTCAAGCGGATGCCGAAGAGTGAGACCGCCGTCATGGTCATCACGGTCATCGTGGTCGTCGCGACCGACAACCTCGCGATCGGTGTCATCGTGGGGGTCATCGCCGCCATGGTGCTCTTCGCCCGCCGGGTCGCCCACTTCGCGACCGTCGAGCGACGGGTGGAGGGCGAGACGGCCCACTATCGCGTGATCGGGGAGCTGTTCTTCGCCTCGAGCAACGACCTCACGACCCAGTTCGAGTACTCGGATGACCCGGAGCGCGTCGTAATCGATATGTCGGGTTCTCACATCTGGGATGCCTCGACCGTCGCGGCTCTCGACTCCATCACGACCAAGTACGAGCAGCGCGGCAAGCGCGTCGTGATCGAGGGGCTCAATGAGGCGAGCACGGCGATGCGCACGCGCCTCGCGGGAAACCTCGGCGGCGAGTAGCCGCCCCCCCGAATCTCCTGTCAGGCGGCAGCCGTCACGCGCCTGCGCCCGTGCGTCATCGCGTACACCCCGATCGTCAACACCATGAACGCGGCAAGCAGGAGGTACATGCCGTCGTAGCCGGTGAGTGGCAGCAGCAGTCCGAGCAGGATGGGCCCGACCCCGATGGCGGCGTCGGCCATGACGAAGTAGGTGGAGGTTGCAACGGCAACTCGTTCAGGCGGAACGACCGTGACGGCGACCGCCTGTCCACCAGGCATGAGCGAGCCAAAGCCGATCGCGGTCAGCACCGCGCCCGTGATGGCGACCGGAAGGCTGGGCGGGATCGCGATGACGACGAGTCCCACTGCGAAGATCACGAACGAGGGGTAGAAGACGGCGTTGTCGCCGAAGCGGTCCTGCAGGCGTCCGGCGAACAGCCGCACGACGAACACCGTGATGGCATAGATGGTGAAGAAGGCGCCGACCTCGGCGGCTGTGCCGGTGGCATCCGCGTAGTTTAGGTAGAAGGCGAGCACGCCCGACCAGGCGAAGCAGCCGAGGAAGATCATGATCGAGATGGGCATCGCGCGCGCGTCTATGAGGTCGGAGAGGCGGATGCGCCAGCGGGTGCGGATCTCCTCCTCGCTCGGCTCGCGCTCGGGCAGGCGGATGAAGAGTGCCCCAGTCAGCCCGAGGATCGCGAGGCCGGTGCTGACCCAGAAGATGCCCTCGTAGCCACCGGCGTGGATCACAAGCGTGCCGATGAGGGGACCGATGCCAGCCGCGAGGGTCGCCGAGATGGAGAAGTACCCGGAGCCTTCGGCTCGCTTCTCGCGCGGCACGAGCATGAGGGCGGATGCCGCGACCGCAGTGCTGGCCCCGCCGAACGCGACCCCGTGCAGGAAGCGCAGCGCGATGAGCACCGTCAGGTCGGTCACGACGAGGTACAGGACCGAGAGCACGACGAAGGCAACGAGCCCGACGAGCACCGTGCGCCGCCGGCCGACGAGGTCAAGGTACTTGGACGTGAGCAGCCGCGAGACGACCGCCCCCAGCACGTACGCGCCAGCGGTGAGGCCCGCGAGCGCGTCATGGGCCCGGAACCGGTCCACGGCGTAGAGGGCCATCGTGGTCATGAGCAGGTAGAAGACGCCGGCCAGGGCGAAGTTGATGACGACGGCAAGAGTGAAGTCTCGGCTCCAGATGGGGGTCGAGGCCGAGTTGTTCGTTTGCATTGCTAAGCAGTTTACGCCCCCTCCCGGTCGTGGAGGGACGCACCCCTACTCGGTGGATCCCGCAGGCGGCGACAGCAGCAGCTCGACCCGCTCCCGCAGGTACGCCTCGAACTCGGGCGCTGTCGTGACATCCGCCGTAGGGTTCCATCGCACGAGCAAGCGGCCGTCCGAGATGAAGAGCGGGCCGGATGCCGCGGCCAGGCCTTCCTCGGTGAGCTCGAGCACGCTCGACCCAAAGTTGACCACGGTTCCCTCGGGGTAGGAGCGATGCGCGGCGGCACGGTGCATCCGCCGCTCCTCGCCCGAGATCGACTGGTAGTTGGAGCGGCCCGGTTCGACCGCCCGCGTCGAATGGCCTGCGGCGTAGAGCGTGCCGCCAGTGTCGAGCAGGAAGACGCCGAGTCGCCACGCCCGCCCGGTGGGTTTCATGCGGGGCGACAGGGTGATGCCCAGCTTGCGGCGCTGCGGCGTGAATTCGGCGAGGGCCTCATCGGGCACGCCGGCGGCGCTCAGCCGTCCCACGGCATCCGTCACCGCTGCCCGCGCGCGCTCAAGGTCGACCACACACCCATTCTGCGGGCGAGCCGGCGCCGGAGACGCCGCGAGCCTGCACAAACGGGCCGTTTCCCCAGGAAAACGGCCCGTTTGCGCAGGCTCAGCGTTCCGCTCGGGTCAACCGAGCGTGATGTGGGCGCCTAGATGATCGGGAGACCCGCGTCGCGAGACTCCTTCCAGTCCTTCAGGAAGCCGCGCACGAGCGTGAACAGCACTCCCGCAACGACGATGGGCCAGACGAGCATGTAGATGGTGATGGCAGTGACCAAGGGGTCCTCCTAGCGGGTGGGGCGAGCGGTGTCGGCGCTGAGGCCGTCGAGCTCACGGTCGATGTCGTCGAGTTCGGACTCGGGGTCGAAGTCGCCCGTGCGCTGCTTGATGAGGTCGAAGTCGAAGTCTTGCGAGCTCCGGAACGACATGAGGTAGCAGATGATCGTGCTCACGGAGTAGGCGACCAGCGAGCCGCTCAGCACCGTGTAGTCGTGCAGGAACCCGATGACGAAGGGGGCGGATGCCACGGCAGCGACGATGCCGACGATCATGCCGGTGCGCTTGCCGAAGAAACCGAACGCCATGATGCCGAGTACGACGCCGATGCCGACGACGCTGAGCACGTCGATCGCGATGCCGTAGGCGCCAGCGAGGGGGATCCACTCGAAGCGCACGACGATGAAGACAAGCAGCGCGGCGAGCACTGAGATCGAGAAGGCCGCGTTCGTGACCTTCTTCCAGTAGAAGCTCGCGATGACGGGGAACACGAGGGCACCCCACAGTGCCCCGACGAAGACGAGCAGGTCGAGGATATTGAACTGGCTCGTCGCGAAGAAGAGCGCCGTGCCTGTCGCGACAATCATCGTGATGCGACCGACGAGCAGCATCGTCTTGGGGTTCGCCTTGCCCTTGCGGGCGATGTTCTGGCCATAGACATCCGCCATCATGATCGACGACAGCGCCGCCAGGTCGGAGTCGGCCGTCGACGACAGCGATCCGATGATCATGATGAAGAGGAGCCCGAGCAGCACGGGGCCGAGGAAGGTGCTGGCCAGCTGCGGGATGAGGTTGTTGGTGTCGCCGCCGACCGGCTCGATGCCGAGGTAAAGGGCCATGACCCCGAGCATCCCGACGCCGATGATGGTGGCGCCGTAGCCCACCGTCGCGGTGATGAAGGTGGGCTTGATGAGGTCTTCCCGCACGGCGAAGAGGCGCTGCGCGATCGTCTGGTTGCCGATCGCGTAGGCGAGCACCGCCGCAATGTAGGGCGCGCCCTGATTGAGGAACGCCTCGGAGGAGAAGAAGTTCGACTGCTCGGGCGTGAGGTTCGACGCACCCTGCGCGATCATGTCGGTGCCGCCGGCGGCGAAGAAGATCGCCGGCACGATGACCACGACGGCGCCGAGCATCGCGACGACTTGCGCGAAGTCGGTGAGCACGGATGCCCGGAAGCCCGACCACAGCGTGTAGAGCAGCACCCCGCCCGCGACGAACAGGATGCCCTGCCCGAAGCTGAAGGGCGACAGCATCGAGATGACGGCGCCACCCGCGATGAAGTTCGAGGTGAGGCTGATGACACTGCCGAGCACATTCGAGCCGGCGAGCATGAGCTGGCTCGAACGGCCGTGACGGGCCCGCATGACCTCAGCGAGCGTGTGGGCCCGAGGCGCGACGGCGCGGATGCGACGGCCGAAGGGGTAGATGAAGAGGATCATCAGCGCGCCCCAGAGCCCGTAGTGGATGGGCCCCGAGATGCCGTAGGTGTAGCCGGATGTCGCGGAGGCATACATCGAGGAGGCCCAGATCCACGTCGCCGTCATGGAGGCGGCCGAGATGCCGAAACCGATCTTGTTGCCGGCGGTCATGTACCCGTCGGCGTTCTCCCGCTTCCTCCCGATCACGACGGACATGATCATGGTGCCGCCGAAGAACAGGACGAGGAGCGCGATGATCAGCGGTCCCCCCAATTGCTGCATGTCGGATTCCATCCGAAATTCCTCTCTGTAGGCGCGGCGAGGCGCTTTCGGGCACGCTTCACCGCGTTTTTGCGCGCGATTGACCCCGGGTGGGGCCTCACACGATCCGCGAGCTCACAGACGATCGGTGATTTGTGGCGCTGCGCCGGCCCTACGCCAGCGCCCTGGGTCAGCCAACCCGACACCTGCAACATTCGGTGGCATCCCGGTCTGGGACGCTCTGGCACGAACGGCTGGCATCGAGGGACAACGACCTCGAACCTCTCGACCATAGCAAAGTCCCAGCTAACAGTGCTAACTTCGTCGGCTTGCCCCGTGGCATCCGGGCTTGCACAATCGTCGCTATGCCCCAACTCCTCGTCGTGCATCACTCGCCCGGCCGATCGATGGCGGCCCTGCTCGACGCCGCGCTCGAGGGCACGCGCGACGAGCTGGTCGCGGGGGTCGATGTCGTCGTGCGCGATGCGCTCGAGGCGACCGCGGATGACGTGCTCGCCGCCGACGGCTACCTGCTCGGCACGACCGCGAACTTCGGCTACATGAGCGGCGCCCTCAAGCACTTCTTCGACAGCACCTTCCTGCGCGTCGGCGGCTCGTTGTCGCCCTCCGGCGAGGCTGACGGCGAATCGCAGGGCGCGACATCCGGGCGCCCCTTCGGGCTCTACGTCCACGGCCGTTACGACCAGACCGGGGCGGTGCGCTCGGTGCTCTCGATCACGGGCGCGCTCGACTGGCGGCAGGCGGCGCAGCCCGTGACCGTCATGGGCGAGGTGACACCGGATGTCCGCGCCGCCGTCTACGAACTCGGCGCGACCCTCGCGGCCGTCGTGACGGAAGGGCTCTAGAGCGCACTCCGTGTGGGTTTGATCTAGTTGAACTAGAACAATAGGATGGGGGCATGCTCATCCGAATGGATCCCGCCTCCGGCGTCGCGCTGTTCGACCAGCTCGCCGGAAACATCCGGGCGTCCATCGTCTCGGGACGCGTGCGGCCGGGCGAGCGCCTGCCCGCCGCCCGCGAGCTCGCCGCATCCCTCGACATCAACGTGCACACCGTGCTGCGCGCCTATCAGGAGCTGCGCGACGAGGGACTCATCGAGTTGCGGCGCGGTCGCGGCGCCGTCGTGACCCACGACCCCCGCGACTACAGCGAACTCACGGCGGCGATCGAGGCGGTCGTGGCGCAGGCCCGCGCCCACGGCGTTCCACCAGCGGCGCTCGCCGCGCTCATCCGAGAGGCCTACCAATGACCGAAACAACAGCGGATGTCACGGCTCGCGCGAGCAGCACGAGGAATCGCGCGATCACCGTCGGCGCGATCGTGCCCATCGTCGTCACGGCCCTGGCCGCCGTCATCACGGCGAGCTGGATCCCCGAACTGCCGCGCCCGGTCGCCGTCCATTGGGCGGGCGACACCCCCGACGGCTATGGGGACGTGTGGCTGTTCATCCTGATGCCGCTGCTGATCTGCTCGCTCTTCGCGTTGTTCGTCGTCGCGATGGCGAGCAAGCCGACGGAATCCGGGCTCCTCACCGCGAACCAGAAGTTCGTGCTCGTCACGAGCCCGTGGATGGCGGGGCTCCTGTCGGTCGGCCTGGGCGGCACGCTCTCGGTGCAGCGCGGACTCGACGATGCGGCCCAGGCCTCCGGCGGTGCGATCTGGATGCTCTGGGGCCTGCTCGCGGGCTTCGGGCTGGCGATCCCAGCATGGTTCCTGCTGCCGCCGCGCGACAGGACAGTCGTCGTGGGCGAGCCTCCTGCCGCGATGGACTTCGCGCCGACGGAACTCGTCTCGTGGACCCGCAGCGCGACGGTCGGCAGGGGCGCGCGCACCGTCATCGCCTCCGTCTTCGTGATGCAGTTCGTGCTCGCGTTCGTGCTGGCCGCGAACCGCGAACCGGCCTGGACGGTACTGCTCGTCGTTGTCGCCGCACTGCTCGTGCTCGTGGCCGCGACCTTCTATTGGCGGGTCACGGTCGACCGCCGCGGGCTCACCGTGCGGAGCGCACTCGGCTGGCCCCGGGCCTCGATCCCCGCCGAGGAGATCACGGATGTCGCGGTCATCGACGTGCAGCCCGTCGCCGAGTTCGGCGGCTGGGGTTGGCGCTGGGGTGCCGACGGGCGAACGGGGGTCGTGCTGCGCACGGGTGAGGGCATCCAGGTGACCCGCACCAACGGCAAGCGCTTCGTCGTCACGGTCGATGACGCATCGACGGGTGCCGCCGTGCTCGCGGGGGTGCGCTCGCGCGCCTGAGTTGCCGAAACTCCTCCCACCACCGCGCCCCGCTGCCCTTACGCTGTGAGACATGACTTCTTCCGCAGCCCTCGAGATCCGGGGGCTGCGCAAGTCCTTCGGGCAGAACGTCGCGGTCGACGGTGTCGACCTCACGGTGCCGCGCGGCTCCTTCTATGGCCTGGTCGGGCCCAACGGGGCGGGAAAGACGACGACCCTCTCGATGGCGACGGGCCTCCTGCGACCGGATGCCGGCACCATCACGGTGCTCGGCGTCGACGTCTGGCGCGACACCGTCAAGGTCAAGTCGCTCGTGGGCGTGCTGAGCGACGGGGTGGAACTCTTCGACCGCCTCACCGGCCAGCAGCTGGTGACCTATCACGGCCTGCTCAACGGCATGCACCGCACGACCGTCGCTGAGCGCACGAATGACCTGCTCGAGATGCTCGACCTGCAGGGCGCCGGCGGCACGCTCGTGGTCGACTACTCCGCGGGTATGACGAAAAAGATCGCGCTTGCCTGCGCCCTCATCCACGCGCCCAGGCTGCTCGTGCTCGACGAACCATTCGAGTCGGTCGACCCCGTCTCGGCGGCGAACATCCGAGACATCCTGCACCAGTTCGTGCGCGGTGGCGGCACCGTCATCGTCTCGAGCCACTCGATGGACCTGGTCGAGCGCATGTGCGACCACGTCGCCGTGATCGGCGCGGGCCGCGTGCTCGCGGCGGGCACGACCGATGAGGTGCGGGCGGGGTCCTCCCTCGAGGACCGCTTCGTC
Organism: Salinibacterium sp. dk2585; assembly: GCF_008001035.1. Classification (NCBI taxonomy): domain Bacteria; kingdom Bacillati; phylum Actinomycetota; class Actinomycetes; order Micrococcales; family Microbacteriaceae; genus Salinibacterium; species Salinibacterium sp. dk2585. The sequence goes on from NZ_CP042856.1 coordinate 110,591, forward strand.
GAGCTCGTCGGCGGGCGACGCCAGCATGAGGGGCCGTCGTGGTTGCACACCTCCTGAGGCTCCGCTTCCGCCTGCTCGCGAACGGACTCCTGCGGAGTCCATGGGTGCTCATCTCGGTGATCCTCGGGGCGCTCTGGGGGCTCATGATCCTGGTCGGCGTCGTGGTCGGCATGGTCTCGCTGTCGTTCACCACACCGGATGTCGCGTGGACGGTCGCGGTGCTCGCCGGCTCCGTCACACTGCTCGGTTGGATCGTGCTGCCCCTCGTGCTGCGCGGCCTCGACCAGTCCCTCAGCGTGAGCAAGCTGCGGACGTTCCCGATCCCGCCGCAGCGCCTCGTCGTGGCCCTGCTTTTCGTGGGACTCCTCGGAATCCCGGGCATCGTCACGCTCATCGCGGCCCTGTCGACGACCCTGACCTGGTTGCGCGAGCCCCTCGCGCTCGTTGCCGCGCCTTTCGCCGCCGTGCTCGCGGTCGTCACCTGCGTCGCGGCATCCCGCGCCTTCGAATCGGTCGGGGCTGCCCTCGCCGCCGGCCGGCGCTACCGGGAGGTCATGGGGGTGCTCGTCTTCGTGCCCCTCATGTTGATCGGACCCATCATCGCCTTCGCCGGCAGCTCCCTCGCCGCCATCTCGGAACAGCTGCCCCGCATCGCGGCGGTGCTCTCGTGGACCCCGCTCGGCGCCGCCTGGTCAATCCCTGGCGACCTCGCCCTCGACCGTCCCCTCGACGCGCTCGCGAAGCTCGGCATCGCCCTCGCGACCCTGGCCGTGCTCCTGCTGCTCTGGTGGCGCAGCCTCAGCCGACTGCTCGTTGCGCCGCCCACGGCATCCGGTGGCTCGGGTCGTTCCAAGGGCTTGGGCTTCTTCAACGTGTTCCCGGCAACCCCGACTGGGGCGGTTGCCGCACGCACGAGCGTCTACTGGATGCGTGACCCCCGCTACGGTGGTTCGCTCATCGTGCTGCCGCTCATCGCGGTGATCGCCGTGTTCCTCTCCTCGACGGGATCGACGTGGATGCTCGTGGTGCTCGGCCCCATCGTCGCGGCGACCCTCGCCATCACCCTCTGCGCAGAGGTCTCCTATGACGGCACGGCCTTCGCAGCCCACCTCTCGACGGGGGTGAGCGGCGCCGCCGATCGCGCCGGCCGCGTGATCACGCTCGGCATCCTCGCGGTGCCGCTCGTCATCGCGGCAACCGTGATCCCACTCGCCATGCTCGACATGGCGCGCGACATCCCGGCCTTCCTTGGCATCGGCCTCGGCCTGCTGCTGACGGGCTTCGGGGTCTCGAGCGTCGCATCCGCTCGCTTCCTCATGCCTGTGCCTGCCGCGGGCGAGAGTCCCTTCAAGACGCCGCCCGGCACGACCTTCATGGCGCAACTGTCAATGTTCGTGGCGTGGGCGATCGTGTTCGGGCTTGCGCTGCCGGAGCTCATCCTGGGCATCGTCGCGGCTGCGACCGGCAGCATCGTGCTGGGCTTCGTGGCGCTCGCGATCGGCCTCGTGCTCGGCACGGTGTTCATGCTCGTCGGCATCCGCATGGGCGGGTCGCTGCTCGAGCGTCGCGGCCCAGAACTGCTCGCCAGCCTCAGGAAGGCGCGCGGCGCCTGAGCCGGCCCAGCCGAACGGGCGTCAGACGATCTCGTCGACCGAGGCCTGCGTGATCTCCTCGCCGACGATCTCCTGCGTCGAGAGCGCGACGGCGGGGTCCATGCCGGGAGCGCAGCGGGCGAGTTTCAGGAGGCGCTCGTGCAGCAGCTCGGGCGGCACGGGGGGCGAGTCGACGAGCGCTGTGACGGCGACGTAGGCGCCACGCGTCGTCTCGAGGTGCTGGTGCAGTGACTGCGCGATTCGGCCGGCGAGGGGCATCAGGTCGCTCTCCGGCAGGCGCGCACCGTGCAAGAGCACGACGAGGTGGCGAAGATTCGCGTTGCGGGCCGACAGCGACTCGGCCTTCGCCGTGATCGCCTCAAGCTTCTGTCGGGCCGCCTTCTTGCTCTCGATCTCCGTGAGGTCGACGCGGATGAGTGCGCCGCCTCCCGAGATCGCTTCCGTGCTGATGCATGGGTCCGCGGTCTTGACCGCGGTCATTGTGGAACCTTGTCTCCACGACATGGATAGGCCTTTCTCAATGCCCGTGCAGGCTCGGCGAGCTGCTGCTGGGCTGCGGCGTGCCTTCTGGCTGCGCGCGCGTCACCGGACGGATTCGGATGCGGGGAAGCGTGGGGGCGCGTTCGACGCCCCCATCCGGCCGGGCGGGGAAGCTGAGGAGTTGAGTGGCGATTCGGGGGCTGGCCCTGCGGCGCTGTGTCGGGATCGCATGGGGCCGAGCTCGATCGGGAGGATCGTTGCCATGCACGTCACCATACTCTTTTGCGGCTGAAACGCGAATGCACTTGTGGAGTGGCGCGGACCGCGCTCGCTTTGCAAGGGAGTCGCTATGCGGCCGACCAGCCGCCGTCGCTCGCGAGCACCTGCCCGTTGACGTTGACCCCGTCATCGCTGAGCAGGAAGGTGATAGACGCGGCAAGCTGGTCGCCCTCTGCGGCATCCGGCATGATCGCCATGCCGTCGCGCACGCGCTGCTCGCCGAGGGCCGAAGCGAAGCTCGCCTCGATGTTGGTGATGACGGGGCCGGGCGCGACCGCGTTGATGCGCAGGCCGCTTGGCCCATACATGTAGGCGCTCGACTTCGTGAGGCCGACGACGGCGTGCTTCGATGCGGTGTAGGCGGCACCGGCGGCGGAACCGCGAAGGGCGGCCTCGGATGCAACGTTCACGATCGAGCCCTGGGCGCGCGCGAGCATCCCGGGCACGACGGCGCGCATGAGCTTCATGGTGCCGTCGACGTTGATGCTGAAGACTCGCTTCCACGTGGCGTCGTCGACCTCGTGCACGGGGGTCATGTTGTCCATGATGCCGGCGACGTTGGCGAGCGCGTCGATCGTGTCGCCCGCCACCTCGATGATGCGCGCGATCGCGGCATCGTCGGTGATGTCGGCCGTCACGGTGACGACCTCGGCGCCGGGGGTCTCGGCCGCGAATTCATCGAGGCGCTCCTGCGAGATGTCGACCGCGATGACGCGACCGCCCTCCCGCGCGACACGGGATGCCGTCGCGCGCCCGATGCCGGAACCAGCGCCCGTCACGATGACGGTCTTGCCCGTGAAGCGTCCCGTGCTGATGCGCTCGACCCACTCGGGGCGCTCGATTGCGGTCTCCTCCGGGGTGAGTCCTTGCTCGGTCGAGGCTTCACCCTGCGGGGAAGCGGATGCCGCGGCATCCGTGTTCACGTCGCCCTTTGCCGCCCGTGCGACGAGTTCGTCGAGCAGCTCCTGGCTGAAGCGACCCTTGCTGAGCTTCACGAGGCGCTTGAGGGCGAGACGACGCACGGGCTTGAGTACGCCAGCGTCCTGGCCTGCCTGGGTAAGGAGTTCGCGGAAGATCGCGCCGCCGATCGGGTCGTCGAGCCAGGTGCCGACGGAGGAGTCTCCTGTGAGGTGTGCCATGAGTGTCCTTTGTTGTTGGTCTGGGGCGGGAGGTGTGTTGCGTCGCGCGGGCCGGTGGCGTCAACCGGACAACACTGTCCGGTATTCCTCGCTACGCTAACACCGTGACGTTGAAGGTGAAAGGGAATCGCGGGCCCAGTGCTGGCCCCCAGAACCGCCGCGCCCTCATCGACGCGGCGCGCGAGATCTTCGCGACCGACGGACTCAACGCGCCGCTCAGCTTGATCGCGCGCCGGGCGGGTGTCGGGCAGGGCAGCCTCTACCGGCACTTCCCCGACCGGCTCGCGCTCGCCGTCGCCGTCTTTGACGACAACATCGGCGACCTCGAGGCCGGCGTCGCCGACCCGCGCACCACACTCGACGAGCTGCTCGAGCGGGTCATCTCGCAGGCCCTCACCTCCACGACGCTCATCGACATGATGTTCGCCCACCGCGACGACGAGCGTGCGATTCACCTGCAGACCCGAGTGCGCGCCCTTCTCGCGGCGATCGTCGAACGGGAGAAGGTTGCCGGGCGCATCCGCGCCGAGGTCGCCGTCGACGACGTGTTGCTCGCGATCTCGATGCTCGCGGGCATCCTCGCGCGCTCAGAGGCGGATGCCCGGCCGGAGGTCGCGCGTCGCGCCTGGGGCATCCTGCACACGGCCTTCGCGCCCTGATTGAAACCGACCGGGCTACAGTTTCCGCCCCGCGCTACAGCAATATCTATGGCGGAGGGTCAAAACGTGTAGCGCCCGCCTGCCGGAGGGCAGACGGGCGCTGAACGCGGCGCGGTGCGCTTACGCGGCCGTCGTCGCGTCGTCGATCTCGCCGACGAGCACCTCGATGACGTCCTCCAGGTAGAGGATGCCCACGGTCTCACCGTTCGGGTCGAGTGTGCGGGCAACATGGGCGCCGCGGCGGCGAAGCACCGCGAGCGCATCCTCGAGTTCGGCCGTGCGCGCGATCGAGATGAGGCGGCGCAGTCGCTTCTCGGGGATGGGTGCCGCGACCTGCTCCGGCTGGTGCAGGTCGAGCACGTCCTTCATGTGCACGTAGGCGGCCGGCTGGCCCTGCTCGTCCGCGACGATGTAGCGCGAGTAGCCGTGCTCGCTGACGGCAGCACGCACGTCCGCCGGCGTGGCGTTGTGCGGCAGCAGCACCATCTCATCGAGCGGAACATCGACCTCATCGACCGTCTTCTCGGTGAACTCGAACGCACCGGCGAGCGTGCCGGAGGCATCCGTCAACGTGCCCTCCCTGCGAGACTGCTCGACGATGTTGGCAACCTCGTCGAGCGTGTAGGTGCTCGTCGCCTCGTCCTTCGGCTGCACCTTGAAGAGGCGCAGGATGCCGTTGGCGACCGTGTTGAGTGTCCAGATGACGGGCTTGAACACCTTGGCGACCGCGACGAGCGCGGGGGCCAGGATGAGCGCGGCCCGGTCGGGCACCGAGAACGCCATGTTCTTGGGAACCATCTCGCCGAACACGACGTGGAGGAACGTCACGAGGGCGAGGGCCACCGCGAAGGCGATGATGCTGATGAGCTCGGGCGTGAGCCCGGTGAGCCCCAGCGGGATCTCAAGGAGGTGGTGGATCGCCGGCTCACTCACGTTGAGGATGAGCAGCGAGCACACCGTGATGCCGAGCTGGCTCGTGGCCAGCATGAGCGTCGCGTGTTCCATCGCCCACAGCGTCGTCTTGGCGGCGCGACTGCCGCGCTCAGCCTTCGGCTCGATCTGCGAGCGTCGGGCGGAGATGACGGCGAACTCTGCGCCGACGAAGAAGGCGTTGGCGATCAGCAGCACGAAGAGCCAGATCACTCCGGGGAGGTACTCACTCATTGCCGACCTCCTTCAGGATGCCCTCGATGGTGCGGTCGTGGCTGCTCATGAGACTCGGGTCCTCATCGGGGTCGTCTGGTGTGTAGCGGAGGCGCACGATGCGGTGTCCGTCGATGCGCTCGACGCGGAGGGTGCCGTTCTCGAGGCGCACCTCGTCACCCAGCTCGGGGAGCCGTTCGAGCGCATCCGTGACATAGCCGCCGGCCGTGTCGTAGTCGGCGCCCTGCGGGATGTCGACCCCGGTGCGGTCGAAGACCTCATCGGGTCGCCAGCCAGCGTCGAAGGTGAGCGAACGCCCACGGCGCAGCACGCCCGTGCGGGTGCGGTCGTGTTCGTCCTCCAGCTCGCCCACGATCTCCTCGACGAGGTCTTCGAGCGTGACGATGCCAGCCGTGCCGCCGTGCTCGTCGCCGACGATCGCGATCTGCAGGCCCTCCGCGCGGAGCAGTCCGAGGAGGTGGTCGGCGCCCATGCTCTCGGGCACGGTGCGGACGGGGCTCATGAGCGCCTCTGCCGTGATCGCATCGCGCTCGTCGAAGGGCACCTCGAACGCCTGCTTCACGTGCACGACGCCGACGATGCGGTCGGGGGTGCCGTTGATCACAGGGAAACGCGAGTACCCGGTGGCGAGCGATGCAGTGATGATGGCGCTCGCCGTCTCGTCACTTTCGACGCTCACCATCCGCACGCGTGGCGTCATGACGTCGGAGGCGTCGTGGTTCGCGAAGCGGAGGGTGCGGCGCAGCAGCTGAGCGTCATCCTTCTCGAGCAGCCCAGCAAGCGCGGAGTGCCGGATGAGGTAGGAGAGCTCGTCGGCGCTGCGAGCGCCCGAGAGCTCCTCCTTCGGCTCGATGCCGAAGGAGCGGATGATCGCATTCGCCGTGTTGTTGAACAGCAGGATGAGCGGCTTGAACACGGCCGTGAACAGCCGCTGGAACGGCGTGACGAGCTTGGCGGTCGCGAGGGGCACGGCGAGGGCGAAGTTCTTGGGCACGAGCTCACCGATGATCATCGAGAACAGGGTCGCGATCAGGATGCCCGTGGTTGCGCCGATCGGCGTCACGGCGGCCTCTGGAACACCGAGGTCGAGGAGCGGCCCCCGGAGGAGACCGCTGACGGCCGGCTCAAAGGTGTAGCCGGTGAGCAGTGTCGTCAGCGTGATGCCGAGCTGTGCACTTGAGAGGTGCGTGGAGGTGATCTTCAGCGCCTTGATGGTGCCGTCGAGCCCACGCTCGCCTTTGTCGCGACGCTTCTCGAGCTCATTGCGGTCGAGATTGACGAGCGCGAACTCGCTCGCGACGAAGAGTCCGGTGCCCACGGTCAGCACGAGACCGATGGCGAGCATGCCCCACTCATTCATGAGGTCCCCCCGTCCATCTCAGGCTTCGCACTAGCGAAACGATGGGCAGGGGGCGGGGCCTGTGAGAGGGAGGGTCATCCATAGTGGTCTCAAGTTATCGGGAAGGTTCGCCACCTTCCTGTGGAAAAGCCGAGTAGGAGGCCGCGAGCTCGGCCACATCGATGGCGCAGCGCTGCACCCGCGTGACGGTCTCCGGCGCGAGCAGCCGATCGAGGCGGCCGACGGGGCACGCGACCGAGATCGCCGCGAAGGGTGCGCCTCCCGGGGTGAGGATCGCGACGCCGACCGCCCCGACGCCGTCCTCGCTCTCTTCCCGGTTGACGGCGAAGCCGACCGAGCGCGCCGACATCAGCTGCCCCAGGAGCCGGTCGAGGGAGGTCTCATCGAGCGTCCGCCCGGATGCCACGGCGCTCCGTGAACGGTAGAGCGCGCGCACCTTCTCGGCGGGTTCGTGGGCGAGCATGATCTTGCCGCCCGAGGTGTGCAGGGCGGGCACGACGCTGCCGGTGCGGTCGCCCACCCGAAGCACGGCGCCACCTTCGACGGTGTGGAGGAAGCGGATGTCGGTGCCCACCCTGATCATGATGTTGATCGTCTCTCCGAGCTCGCCGCTGAGCGCCTCCATCTCGGGGGCGGCGAGGTCGCGCAGCTCGCGGGTCCATGGTGCGCGGATCGCCCGAGCGTCCATCGCCGGCCCCGGCACGTAGCGCCGCTGCTCGTCCTGCGTTGCGAAGCCCCGGTAGACGAGCATGGAGAAGAGCCGGTGCGCGGTGGAGAGCGCGATGTCGAGTTCGGCGGCGGCATCCGTGACGCGAAGGCTGCCGGAGTCGCGCAGGAGCTGCAGGAGGCGCAGCACGTTGTCGACGGACTCGATGACGTAGGTGGGCCGCGCCTGGATAGCGTTCTTCTTCACAGAAGAAGTGTATTGCGGCAGTTTTTCTGCTGTCAGAGAGTAGTTATGGGCCGTGAGCGCCCGCAGACGAAGGATGGGCAACGATGCAGTTCTACCTCAACGGCTACCACGCGGGAGACTCGCACGTGCAGCCGCAAGCGCCCGATGCGATGCACGCGCCCTCTGGCGATGACGTCGTCGACGTGCTCGTCGTCGGCGGCGGACCAGCGGGGCTCGTGCTCGGTGCGTCGCTCGCCCAGTTCCCCGAAATCAGCACCATGCTCGTCGACAAGCGCCGCGGGCCGCTCGAGCTCGGCCAGGCCGACGGGGTCGCCTGCCGCACGATCGAGATGTTCGAGGCCTTCGGCTTCGCGTACCGGGTGCTCGAGGAGTCGTACTGGGTCAACGAAGTCGTCTTCTGGCGACCAGACCCGGCCGAGCCGAGCCGCATCGTGCGCAACGGCCGGGTGAGGGATGTCGAGGACGGCCTCTCGGAAATGCCGCACGTCATCCTCAACCAGGGGCGCATCCACGAGTTCCTCACCGATTGCATGGCGAACGGCCCCGCGCGCCTGGCACCCCGATACGGCACCGAGCTCGTGAGCCTCGAGCAGGTGCCAGGCGACTCGCACCCCGTGCACGTGACGATCCGGGATGCCGAGGGCGCGACATCCGTGGTCCGTGCCAGGTATGTGGTCGGATGCGACGGCGCACGCAGTTCCGTGCGTCGCTCCTTCGGGGCCGAGCTGCGGGGAGACTCGGCCAACCAGGCGTGGGGCGTCATGGACGCGCTGCTCACGACGGACTTTCCGGACATCCGCTTCAAGGCAGTCGTGCAGTCGGCGGAGCACGGGAACATGCTGATCATCCCGCGCGAAGGCGGCTACCTCGTGCGCTTCTACATCGAGCTCGGCGAGTTGGCGGAGGGCGAGCGGGCGCGCGACCGCACCATCACGGCCGACGACCTGATCGCGGCCGCGCGCCGGGTGATCGCGCCGCACGACCTCGAAGTCAAGGAGGTCGTGTGGTGGTCGGTCTACGAGATCGGGCAGCGCGTGGCCGAGGCCTTCGACAACTCGGCGCAGACGGGCGGCGTGCCGAACGTGTTCGTGGCCGGCGACGCGTGCCACACGCACAGCCCCAAGGCGGGCCAGGGCATGAACGTGTCGATGCAAGACACCTTCAATCTCGGCTGGAAGTTGGCGGCCGTGCTGCGCGGCCAGGCGCCCGAATCGCTGCTGAGCACCTATGAGGAGGAGCGCCGCGGTGTGGCTCAGGGCCTCATCGACTTCGACCGCACGTGGGCGGGAATGATGAGCGCACAGGCCGGCGCGACCGGGGTCACGCCGGAGGCGCTGCAGAGACAGTTCTCGGAGCAGGGGCGCTACACGGCCGGGTTCGGCACCAAGTACGCGCCGTCAGTGCTCACCGCCGCGGGTGCCCGCCAGGAGTTCGCGACCGGGCTGCCCCTCGGGGAACGCTTCCACTCCTCTCCCGTCGTGCGCGTGGCCGACGGCAAGCACGTGCAGCTCGGCCATGCTGCGCGCGCGGACGGGCGGTGGCGCTTGTACCTGTTCGGCGATGCTTGCGACATCCGCTCGCCTGAGTCGGCGCTCGCCGCGGCATGCGGCACCCTCGAGGCCACGCTCATCGCCCGATTCACGCCCACGGGGGTGGACGTGGACGAGGTGTTCGACGTGCGGGGCGTGCTGCAGCAGTCGCACCACGAAGTCGACGTCAGCGACCTGCCAGCGCTGCTCGCGCCGAGCAAGGGGCGCTACGGACTCACCGACTACGAGAAGACCTTCACGGCGGTCGTCGGCGGGCCCGACATCTACGACACCCGCGGCATCTCCCGTGACGGATGCATCGTGGCCGTGCGCCCCGACCAGTACATCGCGCACGTGCTGCCACTTGACGCGGCGGGCTCTCTCCCCGAGTTCTTCGAGGGGTTCCTGCTGCCGGTCGCGTAGCGTCACGCCCCGGATGACTGGTTTTCGGGCAGATGACCCTGCCGCGGCGCGATCATCTGTCCGAAAGCCAGTCATTCGCAGGAGGCGACGGCGTCGGCGGGAATCGGGAGACAACTTCGTTCACCCGCTCGTTACCTGAGTCCCATTCGGGGTTCACCCGGCACCTCCATGGTGGGGACCGTCGCAGCCGCGACACCCCCCATTTGCGTGACAAAGGAGAACCCATGAAGAGCGCGTTCACACGCACTCGCTCGGCGTTGGCGGCAGGTACGGCACTCGGTGTGTGCCTCGTCGCCAGCCCCATGCTCGCTGCGACGGCAACGGCCCAGACGGATGCACCGTCCCCCAAGAACATCATTCTGCTGATCTCTGACGGCGGTGGCTACAACCAGTTCGACGCCGCGAACCTCTACGAGTCGGGCACGGCCCGCAACCAGGTGAGTGTTGACCCCGTGACGGGCGCGATCGAGCGCTCCGAGGGCGCCCCCATGCAGGTGTACGACGAGTGGCCCGTGCAGGTCGGCCAGTCGCACTTCTCGGCGAACGGCCGTGCCAGCTACACGCCCGAGCAGGCGTGGGGCGACTTCGATTGGGTCAAGAGCGGCGCGACCGATTCGGCCGCTGCGGCCACGGCGCTCGGCACCGGCGTCAAGACCAAGAACGGCGCGATCGGCTACGACGCCGAGGGCAAGGAACTCCTCACCCTGGGCGAGCAGGTGAAGGCGGTCGGCAAGGCGGCTGGCCTCGTGACATCCGTGCCGTTCAATCACGCGACGCCGGCGGGCTTCATAGCTCACAATGCCGACCGCAACGACTACCAGGGCCTCGCGACCGAGATGATCGACAGCGACCTCGACGTCATCATGGGCGGCGGGCACCCGCACTACACCGACGCGCACACGACCCGGCCCGCCAAGAACACCTGGATCTCCGCCGACGACTTCGCTCGGGTGAGCCAGGGGCAGACGCCGTACTCCTTCATCGATGCGCGCAGCTCCTTCGAGGCGCTCGCGGCGGCAGAGGAGACGCCCGAGCGTGTCTTCGGACTCGCGCAGGTGGCCGAGACGCTGCAGTACAACCGGCCCGGGCTCGAGAATGACGAGGTGCTGCCCGGCACCGACCCCTTCAATGACGTGCCTTCGCTGGCAACGATGACGAAGGGTGCCCTCAACGTGCTCGATCAGGATGAGGACGGATTCTTCCTCATGGTCGAGGGCGGCGCGATCGACTGGGCTGGCCACGCCAACCAGACGACCCGCACCATCGAGGAGCAGATCGACTTCAACGACTCGGTCGAGGCGGTCAACGCCTGGGTCGAGGCCAACAGTAGCTGGGAGGAGACCCTCGTCATCGTCACCGCCGACCACGAGACCGGCTACCTCGCCGGCCCCGGCGCGGGCGACACGTGGACGCCCATGACGGGTGGGGCGGGCGAGCTTCCGGATGTCACGTGGCACTCGGGCTCGCACACGAACCAGCTCGTTCCCCTCTTCGCGAGGGGTGCCGGCGCTGAGCAGCTCGAGGCGCGCGCAACGTCGTACGACTCGGTGCGCGGTGCCTACCTCGACAACACCGATGTGGGCGAGGTCATCTTCGACTTCGTCGGTTACGACTACAGCTCGGATGCCTCGGCCGCCGGCCTCGAGGCGCGGGTCGCCGCGCCCGGAACGTTTGGCACGCTGAGTCTCAGCGTCGCCGAGGGCGTCGCCGCGTTCGAGGGCAACACCGCGACCCTCCCCGAGGTGACGGTGCGTGACAGCCGCGGCGAGGTGCAGGCGCTCGGCAAGGGCTGGACCGTGTCTGGAACGTCGAGCGACCTCGTCGCCGGCAACCGCGTGATCGAGGCCGACAACCTCAGGTGGGCGCCCAAGGTGCTCGCGAGCGAGGGTGGCGCGCAAGCCGGCCCCGCGGCGACGCTCGAGGGCCCCGCGACACTCGCCGTCTCGGACCGCACGAGCCGCGTGGGCGAGACCGTGCTCGGCGCGGACCTCACACTCGAGGTGCCCGCTGATGCCCGCGCGGGACGCTACGGCAGTGACATCGTGCTCACCGTCTTCCCGACGGACTGACGCACCGTCTCGCGTGCGGGGCGGGCCGGCTGGCTCGCCCCGCACGTTCCGCGAGTAGCGAGCGCCAGCGAGCGTATCGAAACCCGAGCGACTGATCCCACCCCCCAGACTGAAGAGACCCATGAAACATCTCGTCACCACGGCCCTCGTCGGCTTGTTCCTCCTGCCCGGCGCGGCGCACGGACCGGCCGCCGCCGCGCCCGTGCCAGTTGCCGCCGCCCCAGCGCCTGCTGCCGAGTGGAGCGTCACCCCGGCGGGCGACGACGATCGCGTCTCGCTGCGGCACACGGTCGACCCCGGGGCATCCGTCTCCGACGCCATCGTCGTGACCAATCTCGGCTCGAGCGATGCCCGCTTCGCGGTCACCGTGGGTGACGGGGTTGTCGGCCCCGACGGGGCCTTCGACATCCGCAGCGACGAGCCGAGCGGTGGCGGCTCTTGGCTCAGCGTCGGCGGACTCGAGGAGGGCGGCGTGGCGCTCGCCGCAGGCGAGGCCCGCGAGTTGCCCGTCAGAATCGACGTGCCCGCGGATGCGACCCCGGGCGACCACCCCGCCGGCATCGTGGTCGGGGTCAGTGCCCGCGACGGCGACTCGACGGTCACGACCCGCATCGGCGTGCGCGTGCACCTGCGGGTCGCCGGCGAGGTGCAGCCGCAGCTGGCGGTGCGGGATGTCACGGTCGGCTTCGCCCCGTCGTGGATCCCCTTCGCGCCCGGTCGTTTGAGCGTCGAGTACACCCTTGCGAATGAGGGGAACGTGCGACTTGGCGGAGCGGCCGAGGTGTGGGCGGCCGGTCCCTTCGGGCTCGCCGCCGCGCAGGCTACCGAGCAGGCGGGCGAACTACTGCCGGGGGAGGAGGTCCGCCGCACGGTGCAGGCAGATGCCGCGCCGCTCGCGCTGCTCTTCGGCGGACTCGAGGTGACCCCGCTCGTGGTCGGCGCGGACGAGCTTGCGCCGCCGGCATCCGTCATTCACGAGTACTGGTCGCCCGCCGTGTCGTGGACGGGACTGGCGTTGCTCGTGCTCCTCGGCGGCGTCGCGGTGCTGCTCGTGCGTCGGCGTCGCGCTGGCTGAACCGCATCTCGACTCTCGCCCCGAACGACGGATGCCCGCCCAGCGAGTGCTGGACGGGCATCCGTATGTCTGCAGCGGGTTACGCCGCGACGGTCTCCTGCGCGACGCGCACGGCGCGGAGGGCGTTGGCCCACGCGACGACCTGGCTGACCTGCGTCTGCAGCTCTTCGGCCTTGTTCTCGGCGGGCGTGAAGGCGGGAGCGCCCTCGGCCATGCCGGAGAAGTCGGTGAAGAGGGAGAGCATGACGTGCTGGCGCACGTCGGCAATCTGCAGCTCGCCGAGCACCTGGCGGAGGTGCTCGCCTGCGCGAACACCACCCATGGAGCCGTAGCTGACGATGCCGGCGGCCTTGTTGTTCCACTCGGCGGCGACGTAGTCGAGCGCGTTCTTGAGTGCGCCGGGGATCGAGTGGTTGTACTCACCCGTGACGAAGAGGTAGCCGTCGAACTCGCCGATCTTCGAGGCCCAGGCGTTCGCGGCGTCACCCTGGTAGTTGCCGGCGCCGGCGGGGTAGGCCTCTTCGAGGAGCGGCAGCTTGTAGTCGTGCAGGTCGACGAGTTCGAACTCGACGCCTTCGGCGGCGGCGTTCGCCTCGACCCAGTCGCCCACCATGCGGCCGAGACGGCCCGGACGGGTGCTGCCGACGATGATGCCGATCTTGAGGTCTGACATTGAAGTCCCTTCGTGAAAGCTCCGTCACCAATTGGTGACGCGTCAACAATAACTCGTAGTGGTTGACGCGTCAACTAAGCGGTACAATTGTCGGATCATGGCCGCAGCATCCGAGATCGACGACAGCGAGTGGATGGCGTGGCGTGGCCTACAGGTCATGCAACGCCAGCTCCACGCCGCCCTCGAGGAGCGACTGCAGGCGGATGCCTCGATCTCGACCCCCGACTTCGAAGTGCTGTCCACGCTCGCGAGCGCCGAGCGCAACGCACTGCGAAGCGGCGACCTCGCCCTGCTCATGGGATGGGAGAGGAGCCGCCTCTCGCACCAGGTGCGCCGCATGGAATCGCGCGGCCTCATTCGCCGTCGCGAGTGCGAGACCGACCTGCGCGGCACCTGGATCGAACTGACGGATGCGGGACGCGACGCCGTCTCCGCCGCACTACCCGACCACAGGGCCGCACTGCGCAGCCTCTTCTTCGACCTGCTCAGTGACGACGAGAAGGCGGCCCTCGCGAAGGTTGCCGACAAGGTCATCGGGGCGATGGAACCGGGCGCGTGCGACCTAGCTGAACGCGTGATGGGATCACCAGAGCCCGACGCGGTGCGCTGAGGCGAGGCATCCGCTCGTCCTCTCTGGGGAGCGACCGCGTCACCACGTTTACTCAGGCGGGAGGCGTTTCATAGCTCCTGCAGGAGGGAGCGGCGATGGCGAACTGGAGCACCGCCTGGTGTCTGGCGACGCGTTCGTGACGGGCCCGGTCGCCGACCTCCACCTGCTCGACGCCAGCGTCGTCGCGCAGCGGCTTGGGGTCGATCCGGCCGCGGGCCTCTCGAGCGAGGAGGCGGCTAGGCGCCTCGCTGACGATGGACCCAACGAGCTGCGCGGCGCTCCCCCCGTGCCCGCCTGGCGCAAGTTCCTGGCGCAGTTCCGCGAACCCCTCACCTACCTCCTCCTCACGGCCGTAGCGATCTCGCTCATCGCGTGGCTACTGGAGGGGGCGGAGAGCGTGCCCATCGACGCGGTCGTGATCGCCGCGATCATCGTGCTCAACGCCGTACTCGGCTACACCCAGGAGGCAAAGGCGGAGGATGCCGTGGCGGCGCTCGGCACGATGACCGCGGCGATGTCGACCGTGATGAGGGACGGCGCGCTGGCGACGGTTCCCTCGGCGGAACTGGTGAGGGGCGACATCCTGGTGCTGGCCGAGGGAGACTCGGTCGGCGCGGACGCGCGGCTCGTTACCGCGAGCGCACTGCGCATCCAGGAGGCGTCGCTCACGGGAGAGAGCGAGGCTGTCACCAAGTCGGCGGGGACCCTGAGAGGGAGTACCTCGCTCGGTGATCGCGTGAACATGGTCTACAAGGGCACCTCCGTGGTGCAGGGTGTTGGCCGCGCCGTCGTCACGGGCACCGGAATGCACACCGAGGTGGGGGCCGTCGCCCAGATGCTCGACGAAACCACGGAGGCCCCAACGCCGCTGCAGATTGAAACCGCGCGCATCGGCAGGATGCTCGGGGTCGTCGTCGTGGCGGTGGCGCTCGTCGTCATGATCACCATCGTGCTCTTCTCGGGAGTGAGGACACCCAGCGACTTCGTCGTGGTGCTGCTCCTCGGCGTCTCCCTCGCTGTCGCGGCGGTGCCGGAGGGTCTGCCCACGATCCTCTCGGTCGTGCTGGCGATCGGCGTGCAGCGGATGGCCAAGCGCAACGCTGTCGTGAAGAAGCTCAGTTCGGTCGAGGCGCTGGGGTCGGCATCGGTGATCTGCACAGACAAGACGGGCACGCTCACGCGCAACGAGATGACGATCGAGCGGGTGGTCACCCTCTCGGGGCGGGCTGAGATCTCGGGGGTCGGCTACAAGCCCTCGGGAGCCGTGTTGAGCGACGGCGAGGAGCTCTCGGGGCAGCAGCGGCGCGAGGTGCAGGCCGTGCTGACCGCGGGGTGCCTCGCCAACAACGCGCAGTTAACTCAGGTGGATGCGGAATGGCGCATCCAGGGTGACCCCACCGAGGCATCCTTTCTGGTCGCGGCGCGCAAGCTCGAGCGAGACCCGCGGGCGGGCGAGCGGTTCGAGCGGCGCGAGGAGATTCCCTTCACCTCTCAGCGCAAGATGATGTCGACGGTGCACGGCGACACGAACGACGGCAGGCTCGTCCTCTTCAGCAAGGGTGCGCCCGATGTGCTGCTCGGTCGCTGCACACGCATCCAGTGGGGTGACACTGCGGTGCCACTCACGGAGGAGCTGCGCCGCCGGGCGCTCGACGCCGTGGAGGCGCTGTCAGGTCAGGCCTTCCGCACGCTGGGGGTCGCGTATCGCAGGGAGAACGAGGGGGAGCGCTGGACGCAGCTCGACGAGTCCCTCGAGCACGACTTGGTGTATCTGGGGGCGGTCGGCATCATCGACCCGCCGAGAGCCGAGGCGAGGGCGGCGATCGCGGAGGCCCACCGGGCAGGCATCCGCATTGTCATGATTACCGGCGATCACCCCGCCACGGCCGCGAGGATCGCGACGGATCTGGGCATCGTGACGGCGCCGGCGCGAGTCGCCAGCGGCGCGGAACTCGACGACCTTGACGATGACGAACTACAGATGCTGACCCGGGAGGTGTGCGTCTACGCCCGAGTGGCGCCGCAACACAAACTGCGGCTCGTTGATGCCCTCCAGGCGGACGGGCAGATCGTGGCGATGACAGGGGACGGCGTGAATGATGCCCCGGCGCTCAAGGCGGCGGACATCGGCGTCGCGATGGGCATCACGGGCACCGAGGTGACCAAGGAGGCCGCGCGCATGATCCTCGCCGACGACAACTTCGCCACGATCGTCGCGGCCGTGCGCCAGGGCCGGATGATCTTCGACAACATCAAGAAGTTCCTGCGCTATCTGTTGTCCTCCAACGTGGGAGAGGTGCTCACGGTGTTCCTGGGGGTTGTGCTCGCGGGCGTGATCGGGCTGTCCGAGCCCGGCAGCGAGGCGCTCGTGCTGCCCCTGCTCGCTACCCAGATCCTGTGGATCAACCTCATCACCGATTCCGCCCCAGCTCTTGCGATGGGGGTGGATCCCGAAGTCGACGACGTGATGGCGCGCAGGCCCCGCGCGCTCACCGATCGGGCGATCGACGGTCGAATGTGGGGCGGCATCGTCTCCATTGGACTCGTGATGGCCGTCGCGACGCTGTTCGCGATTGACCTGTTCTTGCCAGGCGGACTTGTGGAGGGTGACGACTCCCTTGAGGTGGCGCGCACCGCGGGGTTCACGACCCTCGTCTTCGCCCAGCTGTTCAATGCGCTCAATGCACGCTCCGAGACGAGCAGCGCCTTCCGTGACCTGTTCGCCAACCATTGGCTCTGGGGTGCGATCGGCCTCGGCGCCGTGCTGCAGGTCGCGGTCGTGCAGCTGCCATTCCTGCAGCTCGCCTTCGGCACCGCCAGCCTCGACTTCGCTCAGTGGGCCATCTGCATAGCGCTGGGCTCCACCGTGCTCTGGTACGACGAGTTGCGCAAGCTCGTGCTGCGGTCCAGTTCGTAGGCACGCTGCCCATGCTCACCATGATGTTGAGTCAGGTGCTCCGGCGTGATGCTCATACTGCGCTCAACGCCTTGGCTGCGGCCTCCAGTGCGCCGTCGGTGATGGCGTAGTAGGCCCACCGCCCGCGCTGTTCGCGCGTGACGAGCCCGGCATCCGTCAGCAGTTTCATGTGGTGCGAGACGGTGCCCTGCGAGAGGCCGACGGGCTCTGTGAGGTCGCAGACGCAGGCCTCGCCGCGCTCGCCGGCGGCGATGAGGGAGAGCAGGCGGATGCGCGTGGGGTCGCCGAGCGCCTTGAAGACGCGGGCGATGCGCTCGGCCTCGTCGACGCTGATCGCTGGCGTTGCGCCGGTGCTGCAGCAGTTCGCGTCGGTGACAGTGGCGGGCAGGGTCATGTCACCATCATTCCACGTATTGACATTCTTCGATAGATAGCTCACAGTCGTCGTATCGAAGTTTCTCAATCTGAGGAGAGCGGATGTCGCAGTACCCCGTCATCGTCATCGGCGCGGGCCCACAGGGTCTCGCCGCGGCGGCACACCTGAGTGAGCGCGGCCTCGACGCGATTGTGCTCGAGCGCGGCACGACCGCCGGGTCCGCCGTGTCGGAGTGGGGCCACGTGCGCATGTTCTCCGCATGGCCCGAGCTCGTCGATGCCGCCTCCGCCCGCCTTCTCGAAGCGACGGGCTGGACGGCCCCGGCGAGCGGCTACCCGACCGGCGCGAAGTGGGCCAGCGAGTACCTCGTTCCTCTCGCGAATGCCCTGGGTGACCGCATCCGTTTCGGAACCCGGGTCACAGGGGTGAGCCGCCTCGGCCGCGACAAGGTCGCCGACAGCAATCGCGCCGCACAGCCCTTCGTCGTGCACGCGGTCGGCCCAGACGGCAGCGAACAACGGATGCTCGCTCGCGCCGTCATCGACGCAAGCGGCACCTGGCAGCGCCCCGCCCCGGCGGGTGCCGACGGCCTCCCCGCGCTGGGGGAGCCGGGCAATCGCCGCGTCTCCTACCGGATTCCCGATGACGTCTCCGAGTGCGCGGGGCGCCACCTGGTCGTCGTCGGCGCCGGACACTCGGCCATCCACGCGGTGCTGCGGCTTGCCGAGCTCGGGCGGAGGGAGCCGAGAACGCGGGTGACGTGGGCGCTGCGCCGTGGCAGCGCAGGGAATGTCTTCGGCGGCGGTGACTCGGACGGGCTCCCCGAGCGTGCCGCCTTGGGTGCGCGTGCGCGCGAGCTGGTGGATGCGGGCCTCGTCACCCTGGTGACGGGATTCCGGGTGGCCGAATTCCGCACCGCGGGCGACAGCGTGACCGTCGTCTCGCAGGATGGCCGCGAGATCGCGGACGTCGCACACGTCTACGCCCTCACCGGCTTCCGCCCAGACACGAGCATCCTCTCCGAACTGCGCATCGACCTCGACCCCGCCCTCGAGGCGGTCGCGGGAATCGCCTCAGAGATCGACCCCAACCTCCACTCCTGCGGCACGGTCGCGGCGACGGGCGCGAGGCAGCTCGCCCAGCCCGAGCCGGGATTCTTCATCGTGGGCGCCAAGAGCTACGGCCGGGCCCCCACCTTCCTCGCCCTCACCGGCTACGAGCAGGTGCGCAGTGTCGTCGCGCACCTCGCGGGCGACCGCGAGGCCGCCGAACGCAACGAACTCGTGCTGCCCGAGACGGGTGTCTGCGGCGGCTCCGGTGACCTCGGCGACGAGGCGGCGGGCGGATGCTGCGCCCCGCCCGTGATCCAGATCGGCCTTCGCCCCGGCGCAGCGGTGGGCGCGGAAGCGTGAGCATCGCGACGGAGGCCACGCCCGTGGCATCCGCTGCTCGTCGCATGTCGACGCTTGACCGCTGGCTTCCCCTCTGGATCGCCCTCGCGATGGTCGGCGGGGTGGTCTTCGGGCGTTTCGTGCCGGGACTGTCTGAGCTGCTCGCGCGCCTCGAGATCGGTGGCATCTCGGTGCCCATCGCGCTCGGCCTGCTCGTGATGATGTACCCGGTGCTGGCGAAGGTCCGCTACGACAGGGTGGCCGCCGTCACGGGCGACAAGAAGCTGCTCGTGTCGTCGCTCGTGCTCAACTGGCTCGTCGGCCCCGCCCTCATGTTCGCGCTCGCCTGGCTGCTGCTGCCCGACCTGCCCGACTACCGCACCGGCCTCATCATTGTGGGGCTCGCGCGCTGTATCGCAATGGTCGTCATCTGGAACGACCTCGCCTGCGGAGACCGCGAGGCCGCCGCCGTGCTGGTGGCGATCAACTCGGTGTTCCAGGTGTTTGCCTTCTCGGTGCTGGGCTGGTTCTACCTCGCCCTGCTGCCGGCCTGGCTCGGGCTCGACACGCAGGGGCTCGACATCTCGATGGGGGAGATCGCCGTCAACGTGCTCATCTTCCTCGGCATCCCCCTCCTGGCGGGGTTCGCGTCCCGCTTCATCGGGGAACGCCGCAAGGGCCGCGAATGGTACGAGACGAAGTTCGTGCCCCGCATCGGCCCGTGGGCGCTGTACGGCCTGCTGTTCACGATCGTGCTGCTTTTCGCCCTGCAGGGTGAGCAGGTCACGTCGAACCCCACGGATGTCGCGCGCATCGCCCTGCCCCTGCTCGCCTACTTCTCCGTCATGTGGTTCGTGGGGTTGCTCGCGGGTCGCGCGCTGCGTCTCGGATACGCGAGGTCCACAACGCTCGCCTTCACGGCCGCGGGCAACAACTTTGAGCTCGCGATCGCCGTCGCCATCGGAACCTTCGGCGCGACATCCGGTCAGGCGCTCGCCGGGGTCGTCGGACCGCTGATCGAGGTGCCGGTGCTCGTCGGCCTCGTCTACGTGTCGCTCTGGCTGGCCCGCAAGTGGTTCAACACCGACCCGTATGCCCTGCAATCTGCCGGGCCATCCCCCCAGCAAGGAGCATCCAAATGACCTCAAGCAAGCCCTCCGTTCTCTTCGTCTGCGTGCACAACGCGGGCCGCTCCCAGATGGCCGCCGGCTTCCTACGCCACCTCGGGGGCGACCGCATCGAGGTGCGCTCCGCCGGGTCGATGCCGGCCGATCAGATCAACCCGATCGCGGTCGAGGCGATGGCGGAACTCGGCATCGACATCGCGGGCGAGCAGCCCAAGGTGCTGACGACGGATGCCGTGCAGGAGTCGGATGTCGTCATCACGATGGGCTGCGGCGACGTGTGCCCGATCTTTCCCGGCAAGCGCTACGAGGACTGGGAGCTCGACGACCCCGCCGGCCAGGGCCTGGAGGCGGTGCGGCCGATCCGCGACGACATCCGCGCCCGCATCGAACGCGTACTGAGTGATCTGATCTGACGGGTCTCCACTGCAACTTCGGAGATTCGGCGACACACCGAGACGGCCGGTCAGATCCGGCGGCGTGTCGCCGTTCTTCCGTAGTTGCGGTGACCCCGTCGACGTGGCCTGGCGTACGGTCGAACTATGGACCAACCGGCGCAGGGGGTGCAGCTCGAGCTGTACTCGTCGAGCTTCTGCGCCGCCTGCCGCCAGACCCGCACTGTGCTGCACCAGGTCGAGCGGATGCTCCCGCGCCTGTCGCTGGTCGAGCGCGACATCGCCGCCCATCCTGACCTGGCGGAACTCGACAACATCGTGGCGACGCCCACCGTGATCATCCGTTCGCCCGACGGAGCAGAGGTGCAGCGGGCGACGGGCGTCCCCTCGGTCGCACAGGTGCTGCACGCGGTCGCGCTCGCGACGGATGCGCCCCCTCAGGATTCAGGAACGCGCGCCTAATCCCCCTGCGGGCGTTCTCATGCAAACGCCGAGTGGCCAAACTGTCCCGCGCTCGGTCGTGCCGAGTCGGAGAGTTTGGCCACTCAGTGCGGAAGTGTCGACGGTTACGCTGTCGCGACGGCCTCAGTCTTGACGGAGTCGCTCTCGAGCATCTTGCCCTTCGTCTCGGGAAGGAAGAAGAAGACGAGCACGGCGGCGAGCAGGTAGAAGCCGGCGGTGCTGGCGAGCGCCCACGTCGGTCCGTATGCGATCGACAGGAATCCGACCATCGCGGGTGCCGCAGCGCTGATGGCGCGGCCCGTGTTGTAGATGAAGCCCTGCGCGAAGGCCCGGATCTCGGTCGGGAACAGCTCGGCGAAGGTGGGGCCGAACCCGCTGTAGAAGCCGGTGCCGACGAACGCCATGATCGCTCCGAAGATGATGATCGCGACATCCCCTTGGATGAACATGAAGACGGGCACCATGATCGCGGCGGCGGCGAAGAATGACATGAAGGTCTTGCGGCGGCCGATGCGGTCGGAGATGTAGCCAAAGCTGATGAAGCCAGCGGCGGCACCCACCTGCATGATCACGATCCAGGTGGTCGACTTCAGCAGGTCGAGACCCTGGCCGCCCTCGGCGACGGGCGTAGCGAGGTAGCTCGGGATCCAGGTGAAGAGGCCCCAGTATCCGCACGACGCCGCGGCCGTGAAGCCGAGGCACGCGAGCACGGCCTTCGGATGTTCGGCGAAGAGCTTCTTGACGGCACCCTTGGCGCTGACGCGCTTGGAGTCCTTCCAGATCTGCGGCTCCTCCGTGTTGTGGCGCACCCAGAACGCGAGCACGGCGGGGATCACGCCCACGAAGAACGCCCAGCGCCAGCCGCCGAGCGGGATCGCGATCGCGGCGACGATGGCGGCGAGCGCGTAGCCGGTCGCGAAGGCGCTCTGAACCCACGCCATGACCTTGCCGCGGTGGCGGGCGGGCCACGTCTCGGAGACGAGCGCGGCCCCGGCGCCCCATTCGCCACCCACGCCGAGCCCCACGATGATGCGGAAGACGAAGAGCATCTGCAGGTTAGGTGCGAAACCGCACAGCAGGGTTCCGATCGAGTAGCAGAGGATGCTCAGCATCATGGATTTCGTGCGGCCTATGCGGTCAGCGATGAAGCCGAAGACGATGCCGCCGAACGCTGATGCGATGAGGGTGGCGGATGCGACGAGACCGGCGACCCCAGCATCCGCATCGAATTCGGCGATCACGTAGGTGATGACGAACGAGAAGATGATGAGGTCCATCACGTCGAGCATCCAGCCCATGTAGGCGCCCGCGAAGGCACGCCACTGGTTCTTGGTCGCTCCGCGGTACCAGGGACCTGTCGCGGTCTCTTCAGTGGCCTGGGATGCCATGGGAAATCTCCTTTGATTGCGGACATTTGGGGGCGGCGACTCGTCGTGACTCGTGCGGCCCGCGAATGAAGCGTGCCGGATGCCACCCGACAATGTCAACTTTTGTCTCGCTTGACGATCTATGTATATTGATCAGCGAGACAAACCCTGCGAGGAGCGCGATGTCAACGCCGACCATGATGCTGTTCACCGACGTGATCCCACCGTCGGCACCCCCCGTCTACCTGCCGGGGGGAGCGCGCGCGATCTACCTGCGGGAAGGGTCGGCACACCTCGAAACCGACACGACCACGCAGTTCCTGAGCGCTGAGAGCGGCATGGTCACGGAGGGCCAGCTCACCGTGCGGGTCGGTGCCGAGGGTGCCACGATCTGGCGGTGGGAACTCGTTTCGCCTGAGCAGGCCCAGCGCTCCCAGGCGCTGCGTTCGGCGCCGGCAGCGACATCAGAGCTCGCCCTCTCGACCGAGTTCGACCTCGACCCGCGCTTCCGGTGGCTGATGCGGCTCGACAGTGTCACATTCCCGCCCGGCGGCACCGCCTGGACCCACAACCACCAGGGTCCCGGCGTGCGCATCTGCCGCAACGGCGAGATCACGATCGAGACCGAGGGCACGCGCAACACCTACCGACCCGGCGAGGCCTGGGCGGAGAAAGGCGTGCTGCCGGTGCTGGCGCCGACGACCCCGGACGAGAGCACCACGTTCATCCGCTGCTTCCTTCTGCCGCAGCACAACCGGGGCGTCTCGTCGTTCCGCGTCGTGCTCCCGGAGGACCGCGAAAAGCCCAACACGCAGCGCTACCACGTCTTCAGCGAGCGTCTCCTCGACACGGTTTACTAGACCGATGTCGTCTCGGCAGGCGAGACGCGCTGACACAAAGGGACTCACATGGCCACGCACACCACCGGCGTGACGGATGTCGCGGCATCTGCCTCGATCACCGCGCTCCGCATCATCGACGCGATGCTCGAAGGTTCGGGGTCGTTCGGAGTCTCGGAGATCGCAAACAAGATCGGCCTGCCGAAGGCACGCGTGCATCGACATCTGACCCAGTTGCGTGCCGCCGGGTACGTGCGGCATAGCGCGACCACCCGTCGTTACGAGCTCGGATGGCGGCTCGTGTTGCTCGGCAACCGCATCGCATCGCAATCGAGCGCTGTCACGGTCGCCCGCCCGCACATGGAGCATCTGCGCGACGAGGTGAGCCAGACGGTCGTGTTCTCGCAGGTCAACGACCAGGGTGTCGTCGTGCTCGAAGTGCTGCCCGGGCGCGCTCCGCTCGACATCCTGTTCCACCCGGGAACCCAGTTCGGCTTCAACGCGGCGGCGCAAGGGAAGATCGCCCTCGCGTTCGGCAGCGAGGAGCAGCTTGCAGCGTGGGCCGACCTGGAGCCCGAGGTGCGCACCGAACAGACCGTGACCGATCGCGAGCGCCTTGCGGAAGAAGTCGCCGTAGCACGCGAACGCGGCTGGGCTGCCGCTCCCGAGGAGACCTACCTCGGTGTCAACGCAATCGCCGCACCTGTGCTCGAAGCTGGCGGCAGCTTGCTCGGCACGCTTGCTGTGATCGGCTCGATCCACTACCTGCCCGACCCGCCAGAGCAGGCCGTCATCGACGCATTGCTCTCGGCGGCGGCCCGCCTCTCCGCTGACTTCGGCTACGAACCGGCCGACGACGCCTCATCCCCTGAAGAAATGGATCACTGATGCCCATCGTCCAGATCACCCTCGTGAAGGGTCGCGACCGTGCGGTCGTGCAGAACTGCATAAAGCAGGTCGCCCAGGCGGTCGCCGACACCCTCGACGCGCCGCTCGACAGCATCCGTGTTGCCGTCACGGAGTGCGAACCGGAGCTCTTCGCCGTCGGCGCGACCCTCAAGAGCGAGACGAAGTGATGGGCACAGCGGATGCCGCGGCCCGCCTCCTCGACGCCTATGAGAGCCTCGAACCGCTCGCCCCGATCGCGGACGACTTCGGCGGCGACATCTCGCTCGCCTATGCGATCCAGCAGCATCAGCTCGAGACCCGCCTGGCGGAGGGCCGCGCGGTCAAGGGGCACAAGGTCGGTTTGACCTCGCGAGCGATGCAGCACCAGCTCGGCGTGAGTGAGCCCGACTACGGGTTCCTGCTCGATGACATGTTCCTGCTCGACTCGCAGCCGGTGCCGACGGGATACTTCATCGCGCCGAAGGTTGAGCCCGAAATCGCGCTCGTGCTTGGGTCACCGCTTTCGGGTCCCGGTGTGACAGCGGCGGATGCCCTCCGTGCCATCGACTTCGCCCTGGCGTCCCTCGAGATCATCGACTCGCGCATCGCAGACTGGGAGATCTCCCTCTTCGACACCATCGCCGACAATGCGAGCTCGGGCGCGGTGGTTCTTGGCACAAAGCCCGTACGGCTGGATGCCATCGACTTGGCGGGTGCAGGATGCGTTCTGCATAAGAACGGCGCGGTCGTCGGAAGCGGTGCCGGTGCTGCCGTGCTCGGCTCGCCGGTCAATGCCCTCGTGTGGCTCGCCAACACGCTTGGTCGTCTTGGCGTCACCCTCGAGGCTGGTTCGGTCATCATGCCGGGCAGCCTCTGCGGTGCCGTCGAGGTCGCGCCCGGTGACACCGTCTCGGCGACCTTCGCCGGGCTTGGGACGGTCACGACTCGCTTCGCTCCTGTTTCGACCGTGTCGGGAGGCACCGAATGACTGACTGGACCATCGACCGCGCCGCCCGCCACCTTCTCGACGCGGAGGCGGAGCGCCGCGACATCACCCGCATCACCGATGAGTGGGCCGAGCTCGACATCCCGACCGGATATCAGGTGCAGGATGCGGTCATCGACGACAAGGTTGCCAACGGCCATACGGTGGTCGGTGTCAAGCTGGGACTCACCTCGCGGGCGAAGCAGCTCCGGATGGGCATTGACTCGCCCCTTACGGCCGTCATCACCGACCGCATGTACCTCGAAGCGGGCGTGCCGGTTGACCTCGAACGCTTCATCCACCCACGCATCGAACCGGAGATCGTCTTCACGATGAAGGCAGACCTTGTGGGGCCGGGTGTGACTGTGGCGAGCGCGATGGCCGCCGTGGGTACGGTGCACGCGGGCTTCGAGATCATCGACAGCCGCTACCGCGACTTCAGTTTCGCGATGCCCGACGTGATCGCGGACAACGCCTCATCGGCCGGCTACTACATCGGCGGCACGGCGCTCGATCCCCGCGACATCGACCTAGCGCTGGAGGCCTGTGTGCTGCGCGTCAACGGGGAGGTCGTCGACACTGCGACGGGCGCCGCCGTGCAGGGCCACCCCGGCGAGGCGCTCGCCCTCGCGGCGAACTCGCTCGCAGCCCGCGGCAAGCACATTCGTGCGGGCGACATTGTGCTGACGGGCGGCCTCACTGACGCAGTCTTCGTCAACCAGGGCGACCAGATCTCGGCATCGTTCACGCACCTCGGGTCGATTGTGGTTGGAACATAGGGACCGTTCGTCGATTCCGAGCGCGTGCCGTCACACGCCGCGCCCCCGCCTCACTCCGCCAGCACGACGACCTTGCCGACGGTGTGCCCGGCATCCACGTGCCTGAGGGCGTCGTCGGCTTCGTGCATCGGGTACTCCCGCTCGACCACGGGCATGAGCTTGCCGTCGGCGACGAGCTGCACGAGCTCGGCAAGCACCTCCCGTTTCGGCATCGCCGTGAGGGCCTTGAGCTTTCGCGGCGACCCGATGGAACGCGCACCGGCCTGCAGGATGCGCCCCATCGGCCCGAACACGCGACCGCCGGTGCCGGCGATCATGGAGAGCGCGCCGCCCTCACGCAGGCGCCGCTGCAGCGTCGGTAGGGGTGTCGTGCCGACGATGTCGATGATCTGGTCGAAGCTTGCGGCGTCGAAGGCGGCGAGGTCGGTGCTGCGGGAGTCGAAGGTGCGCGCGGCGCCGAGTGCCTCCACGAGGGCGCTGTTGCGCGGGCCGCAGAGTGCCCACACCTCCGCTCCGCGCAGGGCTGCGAGTTGCACGGCGAAGGTACCGACCCCGCCGGATGCCCCGATCACGAGCACCCGCGAACCGGCCCGCACCCCAGTGCTCTCGAGCGCCTGCCAGGCGGTGCCGCCCGCGATGGGCAGGGTCGAGGCGAGGGCTGCGGACACCGTTGCGGGACGCCGCACCAAGCGCTTGACCGGTGCGATGACGTAGGGCGCGAGGCCGCCGCCGGGGAGTTGGCCGACAACCTCGTCGCCCACACTCCAGTCGTCGACGCCCGGACCGGTCGAGATCACGGTGCCGGAGACATCCATGCCTCGAACGCCCACGCGCGGACGTCGCAGGCCGAAGACGGCGCGCACCAGCATCGGGTCGCCGCGCATGACACGGATGTCGCCGGCGTTGATGCTCGTGGCGCACACCTTGAGCAGCACTTCGCCCTTGGCCGGCGCGGGCACGTCGATCGTTCTGCTTTCGACTGTCTCGGGGCCGCCGTAATGGTGCTGTGCCCAGGCGGTCATGGTGGTGGGGGCGGTGGCCTGGGCATTCATTGCTGGTCCTCCGTGCTTGTCGGGTACTGGAATACGTCGTCGAGGCCGACCCCGAAGACGCGGGAGATCTGGAACGCGAGCTCAAGTGAGGGCGAATACTTGCCCTGCTCGATTGCGATGAGGGTCTGCCGTGTGACGCCGACCCGGCGCGCGAGCTCGGCCTGCGTCATATCGCCGTGGTGGGCTCGGAGGACTCGGATGCTGTTGGTCACCCGGGTCGGCTTGCCGCCCATCAGAAACCCCGCCGATAGGCGATGACGCGGGTGAGGCCGCCGAGCAGGGCGGAGAGCATGAACCCCGCGAAGAGCACATTGCCGATCCAGAATCGCTCCGCCTCGAGCATCACGAGGGCGAGCGCCCCAACCCCGCCGAGCACCAGGAACGCCTGCCCGACCCGGTCGCCGAGCCATCCGATCTCGCGGTCACGCTGGTCGGAGGCGGATGCGTCGTCGCGGTTCACCATGCCCGCGACAATGCCCCACAGGATGCTGACCACGATCGAAGCGACGATGGCGCCGCCGATCGTCCACAGCATGGGGGCGATCCACTCGATCTCGCCGATCGCTCGCGTCGCGAGCTGCGGCAACACGATGGCGAGGTACACGATGCCGCCGGCAAGACTGGCGATCATCTGCGACCAGGTGATGCGTTCGATGTACCCCACGATGACCCTCCGGATGTCTAACTTTCTTTACATCAGGAAGCATGCACCGTCGCGGAGCGCGTGTCAACAATTTTTTACATCTTGCCGCTGCTGTGAGCGAGTCACCTGGTGGCCGTTCAGGATGACTCAGCACATCGCAGCCCAGCCATTGACGTCGCGGCCGATCGCACTATGGTGGGCCCCGAGAGCAGCCCCGTGCTACTCCCGCAATCCCTTCACCGCTCGACACAGAGACTAGGGAGCGACGACATGAGTGACCCACGCCCGGAGCCAGCCTTCGAACCGACCCCGCTTGAGCATGCGCCCTCGCCGAGCTCGCGGGGTCCCTCCACTCTTGCGGCTCTCGTCGCGGAGTTCCTCGGCACGTTCCTCCTGGTCCTGGGCGGTGTTGGCTCAGCCGTGTTCGCCGCGACATTCGGCCTCAGCGAGAACGGCACCCCACTTGGGATCGGTTTCGCGGGTGTCTCCCTCGCGTTCGGCCTCACGGTCGTCGCCGGCGCCTACGCCTTCGGGCCGATCTCGGGCGGGCACTTCAACCCGGCCGTCACGCTCGGCCTCGCAGCGGCGGGGCGCTTCCCGTGGCGCGGCACGATCGGATACATCGTCGCCCAGATCCTCGGCGGCGCGGTCGCGACGAGCATCATCGCACTTATCGGCTCCTCGGCCGAAGGTTGGTTCGACAGTGCCAGGGAGGGTGGCTTCGCGAGTAACGGCTGGGGTGAACTCTCCCCGGGGGGCTTCGGCATCGGGGGTGCGATCGGTGTCGAGATCGTCTTCACGGCCGTGTTCCTCTTCGTCATCCTCGGGGTGACGCACCGCACGCGCGGTAATCCCCTCATCGCCGGTCTCGTGATCGGGCTCACCCTGACGCTCATCCACCTCGTGACGATCCCTGTCGACAACACCTCGGTGAACCCCGCGCGCTCGATCGCCGCCGCAATCTACGGGGGTGCTGAGCCGCTCGCACAGCTCTGGGTCTTCATCGTGTTCCCGATCATCGGCGCCCTCGCGGCGGGGGTGCTCCATCGACTGATCTTCGACCGGCAGGGCGACTAGCCGAAAGCGGAGCCCTTCGACACCCAATGGGAAAGTTCACGCCCGTCGCTTCACACGCCACACGAGCAGCGCGAGTCCGCCGAGGATGAGCAGCACCGCAGCGGTCGCCATCGCGGGTGCCGCGACCGCGCCCGTCACGGGCAGCACATCCTGGTCGCCGTCGCCGTCGCTGTCGCCGTCGCCGGGCCCCACCGGGTCGACGGGGTCTACCGGGCCCGCGGCCGTCACGCCGTAGAGGCTGAAGGAGGTCGCCGTGAAGCGCACGCTGCCCCCGTCCACCGTGGCGGCGATCCGCTCTAGCGTGCCGTCGGCGAGTTCGTGGATGACCCCGATCTGCTTCCAGTCGGCGAGCGACAGCGACGTGAATGTCACGGTGACCGGGTTCGTGGGGTGCCACGGGTCGCCCGTGAGCGTGTCGATGAAGTCGAGGTCGTAGAGCGCGAGCGGCACGCGATTGTCGGGCTTGAGCTTCGCGAGGATGTCACGGACGACCTCCGGGGATCCGTCGACGGTCCTCGGGGTCACGACCAGTCGGAGGTTCCAGTTGGCTGCGAGTTCGCCGCTCGAGGCCTCAACATTGGCATCGCTCCGGTTCACGGCTCCCGCCTGCGACTGCGCCGTCTCGAGTGCCGCGACCACGGGTGATGGCAGGTGGCCGCGCTCGGCGAGCGTGAGGCGCGCGTAGGCATTCGTGACGTCGGCGACGTCGTCGGCATCCGCCCGCGTGGCGATCGGGTTGGGCAGGGCGAGGATGCGCGCCCACACCTCCCGCACGTCGGCCGTCGGCACGATCGTCATCGTGCCGGGGACGAATGTGAACGCGTAGTTGGGGTTCGACAGGTCGAGGGTGCCCTGCGTGATCGGGTAGGTGCCGACCTCGATGCCCGCGTGAGTGAGTGCGCCGGTGAGCGCATCCCCCGGGAGGATCGCTGGGGTCGCATCCCAGTCGAGTGACGGGTCGGGGGCGCCGACCTCCTTCACCTCGTCGTCGGCCGTGATCGTGACGGCGAGCGGATCGATCGCAAACCGTACGACGAGTGACCCGGTGTAGGCGCGCTGACCCGTGATGGTGACGCTGCCGCCATCGGCAACCGTCGTATTCGTCCCGTAGTCGACGACATAGTCGCCCGGCTGAAGGACCGTCGAGTCGGGCAGCGTCACCGATGCGATGCCGGGTCGGATGGGGGAGCCGTTGTACACGAAGGGGCCGGGGCCCGCGAGCTCGGCGGTCGCGGTGCTCAGGTCGATGGGGGTTGGCGTGATGCCGTCGTCGGGAACGACCGTCGTCGAGGCCGAGCTGGTCGCGGCATCGTATCGGCCATCGGCCGCCATGGTGGCGGTGACCGTCACTGGCCCGACGGCGTGCGCGGTGAGCGCTCCGCTCGCCGAAACGGTTGCGACCGAGGCATCCGATGTGGCGTATGTGACGGCACCCGTGCCGCTGCCGCCCGACACCCACAGTTGGGCCGTCTCACCGACCTCGATCTCGATGGGCACACCGCCGAGGGTGATGCTCTGCTCCTGCAGCGCGACCGTGACGGTGACGGGAGCGGACTCGACGGGCTGGTTGACGGCATCCCCCGCGTACCGTGCGACGAGGGTGTGGGTGCCGACGCCGAGTCCGGTGAGGGTGAAGGTCGAGACGCCGTTGCGGATGGTGTCGGATGCGACGGCGGTGCCGTCGACACGCAGCTCGATGTTGCTGCCGCTCGGCGGGAGGGCGGGCGAGCCGAGCGTGGCGGTCACGGTGACGTCCTCAGCCGCGGGGATGGGCCCGGTCGCGTTGGTTGCGAGGGTGAGGGTTGTCGCGACCTGGACGACCACGGGGGGCGATTGGAGCCATTCGGCGTACGCGCTTGCGCTCACGGCGACGCGGAGGTCGCGCGCCTGGTCAGCGGTGGTGACGACGTAGCGCGCGCCCGTCGCTCCGGGGATCGGGTCGGCGTCGCGGTACCACTGGTGCGCGAGCGTACCGAGTGGGGCGGGCGACGTGATGCCCGAGGTGTCCGCTGAGAGTGTCACGCCGACGTGGGGGTCGCCCGTGATGGCGACGGATCCGGTGATGCGGGGCATGACGCGAATGGTCGTCGTGGCGGTCGAGCGCTCCTCCGGGTAGCCGTAGCTCTTTCCGGGGGTGCCCGACGTGAACTCGGCCGTGATTGTGTGGGTCCCGCGCGCGAGTGTGGGCATAGGCGGGTCCAGCGTGTACACGGCGTAGCCCCAGCCGCTCGTCCAGAAGGCGTCGGCCGTCGAGTAGGTGCCGACGGTCACGCCGTCGACGGCGACCCGGATGGTGCCCGACACGAGCGTTCCGGCCCTCGGGCCGGTCGCGACCTGGGGTTGGAAACGGATGACCGGAGAGCCGTTCACCCCGAGCGTCTCGGGTGCCGTCATGGTCACGGCGGTCGCCTCCGGGATGACGACGCGCACGGTGTTTTTCGCCGCGATGGGACCGCGGTAGTCGGCGAAGGATGCCGGTGCCGTGCCGACGTCGTTGACGTGCGTCACGCCGGGAAGTGACGAGGACACCCAACTCGCCCCGAAACTCCCGCCACCGCCGCCACTGTTGCTGATGGCGCGCCACGACCGGTCGGCGCCGCCGCCGCCGACGCCGCTCCACGGCCAGCCTCCGCCGCCGCCGCCACCACCACCACCGGCGGAACCGTTTTCGGCGTCCGTGCCGTGTTCGAGCATGCCGTAGACGCGGAAGCCGCCGGCGCCGGCGCCGGGGTTGCTGCCCTTGCCGTTTTCGCCGTGCTCGAATGGGCCGACCGGTGATCCGCCGCTGCCACCTTCGCCGTGCCCGATGCCCTTGCCGCCGCCGCCGCCGGCGCCGCCGCCACCGCCTGCGACGGCCGCAAGCGCGCCGTTCACGAGCAGTGCGGCGGCGCCGCCCCCGCCGCCGCCGTCTTTGCCGTCGAGGCTGCCCTTGCCTCCGTTGCTGCCGGGACGGTAGCCGGAGCCTCCGGTTCTCCCGTTCCCCGAGAGTCCTGCGTGGAGCGTGAGGATGTCGCCGGCCGCCACATCGACGCGTACGACGATGTTCGCGCCGGGACCGCCAGCGCCTGCGCGTCCGGCATTACCGCCGTCACCGCCGCGAAGGCCCACATAGACGACATCGACGCCGGCCGGGACGATCCAGTCGGTGCCGCTCGGGTTCGTGAACACGACCTCGCGCTGGTCATCGCTGAAGCCGGCGGGGGCCGCGGATGCGGGCGTCGCCACGCCAAGGACGAGCCCCGTCGAGACGAGAGCGGTTGCGAGCGTCATTGCCGCGGCGCTGCTCAGGGCGCGCCGACGGCGGGAGGGGAGAAGTCGGGTCATCGGGGTAAGTCCTCGGAGTGGGGTGATGCGCGATATATAGCTTTAACTCTAATCTTGGACTGTGATCCAACTTTCTCGCTACTCCCGTGCCGCGCGTCGAGGCACCCAGCCCCGCGCGGTGAAGCCTCGAACGCGACGCACGATCGCTCTCCTGACGGTGGCTGCGCTCGCGCTCACCGGTATCGGCATCCAGGCGCCAAGCCCTGCGCATGCCGCACCCGCACCCCAGCAGATCTTCGAGTTCGACAGTCCGAGCGGAACCGACTGGATCGTGCCTGCCGGCGTCACTGAGGTGCTCGTCGGACTGCGCGGAGGGCGAGGCGGAATTGTCTCCAACGTCCTTGGCGGACGCGGCGCCGACTTCGCGGTGTTCATCCCGGTCACGGAGGGCGACCGGCTGACCGTCTATGCGGGCAAGGATGCCCACGGCAGCGGCGACGAGCGCAAAGGTGGTGCCGGATTCGTCAACGGAGGGGATGGCGGAAAAGGTAGCCTCGCCGGTGCCAACGGCGGCGGCGGAGGCGGTGCGGCGGCAGTCAGACTCAACGGCCGAATCATCGCGGTCGCCGGCGGCGGTGGTGGAGCAGGCGGATACACCGGCAATGCGGGGATGTCGATGACCCTCGCTGGCCTCCTGAGCATCTTGGGTGCCATCGGCGGCTACGCGGGCGAGGGCGACACGAGTGGCAAGTTCACCTACGTGAAGGGCGGTGAGGCCGGGGGTAGCGTCGCGGGGTCCTCCGACGGGCGCACGATCACGACGTATGCTCCCGGATCCGGCGAGGGCGCGCATCCGGGTGCCGTGGGCAAGAACGGCCTCGACGACTCAACCTTCCCCCGCTACATGAAGCACGGAGAGAGCTCGGGCTCGGCGGCCTCCAGCACAAACGGCGGTGGCGGAGGCGGTGGTGGCGGCGGCTGGCCGGCATCGGGCTCCGCCGGCGGTTCAGGGCGCAAGTTCCTCAGCTCCTCCGGCGGTTCCGGAGGTGGGGCCGGCGCGAGTTGGGTCATCGACTACATGGCCGGAGTCCGCATCGACAGGGATGCGCATCGTCCTGAAGACATGCACGACTACTTCGGACCGCTCGCGAACAGCGGAACCGTTCGCATCATGATCCCCATGAAGAGCACCACGTCGGTCAGTGCACCGTCGCAGGTCGAGGCGGGCGACAGCATCCCGCTCCGGGTTCGCACCGCCGACACCCGCACGCCCAACACGCCCCTCGACGGATGGGTGGACGTGTATGTCGACAACAAGCGGGTCGTCTGGGGCGGCACCGGGGGTGACCACACGTTCACGCTTCCGCCGCTCGACCCCGGCACCTACCAGGTGCGCGCCGATTTCAAGCCGAACGTCCCGCAGCGTGACTACAAGGAGCGCTCGACGTACTCCTCCGCGAGCACGACCGTGACGGTGGTCGCGCCCACCCCGCCCGCGCCGCCGGGGCCGAGCGAAGTGGAGACGACCACGACCCTCGACATTGTCTCGACCCCGACGGTCTACGGCGACACCCTCACGGTCGGCGCGGCGGTCGAGCCCGGTGGTTCGGTCGACCTCACTGGTGAGCAGGTGACGATCGAGGTCAATGGCGCGACCGTGGGAACGAGCCCCCTCAACTCTGCGGGCGGTGGCTCCTTCACCGCGACGGCACCCGTGACCTGGGCTCCGCAGGCGGGCACCCACGAGGTCGTCGCGCGCTTCGCCGGCGTGATCGACAGCGACCCGGGCACCACGGATGCGCTGCCCTCGGCAAGCGCGCCGGTCTCGTTCACGGTGGCCCAAGCGCCAACGACGACCATGATCACCAGTGCACCGTCGAGCATCCGCGCGTTCGGTCAGGTGGATGTCATCGCCGAGGTCACCGCGACGCCGGCCGATGTCGACGGTCACGCCGTGCTGCTCGCCGACGGCTCGCCCCTCATGTACTCGCCGCTCGACGCCGACGGCGAGGTGCTGTTCGATGACGTCGTCATCCCGTGGGGCACCGAGGAGCTCACGGTCGCCTTCCTTGGCGATGCGAACGGCAACTTCGCCATGTCGACCTCGGCGGCGCATCCGCTCACCGTGACCGCGGTGGACACGATCACGACGCTGAGCGTCTCCTCCGCGGATGTGCGAGCGGATGAGCCGCTCACGATGACAGCGACGGTCACCAACGCGATGCTCGGCGTCGACGTCGACCCGCGCGGCATGATCGAGTTCGTCTTCGATGGCGAGGTCGTGCACAGCGTCCCGGCCGGCATGGACAGCGACCCGGACATCGATGACGGTGAGGCGCGCTTCGAGCTCGACGCAGACATGCTGCCGGTCGGTGCTCATGGCGTCACGGCCCGCTTCGTTCCGGCGCCCGGCTTCGGGGCATCCGCCTCGGCGCCGACGGCACTGGAGGTGCGCGGCATCACCACGGCGCTCACCGCAACTGCGCCGACGGCGGTCGGCACGACGGCGGATCCTGCAACCCTTGAGGTGCGGGCCGCCGTTGCGTCAGGCCTGACAAGCCGCGCCGCGCCGGGAGACCCGATCGGAGGTCACGTCGAGGCCTACCTTGGCGGGAACCCGGCGGGTGACGCGTTCGAGATCGTCAACGGCGCGGGCACCGCCACCTTCTCCGGCCTGCCCGTCGGCACCCACCAGGTCATGCTGCGCTTCGTGCCCGAGGCGCCGACGATGCTCGCGAGTACCGCCATCGTGACGGTCACCGTGACCGAGGCAGCCGGCGGCCCCGGCGGTGGCGGGGCGGCCGACACCGAGAGCGCCCCCCTCCCGACGACCGGGAGTGACCCGTCAGGCGCCCTGCTGCTCGCCCTCAGTCTGCTCGTGGGCGCGGGGGTGATGTTCACGGCCGTGCGGTTCCGCCGCGCTGCGACCACTCGCGGGGGCATAGTCGAAGCGTGACCGGGGCCGGCCATTGCGTGTCGGCCCCGGTCACGTATCGTGTGTACCTACGCGATCGAGGGAGGTCCACATGGCCGAAGGCCTGCGGGAGCGCAAGGTGCGCCTCACTCGACGACGGATAGAGAAAGCTGCCGTCGACTTCGCCTACGAGGGCGGCATCAAGAGTGTCACCGTCGAGCGGATCTGCGACGCGGCGATGGTCTCGCGCAGCACCTTCTTCAACTATTTCCCCTCGCTCGACCAGGCCATCTTCGGTCCGCCCCTCGAATACGATCCCGCCCTCACCGAGCGGCTGCTGACGACCCACAGCGACGACCTCGTGGTCGCCGCATCCCTGATCGTGACCGAATCAGTACGGGGCCAGACGGATGACGCCGTCACGCGACGGCGCCTCGCCCTGTTCGCCCGCGAACCGGGCACGACATCGGCGGTGTCCTGGGCCGCCCACGACAGCCGCGAGCGTCTCGTCGCCGTGATCGCCGCGTGGCTCGACGCCCACCCCGAACTGGCGCGCCTCCGCGACGACGACAGTGAGACGGAGGCGCGACTCATTGTGGCGATGTCGATCACGGTCGGCGACGAGGGAATCCGCGACCTGCAGGAGGTTGACGGCGAGCTCATCATCGACCCGGCGCCGTACATCCGTGCGCGACGCCGCCTCGCGGCAGTGCTGCAGGACAGGCCGCCGCAGGGCCCCCGCCTGCCAGACTGAGGTCATGAGCAAACTTCTGGTTGCGCTGCTCGCCGTGGTTCTCCTGTCGGGCTGCACTGCTGTCACCGACGGAGAAGACCCAGAAGCTGCGGCGGGTGAGGCCAGCTCGTCTCCCTCTGCGCATCCTGGCCCGACGCGCGAACCCGAGACGGAGGATGAGGCGGACGCAGGGGACGAGGCGGACTCGCCCATCATGCCCATCGACGGCGGCCCGAGGACGGGGGCGGCAGGCGTGGCGGAGTTCGACGGCGACATCGTCGCCTCCTACGTCGTCGCCGAGGGTGATGTGGCGATCGAGATCTCCCAGCGGTTCTCCGTCGAGCTCGATCAACTGGCGGATGCCGACGGCACCCGACTGGGCCGCTACCCGACCCTGTACGTGGGTGACATCATCCACTTCGTCCCACAGCTCACCGGTCAGGACGCGAACTGCTTCTACCGATCGGCCTACTGCGGTCCCGAGTAGACAGAGGTTCGCCTGGTCGCAGGATGACAGGATGCTGCCGCAAATGGTGTCGGTGATTATCCACCCTTGGACTGATCAACGTTCTTGAGACCTGAGGCTTCGGGACATCGCACGATGCTGCATCGACCGGTTGCGACGTGACCGCTCGTTGTGCTGGCGGCTCCGGCGTGACGGTCGGTGTATCACTCCGACTCCTACTGGTTACTAAGTAGATCCAAGAACTCGTCCGCCATTTCAACTTGCCGCACCAGCTTCTCGCGTCGCTGCTTCGTCTCGTGGACGAAAGCAGCCAGACGCTCGCGGGTATTGGGTGATTCGGCGTCGCCAGACGCTTGCAATTGATCGATCACGCCGAGTAGCTCGTTCATCTCCTCCAGTGAAAACCCCAGGGGCTTCATCCTGCGGATCAGTAGGAGACGTTGGAGATCCCGATTCGTGTACAGCCGGAAGCCTCCCTCGGAGCGGTCAGAAGCGCGCAGCAGGCCAATCTCGTCGTAGTGCCTGAGGGTGCGGAGTGAGAGCCCTGTCTTCTCCGCGACCTCGCCGATCTGCATCGTCTGCGACTCTTCGTATTCCATCTCTCCACTTTCGGTCCAGCACAATTCGCACTCTACCCTCACGTAAGGGTAGGGTTACACGAGTACGGTGTCCGTCGCTCGCCGTTGCCCATCCATTGTCGCCGCTCCCGCGAGCGTCCTGGCCCCGGCATCGAGGCACCCCCATTCACTTCCGCCCACACGGCGCTTTCGCTGCCGTGGCTTCCTGGAGACATCCATGTCACAACCTGAACGACGCGCCGAGCGCGCGGCAACGAAAGCCGCTGAGCGTGCGCGGTACAAGCCAGAGCCCAGCGTATGGACTGCGCTGAAGTCACCGAAACTACTCACGCGAGAGGCGCTCGCCGGTCTTGTCGTCGCTATGGCGCTCATCCCCGAAGCGATTGCCTTTTCGATCATCGCCGGTGTCGATCCGCGGGTCGGGCTCTTCTCCTCGTTCGTAATGGCTGTGACCATTGCTTTTGTCGGTGGTCGTCCGGCGATGATCACAGCCGCTACGGGTGCCGTCGCTCTGGTCATCGCTCCGGTTGCGCGCGATTACGGCATGGATTACTTCATCGCGACGGTTATTCTCGCGGGCGTATTTCAGATCGTGCTGTCGCTGGTCGGCGTTGCAAAGCTCATGCGCTTCATACCGCGTAGCGTCATGGTGGGGTTCGTCAACGCGCTTGCGATCCTCATCTTCACCTCTCAATTCCCGCAGTTGCTTGGCGTGCCGTGGCTCGTCTATCCGCTCGTCGCCGTGGGGATCGTCATCATGGTCCTGATGCCGCGCCTGACGAAGGTCGTCCCCGCGCCGCTCGTGGCGATCGTCCTGCTCACCGTCGCAACCGTCGTGCTGGCGATCAATGTGCCTACCATCGGCGACCAGGGCGACCTCCCTGAGAGCCTCCCCGAACTCTTCTTCCCCAACGTGCCTTTGACGTGGGAGACCTTCGCCATCATTGCGCCATTCGCGCTGGGCATGGCGATGGTCGGCATCCTCGAATCCCTCATGGCTGCCAAGATCGTCGACGAGGTAACCGACACGCACTCAAACAAGACCCGCGAAGGGTGGGGCCAGGGCGTCGCCAACATCGCGTCCGGGTTCTTCGGGGGCATGGGCGGCTGCGCGATGATCGGCCAGACCATGATCAATGTCAAGGCCTCGGGCGCGCGCACCCGCATCTCCACCTTCCTCGCCGGCGTCTTCCTCCTCGTCCTCGTGCTTGGCTTCAGCGACGTGCTTGTCGTCGTGCCCATGGCCGCGCTCGTTGCCGTCATGATCATCGTCTCCGTGCTGACCTTCGACTGGCACAGCATCCGCCTCTCTACGTTGAAGCGGATGCCGAAGAGCGAGACCGCGGTCATGGTCTCGACGGTCATCGTCATCGTTGTGACGCACAACCTGGCGATCGGTGTCATCGTCGGTGTGCTCGTTGCCATGGTCGCGTTCGCCCGGCGGGTCGCGCACTTCGTCTCAGTGACTCGCACGCTTCCCGAGGGCGAAGCCGTGCCGACCGCCCACTACCGCGTGGTCGGGGAACTGTTCTTCGCGTCGAGCAACGACTTGACGACGCAGTTCGAATACACCGATGACCCGGATCGCGTCATCATCGACATGACGGAGTCGCACATCTGGGATGCCTCGACCGTCGCCGCGCTCGACGCCATCGTCACCAAGTACCACGACCGCGGCAAGCGCGTGATCATTGAAGGGCTCAACACGGCGAGCCTCGACATCCACGGGCGCCTCGCCGGCAACCTCGGCGGCGGTCACTGACCCGCGACCGAGCTTGTTCCCGCGCTCAGGTTTGCGAAGCCTATGCACCTGAACCGGCGGGCACCCGGTAACGCACAGCGAGATCTCACTGCTTGCATCCTGATTCGATGGGAGTCAATATAGACGCATGTCGAAGTGCCGGAAGTCGTAAGCGTGAGCACCTCATCCAGCATCGCGCCCGTCGCATCCGCTGCCCGGCGCATGTCGACCCTGGATCGTTGGTTGCCGCTCTGGATCGGCCTCGCGATGGTTGCGGGGCTCGTCCTGGGTCGTTTCGTGCCAGGCGTGTCGGACATTCTCGCTGGGCTCGAAGTCGGTGGGATATCCGTGCCCATTGGCCTCGGGCTGCTGGTGATGATGTACCCAGTGTTGGCGAAGGTCCGCTACGACAAAGTCGCTGCGGTCACGGGAGACAAGAAGCTTCTTGTCTCCTCTCTCGTGTTGAACTGGGTCGCCGGGCCGGCGCTGATGTTCGCGCTCGCGTGGGTCTTGCTGCCCGACCTGCCTGAGTACCGCACAGGGCTGATCATCGTCGGGCTCGCGCGGTGCATTGCCATGGTTGTCATCTGGAACGACCTCGCCTGTGGCGACCGTGAAGCTGCCGCGGTGCTGGTGGCAATCAACTCCGTCTTCCAAGTGCTCGCCTTCTCGGTGCTCGGCTGGTTCTACCTCACCGTGCTGCCCACCTGGCTTGGCCCCGACACCCAGGGATTGGAGATCTCGATAACGGAGATCGCGCTCAACGTGCTGATCTTCCTCGGCGTACCCCTCGTCGCCGGATTCGCCTCCCGGTTCATCGGTGAGCGCCGCAAGGGACGCGACTGGTACGAGGAGAAGTTCGTGCCGAAGATCGGCCCCTGGGCGCTCTATGGCCTGCTGTTCACGATCGTGCTGCTCTTCGCCCTGCAGGGTGAGCAGGTCACGTCGAAGCCATGGGACGTCGCGCGCATCGCCCTCCCGCTGCTCGCCTACTTCGCCACCATGTGGTTCGTGGGGTTGCTCGCCGGAAAAGCCTTGGGCCTCGGCTACGCCCGCTCGTCTACCCTGGCCTTCACCGCAGCGGGCAACAACTTCGAGCTGGCCATCGCCGTCGCCATCGGAACATTCGGGGCGACATCCGGCCAGGCACTCGCCGGCGTCGTCGGCCCCCTGATCGAGGTTCCTGTGCTCGTGGGGCTCGTCTATGTGTCGCTTTGGCTCGCCCGCAAGTGGTTCAACACCGACCCGTACGCCCTGACCGAGACAGAGGTCCGAACATGAGCATCGACACTGCGGAGGCCTGCGCCCCGACCGTCACCCACGCCATTGGCGCGTCAGTGGCGGCCGCCCTGGCTTCGACACTCAAAGCACTCTCCGACCCCATTCGCTTGCGGATGCTTTCGGCGATCGCGACGGATGCCCGCGGGGAGTCATGCGTCTGCGATCTGGCAGAACTCGCCGACGTGTCCCAACCGACGATCTCCCACCACCTCAAGGTGTTGAAGGACGTCGGTGTGCTGTCCTCCGAGCGGCGCGGAACCTGGGTCTGGTACCGCATCACCCCGGAGCTGCGCCCGGCAGTCACGTCTCTGCTGGAATCCTTTGCTCCCGCCGCAGTGAACCCGGGGCGCCGAGCGGAGTACAGCGGACTCGACGATGTTGACGAAGCGCTCACTCACCTCGCCGCGGCCCTTATTGACCGCTTCCCCACCCTTAGTCCTGAGCTCGTCACCGCCGTCGTGCGGGAGTCCTACGCTGCCCTGGCACGCTCCGCGCGGATTGCCACCCACCTGGTCTCCCTCACGAAACGCTTCGCCACCCAACGACTGACCGACATCACGCGCGATCGCGACAACGGCGTTCCGCAGGTACTCTTCGTCTGCGTCGCCAACGCCGGACGTTCCCAGCTCGCAGCGGCCCTCCTCAACCAGCTCTCCGATGGCAAGGTCATCGCCAGGTCCGCCGGATCCGCGCCAGCATCCGAAATACACCCCAGCGTGCAGCCCCTGCTGGCAGAGATTACAACTATCAGCGATGACGATGAGCCGCGGTTCCCCAAGCCGCTGACCGATGACGCGGTCCGTGCGGCCGATGTAGTCATCACGATGGGGTGCGGCGACGTCTGTCCCATCATCCCGGGCGTCCGCTACGAGGACTGGGCTGTGGGTGACCCAGCGCTGGCTTCGCCCGACGGTGTCGCGGCCATCCGCGACGAGATCTCCGGCCGCGTCCAAAACCTTCTCGACACCCTGCTCACTACCTCACCCTCTGAATCAGGAGTACCTACATGATCTCTGCCAAGCCCTCCGTCCTCTTTGTCTGCGTGCACAACGCGGGCCGCTCGCAGATGGCTGCTGGCTTTCTCCGCCACCTCGGCGGCGATCGTATCGAGGTGCGGTCCGCGGGCTCCATGCCCGCCGACCAGATCAACCCGACCGCGGTCGAGGCGATGGCAGAGCTCGGCATCGACATCGCCGGCGAGCAGCCCAAGGTGCTAACGACCGATGCGGTGCAGGAGTCGGATGTCGTCATCACGATGGGCTGCGGCGACGTCTGCCCGATCTTCCCCGGCAAGCGCTACGAGGACTGGGAGCTCGATGACCCCGCCGGCCAAGGCATCGAGTCGGTGCGCCCGATCCGCGATGACATCCGCAATCGAATCGAGCAGCTCGTGAGCGAACTGGTCTAACTCACGCCCGATCACCAAGCAAACCGGGGCGCACCGAGCAAAAGTAACCGTCGCAATTGCGGACGCCGAATCTCGTCTCAGGATTGCTGATCATCCAACAATGACTGATTACCGACAAATGGAGCGGATGACGGGAATCGAACCCGCGCTATCAGCTTGGGAAGCTGAAGTTCTACCATTGAACTACATCCGCATATCCGGCGAACCGGACGCTCCCATACTAGCGAGTACCCTCGGATCGTGAACGACCTGCTCTTCAGATCCGCGACCGACGCCGACATTCCCGCGATCGTGGAGCTCGTGACATCCGCCTATCGCGGTGACGCGAGTCGCGAGGGCTGGACCACCGAGGCCGACCTGCTCGAGGGGCAGCGCATCGACCCCGAGGTGCTCGCGGAGGACATCGCGCGGCCCAACAGTGTCGTGCTCTTGG
Organism: Salinibacterium sp. dk2585; assembly: GCF_008001035.1. Taxonomy (NCBI): domain Bacteria; kingdom Bacillati; phylum Actinomycetota; class Actinomycetes; order Micrococcales; family Microbacteriaceae; genus Salinibacterium; species Salinibacterium sp. dk2585. The sequence continues at coordinate 151,690 of NZ_CP042856.1, forward strand.
CGGAGCGGGACGGCGCCCTCGTCGGCTGTGCCCACATCACGCGTGCGGGCGAGCGGGCGGCCTACTTCGGCATGTTTGCCGTGCGACCAGACGGCCAGGGCGGGGGTCTCGGCAAGCGGATCCTCGCCGAGGCGGAGCGTCGAGCGACGGAACTGTGGGGCGCCGCGGCGATGGAGATGACCGTCATCGAGCAGCGCCCCGACCTCATCGCCTTCTACGAGCGACGCGGCTACGGCCGCACGGGCGAGTTTCGCGAGTTCCCTTACGGTGACGAACGCTTCGGCATCCCGCTTCGCGACGACCTGCGGATGCTCGTGCTCGCCAAACCCCTCTGAGCAACGCCTTTTCGCGGTCGGGTCGGGGCGACCGCTACAGTTTCCGCCTCCTGCGCCAGAAGTCTCTGGCGCGCGTAGCCAAAACCTGCAGCCCGCGCAGCCGGTGAGGCCCGCGCCGCCCACGCACCCACGCGGCCCGCTCACTTTTCGGCGGGATGCTCGAGCCGCAGTATGAGCGGAGTGCCGAAATCTGAGCGCGGCGGCGAGGGCGTCCCGCGACCGCGGGCCCGGGCATCCGTCCAGTAGTCTCGGTTCCATGCTGCTCTCCGACCGCGACATCAACGCTGAACTCGCCTCGGGCCGCATCGGCCTCAGGCCCACCGAACCCGAGATGGTGCAGCCCTCGAGTGTCGACGTGCGGCTCGACCGCTTCTTCCGCCTCTTCGACAACCACAAGTACCCCTACATCGACCCCGCCGAGGACCAGCCCGAGCTGACCCGCCTGCTCGAGGTCGACCCCGAGAAGCCCTTCATCCTGCACCCGGGCGAGTTCGTGCTCGGTTCCACGTATGAGCAGGTGACGCTCCCCGACGACATCGCGGCCCGGCTCGAGGGCAAGAGCTCGCTCGGCCGACTCGGCCTCCTCACGCACTCCACCGCCGGCTTCGTCGACCCCGGCTTCTCGGGTCACGTCACCCTCGAGCTGAGCAACGTCGCGACCCTGCCGATCAAGCTCTGGCCGGGCATGAAGATCGGGCAGCTCTGCTTCTTCAAACTCACGTCGCCCGCCGAGCGCCCCTACGGCTCGGGCGCCACGTTCTCCCGCTACCTGGGCCAGCGTGGCCCGACGGCGAGCCGCTCGCACCTGAACTTCCACCGAACGGATGTCTCGGCATCCGACCTCGGACGCGTCGGCGGCTGACCTCCCGCTAGGCCCGCGCGGCCCACAGCGCGAGCCGCGTCATGAGCTCGCGCCGCCCCGCCGACTCATAGGACTTCTCGTCGTGCCCGAGCGTGTCGACCGCGGCACGTGACGCGCCCACCTCGCGCACCCACGCGGTCGGCGCCGTCTCGCCCTCGTGGTGGTGCTCGGCAACCGTGTGTCGAGGCCCGAGTTCTTCGAGCGCCAGGTAGCGCTCGTCGAACACGTCGAAGTCGTTGATCGGGGTGCCGTCGGGCAGGGCCAGCCCCGTCACGTGGGCGGTGTCGATCGGCGGATGCCACGAGACATCCTGCACCCACCTTCCGCCGACCGTGCTCGCCCACTCGGGGTAGTCGGGCAGCGACGAGAGCGCGCAGTGCACCGCGAGGATGCCGATGCCCCGCTCAAGCGCTGAGGCGAAGCCGTCGATGGACTGCTGCGGCGTCGTCCCCGGTCCGGACTTGGATGGCCCACCCGCGTTGAGTACGAGCAGGTCGACGCCGTCGAGCCGGGCCATCGCGGCATCCACGTCGTCGTCGGTCTCGACGCTGAACCCGGCGGCCGTCAGTACCTCGGCGATCAGGGGCGAGGTGCGGGGGAACGGATGCCACGGGTCGGCGTAGCGACCGGAACCGGATGCGATGAGCGCCTTCATGTCACCATCCTGCGCGGGCTGAGCAGCGAGTGCCAGCCCGAAGTTGCCGAGCGCCAGCCGTTCCCTCCGCGGGCCTACCCAACCCGCGCTGCTGCGCTAGCTGCGCGCCTCGACGCGCTCCTCGGCCTCGGCGATCGCTTCGGCCGGGTCCTCGACGGGTGCCGACTCGGCCGCGCTGTGCTGGCGCATCCGCCCGTGGCGCGGCCACCAGAACCAGTCACCCAGCATGAAGGCGAAGGCGGGCACGATGACGGTGCGCACGAGGAGGGTGTCGATGAGCACGCCGACGCAGACGATGATGCCGATCTGGGTGAGCGTGATGAGCGGCAGCACGCCGAGCACGGCGAAGACGGCGGCGAGCAGGATGCCCGCGCTCGTGATCACCCCGCCCGTCGCGGAGAGCGCCCGAACCATGCCGCGGCGAGTGCCGAGCTTCTCGGCCTCCTCCTTGGCCCGTGTGACGAGGAAGATGTTGTAGTCGACCCCGAGTGCGACGAGGAACAGGAAGCTGAAGAGCAGCACCGAGGTGTCGAGTGCGGGGAAGTCGAAGACTGACTGGAAGAGCAGCCACGATGCCCCGACGCTCGCGAAGAACGAGCCGACGACCGTCAAAAGCAGGATGATCGGGGCGAGCAGCGAGCGCAGCAGCAGCACGAGCACGACGAACACCACGACGAGGATGAGCGGGATGACGAGCATCTCGTCACGCTCCTGTGCCGCCGCCTGGTCGAGGCTCTCGGCATCGATTCCGCCGACGAGCGCATCCGCGCCCTCCACGGAGTCGAGCTCGGCGCGGAGCTCCTCGACGAGCGCAAAGGCCTCCTCGGTCTCGGCGGCGACATTGAACTGCACGTTGATTTCGGCGATCTCGTCGTTGGAGTCGACGATGCGGGCGCTGTCGACGCCGTCGATCTCGAGTGCTGCCTCGACGACCTGCTCCGCGGCATCCGCGTTGGCGATCACGATCGCGGGGGAACCGCTGCCCGCCGAGAAGGCGTCGGCGATGATCTCCTGGCCGACGACGGCCTCAGGGGTCGACGTGAAGCGCTCGGTCTGGGCGAGCCCGACCTTGACGCCGGGCACGGCCGTCGCGAGGCCGGCGAGGATCGCGATTCCGACGATGGCAACGATCGCGGGGCGCTTGGAGACGAGCGTGCCGAGGCGGAACCAGAATCCGCGCGCGAGACGGTCTTCGGAGGTGACCTTGGGCACGTAGGGCCAGAAGAGCTTGCGGTTGAAGAGCACGAGCGCGGCCGGAAGCACGAAGAGTGCGAACGCCATGGCGACGAGGATGCCGGCCGCGCAGGCGATGCCGAGGGCGCGGTTGCCGGTCAGTTCGGCGAAGAGCAGCGTCGCAAGGCTGAGGGCAACCGTTCCGCCCGAGGCGATGATGGCGGGTCCTGCGCCCTTGAGTGCGACGTTCATGGCTTCGCGCCGGTCTTCGTGGCTGCGCAGCTCGTCTCGATAGCGGGCGATGAGCAGGAGGGCGTAGTTGGTGCCTGCACCGAAGACGAGCACTGACAGGATGCCCGTGATCGAGGCATCCAGTTCGACCTCGAAGGCGGAGGCCACCATGTTGGCGATGACGGCCGCGACCGTGTCGGCGAGTCCGACGACCGCGAGGGGCACGAGCCAGAGCCAGGGGCTGCGGTAGGTGACGATCAGCAGGATGGCGACGACGATGACGGTCGTGCCGAGGAGCGTGAAGTTTGCGCCGGCGAAGACGCCCGCGAGGTCGACTGCGAAGCCTTCGCCGCCCGTCATGTAGGCGACGAGGCCGTCAGGCAGGCCGTCGTTGGCTGTCGAGCGGATGTCTGCGGCCCGGTCGGCACGCTCCTCGACGTTGTCGATCACGTCGAGGGGAATGGGGAGGAGTGCCGCGGTGCCGTCTTCGGAGGCGGTTGCGGGCGGGAGGAACTCGCTTGAGGAGAACTCGATGAGTTCCTGCGAGCGCTCCATGATGGCGGCCATGTCGTCGTCGGTGAGCTCGTCGCCGTCGCGCGTGAACACGATGAGTGCGGAGCTCTCGTCGGCGCCGGGCAGGTCTTCCTGCAGCGCGGCCACCTTGGCCGATTCGGCGCTCTCGGGCAGGCCGTTCGCCGGCGCCCCGCCCTCGCTCTTGGCGCCGAACGCGAGCAGCGCGGCGCTCGCGAGTGCGGCGACGACGAGCACGATCCATGACGTGCGCGCCGACGTGATGAAGTGCCTGAGTGCCTTCATGGCCTCTTCCCTTGTTCTCTGTGGTCGCGTGATCGGCCTGCGTCATCGGATGCCGAGTGAAACTATATACCTAAACGCTTAGATTGCTAGATTATCTAGCAATCTAGAAGATAAGATACCTGTATGAACGCGAGACCCGATTTTGGCTCGGTGCACGAAAGCACACACCTCCTGCGGGAGGTGATCCAGCTCAGTGACGTCTTCGAGAGCTCGCTCGCGCGTGAACTCACGGTCAACAAGACCGACCTCGAAGCGATGGAACACCTCATCCAGCACGGGCCGACCAGTCCGACAGAGCTCGCGCGCGTGCTCGGCATCAGCACCGCGGCAGCCACAGTCGTCGTCGATCGCCTGAGCCGCGTCGGCCACGTCACGCGACAGCCGCACCCCACCGACCGGCGTGCCGTGAGCGTTGTGCCAGCCGATGCCTCAATCGCACGCGCCTTCCAGCACCTCATGCCGATGATCATGGGAATCGACGGGGTCATCCGCGACTACACGCCAGAGCAGCAAGACGTCATCACGGACTATCTCAGGAAGGTCGTGCACGTTTACCGTGGAAGCATTCCGTCGAGCACCGGCTCGAACGGCGTTCCAGGCGAGAGGAGCCCGGATGCGTGACACCGTCGACAGGCACGCGTCAGGCGCCGGGCCACTGCTCCACCTGCATCACGAGCCACGGGCTGAACGCGAAGGGCGTCGCCCGCACCGAGGCGACGAGCGCCTCGGGGCTCACCCACGCGTACTCGGCGATCTCGTCGCCGGCCGGGTCGAGCCCGCCCACGATCTTCGCGCGGTAGACGGGGCACACCTCGTTCTCCACAACTCCGGATGCATCGACCGCCCGGTAGCGAAAGTCGGGCAGCACGGGCTCGACGTCGACCACGCTTGCTCCGAGTTCACGGCCCGCGCGCCGCAGGATGGCCTCCTCGAAGCCCTCCTCGGGCCCGGGATGTCCGCAGAAGCTGTTTGTCCACACGCCCGGCCACGTCGCCTTGCCGAGCGCCCGTCGCGTGACAAGCACCTCGCCGGCGTCGTTGTAGAGGTGGCAGGAGAACGCGAGGTGCAGCGGCGTCTCGCTCGTGTGCACGGTCGCCTTCTCCGCAGTGCCAACGCGCGTGCCGTCGTCAGTGAGCAGCACGACCAGTTCGGGGGAGGCGTCCATGCTGCGTAGTCTGCCCCATCCCGATGAGCAGGCGCTCGGAGGTGCCGGCCGCTATCGCGCCGTGATCGACGCACTCGAGGAGTTCTTCAACACCTCGGGTGGCCGCGCTGCCGCGTACGGCCCCCAGTACGTGGAGTTGTGGCGGGAACTCCGCCGCAACACGACGGGCGGCAAGCTGTTCCGGCCGCGAATGGTCATCGCCGCATTCGACGGCTTCGGTGGCCCGAACGATGACGCCGCCGGTGCAGTGCCGTGGGTCGGTGCCGCGTTTGAGCTCCTGCACACCGCCTTGATCGTGCACGACGACGTCATCGATCGCGACTTCGTGCGTCGTGGCAAGCCCAACATCTCGGGTACCTACCGTGACAGGGCCCGTGCCGCGGGTGTCTCACAGCAGGATGCCGAGCATCGTGGCCTGAGCGCTGCGGTCGTCGCAGGCGACCTCGCCCTCTTCTACGCCCACCGGCTCGTCGATCGCAGCGGTGTCGACGAGGTGCGGCGCGGTCGACTCCTCGACCTCATGGACGAGGCGCTCTTCGCGAGCGCGGCGGGCGAGCTCCTCGACCTCGACTACTCGGGTGCGATCATCATCCCGACGGTCGACAACATCCTCTCGATGGCACGGCTCAAGACCGCGGTCTACTCCTTCGAGGTGCCACTCAAGGCGGGCGCCGTGCTTGCGGGTGCCCCGGATTCCGTCATCCAGGCGATGGGCGACTTCGGTCGCGAGGTCGGCACGGCCTATCAGATCGTCGACGACCTCCTCGGGGTATTCGGCGACACCGAGGAGACCGGCAAGTCGAACACGAGCGACCTCCGCGAGGGAAAGCGAACGGTGCTCGTCGCCCACGCCGCGGCGACGGCGGCGTGGGCCGAAATGGCGCCACTGTTCGGTTCCGCCGCCCTGTCGGAGGCGGATGCGCAGGCACTGCGTGCCAAGCTTGAGCAGAGCGGTGCCCGCGCCTATGCGGAGGACCTCCTCGTCCAGCACGTCGACCGTGCCAGGGCGGTGCTGGGCCGCCCCGAAGTGCCGGATTCCTTGCGTCGTGAGCTGGAGCCCGTCATCGCCATCGTCCTGAGGAGGGGCCGTTGACCAACACCTCCCTTCAGCGCCTCGACATCTACACGCGGGTCTGCGAGCGGGCCGCGGCCCTCGTCATCCGTGAGTACTCGACCTCATTCGGCGCGGCATCCCGCCTGCTCGAGGCCGGCGTGCGGCGTCACGTCGCCAACATCTACGCGCTCGTGCGGGTCGCGGATGAAGTCGTCGACGGGGCATCCGATGACGCGGGGCTGACCCCGGAGCAGGCCGCCGTCGCGCTCGACGAACTGGAGGCCCAGACCGACCTGGCGCTCGAACGTGGCTACTGCACCAATCCCATCGTGCACGCCTTCGCCCGCACAGCCCGCGAGGTCGGCTTCGGGCGGGAGCTCACGGCGCCCTTCTTCGCCTCCATGCGCGCCGACCTCGAGCAGGCCGTGCATGATCCCGAAAGCTTCACACGCTATGTCTACGGCTCGGCCGAGGTCATCGGGCTCATGTGCCTGCGGGCATTCCTCCTCGGTCATCAGCGCAGCGATGAGCAGATGCTCGAACTGCAGGCGGGTGCCCGCGCGCTCGGTGCCGCATTCCAGAAGGTCAACTTCCTCCGCGACCTCGCCGACGACTACCAGGCGCTCGGCCGCAGCTACTTTCCCGACGTGGATGTCGAGACGTTCAGCGAGGAGGACAAGGCGCGCATCCTCGATGACATCGACTCCGACCTGCGAGTGTCACGTGCTGCACTCCCGCTGCTGCCACCCGGCAGTCGCAAGGCGGTGTGCCTTGCCCAGTCGCTTTTCGCCGAGCTCGCCCGGCGACTGCGGGCGACCCCCGCCCGCGACATCCTGGCCTCCCGCCTGAGCGTGCCGACCCCGGTCAAGGTGCGGCTGGCCGCGGCCGCTGCAGCGGGACGGATGCCTCGCGCATGAGTTCCTCGCCCCGACCGCAGCGCGTCATCGTCATCGGAGGCGGCATCACCGGGCTCGCGACCGCCGGCCTCCTCGCGCGGGAGGGCCACTCGGTGACCCTGCTCGAGAAGCAGCCCGCGGTCGGCGGCCGCGCCGGCCTGCTCGAGGTCGACGGCTTCCGTTTCGACACGGGCCCCTCCTGGTACCTCATGCCAGAGGTCTTCGACCACTTTTTCGCGCTCATGGGCACGTCGGCGGCCGAGCAGCTCGAACTCGTCAAGCTGGACCCCGGCTACCGGGTCTTCTTCGAAGACGTCGAGGAGCCCATCGCGATCACCTCCTCGCGCTCGGCCAACATCGAGCTGTTCGACTCGATCGAGCCGGGGGCGGGGCGGCGCCTCGCCCGCTACCTCGACTCGGCCGCCGACACCTACGAGATGGCCAAACGGCGCTTCCTCTACTCGACCTTCGAGTCGTTCCGGCCCCTCCTCGCGCCAGACGTGCTGCTCCGCCTGCCGAAGCTGGCACGACTGCTGCTGCGCTCGCTCGACTCGCACGCGGCATCCGTCACCAGCGACCCGCGCCTGCAGCAGATCCTCGGCTACCCGGCAGTCTTCCTCGGTTCCTCACCCTTCGATACGCCGAGCATGTACCACCTCATGAGCCACCTCGACATGACCGACGGCGTCTACTACCCGCGCGGCGGATTCACGAAGGTGATCGAGCGCATTGCGGCCGTCGCAGCGGATGCCGGTGCCGAGATCCGCACCTCGGCGCCCGTGGCGCGCATCCTCACCTCGCGTGGCGTCGCGATCGGCGTCGAACTCGAGAACGGTGAGGTGCTCGACGCCGACCTAGTCGTCTCGACCGCCGACCTGCACCACTCCGAGACGGAGCTCCTGCCACGAGAGCTGCAGACCTACCCGGCCGAGTACTGGGAGAAGCGTGTCGCCGGCCCAGGCGCCATGCTGCTCTACCTCGGCGTCGAGGGCGAGCTGCCGCAGCTCGAGCACCACACGCTGCTCTTCGCGCGCGACTGGCGCGAGAACTTCGACTCGATCTTCGGTTCGCCGACGAGCATCCCAGAGGTGCCGAGCCTCTACGTCTGCAAGCCGTCTGGTGTGGACCCGGATGTCGCGCCCGCCGGCCACTCGAATGTCTTCGTGCTCGTGCCCATCCCAGCCGACCCGATGTTGACGGAGCTCGACGAACTCGGTGACCGCGTGATCGAGCAGATCGCATCGTGGACGGGCATCCCCGACCTCGCCTCACGCATCGTCGTGCGTCGCACAGTCGGGCCGGCTGACTTCGCTGCCGACCTCAACGTGTGGAAGGGCTCCGCCCTCGGGCCGGCGCACACCCTCAAGCAGAGCGCCTTCTTCCGCGGGGCCAACGTGAGCGAGCACGTGCGCGGGCTCCTCTACGCGGGCAGCTCGAGCATTCCGGGCATAGGGCTGCCGATGTGCCTCATTAGCGCGGAGCTCGTGCTCAAGCGGCTGCGCGGCGACACCTCGACGGAAGCGCTGCCCGAGCCGCCGCGGCGGGTTGAGCCTGTCGAAACCGAGGAGCCCTGATGCACTTCGCCTACCTCGCCGCGCTGCTCGTGTCGCTCTTCTGTATGACGCTCCTCGACCGCCGCTTCACCCTGTTCTTCTGGCGGGATTGGCGCCGCGCCACCGCGGTCATGGCGATCGGTATCGTCTTCTTCGTCATCTGGGACTTCGCGGGCATCAGCCTCGACATCTTCTACCGCGGCAACAGCCCGTGGATGACCGGCATCGAGATCGCCCCCGAGATGCCGATCGAGGAACTCTTCTTCCTCGCGCTGCTCTGCTACGTGACGATGGTCGCGTACGGCGGTGCCGCCGCCCTCCTCAGGGGGTTGAGTAAGCCCGCCAGGGATGTATCGAAACCCTCCGCCGCGTCGAACTCCGGAGCCGCCCGATGACCTACTGGGCGCTCAACGCGGTGTTCCTCGCGGTCGTCGTGCTCGTGGCATCCGCGGCCCTGCTCGCCCGGCGCTCGCCGCAGTGGCGCTCGGTCGGCCTCGCGGCGCTTGCGGTGCTCGCGCTGACGGCGGTCTTCGACAACGTCATGATCGCGGTCGACCTGTTCGGCTACAACGATGACCGCATCTCGGGTGCCTTCCTGGGGCTCGCGCCGCTCGAGGACTTCGCCTACGCGATCGCGGCGGTCGTGCTGCTGCCTTCGTTGTGGGATCTGTTTGATCGGCGCGGCACCCACATGAACGCCGAGCCCGTCGCCGCGCCCGAGCCCGCGGCATCCGACACTGAACGGGGCCGAGCGTGACCGCACTCAAGACGCTCATCCTGTCGTCGCGCCCGCTCAGCTGGATCAACACGGCGTTCCCATTCGCGGCCGCCTACCTGCTGACGACGCGCGAGATCGACGCGGTGCTCATCGTCGGCACGATCTACTTCCTCATCCCCTACAACCTTGCGATGTACGGCATCAACGACGTCTTCGACTACGAGTCAGACCTCGCGAACCCGCGCAAGGGCGGCGTCGAGGGTGCGCTGCTGGCGCCCGAACTGCACCGGCCCACCCTCTGGGCGGCGGCGCTCACGAACATCCCCTTCCTGGTGTTCCTCGTCGTGGTGGGCGGGCCTCTCTCATGGCTTGTGCTCGCGGTCAGTGTGTTCGCTGTCATCGCGTACTCGGCGAAGGGCCTCCGCTTCAAGGAGCGCCCCATCCTCGACTCCATCACTTCCAGCACCCACTTCGTGTCGCCCGCGCTTTACGGGCTTGTGCTCGCTGGGGCGGAGTTCACGCCCGCGCTGTGGCTGATCCTGGCCGCCTTCTTTCTCTGGGGGATGGCGAGCCACGCATTCGGTGCAGTGCAGGACGTGCTCGCCGATCGGGAGGGAGGAATCGCCTCCATCGCGACCGTCTTCGGCGCCCGCGCCACGACCAGGCTCGCCATCTGCCTCTACCTGGCTGCGGGCATCCTGCTGCTGTTCACCGGGTGGCCGGGCGCGCTTGCCGCCGTGCTGGCGCTGCCCTACGTGTGGGCCTGCGCACCCTTCTGGAATGTGACGGATGCCACGGCCGAAACCGCCAACCGTGGCTGGCGCAAGTTCCTCGCGCTCAACTTCGCCTGCGGCTTCCTCGTGACGATGCTGCTCATCCTGTGGTGGAACCTCTCGGCGTAGCATCCGCTGTCGGTGCTCCTGCGCGCTGCACCTGGCCTCACTCGGTTTCCGCTTTCGCTTTCGCGAGCGCTACAGTCTCCGTCTCCCGCTACAGAAATAGCTGTAGCGCCAAGAAAAAGCTGCAGCGCTGGCGTCGAACAGCGCCCCGAGCCGGATCGCGCTTAGTCCGTGTAGCCCAGGTTCCGTGCCATCCGTTCGAGCGAATTCACCGTGGTGAGGTACTCCTCCTCCGTGAAGTCCTTCGCGAGCGAGTTGCGCAGCCCGTCGACGACCTCGCTCAGCCGCGTGAAGGCGATCGTGCCACGCTCGGTGATGGCATACTCGCCGTCAGTGACGGTCACCCACCCGCTCTCGCGCAGCTCGCCGAGGTGCTCGGCCGCCGACTCAGAGCTGCCGGGCTCGACGAAGGGCGCGACGGCGAGGTCGAGCTGCTCGAGCGTGGCACTGCTCGCCGACAGCACGCTCAGGAGCTGCCACTGCCGCCGAGTCACGCCGTGCTCCTCAATGATGGCAGCGAAGCGCTCGTCGATGAGGCGGTCGACGAGCTTCAGCCAGTATCCGATCGGTCTCTCAGCCATGCCGACACCCTAGTCACGAGGCATCCGCCCGACAACGCCTTACATGATTCCGAACCGGATGCGGTTGATCGGACTGACCGTGCGCATCCGGTCCGGAACGCTAGAAGGCGAAGCCGAGTTCCTCCGGGTACGGGCCGAGGCGCGTGAGCTGGGCGGCCGCATCCTGCAGGTGCGCGAGCGTGAGCCCCATGGTGCCGGGACCGAAGCTCACGCGGGCCACGCCGAGTTCAGCGAGGCGCTTGAGCGGCACACCGCCGGGCTTGCCGATGACGGAGATGAGCCCGTTGACCTCGTCGAGGGCGCGCTTGACCATGTCTTCGTCCTTGAGCCCGAGGAAGAAGATGCAGTCGGCGCCCGCCTCGAGGTAGGCGTTGGCTCGTTCGACGGCCTCATCCCAGTCGCCGCCGGGCGCCGCGAGGGTGTCGACGCGTGCATTGATGACGATCGGCATGCCCGAGACCGCCCCGGCGGCACGAGCGGCAGCGACGCGGTCGGCCGCCTCGGCGATGGGGAACTGCGGTGCCTTCTCCGGCCCGACGCTGTCTTCGATATTGAGGCCCGCCGCGCCCAGCTCGATGAGGCGGGAGACATTCTCCTCAACGCCCTTCGCCGTCTTGGAGTAGCCCTTCTCGAAGTCGACCGACACGGGCAGTTCGGTGGCGCCGATGATCGGCTTGACGGCATCGAGCGCCTCGTCGACCGTCATGCCCTCGCCGTCGGGCAGCCCGCGCGCGAAGGAGATCGAGTGGCTCGCCGTCGCGAGGGCCTTCATGCCCGGCACCTCGCTCACGATTCGGGCGGTCACGGCGTCCCAGACGTTGGCAACGACGAGGGGGCTACCGGGAACGTGGAGCGAGCGCAGGAGCTCGGCCTTGACGAAGGTGGGGTTGGTCATGCCCTAAGAGTGGCCCCACTCCGCAGCATCCGCCACCCCTGCCCTTTCCCAACCCTGCCCTCTCACAACCCTGCCCTCTCACAACTCAGGACTGGCCTTGCACAACTCAGGAGTCAGGTGCCGTGACGGCCGAGCCGCCTGGTGACTCCTGAGTTGGGAAAGGGGTGAGGTGTTCGTCGAGGAAGCCCGCGATGAGCGCCATGACGGATGGCGTCTCGAGCGCCGGGTCTTCGTGCCCCGCGCCGCCGACGACGTGGAGGGCGGATGTCGCCCCGAGGCCGACGAGTGCGTCGTGCAGTGCGCGGCTGTGTTCGAGGGGCACGACGGCGTCGCGGTCGCCGTGCAGCAGCAGGTGGGGCGGCGCATCGCGGTGGGCGCGCCAGCGCGGGCTCGCGGCGCGCAGCACGAGGTCACGGTCGTCGGATGCCACGGTCTCGAGTCGGAGGTAGCCGGACGCTGACGGTTCTGGCAGGTTGCGCGCCTCGAAGGGCGACCGAAACGAGCTCATGACGAGGTCGGTCGGCGGGTACCAGGCGACGACGGCCCCAACGCTGCTCGACTGGTCGAGGTGTTCCCCGACGATGCCCTCGAGTTCGGGATCACCATTGCTCAGCGCCGCGAGCGACGCGAGGTGGCCGCCCGCCGACGCCCCACCGAGCCCGATGCGCGAGGGATCGATCCGATACTCGGAGGCGTTTGCCCGCAGCCACCGCACGGCCGCCTTGACGTCGTGCACGGCGGCCGGGTGGAGGGCGTCGCCGCTGAGCCGGTAGCTGGCGCTCGCGACGACGAATCCGCGCGCGACGAGCGGAAGCATCCGCCCCTCCACATCGTCGCGCTTGTCGCCGACCTTCCAGCCTCCCCCGTGCAGGTAGATGAACAGCGGATGCTGCGGGGCACCGTCGTCGGGCACGTACAGGTCGAGCGTGACATCGCGCTGCGGCGTGCTCGCGTAGACGAGGTCGTGCAGTGTCGTCACCATGAGGGCCTCCGGGAACTAGGCGAGGCGCTCGTACTTCGGCAGCCGCACGAAGAGCAGCATCACGAGGCCGATCAGCAGCACGAGGCCAATGCCGAGCACACCATAGATGATGCCGCCGAACGCGGCCAGGAAGAGTGCCCAGGCGAGGGGGGAGAGGAAGCTCGCGACGCGTCCGGTGGTCGCGTAGAGCCCGAAGATCTCGCCCTGCATGCCGGCGGGCGTCACGCGGGTGAGCAGTCCGCGGCTCGCCGCCTGGGCGGGGCCGACGAAGGCGCACAGGATGAGGCCGCAGACCCAGAACACGATCGTGCCGAGGTCGCGGAGGGCGAAGACGGCGACCGTCATGAGCACGAGCCCGGCGAGTGTCGCGACGATGAGCCGCTTCGGCCCGACCACGTCGTCGATGCGTCCGGCGAAGATGGTCGAGACCCCGGCGACCAGGTTGGCGGCGACGCCGAAGATCATGACCTCGATCGTGCTGAAACCAAATCCCTGCGCGGCGAGGATCGCGCCGAAGGCGAACACGCCCGCGAGGCCGTCGCGGTAGACGGCGGCGGACAGCAGGAACCAGAACGTGGAGCGGTTGTGCTTGAAGAGCGTGCGCAGGTCCTTCGCGAGCACGACGTAGGAGCCGAAGAAGGAGGCCTTCTGGGCGTCCTCGTAGGCGGGGGACTCCGGCACGTTCCTGAACAGGGGGATCGCGAAGAGGATCGTCCACACGGCGCACACGACCGCGACGAGCTTGAACGCGAGCGCCTGATCGGTGCCGATGCCGAAGATGAGCGGAATGCAGAGCACGAGCGCGATGATGCCGCCGATGTAGCCGAGACCCCAGCCGAGCCCCGAGATGCGGCCGACGTTTGCGGGCGTCGAGACTTCGGAGAGCATCGCGTTGTAGCTGACGCCGCCGATCTCGCTCACGACGGCGCCGATCGCGACCGCAAGCGCCCCGAACCAGAAGTACTTGGGGTCTGCCTCGACGAAGAAGAGTGAGAACTGGATGAGCGCGATCGCGATCGTCGCCCCGATGAGCCACTTCTTCTTGTTGCCGCGCGCATCCGCCTGCTGGCCCAGCACGGGCGCGAGCACGAGGATCAGGATGCCGGCGGCGAAGTTCGCCCAGCCCCACCATTCGGCGAGGTCGGTGAGGCCGCGGCAGTATTCGGTGCCCATGTTCTCGGCGAGGGCGCAGCTCATCCAGCTTCCGTCGGCCAGCTGCCCGGATGCCGCGACCTCTGGTTCGAGGAACTGGCGCGATGTCAGGTAGAGCGAGACCCAGACGAAGGTGAGGATGACCGTGTTGAAGGGCTGCATGGCCCAGTCCCACATCGCCCACGATCTGACGACCTTCTTGGAGGCGGGCTCTGCGCCAACTCCTCGGCCGATCGGGCCAAGCGCCCGGGTGTTGGCTGCGATCGGGGGTGCTGGAACGGCTTCGCTGCCGTGGTCCTTCGTCATGCGCCCAGGCTAATGGTGGTACGCAAACAATTGGTGTCGCAGACACGGGTTAGTTTTTTCCCGTCCCTCCAAGGTCGAAGTGCAAGTGGAGTGCCTGAAGGAAGCCATACTCCTCCTCACTAACGTTGTCGCCCGTCGGGTGCATCACCTTCTTGCGGATCTCGTTGAGCTTCACGAGCCAAGACGACTTGTCCTTCCAGCTATTCGCCTTCCGGTCGCTGGGCAAGGTGTACTCAGCGTCGTACAACTTGTTCCAAAGAGCCATGTTTCCGTGAAGGACTATGTCTCGGTAGTCGATCAAGTGGAGGCAGTCCCACCAATCGATCTTGGCTTCCGGACCCGCTTCATATTGCTTCTCGGCAAGCAGCGCTTGCGCGCCCTGATATACCTTCTTCGGTACGCCCGAGTTATACCAGCTGGCTCCAAATTCGTCCTCCAGCTTCTGGCGAATATCCCGCTTCAGGAAGCTCTCTATATCGCTCACTAGCTTGTACGACTCGACGTTGAACTCTTTCTCCTGACTCTTCAGATAGTCCGCGAGACCTTCAGGCTCGAACGTCGGAGTCTTTGCAGCCAACGCAGCCTGGAACCTGCGCAAGTACTTGGTAGGGGCGCCGCTTCCCAGCCACGTCCGGAATTCAGCAACTTCATCAGACGTCAGACCTTGTACGTAGGATGTGAAGTCAGCGAGCCAAGGCTTAACTTCTGCGAAAACCCCCGCAACATCGTCATTCCTTGCGCTAACCTGGCCCGCGGCTTCCAGATGATCCACGATGTCTCCGATCAGACGCAGACTCGCTTCGACGCCGGCGTTAGTGAACACAAAGCCCGGCTCCACCCTTCCGAGATTCCACTGCGCGGGCAGCTGATCCCGGAGGAACTCGAAGCACAGTATGAGGAAGTCGGTGAGCGGCTGAATAGTGTCGTCGTTCGACGTGCGGTAGAACGAGCCCAGGCGCTTCGCCCCGGATGGGACAAACTCGCCAATGAAGCGCCCGCGATCGATTCCTCGATTTATTGCGTCGAGGCTGATGCACCGCCGGTCGGTCGCTTGCTCTTCGCCAATGACAATACGTCCGTACATCGGTGACGCCTTGAACTCGCCAAGTGTCTGTGCGATCTTGAGCTTCAGTGCATGAGCTTGCTTCTTCTTGTCTTCGCTCGTCCACAACAGATCGGCATTCAGCGTGTTCTGCAGTGTCTTTGAAACCGATTGCTGGTTCTCATTGATCTGCATGAACAGCTCCCGCTGCTTCTCGGGAGGTAGGTCAATGAACGCGACGACTGGGATCGACTCAGTATCTGCACGCTCTGAATTTGCGAATCCGTATAGGCGGTGCTGTCCGTCGATTATGTATGCGGACCGATACTTTCGCGGGAGATGAAGTATTCCGAGAGTTGTTGCACCGGCCTGCTTGTCGGTCTTTTCAAACCTAAGTCCTCTGTTCCTACCGCCGCTATCGATATTGACGATGAGCGAGTTCGGGAAGAATCCTCCAGACTCCACGAAGTCAGAGACACTCTTCAAGCGAGCCTTCTTGATTATCCGTTGGTAGGTCGGCATCCATCGAACGTTCGCTTTATTGTTGTGCAGCACGTAGGCGATCTTCAGGAGACGCCGGGGCTCGATCGCAAACGAATAGTAGGTGTGTCCCCCGAGCTTCCCTTGGATGGCAGCGACGGTGGAGTCCATAGCCTCTATTTGTTGCCCGCTAAACAAGTTACCTAGCAGCTGGAACTTAGCGGCAGACCCGAGGTGGCTCGCTAACTCTTGGTAGTAGCTGACGGCGTCCTCGTCCAGATAAGTTATGCCGGCACTCTCTATGCGATCAGCGGTGTCTCGGCTCACGGCTATGTTGTTTGTGGCGAAGACAAATTTCACCTTGTGATCAGGAAAGCGCTCGCGAAGGGACCCAATCAGGCCTGCACGGTAGCCCTGAATGCTTTCGATTTCTTGCTTGAAAGTCTCCGTTCGTGGCTGTTCGGAATTGGAAGACTTGCACTCGAACACCAAGACGACTTCATCGTCGGCCGCAAGGACGTCTACTTGTTTGGTTTCATTGGAGTTCTTGCCGTATTTGATGCGAAGAGAGCGCCCAATGCTCATTTGGACGAAGCCGAGCTGCGCGCACATCGCCCAGATGCGGTCCTCGAAGGCCACGTCATGCGGCTTCTGCCGTCGCATCCAAATGTCTCGCTTGAGTGCTTTGTCCAGAACCCAGCCCTTGTCCTCGTACTCGCCCTGGCGGGCGGCGGGGATTTTCTCCCGTATGTATGGGGACAACCTCCGGCCAATCTCTCGGCGGAGGCCGGTTGGACTATAGGTCTCGATCTCGGACATTCATAACTCCCCAAGGTTTGTGAACAGGAACTCCTCGGTACGGCCACGCGAGGCGCTCTTGCCGCCGACTGAATTTCGCCGAGTGACTACGATCTTTCGCCCTAGGGACGAAAACAGAGTGTCTATTGACGAATGCGCGGCATTGGTCAAGGCGAAGTACGCACCCCGCTTCGAGATTTCCGCGATGCGTCCCGCCAGGCGTTCCTGGTCCTCAAACGAGAACAGATGTTGGTTGTATTTGATGAACCCGTTGTTGTTGTGTGCGACTGTGTATGGGGGATCGAGAAAGACCAGGTCGCCGGCGTCCACATCGTCGAGTGCGTCCCCGAAGTCCTTCGATCGAAGGACAGCGCCGGCGAGAACTCTGCTGGCTGTCTGGAGTGCGGGCAGCCCCGGGATCTTGGGTGAAGGACGGGCTCCGAACGGCACGTTATATTCGCCGCGAAGGTTGACGCGGTAAATGCCGTTGTAGGAGGTGTGGTTCAAAAAAATGAAACGGGCGGCACGCGCCGAGGGCTCAATGGGCACTTGGGCGCGAGCGCTGTAGTAGCTTTCGGCCGTGTTTTGGTACTGCGCAATAGCGGACGCAACCTCTTCGGGTGAATCTCGAACTTGTTGATAAACCTCAATGAGGTCACCATTCAAGTCAGATAGGTACGCTGTGCCTTTGGGCGCCAGTGCGAAGAACACCGAGCCACCGCCCACGAAAGGTTCGTGGTAGTTACGGAAGTCATGCTGCCGAGCGAGTCGCAAGAGTTGTGGCACTAGCCATCGTTTCCCGCCAGCCCAGCGAAGAAAAGGCGCGGTAACGGGTACAGGAGCTAGGCCGGGCTCATGTTCCGCCAGAGAATCCTGCAACAACGATGTCGTCCCCCCAGAGTGTCATCGGACTGAATGTCCCGAAGGCTACCATCCGGCGCCCACATCGTCGGCCTTCACCAGCGTCCCGGCTTCCGTGACCTTCGCTGTGGGGATCCCCGCGTTCGCCCAAACCTCGATGATGTCGTCTCGATCGTCCACCGCCAGCAGCGGCCGGTATTGACGCAGAATGGCACGCGCGAAGTCCGCCTTCAGGAGCGCGTCGGATCGATAGTCGCCGCGGGGTCGCATGTAGATGTCGTCAAACGGCACATCGTTCTCTGCTAGCCAGAGGGTTGTATGGAACGACCACCGGTCCTCCCGGCCCGTCACGATGAGAACCCTCATGCTGCGCCGGGAGGCGGCTTTCAATAGCGCGAGGACATGGGGGAAAGGTGGGCAGTTTATGGACGCGTCATGGAATGCCATGAAGTCCCGGGCGGATGCCCCGGCGCCTTCCTCGACAAAGTGCCGAATGCTCCGCACGTCGCAAAGGGTCCCGTCCATGTCGAAGATCACAGCACCAGGCGCCGATGGCTGGAGGATCAACCTATCCAATTGGACGCTCACTACAGAAATATCGCACATCACCAACTGGGTGCACAGGCCTCAGTCCCGGCACGTGAACTTGACAGGACACGGCTCAGGTCTAAAATTGAGTTTGCTCGACTCAACTATTGGGTCGCGCCCCAGACTTTCACTTTCACCATACGCAACATAAGGAGAACACGCATGGCTCGTGCAGTAGGTATCGACCTCGGAACCACCAACTCGGTCGTCGCCGTCCTCGAGGGTGGCGAGCCCACGGTCATCGCCAACGCCGAAGGCTTCCGCACCACCCCCTCGGTCGTCGCCTTCACGAAGGACGGCGAGACGCTCGTCGGCGAGACTGCCAAGCGACAGGCCGTCACCAACGTCGACCGCACAATCGCGTCCGTCAAGCGCCACATGGGCACGAACTGGACGACCGACGTCGACGGCAAGAAGTACACCCCGCAGGAGATCTCGGCCCGCATCCTCGCCAAGCTCAAGCGCGACGCCGAGCAGTACCTGGGCGAGCCGGTGACGGATGCCGTCATCACGGTTCCCGCGTACTTCAACGACTCCGAGCGCCAAGCCACGAAGGACGCTGGCGAGATCGCCGGACTCAACGTGCTCCGCATCATCAACGAGCCCACCGCAGCCGCCCTCGCCTACGGCCTCGACAAGGGCAAGGAAGACGAACTCATCCTCGTCTTCGACCTTGGCGGCGGAACCTTCGACGTCTCCCTCCTCGAGGTGGGTAAGGACGACGACTTCTCAACCATCCAGGTGCGCGCGACCGCCGGTGACAACCGCCTCGGTGGTGACGACTGGGATGCCCGCGTCGTCGACTACCTCATCAAGCGCTTCAAGGACACCACGGGCGTCGACGTCTCGAACGACAAGATCGCCAAGCAGCGTCTCAAGGAGGCCGCTGAGCAGGCGAAGAAGGAGCTCTCGTCGTCGACGAGCGCGAGCATCCAGCTTCCCTACCTCTCGCTGACCGAGAACGGCCCCGCCAACCTCGACGAGACCCTCTCGCGCGCCAAGTTCGAGGAGCTCACGAGCGACCTGCTCGAGCGCACGAAGCGCCCCTTCCACGACGTCATCCGTGAGGCCGGCGTGAGCGTCAACGACATCGCACACGTTGTGCTCGTCGGTGGCTCGACCCGTATGCCTGCCGTCACCGAGCTGGTCAAGCAGCTCACGGGCGGCAAGGAGCCCAACAAGGGCGTCAATCCTGACGAGGTCGTCGCCGTCGGCGCTGCCCTCCAGGCCGGCGTGCTGAAGGGTGAGCGCAAGGACGTGCTGCTCATCGACGTGACCCCCCTGAGCCTCGGCATCGAGACCAAGGGTGGCATCATGACGAAGCTCATCGAGCGCAACACCGCCATCCCGACGAAGCGCAGCGAGACCTTCACGACGGCCGACGACAACCAGCCGTCCGTCGCGATCCAGGTCTTCCAGGGTGAGCGCGAGTTCACGCGCGACAACAAGAACCTCGGCACCTTCGAGCTCACGGGCATCGCCCCGGCGCCCCGAGGCGTGCCGCAGATCGAGGTCACCTTCGACATCGACGCCAACGGCATCGTGCAGGTGCACGCCAAGGACAAGGGCACCGGCAAGGAGCAGTCCATCACCATCACGGGTGGCTCGGCACTCTCCAAGGAGGACATCGAGCGCATGGTCCGCGAGGGCGAGGAGCACGCGGCAGAGGACAAGAAGCGCCGCGAGGCCGCTGAGGTGCGTAATGCCGCCGAGCAGTTCGTCTACTCGACCGAGAAGCTCATCAAGGAGAACGACGAGAAGCTCTCCGAGGGCGTCAAGACCGAGGTCCAGGGCGACATCGACGCACTCAAGACCGCGCTCGCTGGCGAGGACGACGACGCCATCAAGACGGCGCTCGACAAGCTCAACGAGAGCCAGCAGAAGATCGGTGAGGAGATCTACGCCGCCGCGCAAGCCGAAGGCGCCTCCGCGCAGCAGCAGCCGGCCGGCGAGTCGACCAGCGGTGACGACGAGGACATCGTCGACGCTGAGGTCGTGGACGAGGACGACAAGAAGTAACCATGGCTGACCAGAATCACAACAAGGACCAGGGCGCGGACGTGCCCGAGCCCGACGTTGGTCGCGAGGACCTCGAGGAGGCCGCCGATGGCCTGCTCGAGGCCGAGGGCCCCGATGTGGAGACCTCGCTCGACGACGCGGACCTCTCGTTCCTCGAGCAGAACGCCAACGACCTGGCGGCGGAGCGTCTCGCCGACCTGCAGCGCCTGCAGGCCGAGTATGCGAACTACCGCAAGCGGGTCGACCGCGACCGTGAGGTCAACCGCCTCCAGGCGGCACAGGACCTCGTTGCCTCGCTGCTCCCCGTGCTCGACGACCTCGACCTCGCCGAGTCGCACGGAGACCTGCAGGAGGGCGGCCCGTTCGCCCTCATCGCGCAGAAGCTCCGCACGACCCTCGAGAAGACAGGCCTGGAGCGGCTCGGCGCGAAGGACGACGAGTTCGACCCCAACCTTCACGAGGCGATCGCGCAGATCCCCAACCCCGATGTCACCGTCATGACGGTGCTCGACGTGCACAAAGTCGGGTACCGGATGGGCGACCGCCTGCTTCGCGCGGCGCAGGTCGCCGTCGCGGTGCCGCAGGAGTAGATCCACACCGCGGGTTGAGTAGCGCGGGATACCGACCTCGCCGGCACGGTCGGCGCTGGGGTCGCACAATCGCTGGCGCGCTTGTCCCCAGCTCCACCGCGCTACTCAACCCACGCGAACTTTTGAAAGGAGTCTGATGGCCAGTCAGGACTGGTTGGAGAAGGACTTCTACAAGGTGCTGGGCGTCTCCAAGGACGTTTCGGACGCCGAGCTGAAGAAGACTTATCGCAAGCTCGCGCGCCAATATCACCCCGACTCCAACCCGGGGGATGCGAAGGCTGAGGCCCGCTTCAAAGAGATCAGCGAGGCCAACGCCGTGCTCTCCGACCCGGAGACGCGCCGGGAGTACGACCAGGTGCGGGCGATGGGCATGGGTGCCCCGCGATTCAGGGCGGGCGGCCAGGGCCAGGCCGGTGGCTTCGAGGACGTCTTCGGCGGCATGTTCGGCGGCGGCGCTCCCGGTGGCGCAGCGGGCGGCGCCCGCGGCGGCTACCAGACGGCAGACTTCAGCGACATCTTCGGCGGCATGTTCGGGGGCGGCGGCTTCAGCGGCGGCGGCTTCCGCGGTGCCCAGTCGAAGGGGCGGGATGTCAACGCCACGACGACGCTCGACTTCGTCTCGGCCATCAACGGCGACACCGTGCGGCTGCAGGGTGTCACCGGCAAGCCAATGACGGTGCGCATCCCTGCCGGCGTCAGCGACGGACAGAGGATCCGACTCAAGGGCAAGGGTGAGCCGAGCCCCGACGGCGGCCCCGCCGGCGACCTGACCCTCACGGTCACCGTCAAGAAGCATCCGGTGTTCACTCGCGACGGCAACAACCTGCGCGTCGACGTGCCCGTCACCTTCGTCGAGGCCGTGCAGGGCGCCACGATCGAGGTGCCCACTCTGGGCGGCGAACCCGTCAAGCTCAAGGTGCCGCCGGGCACGCCGAGCGGCCGGGTGCTGCGGGTCAAGGGCCGCGGGGTGACCTCGGGGGGAGCATCCGGTGACCTGCTCGCAACCGTGCAGGTCGTGGTTCCAAGTCACCTGACCCCGGATGCCGCGAAGGCCGTCAAGGCACTCGCGAAGGCCCTGCCGGATGAGAACCCTCGCGATGACCTGATCGCCAGGGCGCGAAGGGGATGAGCATGGATCCCGCCGCTCCCCTCTTCGCCATCGCTGTCGCGGCCGAGCTGGCGGGAATGCACCCGCAGACGTTGCGGCAGTACGACCGGCTGGGCCTCGTCAGCCCAAAGCGCACGAGCGGCAAGTCCCGCCGCTACTCGATGCGGGATGTCGTGCAGTTGCGCGAGATCGCGGCGCTCGGGGCCGAGGGCGTCAGCCTTGAGGGGATCCGCCGAATCATGTCGCTCGAGAACCGCGTCATGGAACTCACGGAACGGGTGCGCGAACTCGAGACCGCGCTCGCCGACGAGATGCTGAAGCACTCCGGCCGTCGCGTGTTCGCCGCCGACGAGACCGGCGCCGTCGTCTCGTTGCGCGCGGGAGAACGCGTGCGTCGCGCCAACCAGGTCGTCGTGTGGCGGCCCCTCGAACGCGGCCAGTCATGACGGGGTTCGCCTTCGAGCGGCTGCGCCGTTGGCCAGACCTCGAGGCGCCCAACCTGTTCGCGTTCGATGCGAGTGATCGGCTGATCCTCGACGAGGCGGCCGCCGAAGTCGTCGCGCATCCTGATGCGGTCGTCACGATCGGCGACCGGTACGGGGCCCTGACGCTCGGCGCCGCGGCGCTGCACGGTGCCACGGGCATCCGCTCGCACCAGGACGCGCTGATCGGCGAACGCGCCCTCGACGCGAACGCCCACGAGCTCGGGCTCGACGGATGCTTCGCGCACCACGATCTCGACGCTGCACTGTTCCGGGGCGCGCGCACGGTGCTCATGCAGCTCCCCAAGAGCCTCGATCAACTCGACGAGGTTGCCGGGCTGATCGCCGCCCACGCCGACCCGGCCGTCGTCGTCTACGCCGGCGGACGCATCAAGCACCTGACCCCCGCCATGAACGAGGTGCTGGGGCGTCACTTCAGCGAGGTCTCGGCGACGCTCGCTCGGCAGAAGTCGCGCGTGCTCGTGGCCCGCGCGCCCCGCGCCGGTGACAGTGACTGGCCAAAACGCGAGTTCCACACCGAGCTGGGCCTGTGGGTGTGCGCGCACGGCGGCGCATTCGCGGGCACGCGGCTCGATATCGGCACGCGCTTCCTGGTGCAGTTCCTCGACCAGGTGAAGGCGAATGCGCGCACGGCCATCGACCTCGGCTGCGGCACGGGCGTCCTTGCGGCCGCGCTCAAGCGTTCGCGGCCCGAGCTGGAGGTGCTCGCCACCGACCAGTCGGCGACGGCGGTGGCATCCGCTCGCGCGACCATGGCGGCCAATGAGCTCGACGTGACGGTAGTGCGAGACGTTGGCCTCGCGTCGAGGCCGGATGCATCGGCCGACGTCGTGCTGCTGAATCCGCCGTTCCATGCGGGGTCGACCGTGCACTCGGGGCTCGCGCAGGCGCTTTTCGCTGACGCGGCGCGGGTGCTGCGTCCCGGCGGGGAACTATGGACCGTCTTCAACTCGCACCTCGGCTACCGTCCCGCGCTGCAGCGCACGGTCGGCCCGACTCGCATCGTGGGGCAGAACCCGAAGTTCACCGTGACGGTGTCCGTCGCTGGTGTTCGCGAAGACGCTGGAGTAAACTTGAGTTATACCGACTCAACTTCGGAGAAGAGGTAGTAATGGCCAACATGCAGGGGGCTCCGGCCACCGACGAGGAGCAGAAGTCCGCGCTCGAGCAGTACGGCGTCGACCTCACCGAGATCGCGCGCACGGGCAAGCTCGACCCTGTCATCGGTCGTGACGCCGAGATTCGCCGCGTGAGTCAGGTGCTCACCCGGCGCACCAAGAACAACCCCGTGCTCATTGGAGAGCCGGGCGTCGGCAAGACCGCGGTCGTGGAAGGCCTCGCGCAGCGCATCGTCGCGGGGGACGTGGCCGATTCCCTCAAGGGCAAGCGCCTCGTCTCGATCGACCTCGCGGCGCTCGTTGCGGGTGCCAAGTACCGCGGAGAGTTCGAGGAGCGTCTCAAGGCCGTGCTCAAGGAGATCAACGACTCCGACGGCCAGGTCATCACCTTCATTGACGAACTGCACACCCTCATGGGCGCCGGCGGCGGTGACGGCTCGGTCGCGGCGTCCAACATGCTCAAGCCCATGCTCGCCCGCGGGGAACTGCGCCTCATCGGCGCCACGACACTCAACGAGTACCGCGAATACATCGAGAAGGATGCCGCGCTCGAGCGCCGCTTCCAGCAGGTGTACGTCGGCGAGCCCTCGGTCGAAGACACCGTCGCCATTCTCCGCGGACTCAAGGATCGCTACGAGGCCCACCACCGGGTCGCGATCGCCGACAACGCCCTCGTCGCCGCGGCGACCCTCAGCAACCGCTACATCACGGGGCGCCAACTGCCCGACAAGGCGATTGACCTCATCGATGAGGCGGCAAGCCGCTTGAAGATGGAGATCGACTCCTCGCCCGTCGAGATCGACGAGCTCAAGCGCGCGGTGGACAGGATGCGCATCGAGGAACTGGCGCTCAAGAAGGAGAAAGACCCCGCGTCCAAGGCGCGGCTGGAGAAGCTCCGCGAGGACATGGCCGAGAAGCAACAGACCCTGGGCGAGCTCGAGGCGCGGTGGCGCAACGAGAAGTCCGCGCTGCAGGATGTCGGTGAACTCAAGAATCAGCTCAGCGACGCCCGCATCAGGCTCGACCTGGCCATGCGCGAGGGCGACTACCAGTCGGCGTCCAAGCTCAACTACGAGGTGATCCCGCGCATCGAGCAGAGCATCGCGGAGGCCGAGCACGCCGAGGTCGATGGCGAGCGCATGGTCAATGACCAGGTCACCGACAGCGACATCGCGGCCGTCGTCGCCGCCTGGACGGGCATCCCCGTCGGCCGTCTCATGCAGGGCGAGACCGAGAAGCTGCTGCATCTCGAGGCGGAGCTGGGCAAGCGCCTGGTGGGCCAGAAGAAGGCGGTCGGAGCGGTGTCGGATGCCGTCCGTCGCTCGCGCGCCGGAATCGCCGACGAGAGCCGGCCCACGGGCTCGTTCCTGTTCCTCGGCCCGACGGGCGTCGGCAAGACAGAACTCGCGCGAGCCCTCGCGGAGTTCCTCTTCGACGACGAGAAGGCCATGGTGCGCATTGACATGAGTGAGTACGGGGAGAAGTTCTCCGTCTCACGACTCGTCGGCGCCCCTCCCGGCTACATCGGCTACGAGCAGGGCGGCCAACTCACGGAGGCCGTTCGCCGGCGCCCGTACTCGGTCATCCTGCTCGACGAGGTTGAGAAGGCGCACCCCGAGGTCTTCGACGTGCTGCTGCAGGTGCTCGACGACGGGCGTCTCACGGACGGGCAGGGTCGCACGGTCGACTTCCGCAACACCATCCTGATTCTCACCTCCAACCTCGGCAGCAACTTCTTGATGGACGCCACCATGACGCCCGAGATGCGGGAAGAGGCCGTCATGCTGGCGGTGCGGCAGACCTTCAAGCCCGAGTTCATCAACCGCCTCGACGACATCGTCATCTTCTCGCCGCTCTCCCGCGAAGACCTCGCGGCGATCGTGGAGCTGTACATCGATCGTCTGGCCCGCCGGCTCTCCGAGCGGCGACTCGAGCTCGGAGTCACGCCGGATGCCCGCGCCTGGCTTGCGGAGCGCGGCTACGACCCGATGTACGGAGCGCGCCCGCTGCGCAGGCTCATGCAGAAGGAGATCGACGACCGGCTCGCGATGGCGATCCTCGGCGGCATGATCAAGGACGGCGACACCGTGCTCGTGTCGCTCAACCGCGAGGGCGACGCCCTCGAGGTGAGCCGCGCCGAGATGGAGTAGCGCGGCACACGCCTGGCACAGCGGGGCCTTTCCCGGGTGCGCGGTTTCTGATGCACTTGTGGGGCGACGCGCCGATTGTGAACGCGGCTCTCCCGAGCGTCGGCCCACAAGTGCATCAAGAACCGCAGGCGGAGTCAGCGCAAATCGAGCAGCTGCTGCTTCACCTCGCGCCGCAGCACCTTTCCGATCATGGAACGCGGCAACTCGTCGACCGCGACGACGATGCGCGGCACCTTGTAGGCGGTGAGGAGGTGCCGGCAGTGCTCGCGCACGCTGGCCACGTCGAGGGACGCCCCGGGTGCGAGCACGACCGCGGCCGCGACATCCTCACCCCCGCTCTTCGACGGGATGCCGACGGCTGCGGCCTCGGCGATCGATGGGTGCGAGAGCAGCGCCTCCTCAACCTCGGAGGGTGCGACGTTGAAGCCCCCCGTGATGATGAGTTCCTTCATCCGGTCGACGATCGTGATGTAGCCGTCGTCGGAGACGCTCACGATGTCGCCCGTGCGCAGCCAGCCGCCGGGGAGCAGCACGGCGCGGGTCTCGTCTGGCTTGCGCCAGTAGCCTTTGAAGACCTGCGGGCCGCGCACCAGCAGCTCGCCTCCCGTGACATCCGTCGCCGGGTCGTCGGGGTCGACCACCCGGATCTCCGTCGAGGGGAACGGTACCCCTACCGTGCCGGGGCGCCGCGTCGGCCCCATGGGGTTACCGGCCGCAACGGGTGAGGTTTCGGTCATGCCGTAGCCCTCGATCAGCAGGCCCCCGGTCGCCTTCTCCCACTTCTCGACCGTCTCGATGGGCAGGTTCATGGCGCCGGAGATGGCGAAGCGGATGCCGCGCAGGCTCACCCTCTTCTTCGCCGCCGCGTCAGCCAGCCGAGCGTAGATGGGTGGCACGGCGGGCAAGAAGGTCGCGGGCGTGCGCTTCATGGCGTCGAGCACGAGCTTCTCGTCGAACTTGGGGAACAGCACGAGCCGCGCCCCGATGCTCATCGCGAAGGTCAGGCAGAGCGTCAGCCCGTAGGCGTGGAACATGGGCAGCACCCCGTAGACGACCTCGCGCCCCGGCTTCAGGCCCTGCACCCACGCCTCGCCCTGCATGGCGTTGACCCGAAGGTTCGCGTGGGTCAGCACGGCGCCCTTGGGGGTGCCGGTGGTTCCGCTCGTGTACTGCAGCACGGCGGTGTCGGTGAGTGACGGTGCCGGATGCGAGCGGCGCAGCGGGCGGGCATCCGTCAGTGTCGTCCATGCCACGGTGCCGGGTGCGGCCTTGCCGACCGTGAGGGCCTCGCGCGACCTGCGGGCGGCGGGAAGGGGAAGCCGGAGGGCGAAGCGGGTCTTGCGGGGCATTGCCCGCGTGATGTCGACCGAGACGACGTGCTCGACCCCCATGTCCTTGGGAAAGTCGACGACGGATGCCGCGACCCTGTCCCACACGATCGCGACGGTTGCGCCGTGGTCCTCGAACTGGTGGCGCAGCTCCCGCTGGGTGTAGAGCGGGTTGTGTTCTACGACGATGGCCCCGAGGCGCAGGACGGCGTAGAACGCGACGATGTGCTGGGGGCAGTTTGGCAGCACGATGGCGACGCGGTCGCCCTTCTCCACGCCGAGCTTGCGCAGGCCGTTCGCGACGCGCTCGACCTGCTCGCCGAGTTCCCGATAGCTCATGCTCGCGCCGAAGAAGTCGAGGGCGGGCCGCCGGCCGTACCGCTTGATTGTGGCGGCGAGCATCTCGACGAGGGTCTGGCTCGGTGCCGCGACGTCGTGCGGCACGCCCTTCGCGTATGAGGCCAGCCAGGGGCGGGCAGAGAGATCAGTCATCGTGCTCATTGTGCTCCGGCCTGCCGCCGGGTTGTCTGGGAAAGCAGTCCCAATGCGCCCCAGACACTCGCTTCCCGGGGGCGTCCGGCGTCCCAGCCGCTGGTACTCTGGCCCACGATGAGCCACGCACTCGCCGAACGCCGGCGCCAACGACCCGCGCCCGCTAAGCACTTCGAGGCACATATCCAGGGCTTGCGCGCGGTCGCGGTGCTGCTGGTGGTGCTGTTCCACTTCTGGCCGGGGCGCCTCTCGGGCGGCTACATCGGTGTCGACATCTTCTTTGTCATCTCGGGCTTCCTCATCACGGCGCACCTCGTCCGCGAGTTGACGAACACGGGCCGCATCAGCCTGCCGCAGTTCTGGGCGAGGCGCGCTCGCCGACTGCTGCCAGCATCCATCGCCGTGCTCGTCTTCTGCTCGGTCGCGACGCTGCTGTGGCTGCCGCTCAGTGGCCTCGGCGATACGGTGCGCGAGATCCTCGCGAGCACCTTCTACTTCGAGAACTGGATGCTCGCGGCCGACTCGGTCGACTACCTCGCCGCCTCCAACAATGCGACCATGGCGCAGCACTACTGGACCCTCTCGCTCGAGGAACAGTTCTACGTGCTGTGGCCGCTCCTCCTCCTGCTCGGCGTCGGCGCGGGGGCCAAGTTCTTCGCGCGCGGCCAGCGCGCCGCCCTCATCGGCACGATCGTCATCATCACGGTGCTGTCGCTCGTCTTCTCCGTCGTCTACACGGCGCTCGAGCCGGCGCCCGCCTACTTCGTCACCTTCACGCGCATGTGGGAGTTCGGCGTCGGCGCGATGCTGGCCCTCCTGCCGACCCTGCGACCGCGCAGCGCCTGGGCCAACGTTGTGCTCGGCTACGGTGGCCTCTTCGCGATCCTCCTGGCGGGCTACTTCTACGATGCGACGACGCCCTTCCCTGGCTACATGGCACTCGTGCCCGTGCTGGGCGCGGCCGCCGTGATCGTCGCCGGTCGTTCCGAGCGCTGGTGGGAGGCGGGTAGCATCCTGAGCCTGCGCCCCGCCCGCTTCATCGGTGACATCTCGTACTCGCTCTACCTCTGGCACTGGCCGCTCATCGTCATCGCGCCCTACGTGCCCGGCTGGGGTCTCAGCACGGCGCACCGCCTGACCCTCTTCGTGCTCTGCTTCGTGCTCGCCTGGCTCACCAAGAAGTTCGTGGAGGATCCGGGCCGCCAGTGGCGCTTCCTCACGAGCCGCCGCCCGCGCGTCACGGCCGCCTTCGCCGTCATCCTCATGGCGATCTCCGCCGCCTTCGCGGGGGTCGCCTACATGGTCAACCAGCCCAAGTACGAGGCCGCGGCAGCCGAACTCGAGACGATCCGGGAGGACTTCCCCGAGTGCTTCGGTGCCCTTTCGCTCGACGGCTGCGAAAACCCCGAACTGGCCGGCATGATCGTGCCGAGTCCCGGCTTCGGCA
Source organism: Salinibacterium sp. dk2585 (assembly GCF_008001035.1). Classification (NCBI taxonomy): domain Bacteria; kingdom Bacillati; phylum Actinomycetota; class Actinomycetes; order Micrococcales; family Microbacteriaceae; genus Salinibacterium; species Salinibacterium sp. dk2585. The sequence goes on from NZ_CP042856.1 coordinate 180,487, forward strand.
ACGCCGACTCCCCCGAACACGAGGACTGCTTCGTGCAGCTCAACAACTCCGAGCTCGTCGCGTGTGAGTTCGGCAGTGACAAGGCGGATGCCCCGCGCATCGCCCTCATCGGCGACAGCCACGCCTACCAGTACATCGAGGCGATGATCCAACTCGCCGACGAGCGCGGCTGGGCACTCACGACCTACCTCAAGGGTGCCTGCCCCTGGAATGCGGCCGAGGTGGGCGGACCGAGCGCCGCCTTCACGGCCTCCTGTGCCGCGTGGAAGCAGAACCTCAAGGACGAACTCGAGTCAGGGGAGCCCTTCGACGCGATCTTCACCGCGGCGCTCGCGACGACCCCCTACCCGGGATCCGATGCGGATGCCCAGGCCGCCGGCTTCACGGAGGCCTGGGGCTGGGCCGGCGACACCCCCATCGTCACGATCGTCGACAACCCAGACCTCGCCGACGACCCCAACAAGTGCCTGCGCCAGAACGACGCCTCAGCCTGCACCGAGCCGCGCGACAGCGTGCTGGTCGAGCGCGACCCCATCGCGCTAGCCGGTGCCGAGGCATCCGAACTCCTCGACTTCACCGAGCTCTACTGCGACGAGGAGGAGTGCTTCCCGGTCGTGAGCGGGGCCAACGTCTACCGCGACCAGGACCACCTCACCGTGACCTGGACGCTCAGCATGCGCGACCAAATCGGCGACGCGATCGAGCGAGCGCTCGACTCGCGCTGACCGCGCCGAACGGAGCAACGATGACCATCGTCGACAACGCGATCTACGTCGCGGGCGCACGAGTGGCGAGCCCCAAGACACTCGATGAGACATTCGAGCTGCTGCGCCGGGGTGACGCCATGGCATGGATCGGGCTGTACCGGCCAGACCCGGCAGAACTTCATGCCGTGGCGTCGGAGTTCGATCTCCACCCCCTCGCGATCGAAGACGCACTGAAGGGCCATCAGCGACCCAAGCTTGAACGATTCGGCGACACCCTCTTCGTCGTGCTCCGTCCAGGCCGCTACATCGATGCCGACGAGGTCGTCGAGTTCGGGGAGGTGCACCTCTTCATCGGGCCCCAGTTCGTCGTCACCGTGCGGCACGCCGAGAACCCCGACATTGGACGCGTACGACGTCGGCTCGAGTCATCGCCGGAGTTGCTCGCCCTTGGCCCCGATGCCGTGCTCTACGCGGTGCTCGATGAGGTCGTGGATGCCTACGCCCCGGTCGTCGCCGGGCTCGAGAACGACATTGATGAAATTGAGGACCAGCTCTTCGGCGGCGACCAGTCGGTGTCGCGGCGCATCTACGAGCTGCACCGCGAGGTGATCTCCTTCCAACGGGCGACGGCGCCGCTGTCTGGCATGCTCGACGCCCTCCTGCGCGGCGCCGACAAATACGACCTCCACATCGAGGTGCAGCGTTCGCTGCGTGACGTGCACGACCACGTGATTCGGCTCACCGAGCGCGCGGACGCCTTTCGCGCCCTCCTCGAGAATGCGCTGACCGTGCACTCCACCCTCGTGACGCAGCAGCAGAACGACGAGATGCGCCGGCTTTCCGAAGCGAGCCTCGCCCAGAACGAGGAGACGAGGCGACTCTCCGAGACCGCCCTCGCCCAGAACGAGGGCGTCAAGAAGATCTCAGCCTGGGCCGCGATCCTCTTCGCCCCCACCCTCATCGGCACCATCTACGGCATGAACTTCGAGCACATGCCCGAACTCGCCTGGCCAATCGGCTACCCGCTCGCGCTCCTCGGAATGGTCGCGGGCAGCGTCATCCTCTACACGGTGTTCAAACGCAGGCACTGGCTCTAGAGGTCGAAGGCCGAGCGGATGTCGCGCGCGAAGGCGTCGACGTCGGCCTCCGTCGTGTCCCACGAGGTCATCCAGCGCACCTCGCCGCGGGCGGCATCCCAGTCGTAGAAGTGGTGCGTCTCGCGGAGGCGAGCCGCGGCATCCGTCGGCACGACCGCGAAGAGGGCGTTCGCGTCGATCGCCTGCGTGAATTCGACGACGCCCTCGAGCTGCTCGCGAAGCCGCGCCGCCATCGCGTTGGCGTGCTGCGCCGAACGCAGCCAGAGGTCGCCCTCCAGCAGCGCGATGAGCTGCGCCGACACGAAGCGCATTTTCGACGGCAACTGCATCGTGTACTTGCGGATGTAGGGGATGCCGACGGATGCCTCGGGGCTCAGCACGACGACGGCTTCGCCGAACAGCAAGCCATTCTTGGTGCCGCCGAAGCTCACGACGTCGACGCCGGCATCCGTCGTCAGCGCGCGGAGGGGAACGTCGAGGGATGCCGCGGCGTTCGCGAGGCGCGCCCCGTCGAGGTGCACACGCATCCCGAGCGAGTGGGCGTGCTCGCAGACGGCGCGGAGCTCCTCTGGCGTGTAGACGGTGCCGAGTTCGGTCGACTGCGTGACGCTCACCACGAGCGGCTGGGCGCGGTGCTCGTCGCCGCGGCCGCCCGCCTGCCGGTCGATCAGCTCCGGGGTGAGCTTGCCGTCGGGAGTGTCGACCGTGAGGAGCTTGATGCCCGAGACGCGCTCTGGGGCACCGTTCTCGTCGGTGTTGACGTGCGCCGTGCCCGCTGTGATGACGGCACCCCAGCGGGGAAGCATGCTCGTGAGCGCGACCACATTGGCACCCGTGCCGTTGAAGACGGGGAACGCCTCGGCAGTGTCGCCGAAGTGGCGGCGCACGACGTCCTGCAGGTGCGCGGTGTAGGCATCCGCCCCGTAGGAACTCTCGTGGCCGCCATTCGCCTCCGCGATCGCGGCGAGCAACTCGGGATGCACCCCCGCGTAGTTGTCGCTGGCAAAGTGACGCTGCTCAGGGTCGTGGAGTCGCATCCCTCAAGTCTCGCAGGTCAGCCCTTCAGCGCCTCCTTGAGCTTCACCCGCGAGCCCATGCGCAGCAGCCCGTTCTCGTAGATCCGCGCGCCCAGCATGATGATGAGGGCGGTCGCGCCGAGGAGGATCACGAGCGACAGCAGCGGCTCCCACCACTCGGTCGAGCCCATGAACACACGCATGGGCATGCCGACGGGCGCCGAGAAGGGCACGTACGACATGATGCCGAGCACGAGCGGGTTGTCGTTGAAGAAGATGACCAGGAAGTACGGGATCATCACGAGGTAGACGAGCGGGGCCGTCGTGACACCCATGTCCTCCTGCCGCGAGACGAGTGCGGCCGCCGCGGCGAACATTGCTGCGAGCAGCACGAAGCCGAAGAGGAAGAACACGATGAACCACACGAGTGAGGGCCCCACCTCGGCGAGCAGGATGTCTTGGCCGGAGGCGAGCATCCCGATACCGGCGGCGACGGCGATCAGCACGATCTGGCCGAGCGCGAGGATGCTGTTGCCGATGACCTTGCCCGCGAGGAGTGCCTTCGGCGAGACGGTTGCCAGCAGGATCTCGACAATGCGGGTCTGTTTCTCCTCCACGACACTCTGGGCGATGGCCATGCCGAAGGTCATGGCGGAGCTGAGGAACACGAAGCCGAATGCAAAGGCGACGAGGTAGAGCAGGAAACCGTCGGGCCCCTCGCTCTCCTCGAGCAGCACGACCTCTGGCGTGACGCTGAGCAGTTGCAGCACGTCGCCGGGCGCCTCCGTGAGCGCGAGCACCTCGACGCCGGTGGGGGCGTCGGCGGGGATCACTGCCGCCTCGACCTCCTCATCGCGCAACAGTTGCTCGGCTTCGGCGCGCGACTCCACCTCGGTGACATCCAGCGCTCCGGACGCCTCGGCCACGGCAACGCCCTGACCCACCGCCGCGACCCGGGTCAGCGACGGATTGGCGCCCATGACGCCGCCGACGACGACGGCCGCGACGACGCCGAGCACGAGGATCACCGTGCTGATGAGGAATGCCTTGCTGCGCAGTCGCATCCGGATCTCCCGGTCGGCGATCAGCCAGGTGGCGCTCGCGATGCCGAGGGGGCGGATGTCGCGGTCTGGGGTGGTCGCGGTCACTGGATGACCTCCTTGAAGATCTGGGAGAGAGACGGATGCTGCGGGGTGAAGTTCTTCACGGGGCCGGCCGCCATTGCGAGCCGCAGTACGCGCTGCGCCGTCTCGGCGGAGTCGGCGTCGAACACGGCAAAGCCGCCGTCGAACTCCGCGACGTCGACGCCCGGCTCGTCACGCAGCCAGCCGAGGTCGCCGTCGACCTGCAGCTCGTAGCGGTTGCCCGAGTGCTCGGCGCGCAGGCCCTCGCGGGAGCCGCTGGCCCGGATGCTGCCATCCGCGATCACGACGAGGTCGTCGCAGAGCCGCTCGACGATGTCGAGCTGGTGGGAGGAGAACAGTACGGGGGCGCCCTGTGCGGCGTAGTCCTTGAGCACGTTAAGCACGACCTCGACCGCGATCGGGTCGAGGCCCGAGAAGGGCTCGTCGAGGATGAGCACGGTCGGTTCGTGCACGAGGGCGGCCGCGATCTGGGCGCGCTGCTGGTTGCCGAGCGAGAGGCTCTCGACGGCGTCGTTCGCGCGCTCGCCGAGGCCGAGGCGCTCGAGCAGGCCATCCGTGTTGGCTTTCGCCCGCTCGGTCGAGAGACCGTGCAGCCGGCCGAGGTAGGTGATCTGCTCGGCGACCTTCATCTTGGGGTAGAGGCCGCGCTCCTCCGGCATGTAGCCGAAACGGGTGCGGGCATCCTTGCTGATGGGCTGGCCGTCGAGAGTCACGGTGCCGGAGTCGGGCGTGAGCACGCCCATCATGACGCGCATGGTCGTGGTCTTGCCGGCACCGTTGCCGCCGACGAAGCCGGTCATGCGGCCGCGCGCGACCGAGAACGAGACGTCGTGCAGCACCCGGCGCTCGCCGAAGGAGCGGGTAATCGAGTTGAGTTCGAGCATGGCTCCAAACTACGGACGCCGCGTGGCCGAGGCATCCGCCGTCAGGCTGGTTTCGCCTCTCCCTCTGCCGGTGGAGGCTGCGAGTGGCCAAAGTTTCGGGTAACCACGCGTGCTTGGCGCAATCTTTGGCCACTCACGCCCCGCGGCTGCGAAGCTAGCCCGCGAGGCCGTGCTCGTACGCGAAAATGACCGCCTGGATGCGGTCGCGCAGCCCCAGCTTCATGAGCACCTTCGACACGTGGGTCTTGACGGTCGCCTCACCCACGTAGAGCCGGCCGGCGATCTCGGAGTTCGAGAGCCCGGCGGCCATGAGCTTGAGCACCTCGAGTTCACGATCGGTGAGGTCGCGCACGGCGTCAGTGTCGACCGGCTTCGCGGGAGGAGCGGCTGCCGCGGGCGCCTCCGCCGCGAACCGTGAGATGACTCGCCTCGTCACGGTCGGCGAGAGCAGGGCGTCCCCGCGGGCGACGATCGTGACGGCGTCGATGAGTTCCTCGGCGCGGGCGTTTTTCAGCAGGAACCCGGATGCCCCGGCCTGCAGCGCCTCGAACAGGTAGTCGTCGCGGTCGAAGGTCGTGAGGATGAGCACGCCGGCCGTGACGGATGCGTCGGCCACGAGCATCCGCGTCGCCTCGAGCCCGTCCATCCCCGGCATCTGCACGTCCATGCAGATCACGTCGGGCTGGAGTTCGCGCGCCCGCTCGACCGCGTCGGCCCCGTTGGCGGCCTCGCCGACGACCTCGATGCCGGGCTCGCTCTGGAGAATGGTCTTGAACCCGGCCCGCACGAGGTCCTGGTCGTCGACCAGCAGCACGCGGGTCACGCGGTCGCCCCCGCGAGCACGGGCTGGGGTGCCGCGGTGCCGCCGAGGGGAACGACGGCGCGCACGAGGTAGCCGCCCCGCGAGCGGGGGCCGGTCTCGAGGGTGCCGCCGACGGCGGTGAGGCGCTCCCGCATGCCGAGGTGTCCGAGGCCTGAGCCACGCCCGCGGCTGAGCCCTCGGCCGAGTCCCGTGTCGGTGACCTCCAGCTCTACGCGGTCGCCGAGGTAGCGCAGGCGCACCTCCGCGGTCGCCCCGTCGCCGGCGTGCTTGCGCACATTCGTCAGCGCTTCCTGCGCCACGCGGTAGAGGGTGAAACCGACGATGGTGGTGACGGGATGCGGTTCCCCGACGATGACGAGGTTCGTGGGCGTTCCCGCCGTGCGCGTGGATTCGACGAGCAGCTCGAGCTGCTCGAGGCCGCGCGTCGAGGAGGCTTCGGCCGCGACATCCGTCTCTGCCGTCTCGGTGGAGCCGGGATCGCGCAGGGTCGTGAGCAGGCGGTGCAGCTCGTCGACGGCGGAGCGGGCGCTCGACTCGATGACCTCGAGCGACTCACTCGCCATGGCGGGGTCCCGCTCGAGCACGCGTCGGGCTGCACCCGCCTGCACTCCCATGACGGAGACGTGGTGGGCGACGACGTCGTGCAGCTCGCGGGCGATGCGCACGCGGTCGAGCGCGACGGCCTGCTGCATGCTGTGCTCCCGCTCCTCGGCCAGCTCAGCCGTGCGACGTCGGAGCTCGGCTCGTTCCCGCGCGGCCGCCCACATGTGATTGCCGAAGTACCAGGCACCGCCGAAGTACAGCACGTTGGTCGCGAAGTTGATGAGCGCGAACGACGCGAACGCCGAGAAGACGCCCGAGCGCGAGACATCCGGCAGCAGTTCGGGGTCGCTGACCGTGATGATGAGGTTGACGGCGATCCAGCCGAACATGAAGACGACGATGAGCAGGCGCACGATATTCGCGGCCCGGCGACTGCGCGACCAGGCGCCGACGCTGTAGATCGCGACGAACATGGCGATCTGGCTCACGAGCAGCTCGGGCACCGCGAACTGCTGGCCGAGGTAGAACGCGATCGCGACGACCACGACGACCGCCTCGGGGTGGCGGCGACGCAGCGCGAGCGGCAGCGTCAGCGCCGCGATGACGATCACACTGAGCCAGAGGGGCGCCGGCTCCTCATAGATGCCGACGCGCGTGTAGAGCATGAGGCTCAGCGTCGCGCCGATCGCCATCACGAGCGCCCCGAGGGCGTCCCGGCGCACGCCGGTGCTGTTGGGCAGCGGCCGCACCCAGTCGTCTGTCATCCCTCAAGGCTAGCGAGCAGCGGATGCCGCGGCATCCGTCACCCGGACTACGCCGCCCTGCTGACGTCCACGATTCCGCACCGTGCTTTCCCAACTCAGGACTTTGCCCTCACAACTCAGGAGCTCCTGAGTTGTGAGGGCAAAGTCCTGAGTTGGGAAAGGGGCTAGAGGTCGTGCTCTGCGAGCCAGCGCCGCAGCACCCGCACGAACTCCTTCGGCTGCTCGACCGAGGGCAGGTGCGCCGCGTCGGGGAACCGCGCCCCATCCGCATTCGGCAGCGCCGACAACTGGTACTCGTAGTTGAGGAGCACCTCGCTGAGATCGTGGTCGCCCACCATGACCAGCGACGGCACGGTCACGTCGACCAGTCGGTCGTAGGCGGGAGGCTCAAGCGGAATGGGCACGGGCTTCTCGAGCACGTGCGCAAGGTTCGGCTGGTTGAGCTGGTAGGCCGTGCGCACGAAGTCGGGGTCGAGCGAGCCCTGGTCGCGCCGCACCCCGAATGCCCAGAGCTCGACCTCGAGGCGGTTCAGCGTCTCCCACTCGGCCTGCTCGAAAGCCACGTCCATGCGGTCGACGAGTTCGTCCTCCTCCGCCGTGAGCTCGATGTCGGGGAATCCGCTCACCCCGCCGCCCACCGTGACGAGCCCCCTCACCCGGGAGGGGTACTCGATCGCCGTGTCGAGCGCGATCTGGCCGCCACGCGAGCATCCGATGAGCGTCGCCTTCTCGACCGCAACGTGGTCAAGAAGGGCGATCGCGTCGGCACGATTGGAGAACTCGACGTCGGGCGTCGCCGTCTCGCCGAAGCCCCTGCAGTCGAAGCGGATGACGTGGTGGTCGTCTGCGAGGGCCGGCACGATGGGGTCCCACATGCGGAGTGTCGCGATGCCGGCGTGGATGAGCAGCAGCGCCGGCGCGGCAGGGTCGCCATCCGTCTCGTAGTAGATGGAGGCTCCGTCAACGTCGAATCGCGCCATGCCTCGAGGCTAGGCGCGAGGTGGGGCGAGCGCCAGCCCTTTGCGGGGGCGCTCAGCCGAGGGGGACCTGGATGCCCTTCAGCCCTTCGATGGCGGCAACCGCGGACTCGGTGTCACGCTGCCGCACGGCAGCGAGGAGTTCGCCCTGCCAGCGTGAGAGCTGCGACACATCGATGGCCTGGGGAAGGTAGAGGCTGCCGAGCCGAACCATGTGCACGACGCTCGTGAGCGAGCGCGTGAGCACCTCGTTGTTGCTGTGGGCGGCAAGTCGGTCGTAGAAGTCGAAGTTCGCCCGCGCCATTGCGGGGTAGTCCTCACGTGCGAGCGCTGAGAGGAAGGCCTCGTGGTCGCTCTCCATGGCGTCGGCCGTCTCGCTCGCGGCGTTCTCGACGACCTCGTCGACGAGTGCGCAGAACAGCGCGATCCACACCGTCATCGCCTTGGCGGTCTGCTCGGGTGCGACGACGGCAACCCGCGTGAAGCGGTTGGCGGAGGCCTCGATCACTCCGATGTCGCGCAGGCGCTGGATCGCCTCCCGCACGGGGGTGCGTGACACCCCGAACTCCTTCGCCAGCTCGGCGTCGCTGATGCGATCTCCCGGCTGCAGGTCACCCCTCGTGATGGAGTCGAGGAGGTGCTCGTAGACAGTCGCAACTACCGGGCTCGTGGTCACTTCGGCGTCGCTGCTCACGGTGCCAATCCTAGCGTCGCGTCCCGCTTGCCGCGCGAGATTCCATGATCGCCACGATGGCCTGTGGAACGCTCGAATCCTGCAGCGAGGTGACATCGCCGAGGGGTCGCCCGTCGATGATGTCGCCCAGCAGGCGGCGCATGATCTTGCCCGAGCGGGTCTTCGGCAGGTCGGGCACGATGACGATGTCGCGCGGTTTCGCGACGGGTCCGATCTGGCGTGCGATGTGCGCGCGCAGGGTTGCCGCGAGCTCGTCGTGGTCGATCGTGCGGGCGGGCACGATGAAAGCAGCGATGGCCTCGCCGGTCGTGGCATCCGTCGCCTTGGTCACGCCCGCTTCGCCGACGAGCGGATGCGCGACGAGCGACGACTCGATCTCGATGGTCGAGAGGCGGTGACCCGAGACGTTGATGACGTCGTCGACGCGGCCGAGCACCCACATGTCGCCCTCGGCGTCGGCCTTGCCGCCGTCGCCGGAGAAGAAGAACCCCTGCTGCGCGAAGCGTGCCCAGTAGGAGTCGAGGTAGCGCTGCGGGTTGCCCCACACCGTGCGGGCCATGGACGGCCAGGTGCCCTCGACGACGAGGTAGCCGCCGGCGCCGGGCGCGACATCCGCACCGTTGTCATCGACGACACGGGTGCTCAGTCCGGGCAGGGCGCGGCTGACCGAGCCGGGCTTGAGCGTCGTCACTCCGGGGAGCGGCGCCATGATCGCCGAGCCCGTCTCGGACTGCCACCACGTGTCGACGATGGGGGCCTGCCCCGCGCCGATGTTCTCGCGGAACCACACCCACGCCTCCGGGTTGATCGCCTCACCGACCGAGCCGAGCAGTCGGATGCTCGACAGGTCGTAGCCCCTCAGCCCGTCCGGGAACCACGTCATGTAGGTGCGGATGAGCGTCGGCGCCGTGTAGTAGACGGTCACGCCGTAGCGCTCGATGATCTCGAAGTGCCGGCCGGGCTCGGGGGTGTCTGGCGTGCCCTCGTACATGACCTGTGTGACGCCGTTCGAGAGCGGACCGTAGATCGCGTAGGTGTGGGCGGTGACCCAGGCGAGGTCGGCCGTGCACCAGTACACGTCGTCGGGCTTGCTGTCGAAGATCGCCCAGTGGCTCCAGGAGGTCTGCGCGAGGTATCCGCCGCTCGTGTGCACGAGGCCCTTCGGCTTTCCCGTCGTGCCGGAGGTGTAAATGATGAACAGCGGATGCTCGGAGTCGAAGTATTCCGGCTCGTGCGTCTCGGGCTGCCGGTCGACCACGTCGTGCCACCAGACGTCGCGGCCCTCCGTCCACGGGACATCCGTCTCGCCTGTTCGCTTGACGACGAGCACGTGCTCGAGCTGGTTCTCGCCACTCGCGGCCTCGTCCGAGGCGGCCTTCACGGGCACGGCCTTGCCCCGGCGGAACTGCCCGTCGCTCGTGACGAGCAGCTTCGCGCCCGTGTCCTCGATGCGGAACCTGAGCGCCTCCGCGCTGAAGCCCCCGAACACGAGCGAGTGCACGGCACCGACGCGCGCGATCGCGAGTGTGATGATCGTCGTCTCGGGGATGACTGGGAGGTAGACCACGACCCGGTCACCGGGGCCGATGCCCAGCTCGGTCAGGGCGTGCGCGGCCTTTGCGACCTCCCGCTGCAGCTCGGCGTAGGTGATCGTGCGGGTATCGCCGGGCTCGCCCTCGAAGTGATAGGCGACCTTGTCGCCAGCCCCGGATGCCACGTGCCGGTCGACGCAGTTCACGGCAACGTTGAGGCGGCCACCCGAGAACCACTCCGCCTTGGGCGGCTGGAGCGTGCCGTCGTCTCGCAGCGCGGGTTCCCACGTGTAGGCAGTGTGCCAGGGCTCGTGCCAGTCGAGCCTCGCCGCGGCGGCCTCCCAGAACGCGATCGGGTCGGCCGCGGCTTCCACCCACGCCTCGGCGGTGACGTTGGCGCTCGCCGCGATGGACAAGGGCGCGGGGTAACTGCGGGTCTCGACGAGGAGTTCGCGGATGTTCGTGCTGGTGCTCACGGCACCCAAAGTACGTCTACGAACGATCGTGCTCGAATCGCCGTGTCACACAGCGCAACCTGGGAGTTCAGCGCTGGGCGAAGTCCCACAGTTGCTCAGCGGTTGGGTACGACGCCTGGGCGCCCTCCCGCGTGGCGGCGTAGGCGGCGACGAGTGACGCGGCTGCAGCGGCGTCCCGCAGCCCGTCGCCCCGGGCCAGTCGTGCCATGAGCGCGCCTGCGAAGGCATCGCCGCATCCCGTCGTGTCGACGGCCTCGACCGCATGCGCCTCCACCACGCTCGCGGTCGCCTGCTGGGTGTCGAGGTGTTCGAGCACGAGGGAGCCGCGCGCTCCCCGCGTCACGACGGCGCGGCGCACGCCGAGCCCGCCGAGCGCCGCCGCGAGCGCGTCGGGGTCATCATCTGCGACCCCCGTGATGGCGGCGCACTCGTGCTCGTTGACGACGAGCACGTCGCACTGGCCGAGCAGCGGATGCGCGTCCTCCGTCAGCGGCGACGCGTTGAGCACGACGGTGGCCCCGTGCCAGCGGGCGAGGGCGCACGCCGACTGGGCCGTCTCGATGGGGATCTCGAGCGAGACCCCGACGACGGCGGCGCGCTCGAAGAGGGCCTCGCGCGCCTCGAGGTGCGCGGGCAACAAGCCCGAGTTCGCGCCCGGCGAGACGACGATCATGTTCTCGGACGAGTCGTCGACCGTGATGAACGCGACGCCGCTCGGATGCTGCGGCAGCACGACGAGGTTGCTCCCGTCGACCCCCGCGACCCCTGCCGAGGCGCGCAGCGTGCGGCCCGCCTCATCGTCGCCGATGGCCGACAGCAGCGTGACGGGTGCCCCGAGGCGCGCAATGGCGACCGCCTGGTTGGCGCCCTTGCCGCCGGGATGGCGCGCGACGGGGGACGCGGCGACGGTTTCCCCACCACGCGGCAGACGGGGCACCCTCACGACGAGGTCGAGATTGCTCGACCCCACGATTAGCACGCTCGAGTCAGCATCCGTCAATTGGCCATTCCCCCCTGCACGTAGCCGTCGATGAAGCGTCGCTGGAGCAGCACGAAGATCACGATGATCGGGATGGCCATGATGAGCCCGGCGGCGCTCACGAGCGCCCAGTTGGGTGAGAAGTTCTGCTGGAAGGCGAAGAGGGAGAGCGAGACGGGCAGGCGCTCGGAGTCCTGGATGAAGGTCACGGCGAGGAGGAACTCGTTGTAGGCCTGGAGGCCCGCGATGAGGGCGGCCGTCAGGAGTCCCGGCTTAATCATGGGAATGATGACCTGCCCGAAGAGTCGCAGCTCGCCCGCGCCGTCAAGGCGCGCCGCCTCGGAGTACTCCGGCGGGATCGCGATGAGGAACGACCTCAGCAGCAGCGTCGCGAAGGGGCTGTAGACGGCCCAGTAGATGACGATGAGCCCGAACTGCGTGTTGTAGAGGCCGATGGTCGACCACCAGCTCAGCAAGGGCACGAGGAACATCTGGATGGGCAGCGAGATCGACACGAGCAGGAAGAGGATCCACCCGCCCTTGCCCGGCAGCGGCAGCACCGTGAGTGCATAGGCGGCGGCCGAGGCGATGACGCAGACGCCCAGCGCGGTCGACAGTGAGATGACGAGGGAGTTGAGGATGCCCTGACCCATCTCGGCGTCCTGCCAGGCGAGCGCGAAGTTCTCCCAGCGCCACTCCTGCGGCAGGCCCAGGGGCGACTCGCTGATCTCGGTCGGCGACTTGAGCGCGTTGCCGAAGAACACGAAGAGTGGGCCGATCGAGTACAGCGCGAGCACGACGAGGATGAGCCACGTGAAGGGCCTCGCCTCGCCGCGGCGACGCGGCCGCATCGGGCGGATCTCGGTTGCTGCGGTCATCACACGTCCCACTTCAGTCGCTTGCGAAGCACCAGGTAGCCGCCCACGACGGCCGCGCTGATGACGGTCAGCAGCATCGCCATGGCGGAGGCGTATCCGGCGCGCTGTTCACCGAAGGCCGTGCGGTAGAGCACGGTGCTGAGCACATCGGTCGAGCCGGCCGGGCCGCCCTGCGTGAGGATGTACACGTAGTCGAAGACCAGGAACGACCAGATGATCGTCATGAGGGTCAGGAACACGAGGGTCGGACGGATGCCGGGCAGCGTGATGTGCCAGAACTCGCGCCATGCGTTCGCCCCGTCGAGGCGTGCGGCCTCATACAGGGCGGGGTCGACGCCCTGCATTGCGGCGACGAAGAGCACGAGCAGGAAGCCCCACCACTGCCAGTTGTTGATGAATGCGACTGAGCCGAGTGCGAGCGAGGGGTCGCCGAGGAAGTTCGTCTCGGCGAGCCAGTCGATGCCGAGGGATTCGAGGGCTGCGCCGATGCCCGCCGTGGGGCTCAGTAGCTGCCGCCAGACGGCGGCCGAGACGACCGTCGCGAGCACGTAGGGGATGAAGAAGACGATGCGGAAGAGCACCTGGCCGCGGCGCAGGCGCGAGAGCAGGAAGGCGCCGAGCAGTGCCATGCCCATGGGGACCGTGAGGAAGAAGAGGGTCCAGATGAGGTTGTGGCTGATCGCTGCGAGCACATTGGGGTTGCCGAAGAGCTCGACGTAGTTCGCGAGGCCGACGAACTCGGCGGCGCCGAGGCCGTCCCAGTCCGTGAAGGAGTACAGGAGCGAGGCGATGCCCGGCCCTGTGATGACGAGAAGGTTGACGACGAGAAGGGGCGCCATGAAGGCCCAGGCGACGAGCGCTCCCCTGCGTCGCCGTTGGCGCCGTCCTGGGGACGGCGCCAACGGGCGTGCTGCGGTCATGTGGATATCAGGCCGCCGGTGCGAAGGGGACGATGACCTTGCCGTCGGCAAGTTCCTTTGCGAAAGCCGCCTGGAGGCCTGCGAGGTAGTCCTCGGCGCTCAGGTCACCCGTGATGACCTTGTCGAACTCCGTGTAGAGGTAGGTGTCCGTCGCGGCGGGGAAGAAGGTCCAGCTCGCGTAGCCGAGGTTCGAGGTCGCGGGGATTGCATCGTAGAGACGCATGACCCGCTCGTCGATCTCGCCCTCGTAGCTGGAGGCCGACTCCTGGAGGGGCGGCGGGTTCTCGCCCGTCGCTGCGAGGTAGCCGAAGCTCTTCTCGGGCGCGCTGATGAAGGAGTCGATGAACTCCGCCGCGCCGTCCTTGTTCTTCGATACCGAGTTGATCGACAGCGTCGTGCCGATCGCGAGCGGGAAGACGCCCGGCTCGACCGAATCGCTCATGGCCGGCAGGGGAGCCCAGTCCCAGGTCGCGTCGTTGCCGGCGGCCTCGCCGAAGAAGGTGTCGGCCGAGCCGAACGACCACGTGCCCGTGATGTACATCGCGACCTTGCCGTTCGCGAGACCCGTGAACATGTCGGTGTCGGTGTTCGTGAAGTAGCGGTTCGCGCCGCCGCCCCACCAGCCATCCTGGATCTGCGTCGCGAAGTTCTCGATCGCCGAGACGTACTCGGGGTCGGTGAACTCGGCCTCGCCCGTGAGGGTGTCGTAGAGCTTCTGCGGGCCGACCGCGGCGTTGAGGACCGCCGTGAGATACCACTCGCTCTGGGCCTGGTAGCCGCTGTTGCCCGCGCCGACAGGGATGAGCCCCGCCTCGAGCGCCTGGGTTGCGACATCCTCGAACTCCTCGGCCGTCGTGGGCACGGTCCAGCCGTGCTCCTCGAAGGTCGCGGGGTTGTAGAACATGACGACGGAGCCGTAGCTCACGGGTACGGAGTAGAGCTCGCCGTCGACACGGCTGGCCTCGAGCGCCCAAGGCAGCAGCTTGTCCTCCCAGCCGTACTCGGCCGCGTAGTCGTCGAGAGACTCGACGCGCGCGGCGGTCGCGAAGCGCAGGGCGCTCGCGGGGCCGCCTGTGTAGACGACGTCGGCGCCGCGGCCGGCCGAAACGGCCGTGTCGGTGAGGGAGGCGAGGTTCTGCAGCTGCTTGACCTCCATGGAGACCGTGGTCTCAGACTCCTCGTTGAAGGCCTCGATGAAGTGCTCATCGAAGTACTTCTCGGTGTCGGTGCTCGAGAAGGCACCCCAGTAGGTGATGGAGCCGTCGTCGGCGGAGCTGCCCGAGGAGCAAGCTGAGAGGAGCAGCACGCCAGCTGTGGCGGCTGCCGTGAGAATGGCGGAACGCCGGGTTCTCGTGGACATGAGTGGTGGTACCTTTCGTGGCGCTCAGGGGCGAGCGGTGCTGGATTGACGGACGATGAGGCGGTTGCTGAGGGTCACGCGGCGGTTGGTGTCACCGACGGTGCCGCTCAGGCGTTCGAGTAGGAGGCGGGCACAGGCCCGGCCGATCTCGCGGGCGGGGTTGTCGACGGTCGTGAGCGTCGGCGAGATGAGGGAGGCGGCTTCGATGTCGTCGTATCCCGTGACGGCGATGGTGCCGGGCACGTCGATGCCGCGCTCGGCGAGCGACTGCATCGCCCCGATCGCGATGAGGTCGTTGGCGCACACGATTGCGTCGATGTCGCCGCCGCGCTCAAGCAGGAGCTCGACCCCGCGCATCCCGCCCTCGCGTGTGAAGGCTGTGAAGACCTGTCCCGCAGCTTCGACGGATGCCCCACCCCCCGCGATTGCGTCGGCATAGCCCGTGAGGCGCAGCTGGCTGGGGTCGGCGTCTTCCTCGCCGCCGATGAAGGCGATGCGGCGGCGGCCCTGCTCGATGAGGTGGTCGACGATGCTGCGGATCCCGCCGATGTCATCGGACTCGACCGTGTCAGCCTCGAGGCCGCGAAGGTCGCGGCCGAGGGCGACGACGCGAGCGTCCGAAGTGGCGAGCAACTTCTCGTCGGCCGCGCTCAGGCCGTAGCTCGCGATGACGACGCCGTCGACGCGCCGAGCGAGCGTGTGGCGCAGTGCATCGCTGACGTTGCGGATCGGCACGGTCGCGTCGATGATCGACAGCATGTAGCCGGCGGGCATGAGCACGTCTTGCATGCCGGCGGCGACGAGTGGGTAGAAGGGGTTCGTGATGTCGGGAACGATGAGCGCCACCGTCTCGGTCGTCTGGCTGCGCATGCTGCGCGCGCCGGGGTGCGGCCGGTAGTCGAGCTCCTCGATGGCGGCGAGCACGCGGGCCCTGGTGGCGGCGCTGACGGGGCGATTGCCGCCGAGCACCTGCGAGACCGTCGAGACGCTGACTCCCGCGCGACGCGCGACATCGACGATGCCGGTGCGCGCGGTTCGGTCCGTCACGGTGCCCCCAATTACGCATAACGTTTTGCGGAAGATGTGGGACCAGCATCCCGACATGGCCCAGTCTTGTCAAGAAGACTCGTCAAAGCGGCGCAGACAAGCGCCGTTTGCTCGGCTAGGGTGGGCGACCATGTTCGCAAAAAGATTTGCAAGTCGCGCCGCATGAGCATCGATAGGGCGCGCGGTGCCATCATCGGGCTCGCGGTCGGCGACGCCATGGGGGCCGACACCGAGGGCATGACGCTCGACGCGATCCGGCAACGCTTTGGTCGCGTCGTCGAGCTGCCTGCGGATGCCGCGGGCACCGACGACACGGAATACGCCGTGCTGTGCGCGCAGGGCGTCATCCGCCACGGGTCCGAACTCACGAGCGAGCACGTCGCCGAGTTGTGGCTCGACGCGACTCGCCAGCAGCAGGGCGGCTTCCACGGCGCCGGCTTCAGCGAGATGGCGGCGATCGCCAACCTCATGAGCGGCGCGACCCCGCCCGCCTCGGGCCGCAACAGCTACGAGACCTGGAGCGACGGCGCAGCCATGCGCGTCGCACCCCTCGGCGTCTTCGCGGCGGGCGACCCCGCCGAGGCCGCCCGGCTCGCGACGATCGACGCGGCCGTCAGCCACTCGCGCGACGGCATCCACTGCGCGACCGCGATCGCTGCGGCCGTCGCCGTCGCAATGGTGAGCGACGACCACCAGGCCGTGCTCGCCGCCGGCCGCGCCGCCGTGCCAGACGACTCCTGGACCGCCCGCAGCATCGACCGCGCCCTCGCCCTCGTGAGCGACATCGCCGACATCCAAGAGGCCGAGCGCCTGCTCTACGACGGCGTCTCGATCCTCCACTACCCGTGGGCTGATGCCGGCCCCGAGGCCGTCGCGCTCGCATTCGGCCTCTTCGCCGCCGCCGAGGGCGACTTCGTGTCATCCGTCGTCGCGGGCGTCAACATCGGCCGAGACTCCGACACGATCGCTGCCATGGTCGGCGCCATGGCGGGAGCGATGGTCGGCTACGACGCGATCCCGTCCGCCTGGCGGGAGCAGGTCGAAGAGGTGCGCGGCCGCTGCATCCTCGCGACCGCCGGCACCAACCTCGTGCAGCTCGCCGATGACCTCGTCGCCCGAGCCGAGCAGGAGAGGAACCCCCAGAATGACTGACCGCTTCACCCGCACGCACGGTGCGCTACTCGGCCTCGCGATGGGCGACGCGCTCGGGCTGCCCGCCGACTACCACCGCACGATCCGCAACGAGTGGGTCAGGGGGCGCCTGTGGGCGGCCAGCGCGGACCTCGACGCACAGCGGGTCGCCAAGCCCCTGCTGCCCTTCGTGCTCGACGCGACCGAGGCATCCGTTCTGCAGCCCACCGACGACACCGAGCTAGCAGCCCTCGCGGCGCGCGTGTTGATCGAGGCCGATGTGCACGACCTCGACTCGCTCTTCGCGGCGTGGCGCACGCACACGACGGCGGATGACGTCTGGACGGGTGTCGCGGAACGTTCCGCGATCGTCAATGCCGAGCGGGGCCTCGTGCCGCCCGCGACCGGCTCGGACAATCCCGCTGCCGCGAGCGACAGCGCTGCCATGGGCGCCGTCGCGGTCGGCCTCCTGTACGCGGACGAACCCGCCGAGGCCGAGGTGGTCGCGCGTCGGCTCGCCTCCATCACGCACGCCGCCGACGGCGTCGAGGCGGCCGCCGTCATGGCCGTCGCGATCGCCCGGCTCGCCAACGGGGAGCCGCTCGATGCGTCGCTCGCGACCGCCCGTGCGCTCGCGCCCGCCGACTCGTGGCTTGGGGAGAACCTCGCCCGCATCGACGCCATCATCGACCCCGCGCGGCCCGGCATGTATGTGCTGCCGCGGCTCATCTCGCAGTTGAGCCCGCGCCGCTACAGCGCGGGCGGCATGGCGCCCGAGACCATCCCCTTGGCCTTCGCGATCGTGCGCCAGTGTGCTGGCGACCTGCATTCCGCCGTGCCGCTGGCCCTCACGGTCGCCCGACAGTCCGACAGCCTGCCCGCGCTCGTGGGTGCGCTCGTTGGCGCCCACACGGGGGCCGCGTTCTTCGGTGCCGAGTGGGCCCAGGAGCTCGATACCCTCGCCGGACTCTTCTTCCCGAGCCTCGAGGGCGTCTCGCTCATCGAGCTTGCGGGGCGCATCCTGCTCAACGCGCCGCTGGGCATCGAGGACTGATCGCGCAGCCGCCCTTGAGTGCCGAAGTTCTGGGCATTTAGCTCCTACGGCGGATGCCCGGCCTAGGGTGTCAGGCATGAGCGAGAAGGTGCGTGTCGGGGAACTCGAATTCGATGTGCGCGTGGCCGGCCCCGAGGACGGCATCCCGGTCGTGCTGCTGCACGGCTTCCCCGAGACCTCGCGCAGCTGGACGGCCGTCGCCGACCAACTCGTCGCCGACGGGATGCGGGTCATCGCGCCCGACCAGCGCGGCTACTCGCCGGGCGCCCGCCCGGTCGGCGCCCACGAGTACGACATCAAGAAACTCGTCGCCGACGTGCTCGGCCTCATGGATGCGCTCGGCCTCGACTCGGCACACCTCGCCGGCCACGACTGGGGTGCATCGGTTGCGTGGGCGGTCTCGGCGTGGCATCCGGAGCGAGTCCGTTCGCTTGTCGCGGTCTCGGTGCCGCATCCCGCCGCTCTCACCTGGGCCATCGACAACGACCCCGACCAGCAGCGGCGCTCGGCCTACATCACCCTCTTCCGTGACCCGGGCAAGGCAGAGAAGACGCTGCTCAAGCTCAACGCGGCGGCCTTCCGGGCGCTCTTCGGCACGCACATCGCCAGGGAGTCGGTCGACGAGTACCTCGCCCACCTCAGCGAGCCGGGCGCCCTGCTCGCGGCGCTCAACTGGTACCGTGCGATGACACGCGAGTTCGGCGAGATCCCCGCGGTGACGGTGCCGACGACCTACCTCTGGAGCACAAGCGACCCCGCGCTCGGCGAGGCGGCGGCCCGCCGATGCGAGCAGTTCGTCAGCGGGGACTACCGCCTGATCGTGCTCGAGGGTGTCTCCCACTGGGTGCCGGAGGAGGCGCCCGCCGAGGTCGTCGCCGCGATCCGCAGCCGGGTGGCGGAGGCACCACCGAATACGCTGCTGGGATGAGTTCTCACGCCTTCGACGACGCCGTCGCGCTCGAACCCCTCGGCGACGGACGCTTCCGCGGCCACACGCATCCCGCCTACGCCAACATGGTGGGCCCCTTCGGCGGCATCACGGCGGCGACGCTCCTGCGCGCGGTTGAGCTGCATCCGGACGTGCTGGGCGCGCCCCTCTCGCTCACGGTCAACTTCGCCGGGCCGGTCGCCGACGGCGAGTTCGAGATCGAGGCCGTGCCCGTGCGCACCAACCGCTCGACGCAGCACTGGTCACTGACCCTCACCCAGGGCGGTGCCATCGCCACGACCGCGACGGCCGTCTTCGGGCAGCGCCGCGACACCTGGTCAGAGACCGAGACGCCGGCACCGGATGTCGCGAGCCCCGAGCAGCTCGAACAGCAGCGCATGCCCGACATCATCGTGTGGGCCCGCAACTACGAGATGCGCTTCGCCGAGGGCATCATGACGCCTGGCGCAGGGCAGGCGAGCTCCTCCTCGACGCTGTGGATGCGGGATGCTCCGCCGCGGCCCCTCGACTTCGCCTCACTCGCGGCCCTGTGCGATGCCTTCTACCCGCGCATCTTCCTGCGCAGCGGCCAGATGACGCCCGCCGGCACGGTGACCCTCACCATCTACTTCCACGCCGATGCGCAGCAGCTCGCGGCGCAGGGTGACGCCCACATGCTGGCGACCGCCCGCGGGCACCGCTTCAACGACGGCTACTTCGACCAGTCCGCGACGGTCTGGGGCCACGATGGGCACCTGCTCGCGAGCACCCACCAGCTCGTCTACTTCAAGTCATAGCCGCGCTGGGGTCCCATCCGCGTCTTCGTCCGTGAGATCCGGGAAATGCACTCTCCTGAGCCTCGGGAAGCTGCACACGCCGGATCTCACGCGGTCGAAAGCTAGGGGATCAGCACCAGGCGGATGGGGTTGCCCTCCTTGCGCTCGAGCATTCGGATGGCGTCCTTTGCCTGCGCAAGGGGCACGCGTCCGCTCACGGAGCGCGAGAACTCGACCCGGCCCTGGGCGACGAGCCCCACGAGTTGCTCGACGTGGTGCTCCTCCGAGCCGTAGTGGCCGAGGATGCTCTTGCGCATGTGGGTGAACTTGTTGCTGTTGGCGATCGTGACGGGCGTTCCGCTGAGGCCCACGAGCACGAGCTTGCCGCCCACCCCGAGCGAGGAGATCGCCTGGGCGCGCACCGCATCGACGCCCGCGAAGTCGAAGGCGACATCGAGGCCGGTGCCGCGCGTCGCATCCCGCATCTGCTGCCGGAAGTCGGCGTCGCTCGGGTCGAGCACGATATCGGCGCCGAACTCCGCGGCGCGGCCGCGTGCCTCCGCGAGGGGGTCGACCGCGATGATGGGGGCGGCGCCCGCGAGGCGGAGCAGTTGCACGGCGTGCGCGCCGAGTCCGCCGACGCCCCACACGCCCACCGCCTGGCCGGGGCGCACCTGCGCCGTGTGGTCGATCGCGCTCCACGGCGTCGAGACCGCATCGGGGATGATGGCGGCCTGCTCGAAGGGCATGTCGTCGGGGATCGCGACAAGGTTCTCCTGCGGGGCGACAAGGTACTCGGCCCATCCGCCGTCGTAGTCGACGCCCATCGTGTAGACCTCGCTGCCGCGGCTGATGCCCGCCTTGACGATGACGCGGTCGCCCGGCTGCCACCCCGCGACATCCGCGCCAAGGCTGTCGACCGTGCCCGCAACCTCATGGCCGAGCGTGACGACATCGCCCTGCAGCAGCGAGGGGGTGAGGATGCCGTCGATCAGGTGCGCGTCGGAGAGGCACACCCCGGCAGCACCCACCTTCACGAGCACCTCGCCCGCCGCAGGGGCGGGCACGGGGATGCGCTCCAGCGCGAATTCACGGGTCGAGATCGTCAGGCGGCCAGCGAGCATCGTCTTCTCGGTCATGCGCCCATCCTGCCCAGCGGATGCTGCGCGGTGCACCTTTTCTCGGAAACCCACTGCCCGGCGCGGCCCCCGTTGCGCCCCCTCGTCCAGCCGCACGACTTTCAGAACTCCGGAATGCTGAAAGCCCACGATGACGAACTGTTTCGCGGCTGTTCGCGCTTTGCGTGACGGCGGCGCAGCATGGTGTCTCGAGCGAAAGGCCGAGCCTATGACCCGTCAGATCCGTTTCAATGCCTTCGACATGAACTGTGTCGCTCACCAGGCGTCAGGCCTGTGGCGTCACCCGCAGGACCGCTCCCGCGACTACAACACACTGAGCTACTGGACCGAGCTTGCCAAGCTCCTCGAGCGCGGCCGTTTCGACGGCATCTTCATCGCGGACGTCCTCGGCACCTACGACGTCTACGGCGGCAGCAACGAGGCGCCCATCACGCACGGCGCGCAGGTTCCCGTGAACGACCCGCTCATGCTCGTCTCGGCGATGGCATCCGTCACGGAGCACCTCGGTTTCGGGGTGACCGCCGGCACGGCATACGAGCATCCGTACCCCTTCGCGCGCCGGATGACGACGCTCGACCACCTCACGAACGGCCGGGTCGGCTGGAACGTCGTCACGGGCTACCTGCCAAGTGCCGCCCGCAACATGGGCCACGACGACCAGATGGAGCACGACGAGCGCTACGCCCACGCCGACGAGTACCTCGAGGTGCTCTACAAGCTGTGGGAGGGCTCCTGGGAGGATGACGCGGTCGTCGTTGATCGCGAGTCCGGCGTCTTCACCGACCCGTCGAAGGTGCACGACATCGGGCACGAGGGCAAGTACTTCACGGTGCCGGGAATCCACATCTCAGAGCCGTCGCCGCAGCGCACCCCCGTCATCTACCAGGCGGGTGCTTCGCCCCGAGGCATCGACTTCGCGGCGGGCAACGCCGAAGCCATCTTCGTGGCGGCGCCGCACAAGACCGCGCTCAAGGAGACGGTCGGCCGCATCCGCGACGCCCTCGAGGCCGCCGGACGCGATCGCCACTCAGCCCGCATCTACACGCTCCTGACCGTCGTGACGGATGCCACGCCAGAAGCCGCACAGGCGAAGTACGAGGAATACCGTTCCTACGCGAGCCCCGAGGGCGCGCTCGTCTTCATGTCGGGCTGGATGGGCGTCGACCTGTCGCAGTTCGACCTCGACGAGCCGATCGGCAACGTCAAGAGCAACGCGATCCAGTCGAGCCTCGAGAACGTGCGTCGGGCGGGCGAGGACGGTCGCGTGCGCACCCTGCGCGAGCTCGCCCTCGAGAATGCCATCGGCGGACTCGGGCCGACCATCGTCGGTTCGGGCGAGGAGATCGCCGACCAGCTGCAGGAGTGGGTCGAGGAAACGGATGTCGACGGCTTCAACCTCGCCTACGCCGTCACGCCCGGCACCTTCGAGGACATCGTCGAGCACGTGATCCCCGTGCTGCAGGCGCGCGGCGCGTACCCGAGCGAGTACGTCGAGGGAACCCTGCGCAACAAGCTCTTCGGGGCGGGTGACTCGCTCCCCGAGTCGCACAAGGGCGCCGGCTACAAGGTTTCGGCGCGCGCCCTGGTGTGAGCGGGGCTCGCGTGACCGCCGGCGCTCTCGCCGCCTGCGCGTAACCACCGCTCTCGCTTCCCCCGCGCGAGCACCGTTTTCGGTCATTCGTCGCGGGCGGGGTTCGCGCGGGAGAAGCGCCCCGGCGGCGGGGTGAGAGACTTGACGCGTGGCAGGGGTCTTGGTGGGGTTCGCGATTATCGCGGCGATCATCGCCACCGGCTACGTGATCGGGCGCATCCGTCTGCTCGGCCCGCATGCTCCGCTCGTGCTCGCGCGGCTCGTCTACTTCGTGCTTGCGCCGAGCCTGCTGTTCACGATCCTGGGCACGACGCCGGTTGAGCGGCTCTTCTCCTCCGAACTCGCGATCGCTGCCGGCGCGGCATTCGTCGCGATGACAGCATTCGCACTCGTGTCACGATTCGTCTGGCGACGTCCGGCGCCTGAGGTTGTGATCGGCTCGCTGTCGGCTGGTTACGTCAACGCCAACAACATCGGGATCCCGGTGTCGCTGTATGTGCTTGGGGATGCCGCGGCATCCGCCCCCGTCATCCTGTTGCAGCTGCTCGTGCTCGCGCCGGTGGGGCTTGCCTTGCTCGACATGACGACATCAGGGCGCCGCTCCTTCCTCGCGACGGTCACGCAACCGCTCAAGAACCCGATCCTGATCGGCTCGGCCGCCGGCGTGCTCGTGTCGGTGGCGGGCATCGAGATTCCGGCACCCGTCATGGAGCCCTTCCTCATCGTGGGCGCCGCCGCCGTGCCGCTCATGCTGCTGAACTACGGCATCTCGCTGCACGGCCAGCGCATCCTCCAGCCCGGCTCCGGTCGCCGCGACGTGTTGCTCGCGACGAGCATCAAGCTCGCGCTCATGCCCCTCGCCGCGTGGGGCCTCGCCCGATTCGTGTTCGGGCTCGACGGCCACGAACTCTTCGTCGCGGTCGGTCTCGCCGCCCTGCCGACCGCGCAGAACGTCTTCAACTACGCGCAGCTGTTCGGGCGAGGGGTCATCGTTTCGCGCGACACGATCCTCATCACGACGGTCGGCTCGCTGCCGGTGCTGCTGCTGATCGCGGCCCTGCTGAGCTAGAAGATCATGGGCCGGTCGTCGTCATCGACCGCGAGTTCGAGGTCGACGACGACGGGCACATGGTCACTCGGGGCGTCGCCCTTGCGCTCATCGCGGTGAATCGAGGCATCCGTCACCAGGTCGGCGAACTCCTCGTTGCCGAGGATGAAGTCGATGCGCAGTCCCTCATTGCGGGGGAACTTGAGCTGCTTGTAGTCCCAGTAGGTGTAGCCCTCGGGCACGATCGGCCGCACGACATCGCTGATGCCGGCCGACTCGAAGGCGAAGAAGGCCTCCCGCTCGGCGGGCGAGACATGGGTCGTCACGCCGACCTGCAGCCCTGGGTCGCCCACATCGGAGTCGAGCGGCGCGACGTTCCAGTCACCCATGAGCGCGAGGGGAGTGCCCGGATGCTCGGCCATCCAGGCTTCGGATGCCTCACGCAGCCTCCCCAGCCAGTCCAGCTTGTAGACGTAATGCGGGTCGGCGAGCGAGCGCCCGTTGGGCACGTAGAGGCTCCACAGGCGCACGTCGTCGACCGTGACACCGAGGGCGCGGGCCTCGAGCGGCTGGTCGGGGCCCTCGAGCCCCTTCAGGAAGCCGGGCTGGCCCGCGAAGGAGGTCTCGACATCCGTCATGGGGAGGCGGCTCGCGAAGGCGACGCCGTTCCACTGGTTGAGGCCGTGCGCGATGATCTCGTAGCCGACCTCCTCGAAGGCGGCGACGGGAAACTGCTCCGGCTTGCACTTGATCTCCTGCATGCCCAGCACGTCGATGTCTTCACGCACGAGCCAGTCGACGACTCGGCCATATCGGGTGCGGATGGAGTTGACGTTCCAAGTGGCGACACGCATGCCACCACGCTACCGGCCCCGTTGGCATCCCCAATTCAGGATGGAGGCTTTCCCAACTCAGGAGTTTCCTGTCCGATCTCAGGATTAGGAAAGTCGCAGGTAGGCGAGCTGGGTGGCGACGGATGCCTCGGCGGCGAAGCGTACGGCGGGATCCACATCGGCATAGACGAGGTCGGCGACGGCTGAGACCTCGGCGGACGCGGCATCCGTCGACAGTTGCTGCAGTGCGTCGCGGATCTGCTGCAGCCGCTCGTGCCGGTGCTCGCGCAGTGCCTGGCATACCGCCGCGAGATCGGGAAGCTGCGGGCCGTGGGCGGGCAGCACGGGCACGGGGCCGATCGCCTCAAGCCGATCGAGCGAGTCGAGGTATGCGGCGAGGGAGCCATCGTCGTTCATGAGCACGGTCGTGCCGCGCCCGAGGATCGTGTCTCCCGTGAGCACGCCCACCTGGCCGCCCGCCTCGACGACGAAGCTGAGCGAGTCCGCCGTGTGGCCGGGCGTCGCGAGCACGCGGATGCGCACCCCCTCCATTTCGATGACCTCGCCGTCGGCGAGCGGCTCGCCGTCGTGGCAGTGGCCCGGGTCGAAGGCCCGGACGGGCGCCCCCGTGCGCTCTCGGAGGCCCGGGATGCCGGCCGTGTGGTCGGCGTGGTGGTGCGTGATGAGGACGAGCACGACGCGACCCGCTGCCGCGAGCGCATCGAGGTGTCCGGCGTCGTCGGGCCCAGGGTCGACCACCACCAGTTCGTCGGGGCGTCCAAGCAGGTAGCTGTTGGTGCCGTCGAGCGTCATCGGGCCCGGATTGGGCGCCAGCACGGGCCTCACGAGGTCGCTGAACTGCGTGTCCATGGCGCGACCCTACAGCGGGAACTCCGTGATGCCGTAGCCGGCCTCCGCGGGAATGATGCTGACGCGAGTGCCGTCGGGCCGTGTCTCGGCGCGGGCGTGGACCGCGAATCGGGGGCGCGCTGCCGCCTGCCGGAGCGCATCCGCCGCCGTGCCGCTCTCTGCGAGCCGCAACAGGTTCGCGTAGGTGGGGAACATGATGTTCCGCTCGCCCTGCTCCGCGCGCTGGATGAGCGCAGCGGGCGCCGCCCACTCGACGTTGACCGCCTCGGTGCCGTCCGCGGTCGCAACCTGGTTGCGGGGTGCACGGGCGAGCAGGAAGTGGGTGTCGAAGCGCTTCGGGTTCGTGGGCGGGGTGATCCAGTGCCCGAAGTGCACCACCTCGTCGAGGCGAAGCCGACCGCCCGAGTCGCGCACCGTGTCGATGAAGCGGGGTGCCGGAGCATCCGGTTGCTCCACATGGCCGCCGTCAAGGCGCTGTGCAAGGAGGAGGCCCGTCTCCTCGAAGGTCTCTCGGATGCCCGCGATGCGGATGGCACGCTCCGAGCGATCGAGGTGCTCGCCGCCGGTCACCAGCGGCAGCCACTCGTCGTCGCTGTCGTCCGGGTCGACGACCCCGCCGGGGAACACGATCGCCGAGGCGAAGGTCGCACCGGCGTGCCGCTGCACCGTCAGGACCTCAAAGGGGTCGTCGCGGACGAGCAGGATGGTCGCGGCGAGCCGCAGGGCGGCATCCGTCGATCCGTCTCTCGTCACGACACCAACCTACGGTCTTTCCCAATTGAGGAGGTGCCTTTCACAGTTCAGGACCGGACAGGCCCGGTCCTGAACTGTGAACGCAGTCAGCGGCCGGCGAGGAGGTTGACGCCGAGCATCCCGAGCACGCCGAAGGCGATGCCCCACAGGATGATCGAGATCGTCTGCCAGAAGATGACGGCGCTGCGCGAGGCGCCCCAGCCGACCATGGCGCCCGAGGTGATCTGGCTCGGCAGCACGGTCTGGCCGAGGAGGCTGACGCCGGCGACGCCGAACTTGTCGAAGCGCTCCTTAAACTTCTGCCTGCGCGGGGTGAGCGGCTTCTCGTCGGAGCCGCGGCGCTCCCGGATCTTCTTGAAGAGCAGCACGACGAGCACCATGGAGATCCAGTTGCCGATGACCGCAGCAATGATCGCAACGATCACGGGCGCGCCCGCCAGCACGCCGACGAGCGCGCCTCCGTAGGACTCGACGAAGGGGATGGCGCTGATCAGGATCACCGCCGCCCACTGCCAGAACGGGTGTACGGACTCGGTGAACGCCTGGAGCGCGTCGATCACGGGTGGTGCCTTTCGTTGGGGGGTGTGTTCCCACGGTATCCAGTGCGAGAAGCGCCATAGATCCCCCCGATGGCCGACGCCGCTCGGTGGAGAGCAGCGTGGCCGTACACATTCCTGCAACACGGCGGGAGTAGGGTCTGGCCATGCTGAAACTGGGTCTGAAGGCGTCCGCTGAGCAATTCGCCCCGCGAGAGCTCGTCGAGTTGGGTGTGCTTGCGGAGCAGCACGGCTTCGACAGCGTCACGGTGAGCGACCATTTCCAGCCGTGGCGCCACAAGGGTGGCCATGCACCCTTCTCCCTCGCGTGGATGACCGCCGTGGGCGAGCGCACGGAGCGCATCACGATCGGCACCTCCGTCATGACGCCGACGTTCCGCTACAACCCGGCCGTCGTCGCGCAGGCCTTCGCTACCATGGGCTGTCTCTATCCGGGTCGCATCCTCCTCGGTGTCGGAACGGGCGAGGCCCTCAACGAGATCGCGACGGGCTTCGACCGCGAGTGGCCCGAGTTCAAGGAGCGCTTCGCACGCCTGCGTGAGGCGGTCGACCTCATGCGGCAGCTGTGGGTCGGCGATCGTGTCAACTTCGAGGGCGAGTACTACCGCACGGTGGGCGCCTCCATCTATGACGTGCCGGATGGCGGCATCCCCGTCTATGTCGCGGCGGGCGGGCCCCTCGTGGCCCGCTATGCGGGTCGCGCGGGCGATGGTTTCATCTGCACCTCCGGCAAGGGCATGGAGCTCTACACCGACTCCCTCCTCCCGGCCGTCGCGGAGGGCGCGGCGAAGGTCGGTCGCAGCATGGACGACATCGACCGCATGATCGAGATCAAGCTCTCCTACGACACTGACGCGGATGCCGCCCTTGAGAACACGCGCTTCTGGGCGCCCCTCTCTCTCACGCCCGAGCAGAAGCACTCGATCGATGACCCCATGGAGATGGAGGCGGCGGCGGATGCCCTGCCCATCGAGCAGGTCGCGAAGCGCTGGATCGTCTCGAACGACCCTGAGGAGGTTGTCGAGCAGGTGCGTCCCTACGTGGAGGCGGGGCTCAACCACCTCGTGTTCCACGGGCCCGGTCAGGACCAGCGCCGCTTCGTGGAGCTCTTCGAGCGGGATCTCGCGCCGCGAATCCGCGATCTCAGTTGAGTAACGCGAATTCCGGGCACTGAGAGGTCGACTTCGTCGACGTCCGCGCGATGCAATACTTTGATCGGCGGCACAGAAACTGTGTACGCAGGGACGCCCACAGCCGAGACATCCCACAGATGATCAGGTGCTGCATCGCGGGACGGGTAGTTTTATATCCGGAGATGCCCCTGGGGTGACGACGACAAGGAGATATCAGTGAAGATTGCCGTGCTCATCAAGCAGGTGCCCGACACTTATGGCGAGCGCAAGCTGACGCCGGAGGGCCTGGTTGACCGCGACGCTAGTGACGCGATCATCGACGAGATCAGCGAGCGCGCGATCGAGGTGGCGCTGCAGCAGAAGGATGCTGACAAGAGCGTCGAGGTCGTTGTCGTCTCGATGGGTCCGGCTGAGGCGAAGGATGCGCTCCGCAAGGCACTCTCGATGGGTGCCGACGCGGCCATCCACGTGCTCGACGACGCGCTCGTCGCATCCGACGCGGGTTGGACGGCCACGACGCTGGCCGCGGCCATCCGCCACATCGGCGGTGTCGACCTCATCGTCGCGGGTGACTCCTCGACCGACGGTCGCGGCGGTGTCATCCCCGCGATGGTCGCCGAGCACCTGGGCATCTCGTGCCTCAACGGTGTTGACGGTCTCACGATCGGCTCCGAAGTAAGCGGTTCGCAGGCGACCGAGTCCGGCACCCGTGCCGTGCACGCCTCGCTGCCGGCGATTGTCTCGATCACCGAGAGCGCCGACGAGGCTCGCTTCCCCAACTTCAAGGGCATCATGACGGCTAAGCGCAAGCCGCTGACCGTGGTCTCCCTCTCCGAGCTCGGTGTCGACCCGTCGTTCCCGGGGCTTGCTCGTTCGGTCGTCGTGAGCACCTCTGAGCGTCCCGCGCGCGCCGCCGGCCGCAAGGTCGTCGACGAGGGCCAGGCCGCCGAAGAGCTCGTCGAATTCCTCGCCGCCCAGCGCCTGATCTAGTCACGACCTCATCTAAGGAGTATGCAGATGTCGAACATCCTCGCTTTCATCGAGGTCTCCACCACTGGCGAGATCCGTGGTTCCGCCCAGATGCTGCTGAAGGCAGCCGCCGACATGGGCACGCCCGTCGCGGTTGTCGCGGTTGCGCCTGGCACGGGTGCCGGCCTCGTCGAGCAGCTGGGCAGCCTCGGCGCCCAGCAGGTCTACGTCGCTGAGACGGATGCCGCGACCACGACCGTCGCTGCCGGCCAGGTTGCCGCGCTCGAGGCCGCTGTCGCGGAGTTCAGCCCCGCCGCGGTGCTCGCCGCCCACTCGCCC
Source organism: Salinibacterium sp. dk2585 (assembly GCF_008001035.1). NCBI lineage: Bacteria > Bacillati > Actinomycetota > Actinomycetes > Micrococcales > Microbacteriaceae > Salinibacterium > Salinibacterium sp. dk2585. The sequence goes on from NZ_CP042856.1 coordinate 209,450, forward strand.
GATGGTCGCGAGATCGCCGGACGCCTCGCGGTGCGCACCAAGGGTGCCCTCCTCGTCGATGCTGTTGGCGTGAAGGCCGATGGCGACCGTGTCGTCGCGACCCACTCCGTCTTCGGTGGCGCCTACACCGTCGAGGCAACGGTCGAGGGCGGCCTGCCCATCGTCACGCTGCGCCTCGGCGCGATCGACGGCCAGGCTGCTGCCGGTTCGGCGACGGCGCAGACCGTGCAGGTCACGCCCGACACGAGCGTCGCGGCCACGATCGACTCCGTCAATGACGAGACCGTCACCTCCACCCGGCCCGAGCTGCGCGGTGCGCAGAAGATCGTCTCGGGTGGTCGCGGCCTCGGCTCGAAGGAGAACTTCGTGCTCGTCGAGCAGCTCGCCGACGCCCTCGGCGCGGCCGTCGGCGCCTCGCGTGCCGCGGTCGACGCCGGCTACGTTCCCCACTCCTACCAGGTCGGCCAGACCGGTATCACGGTCTCGCCGCAGCTCTACATCGCCCTCGGCATTTCGGGCGCGATCCAGCACCGCGCGGGTATGCAGACGGCCAAGACGATCGTCGCGATCAACAAGGACGAGGACTCGCCAATCTTCGAGATCGCCGACTTCGGCATCGTCGGTGACGTCTTCGAGATCGTTCCGAAGGTCATCGAGGCGATCGAGGCTCGCGGCAAGTGAGTACCTCCACGTCCAAGGTGACGCCTTCTAAGAAGGGCGGGAACCGCAGCAAGTGGTTCCCGCTCGTCTGGGTCATCCCGGCCGCCGTCGTGCTGCTGGCCGCCGCGGTGCTCGGCGCGCAGTGGCTGCGCACCCTGCCCGAGGTCCAGTCGTTCCTCGCCGACTACCCCGGCCATGTCGAACGCGATGGGGCCCAGGGCTTCCCCGTGTGGGTGCAGTGGTCGCACCTGTTCAACCTCCTGCTGATCGTGCTGATCATCCGCTCCGGATGGCACGTGCGCACACGGCAGCGTCCGCCGGCACACTGGACCCGCAACAACACGGGGCTCATCCGCACCAAGGGCAAGCCGACGAAGATCAGCCTCGACCTGTGGCTGCACCTGAGCCTCGACGCCCTCTGGGTGATCAACGGTCTGGTGTTCTACATCATGCTGTTCGCCACCGGCCAGTGGCAGCGCATCGTGCCGGCGTCGTGGGAGTACATCCCCAACGCATTGTCCGCTGCGCTGCAGTACGCGTCGCTGGACTGGCCGCACGAGAACTCGTGGGTGTCGTACAACGCCCTGCAGGTCATCGCCTACTTCGTGACCGTGTTCATTGCGGCGCCGCTGGCGATCGCGACGGGCATCCGGATGTCGGGTGCGTGGCCGAAGGATGCCGCCATCAACAAGGTCTACCCGGTCGAGGTCGCCCGCGCCATCCACTTCCCCGTCATGCTCTACTTCGTGGTGTTCATCATCGCGCACGTCACACTCGTGTTCACGACGGGTGCCCTGCGCAACCTGAACCACATGTTCGGCGGGCGCAACGAGGAATCCTGGTTCGGCTTCGGAATGTTCGCCATCACGATGGTCGTGCTGATCGCACTGTGGTTCGCCGCACGACCGCTCATCCTGCGCCCGATCGCCAACCTCATGGGCAAGGTCAGCAAGTAACCTCTGGAGGTCCCCGCCGTGGCTGTACCCGCGCTTTCCCGCCGCGACCTGGACTTCCTGCTTTACGAGTGGCTTGACGTCGAACGTCTCACCGAGCGCCCGCGCTTTGCGGAGCACTCCCGTGAGACGTTCGACGCGGTCCTCGACCTGAGCGCTGACGTGGCGACAAAGCACTTCGCGCCACACAACAAGAAGTCCGACGCCAATGAGCCCGTCATGGCGGAGGACGGCACCGTCACCCTCGTGCCCGAGATTGCCGAGGGCCTCGCCGCGTTCACGGAGTCGGGCCTTTTCGCCGCCTCCTTCGACGAGGAGATCGGCGGCCTCCAATTGCCCATGTCGGTCATGCGGGCCTGCATGGCCTGGTTCCAGGCGGCGAACGCGAGCACCTCCAACTACGCCTTCCTCACGATCGGCAATGCGCACTGCATCGTGGCCCACGGCTCGGAGAGCCAAGTCGACGAGTGGGTGCAGCCCATGCTCGAGGGGCGCTACTTCGGCACCATGGCGCTGTCGGAGCCGCAGGCCGGGTCGTCGCTCGCCGACATCACGACCATGGCGGTGCCGCAGGATGACGGCACCTTCCGCCTCACGGGCACCAAGATGTGGATCTCGGGCGGCGATCACGAGCTGAGCGAGAACATCGTGCACCTCGTGCTCGCCAAGACGCCAGGCGCCCCCGCGGGCGTCAAGGGCATCTCGCTCTTCATCGTGCCCAAATACCTGCACGCATCCGATGGTTCGCTTGGTGAGCGCAACGACGTGGTGCTCGCGGGCCTCAATCACAAGATGGGCCAGCGCGGCACGACGAACACCCTCCTGAACTTCGGGGAGGGCAAGTACACGCCGGGTGGTTCCGCCGGTGCCGTCGGCTACCTCCTCGGGGAACTGCACAGCGGGCTCGCCTACATGTTCCACATGATGAACGAGGCGCGCATCGGGGTCGGGATGCTCGCGACATCCCTCGGCTATGTCGGCTACCGGCAGGCGCTCGACTACGCGAAGGTGCGCACGCAGGGCCGCGCGCTCGGCGTCAAGGACCCCGCGACCCCGCCCGTCGCGCTGATCGAGCACGCCGATGTGCGGCGGATGCTGCTCGAGCAGAAGGCCTACGTCGAGGGCGGCATGGCGCTGGGCCTCTACTGCTCCACGCTCGTCGACGAGGAACAGACGGCGGAGAGCGAGGAGGAGCGCACGCAGGCGACACTGCTGCTCGACATCCTGACGCCGATCGCGAAGAGCTGGCCCTCGCAGTGGGCGCTGCGGGCGAACGAACTCGCCATCCAGGTGCACGGCGGCTATGGCTACACGCGCGACTTCGATGTCGAGCAGTTCTACCGCGACAACCGTCTCAACCCCATCCACGAGGGAACCCACGGTGTGCAGGGCCTCGACCTGCTCGGCCGCAAGGTCACCATGAAGGGCGGCGCGGCCCTTGGGTTGCTGCTCGGCCGCATCGAGGCGACCGCGGCCCGGGCGATCGAGGCCGGCGGCGAGGCGGCAGAGCAGGGGCGGATGCTGCAGGCTGCGGCCGCCCGCATCCAGCAGAGCACCGAGCTGCTGTGGGGCCAGGGTGACCCGGCCGTCGCGCTCGCGAACTCATCCGTCTATCTCGAGGCGGTGGGGCACGTCGTCGTTGCGTGGCTGTGGCTCGACCAGGCGCTCGCGGCGGGCGACAAGACGGGCGAGTTCTACGAGGGCAAGCGGCGCGCGGCATCCTTCTTCTTCGCGTGGGAGTTGCCCAAGACGGGTCCGCAGTTCGACCTGCTCGACAGCCTCAACCGCGACACCCTCGACATGGAGCCCGCCTGGTTCTGAGACAACGAGGGGTTGAGGAGCGCGGCTCGCGCAATCGCTGGTGCGATTGCCACAAGCGAACCGCGCTCCTCAACCCGCCGGGCGGCGCACGCGCAGCACGGTGTCGGCGATCGCTCCACATCCGCCCGCTCTCGCCGCGATGGCTGAGGTAGCGCTCCTCCCAGAACGCGCCCGACCCCCGTGTGGCACGCACCAAGAAGCGAGTGGGCGAGATCCAGTACGAGACGCTCTCGCCCGAGTCGAGCCCGGTGCAGACCTACAAGGTCACCCTCCCTGCCAATCCAGACGGCGCGACGGCCGTGCCGGACCCGAGAGTGCACGACGGGCACGAGTGGCTCTATGTGCTCTCGGGGAGGCTGCGCCTCGTGCTGGGAGATCAAGAGGTCACGCTCGGGCCGGGCGAGGCCGCCGAGTTCGACACGCGACTCCCGCACTGGCTCTCCGCGACGGGAGCCGGGCCCGTCGAGATGCTGTCGATCTTCAGCAAGGAGGGCAAGCGCATCCACCTGCGCGCCCGGCCTGCAGCGAAGTAGCCAATGGCCTGGCAGGATTCACCTATGACTCGCGCGCGCATCGGATACGCCGCCATGCTGGAACAGTTCGCGCCCTCCGAGGCGGTCGCGCTCGCCGCACACGCCGAGGCGCACGGCTTCTCGGGGGTCATCGCCGCGGACCACTTCCAGCCGTGGGTTCCCGCGCAGGGCGAGTCCTCCTTCGTGTGGAGTGTGCTCTCGGCACTCGGTGAGCGCACCGAGGGCAGCTTCGGGCCCGTGACCTCGCCGACCTTCCGGATGCACCCGGCCGCCGTCGCGCAGGCATCCGCAACCCTCGCGAGCATGTACCCGGGGCGGCACTGGCTCGGCGTGGGCTCGGGCGAGGCACTCAATGAGCACGTCGTCGGCAAGTACTGGCCCGAGGCGCCCGAACGCATCGACCGGATGTTCGAGGCCGTCGAGGTCATCGGCAAACTCTTCGCGGGCTCGCTCGCCGGCCGTGACGTGCGGCACAGCGGCACGCACTTCCGGCTCGAGTCGGCCCGCCTGTGGACCATGCCCGAGGTTGCGCCCCAGGTGCTCGTCGCGACATCTGGGCCCGTGACGGCGAAGCGCGCGGGACGGGTGGCCGACGGCATCATCACGACCAATGCGCCGCTCGACAAGCTCGAGCAGCTGCTGCGCCGCTTCGAGGAGGGAGCGCGCCTGGCGGGCCGCGGCGTCGCATCCGCCTCACGCGTGCTGCGCCTGCACCTCAGCTGGGCCGAAACCGACGAGCAGGCCATGGCGAACGCGCTGCGGGAGTGGCCCAACGGCGCCATGCGCTTCTCGCAGGCCGACGTGCGCTCGCCCTATGAGTTCGAGCAGCTGGCCAGACTCGTGCGGCCCGAGCACTTCGAGGGGCGGATGCTCGTGAGCGCCGACCTCGACACCCACCGTGAGCACATCCAGCGTCACCTCGACCTCGGGTTCACGCACATCCACCTGCACAATGTGGGCCGCAACCAGCGCGAGTGGATCGAGGCCTTCGGGCACGACGTGCTGCCGAAACTGGTGGCGTGATGGCCCTCGTTCCCGGCCTGGCGGTCTTCGGGGTGGCAGGCATCCCCGAGGTGCGGCCCGGTGACGACCTCGCGGCGCTCATCCTCGCGGCTGGCGCCGAATTGGACCACGGCGACATCCTCGCCGTGACAAGCAAGATCGTGTCGAAGGCCGAGGGGCGCATCGTCGCGGCGGCCGACCGCGAGCAGGCAATCACCGACGAGACCGTGCGCGTGGTGGCATCCCGCGAGCACCAGGCCGGCGTCACCCGCATCGTCGAGAACCGGCAGGGCCTCGTCATGGCGGCGGCCGGTGTCGACTCGAGCAACACGGATGACGGCACCGTGCTGCTGCTCCCCGAGGATCCGGATGCTTCAGCCCGCGCACTCTGCGCCGCGTTCCGCCGCGCGACCGGCCTGCACCTCGGCGTCATCATCACCGACACGGCTGGGCGTCCCTGGCGGCAGGGACAGACCGACATCGCGATCGGTGCGGCGGGGGTGCGAGTCATCGATGACCTGCGGGGGACCACGGATGCCGCGGGGCGGCCCCTCACCGTGACGGCGGCGGCCATCGGGGACGAGGTGGCGGCGGCATCCGACCTCGTCAAGGGCAAGGTCAGCGGCATGCCCGTCGCGGTCGTGCGGGGACTCGGCCGCTACGTCGTCGAGCTCGACGCACCGGGCGCGCGCTCCCTGCAGCGCCACGGCGACGCCGACATGTTCAGCCTGGGGACCGCGGAGGCGCGGGCGGAGGGCTACGAGGCCGGGCGGGCCTCGCTACTCACGCCGCCGTCGACGGCGTAGCGTGGGGGCATGCCACTCAGCGGAGAGTACGAACCCAGCACATCGAAACGCACGGCCGACCAGGTCGCCCTGTATGAGAGCTCCGGCGGCACGGAGGGCACGACCCTCGGCGGCAGGCCCGTCGTGATCGTCACGTCCGTCGGCGCGAAGTCGGGCAAGCTGCGCAAGATTGCGCTCATGCGGGTCGAACACGAGGGCGAATATGCGCTCGTCGCCTCGATGGGCGGGGCGCCGAAGCATCCGGTCTGGTATTTCAACCTCGTCAAGGAGCCACACATCGAGCTCCAGGACGGCCCCGAACGCGCCGACTACGAGGTGCGGATCGTGGAGGGCGAGGAGAAGGCGCAGTGGTGGGAGCGCGCTGTCGCCGCCTAACCGCCCTACGCGGAGTACCAGCAGCGCACCGAGCGGGAGATCCCGGTGTTCGTGGCGCGGCGCATCGCCGAGTGAGTCCCCTCTCGCACCAGCGATGCGGTGCCTCGTGCGTGATGCTGCCGTTCTGACCGCCGCATCGCGCCGAAACGGCCGCAACGCTGTGAAGGCATCGGAGTCGACGCCTACTGCAGTTCCCCAGGCAGCGCCTCGTGGTGCGGGGCGCCGTGCGTGCGGCGGTCCTCCTTCATCTCGGCCTCGAAGAGGTGCCGACGGCCGCCAGCGAGCTGTTCGCGCGCATCCTTCTCAACCTGCTTGAATGCGGCGTAATAGTTGTCGTCGTAGTCCTCGACGATCTGGAAGGTCCAGCGTCCGCCGATGACGTTGCGGCCCACGATCTCGCGATCGATGCGTTCGGCCAGCTCGCCGTGCCCGGCCCTGCGGAGTGCCTCGACCGCGTCGCCGAGGTGCAGGTCGGCCGTGCCCGTCAAGCGGTGGAAGCCGTACAGCAGCCCCCGCGCATGCTCGACGACCTCGAGCGCCTCCGACAGCTTGCCGAGCGCCTCCACGGTCGCGTCGTCGAGTCCCTCTGGGCGCTGGTGGGCGGCATCCGGTCCGTTCTCTGCTTGGCTCATGCCCCGGATGTTGCCCCGGCTACCCGAGAATTCGCCCAGTTGCCGTACTGGGATGCCGCAAGGTGCATTCGCCCGATCTCACGGGAGGGGGGTGGGGGTGGGAGGGGTGGTTATGAGAAGACGATGACCGGGTGTCCCGTGCGCGGGTTGGTGAGCACATCGCAGTCCACGCCATAGACGGTGCTGATGGTGGCGGGCTGCAGCACCTCGGCGGGCGTGCCGGCGGCCACGAGGCATCCGTCGTCGAGGAGAAGGATGCGGTCGCAGTGGGCGGCCGCGAGCGTGAGGTCGTGGAGCGCCATGACGGCGGTGACGCCGAGCCCGCGCACCTGCCGTAGGAGCGACAGTTGGGCGTGCACGTCGAGGTGGTTGGTGGGTTCGTCGAGGAGGAGCACGCCGGGTTCCTGGGCGAGGGCCCGGGCGACCTGCACGCGCTGCTGCTGGCCGCCGCTCAGGGTGTGCCAGTGGCGGTCGGCGATGTCGGTGACCCCCGCGGCCTCGAGGGCGGCGTCGACCGAGGGGGAATCGGTGGGGCTGAGGAGTCCGCGGCGGTGCGGAATGCGGCCGAGTTGCACGACTTCGCGCGCCGTCAGGTCGGTGGAGGGTGTGGCGTTCTGTTCCAGGAGGGCGATGCGGCGCGCGCGCTCGCGGCGCGGGAGGGCGGCCAGGTCTGTTCCGTCGATCGCGACGGTGCCAGCATCCGGTGCCATGATGCCGCCGATGACCCGCAGGAGGGTCGACTTGCCCGCGCCGTTGGGGCCGAGCACGCCCGTGACGAGCCCGCCGGGGGCGCTCGCCCTGATGTCGCGCAGCACGGGCCGGCCGTCGATCGAGACGGAGACGCCGCTGAGGTCGAGCCCCGCGAGCCGGGTCTGTGTCGTCACGCCCATGTTGCCCCCCTCTTGCGCACGAAGAGCAGCACGAAGACGGGCACCCCGATGACGGCCGTGATGATGCCGACTGGCAGCTCACGCGGGTCGAAGACGGTGCGGGCGAGGGTGTCGGCGACGACGAGGAAGAGGGCGCCGGCGACGACCGCGAGGGGGAGCATCCGTGCGTGCCCGGGGCCCGTGACGCTGCGCACGACGTGGGGAAGGATGAGGCCGACGAAACCGATCGCCCCACTCACGGCCACCATGGCCCCGGTGAGGAGCGCGACGCCCGTCAGCAGCAGCCAGCGGGTGGCCTCGACGTTGATGCCGAGGGACGCGGCAGCCGTGTCGCCGAAGGTGAAGGCATCGAGTCGCGGGGCGGCCAGCACGAGCGCGGTGCCGACGACGGCGAGGGCGATGCCCGAGATGGCGACGGTCGACCAGTCGCTGCCCGCGAGGGACCCGAGCAGCCAGTTGAGGATCTCCCGGTAGGAGTCGCCCTTGGCCGACCAGAAGATGATGAAGGATGTCGCCGCCCCCGCCAGTTGGGCAATCGCGAGCCCCGCCAACACGGCGCGCCCCGGCGTGATCGCCCCTCCCGCCCTCGCGATCGCGAGGGACGCGACGAGCGCGAGGAGGGCACCCGCGAAGGCGGCGACGGGAAGCATGATGCCGACCCCGAGGATCAGCACGGCGACCGCGCCGAGGGAGGCGCCCGAGGAGAGCCCAAGCAGGTAGGGGTCGGCAAGGGGGTTGCGGGTCACGCTCTGCATGACGGCGCCGCTCAGAGCGAGGCCGGCGCCGACGGCGGCGGCCGTCAGCACGCGGGGCAGGCGCAGCTCCCACACGATCGCGTCGGTCAGGGGTGGCACGGCGGCGACGGGGAGGCCGAGGTGGCCGGCGACGCTCGCGAGCACATCACCGACCCGGATGTCGGCGGGCCCAATAGTGATGGCGACACAGCAGACGATGAGCAGGGCTGCGAGCGTGCCGAGGAGCGTGGCCGCGTGGGATGCGCGACGGCGGGGGCCGCGCATCCGTTTCTCCGCCTGCGGGCGGGTGTCGAGGCTTACCAGCCGAGCCCCCTGAGCTGTTCGATGGCGGATGCCGCGGCCTCCACGTTGCGGATGCCCGCCTCGGTCGCGGCGAACGGCAGCACCACGTAGCGGCCCTCGCGCACGGCCTCGAGGGAGGCGGTCGCGGGGTGGCCCTCGAGCACCTCAATCTTGGATTCGGCGGTGTTCCAGGCGGAGTCGACGAGCACGATCACGTCGGGGTCGTGTGCGACGACGGTCTCCCAGCTGACGGAGCTCCAGGTGTCGTCGACGGCGGAGAAGATGTTGTCGAGCCCTGCGGCATCCATGATCATCTGGGGCGAGCCGATGCCCGCGCCGACGTAGGGGGTGTCCCGGCCGCTCGAGTACCAGAGCGCGGTCGGGGCGTCGTCGACGGGGCGAAGCGCGGCGAGCGCATCTCGCTGTTCGGCCACGAGTTCGGTCGCGGCGCGCTGGGCATCGAAGATGAGGCCAGCGTCGGTGATGCTGTCGAAGACCGTCTCGAAGGTCAGCGGCCGCGGCATGTGACCCTCGCCCTTGCACGCGGGTGGCGCGACGTAGCTTGCGATGCCGAACTGCGCGAGCCGGTCGCGCTCGCCGGCTCCCTCGACACTGAAGTTCGATTCCCAGCCGGCGTAGACGAGGTCGGGTTCGAGGGCGAGCACGGTCTCCTGTCCGGGCACCGAGTCGCTCAGCACCTCGACTTCAGCACCTTCGGGGAGGGGGCCGTCGAGCGCGGCGGCGCCGACGATCCTGTCTCCCAGGCCGAGCGCGAGCAGCAGCTCGGTCGTGCTCGACTTGATCGTGACGACGCGCTCCGGGGGGCCATCGAGCGTGACCTCGAAGCCGCAGTTGTCGACCGTGAGGGGGTAGGCGGCGGCCGGCGCGGGCGTGGAATCCACATCATCCGCAAGGGATCCGGCGGTGCACCCCGCGAGCATGAGGAGCACCGCGGATGCGGCGGCGAGGGTCGCGGGGCGGCTGCGAGCTGTCATGATGGTCGGCCTCGATCGGGAGCGGGCCCGGCGCGGGTGCGCGGGGCCTTCGTGAGGGCACACCGAGGTCGGCGTGCCGGCACGGCATGACGCCGATCGACAGGCCGCCCAATGCCCGGACGGCTCGCCCCGGTCACAGCCGACCGGGGGTCTGCCAGCAGACTACGCCCATCTGGCCCCCGGTGCACGGTCTGCGGCCGTTCTCGGTGCGGCGGTCGCGGCGAGGGCGGCGGCGATCTCGTGCACCTCGCCGCGGACCGCCCCGACGGTGACGCGCACGTGGGGCTGCTGGTTCTCATCGACGGCGAGGAAGGGTGTGCCTCCCGCGACCCGGATTCCGGATGCCGCGAGCTGGAGCATCGCCTCATGCTCGTCCTCGACGGCAAGCCAGGTGTTGATGCCGTCGGCGGGGCCGGTGGGGACGCCGAGCTTGCTGAGGGCCTCGGCGAGTTGGTGCTGCCGGGTGGCGTACTCGTCGCGGGCCCGCGTCACCTGGGCGACGCTTCGCTCGTCGACGAGCAGGTCGTGGAGGATGGTCTGCAACATGCGGCTCGTCCAGCCGGGCCCGAGCATCCGTCGCGCGACGACGCGGTTCACGAGGGCGGTGGACCCGCCGAGTGCCGCGATCCGCAGGTCGGGCCCGTGGGACTTGGAGTAGCTGCGCACGTGCAGCACCCGATCCGGCAGCCACTGGCCGATGCTGACGTCGTCGGCCGTGCTGATCTGCCCCGAGTGGTCGTCTTCGATGACGATCGTCTTGGCCGCTCGCGGGTCGTCCTGCAGCATCCGCGCGAGCTGTTCGGCGCGGACGGCGGGCATCGATGCGCCGGTGGGGTTGTGTGCGCGCGGTTGGAGGATGACGGCGGAGGGGCCCTTGGCGAGGGCGGCCGCGAAGGCACTCGGGTCGAGGCCGTGCTGGTCGACCGGCACGGGGAGCCGCTCGACGCCGAGTCGGTCGAGCAGGTCGTAGAACGGCGGGAAGGTGGGGTTCTCGATGATGACCCGGTCGCCGAAGCGCACGACCTCGTCGAGGCTGCGGGAGATCGCGTCGAGGGCGCCGTTGACGACCGTGATGGAGTCGACTGGATACGGCCACGATTCCTGCAGCACGTTTAGGAGCTCGGGGATGACGGGAAGGTCCTGGTAGCTGGAGGTGACGGCGCGTTCCGAGATGCGGGAGAGTGCCGGCCCGAGGGCGGGGAGAAGGTCGGGATCCGGGATGCCGCGCGAGAGGTCGATCCGGGAGTCGACGCGTCGCCCGGCCATGACCTTGCTGCGGGCGGGCAGCCACTCCTGGGCTCGCTCCGACACGAAGGTGCCGCTGCGTCCCCGGGACACGATGAGGCCAGCGGCACCGACGGCCTGCCAGGCGTGGCTGACGGTGGCGGGGCTCACACCGAGGTCGCCGGCCAGCTGGCGCACGGTGGGGAGGCGGGCGCCGGGGGCGAGGCGACCCGAGCTGATGAGCCTGCCGAGCGCGGCCGAGATGCCCGCGGGTGTGGGGTCATCGATCTCGTCGACCAGAGGATTCATGGGTCAACCTTGGCCAATCTCTTGCTCGTAGGGGGATTGCTCGTCAGGATGATTAACGAATGCGTCACCCAGAGAAACACAACAGAAATGTTTACGTCGAAGAATAACAAAACCGGACAACGTGGTCCCGGTTTTTCGACTCAGTAGCTCGGTGCCTGCGTGGTTGGTGGGCCCGACCCGTTTCGTGGAGGTTCACCTTGACTGTAGTTCGAGCCGCCATCACCCAGACCACCTGGACCGGCGACAAAGAATCCATGCTCGACAAGCACGAGCAATTCGCGCGGGATGCCGCGGCCGACGGAGCGCAGGTCATCTGCTTCCAAGAGCTCTTCTACGGCCCGTACTTCGGCATCACCGAGGACAAGAAGTACTACCGCTACGCGGAACCCGCCGACGGCCCCATCGTGCAGCGCTTCGCCGCACTCGCGAAGGAACTGGGCCTCGTCATGGTCCTCCCCATCTATGAGGAAGACATCACGGGCGTCTACTACAACACCGCCGTTGTGGTCGACGCCGACGGCACGATCCTCGGCAAGTACCGCAAGCACCACATCCCGCACCTCGACCGCTTCTGGGAGAAGTTCTACTTCCGCCCCGGCAACCTCGGCTACCCGGTATTCGACACGGCCGTCGGCAAGGTCGGCGTCTACATCTGCTACGACCGGCACTTTCCCGAGGGATGGCGCGAGCTGGGCTTGAACGGCGCCCACATGGTCTTCAACCCAAACGCCACCAAGCCGGGTCTCTCGAACCGGCTGTGGGAGGTCGAGGGCCCGTGCGCCGCGGTCGCGAACGGATACTTCGTGCTGCAGCCCAACCGGGTCGGCCGTGAGGACAACGAATACGGCGAGCTCGCCGTCGACTTCTACGGCACGAGCCAGGTCATCGACCCCCGCGGCAACTTCGTCGGGGAGAAGGGCTCGGGAGACTCGGAGGAGGTCATCATCCGCGACCTCGACCTCGACATGGTGCAGCAGATGCGCGACGACTGGCAGTTCTACCGCGACCGCCGACCCGACTCGTACACGAGCATCCCGAAGCCGTAGGGAGCGACCAATGAAGACCCTCATCAAGAACGGCACCGTCGTCTCGGCGACCGGCCGCGTGCAGGCCGACGTGCTCATCGACGGCGAGACGATCGTCGCCGTGCTCGCACCGGGCTCGACGCTGCTCGGCACCGACCTGACCGCCAACGTCGACACGGTGGTCGACGCGGCGGGAAAGTACGTCATCCCCGGCGGTATCGACGCCCACACCCACATGGAGCTGCCGTTCGGCGGCACCGCAGCATCCGACACCTTCGAGACCGGCACCCGCGCGGCCGCCTGGGGCGGCACGACGACGATCATCGACTTTGCCGTGCAGACCTACGGCCAGCGGGTCATGGACGGCCTGGCCACCTGGCATGAGAAGGCGGCGGGCAACTGCGCGATCGACTACGCCTTCCACCAGATCATCGGCGACGTCACCGACGACTCGCTCCAGGCGATGCGGGCGCTCCCCGAGGAAGGCGTCTCGAGCTTCAAGCTCTTCATGGCCTACCCGGGTGTCTTCATGTCGGATGACGCGCAGGTGTTCAAGGCGATGCAGGTCTCCGCCGACACGGGGATGATGACGATGATGCACGCCGAGAACGGCCCCGTCATCGACGTCATGGTCAAGCAGCTGCTCGAGCAGGGCAAGACCGACCCGTACTACCACGGGGTCGCCCGCGCCTGGCAGATGGAGGAGGAGGCGACGCACCGGGCCATCATGCTCGCCAACCTGACGGGCGCACCCCTCTACGTCGTGCACGTCAGCGCCAAGCAGGCGGTCGAGCAGCTCGCGGCGGCCCGTGATGTCGGTCAGAACGTCTTCGGCGAGACCTGCCCGCAGTACCTCTACCTCTCGCTCGAAGACCAGCTGGGGGCATCCAGCGACGAATTCGGTGCCTTCGAGGGTGCCAAGTGGGTCTGCTCGACGCCGCTGCGTTCCAAGCATGAGGGACACCAGCACCACATGTGGCAGAGCCTGCGCACCAACGACATCCAGATGGTGTCGACCGACCACTGCCCCTTCTGCATGAAGGGCCAGAAGGAGCTCGGCCTCGGCGACTTCTCCAAGATCCCCAACGGCATCGGCTCGGTCGAACACCGTATGGACCTGCTCTACCAGGGGGTTGTCGACGGCCAGATCAGCCTCGAACGCTGGGTCGAGATCACCTCGACGACGCCCGCCCGCATGTTCGGGCTGTACGGCAAGAAGGGGGTCATCCAGCCGGGGGCCGACGCCGACATCGTCGTCTACGACCCCAATGGGCACACGTCGATCGGCGTCGGCAAGACCCACCACATGAACATGGACCACTCGGCGTGGGAGGGCTTCGAGATCGACGGACACGTCGACGCCGTGCTCTCCCGCGGCAAGGTCATCGTCGACGAAAGCGGCTACATCGGCACCAAGGGTGATGGCCAGTTCGTCAAGCGCGGCCTGAGCCAGTACCTGATCTGAGAGGCGATCAATGGATTTCGGAGCAGTACTGCAGACCAATCCGCCGTCGGCGCGCACCGTGCAGCTGGCGAAGCTGGCCGAGGCGCACGGCTTCAGCCACGTGTGGACGTTCGACTCCCACCTGCTGTGGCAGGAGCCCTATGTGATCTACAGCCGCATCCTCGCCGAGACCGACAAGGTCATCGTCGGGCCGATGGTGACGAACCCGGCGACCCGCGACTGGACGGTCACGGCATCCACCTACGCGACGCTCAACGAGATGTACGGCAACCGCACGATCTGCGGCATCGGCCGGGGCGACTCGGCGGTGCGGGTCACGAACGGCGCCCCAACGACCCTCAAGACGCTGCGTGAATCGATCCACGTGATCAGGGAGCTCGCCAACAGCCGGCCGGTCGAATACAACGGCGCCACGCTGCAGTTTCCCTGGAGCAGGGGGTCGACGCTCGACGTGTGGGTCGCCGCGTATGGTCCCCTGGCGCTCAAGCTCACGGGCGAGGTCGGCGACGGCTTCATCCTGCAGATGGCCGACCTCGATGTCGCCGAGTGGATGATCAAGACGGTGCGGGATGCCGCGGCCAACGCCGGCCGCGACCCCATGTCGATCAAGTTCTGCGTCGCGGCGCCCATGTACATCACCGACGATGCGGATGCGGCGCGAGCGCACATGCGTGACCAGTGCCGCTGGTTCGGCGGCATGGTGGGCAACCACGTCGCCGACATTGTTGCGAAGTACGGGGAGGGCTCGGCGGTGCCCGAGGCCCTCACCGACTACATCAAGGGCCGGGAGGGCTACGACTACAACGAGCACGGGCGGGCGGGCAACACGCACGCCGACTTCGTGCCCGACGAGATTGTCGACCGTTTCTGTGTGCTTGGCACGGCATCCGATCACATCGAGAAGCTCAAGGCACTCGCTGAGCTCGGTGTCGACCAGTTCGCGGGCTACCTGCAGCACGACAACAAAGAGGAGACGTTGCGGGTCTACGGCGAGACCGTCATCCCCGCGCTCTCCGAGCACATCGTCGCGAAGGCATAGGGCGGGGAGATGGCAGACGGGCTCAGCCGCACGGGGCAGATAGCGGCCCCGGCCCTGCGTCGTCGCCGCGGAGCGCCCGCCCGCGAGTTCGCCCGCTGGGCTGCCGGGGCACTCGGCATCGTCGTGCTCGTGGGCATCTGGGAGCTCTACAAGCTCCTCGGCCCCGCGGACGGGCTCGTGCTCTTCGGCAACCGGGTGCTGCCGCGCACGAGCGACCTCGCCATGCCCCACAGCTGGGACATGCTCGCCCGGCTGCTCGAACCGGTCACGCGAGCGGACGGCGCGCGGCCCCTCTGGCTTGAGGTCGCCGTCGCGGCAACCCTGACGCTCGGCATCGCCGCGGCGGGCTGGCTCACGGGGCTCGTCGTGGGTGTGGGCCTCGCGCTCGTGATGCAGCGGTGGAAGCTTGCCGAATGGGGCCTGCTGCCCTGGATCATCCTCAGTCAGACCATCCCCCTCATCGCCTTCGCTCCCGTCGTGCGCAGTTGGGGTTCGCGCATCGAGATGGGCGCCTTCGAGTGGCAGGACTGGATGTCGGTGGCGCTCATCGCCTCCTACCTCGCCTTCTTTCCCATCGCCGTCGGTGCGCTCAAGGGCCTGCAGTCACCCGACACCATCCACGTCGAACTCATGAAGACCTACGCCGCCGGGTGGTGGAAGACCCTCGTGCGCCTACGCCTGCCCGCCGCCGTGCCCTACCTGCTGCCCGCGCTCAGGCTCGGGGCCGCAAACGCCGTCATCGGTGCCGTCGTCGCCGAGGTCTCGACGGGCCTCCAGGGCGGCATCGGGCGCATCCTCATCCAATACGCCGGCCAGGCGAGCGGCGACCCGTCCAAGGCGTGGGGGCCCATCTTCGGTGCCATCGTGCTTGGGCTCGTCGCGGCCGGATCAATCGCACTGCTCGGCGCCATGCTGGGCCGCTACAGAAGAGTGGAGATCAGCGGATGACACAGGTGACCGGTGGTACGGATGCCGTCAGCATCGCGGGCGTCGACAAGGTCTTCGAGACCCGCAGCGGGCAGGTGCAGGCGCTCGAGGGCATCGACCTCACGGTGGCTGCGGGTGAGTTCGTGTCGCTCATCGGTCCCTCCGGCTGCGGCAAGTCCACGCTCATGCGCCTCATCGCCGACCTCGACCAGCCGAGCAGGGGCACCGTCTCGGTCTTCGGCAAACCGGCGAAGGATGCCCGCATCGCCCAGGACTACGGCATCGCCTTCCAGCAGGCCGGCCTGCTGCCGTGGCGCACGGTCGAGGAGAACATCGAGCTGCCGCTCTCCCTCCACGGTGCACCGAAAGCCGAACGGGCGGCACGCGTCGCCGAACTCGTCTCGCTCGTTGGGCTTGGGGACTTCGCCGAGCGCTACCCCGACCAGCTCTCGGGTGGGATGCAGCAGCGCGTGGCGATCGCCCGGGCGCTGGCGGAGAAGCCCCGCCTGCTGCTGATGGATGAACCCTTCGGGGCCCTCGACGAGATGACGAGAGAACGGATGCAGTCGGAGCTCGTGCGCATTTGCGCCGAGACCGGCGCGGCCGTCGTGTTCGTGACGCACTCGATCCCCGAAGCGGTGTTCCTCTCCGACCGGGTCGTGGTCATGTCGCCCCGGCCGGGCCGCATCCAGGAGATCGTGACCATGCGACTCGCCGCCACCGCCGACCGCGGAGAGGGCCTGCGCGAGCAGCACGAGTTCTTCGACATGATCACCGCCGTGCGCGAGGCCCTCCACCAGGGCTCGCCGGTCGCCGCGGTGCGTGGAGTGGAGACGCGCTGATGGGCCGGGCCGTGACGATGAACCCGCGGACGGAGGTCGCCGCACGCACCATCGCGCCCATCGTCGTGGGCCTCGTCGTGCTCGGCGGCTGGCAGCTCGCCGTGACCGTCGGGGGTGTCGACGACTACCTCCTGCCTGCGCCCGCCTCGATCATCGACCAGCTCGTGGAGTTCGCCCCCTCCATGCTCAGCGCCGGGCTCATCACGGGCACCAACGCCCTCATCGGCCTCCTCGTGGGGGCCGTGCTGGGCATCGGCGTCGCCCTGCTCGCAGCATCCACGCGCCTGGTCGACTGGATGGCTGCGCCCGTCGTGGCGGCGCTCGCCGTCATCCCCATCGTGGCGCTCGCGCCCGTGCTCAACACCATGTTCGGTGCCGATTCGCAGTTCGGGCGCCAGGCCATTGCGGCGCTCGCCGTCTTCGTGCCCGTCTTCATCAACACCCTGCGCGGGCTCCGCCAGGCACTCCCCGTGCACCGCGACCTCATGGCCGTGTACGCCGCGAAACCCGGCCAGGTCATGCGCACCGTGACACTGCCGACGGCGACGCCCTTTGTCTTCACGGGCATCCGCATCGGCTCCTCGCTCGCCGTCATCTCGGCGCTCGTGGCCGAATACTTCGGCGGCCCGCGCGGTGGTCTCGGTGGTCTGATCTCCACGTCAGCCGCATCCAGCGCGTACCCGCGTGCCTGGGCATACGTCCTCATCTCCATAGTGCTCGGCCTGGCCTTCTATCTCGTGACGCTCGGCGCTGAGCGACTCGCGGTGCGGAGGCGTAGCTGAACCCGACGTCCTCCCGCCCTTCGGGCGAGATGGCCGACCACACAGGCACCAACGACAGGAAGGCACCGACATGAACCACAGCACACGTCGTGCGGCGAGCATCGCCGCGACAGCACTCGCGGCAGGGCTCGTACTCTCGGCCTGCTCAGCCGCCGGGGGCGACACCGATTCCGACACGGGGGGCGACGAGCTCACCGAGGTGAAGCTGCAGTTGCAGTGGCTGCCGCAGGGGCAGTTCGCTGGCTACTTCGCGGCAGACGAGCAGGGCTTCTTCGAGGAGGCAGGCCTCGACGTCGAGATCATCCCGAGTGGTGGCGACATCGTGCCGCAGGATGCCCTCGCCAACGGCGACGTCGACTACGCGGTCGCGTGGGTGCCGAAGGTGCTCGGCTCGATCGAGGCTGGCGCCAACGTGACCAACATCGCGCAGATCTTCCAGCGCTCCGGCACCCTGCAGGTGTCGTGGGCCGACTCCGGCATCGACTCGGTCGCCGACTTCGAGGGCAAGAAGATCGGCAGCTGGGGCTTCGGCAACGAGTGGGAGATCTTCGCTGCGATGGCGGAGGAGGGGCTCGACTCGACGACCGTCGAGATCATCACGCAGGACTTCAACATGAACGCCTTCCTCTCGGGCGACATCGATGCAGCCCAGGCGATGACCTACAACGAGTACGCGCAGCTGCTCGAAGCGGTCAACCCCGACACGGGCGAGCTCTACACGCCGGAGGACTTCACCGTCATCAGCTACGAGGACACCGTCGGCGCGATGCTGCAGGACGCCATCTGGGCCGACACCGAGCGTCTCGAGAGCGACGAGGAGTATCAGGAGACGACCGTCGCCTTCCTCAAGGCCGTCATCAAGGGCTGGGCCTACGCCGCCGACAACCCCGAGGAGGCCTCGGAGATGACCATCAACGCCGGTTCCGGCTGGGGCCCGAGCCACGAGCTGTGGATGGTTAACGAGACCAACAAGCTCATCTGGCCGGCAGAGAACGGCATCGGCTACATCGATGAAGCCGCATTCGAGGCGACTGTCGCGGCAGCGCTGAGCGCCACCAACGAGACCGGCGCGAGCCTCATCACCGAGGAACCGCCCGCCACCGCGTGGACCAACGAATACATCGAGCAGGCACTCGCCGAACTCGAGGAGGAAGGCGTCGACGTGAAGGGAGACGACTTCGAAGCCATCGAGGTCGAGCTGCTCGAGGGCGGCGCCTAGCAAGCACCGGCCGGGCGGTCGAGCACTCCTCGGCCGCCCGGCCACCAACGTCAACAGAAAGCAGGCGTGACCCCCATGAACGACCGCACCAGCATCCCAAATGAGCGCATCGTCGCGCTCGACCGCGCCCACGTCTTCCACTCCTGGTCTGCGCAGGGCGCCCTCGCGCCGCTCGTCATCACGGGAGGCTCAGGGACCCGCGCCTGGGATGACGAGGGCACCACCTACCTCGACTTCTCGAGCCAGCTCATCAACCTCAACATTGGGCACCAGCATCCGGCGGTCATCGCGGCAATCGTGGAGCAGGCGCGCCAGCTCACGACGGTCGCCCCCGCCACCGCCAATCTTGCCCGCGGGGAGGCCGCCCAGCGCATCGTCGCGCGGGCGCCCGAGGGCTTCAACAAGGTGTTCTTCACCAACGGTGGTGCGGATGCCAACGAGAACGCCATCCGCATGGCCCGCCTGCACACGGGGCGCGACACCGTGCTCTCGACCTACCGTTCGTACCACGGCAACACTGGTGCGGCGATCGTCGCGACGGGGGACTGGCGGCGGATGCCCAACCAGTACGCCCGCGGACACGTGCATTTCTGGGGGCCCTACCTCTACCGCTCCGAGTTCTGGGCAACGACGCCCGAGCAGGAATCGGAGCGGGCACTGCGGCACCTCGAACGCACCATCCAGGGCGAGGGACCGCAAACGATCGCGGCGATCCTGCTCGAGACGGTGCCGGGAACCGCGGGCATCCTGCCGCCACCCCCCGGCTACCTGGCGGGCGTGCGGGAGCTCTGCGACCGTTACGGCATCGTGCTGATCCTCGACGAGGTCATGGCGGGCTTCGGCCGCACGGGCCGCTGGTTCGCGTTCGACGGCTACGACGTCGTGCCCGACCTGATCACCTTCGCCAAAGGGGTCAACTCCGGCTACGTGCCGGTCGGGGGCGTGATCATCTCCGACGAGATCGCCGCCGACTTCGACGACACCGTCTTTCCCGGCGGGCTCACCTACAGCGGGCATCCGCTCGCAATGGCGTCGATCATCGGCGCGCTCGACGCGATGGAGCGCGAGGGCATCGTCGACAACGCCGCCCGCATCGGTGAGGAAGCGATCCGGCCGGCGCTCGAATCACTCGCGCAGAAGCATCCGATCGTCGGCGAGGTGCGCGGCGAGGGCGTCTTCTGGGCGATCGAGCTCGTCGCCGAGCGGGAGAGCCGCGAACCCCTGCCCGCGGAGGCTATGGGCCGCATCAAGAGCGAACTACTTGCCCGCCGGCTGCTCGCGATCGTGCAAGACAACCGCATCCACGTCGTGCCCCCCTGCGTCGTCACTGATGACGAGGTGGCGGAGGCCGTCGCAATCTACGACGAGGTGCTCGCCCTCGTCGGTACCGCGGGTTGAGTAGGCCCGCCAGGGCCATATCGAGACCCCCACGCTTTCTTCGAACAAAGGAACCACAATGACCATCACGCTCAACCACTGGATCAACGGGGCCGACGCCGAGGGCACCTCCCCGCGCACCTCGCCTGTCTTCAATCCCGCCCGCGGCGAGGTCAGCAAGACTGTGCGACTTGCGAGCGTTGCGGATGTCGACACCGCCGTCGCTGCCGCGCGCGAGGCCTTCCCCGCGTGGCGGGCCGCATCGCTCGCCAAGCGGCAGGGCATCCTGTTCACCTTCCGCGAGCTGCTCAACCAGCGGCAGGGCGAGCTGGCCGACATCCTCACCTCCGAGCACGGCAAGGTGACCTCGGATGCGCTCGGCGAGATCGCGCGCGGCCTCGAGGTCGTCGAGTTCGCGCTCGGCATGCCGCACCTGCTCAAGGGTGACTACAGCGAGAACGTCTCCACGGGGGTCGACGTCTACACGCTGCGACAGCCACTTGGCGTGGTGGGCATCATCAGCCCCTTCAACTTCCCTGCCATGGTGCCCCTCTGGTTCTTCCCGATCGCGCTCGCGGCAGGCAACACGGTCGTGCTGAAGCCGAGCGAGAAAGACCCCTCGGCGGCGAACTGGATGGCATCGCTGCTCGCCGAGGCCGGCCTGCCGGCGGGCGTGTTCAACGTGGTCCACGGTGACAAGGAGGCGGTCGATGCGCTGCTGGAGCACCCGGATGTCGCCTCCATCTCCTTCGTCGGCTCCACCCCGATCGCCAAGTACATCTACGAGACCGCGTCATCGCATGGCAAGCGGGTGCAGGCCCTCGGCGGTGCCAAGAACCACATGCTGGTGCTGCCGGATGCCGACCTCGACCTGGCCGCGGATGCCGCCGTCAACGCCGGCTTCGGTTCGGCGGGCGAACGTTGCATGGCGATCAGCGTCATCCTCGCGGTCGAACCTGTCGCCGACGAGTTGATCTCCCGCATCACCTCCCGCATGCAGGGCCTCAAGGTCGGCGACGGAATGCGCGGATGCGACATGGGCCCGCTCATCACGGAGGCGCACCGCGACAAGGTCGCCTCCTACATCGACGTCGCCGAAAACGACGGGGCGACCGTCGTGGTCGACGGGCGCGGCGTGGAGGTCGATGGCGAGGCATCCGGTTTCTGGCTCGGACCGACCCTCTTCGACAAGGTCTCGACCGAGTCGGCCGTCTACCGGGACGAGATCTTCGGCCCCGTGCTGTCGATCGTGCGCGTCGCCTCCTACGACGAGGGCCTCGCCATCATCAACGACTCCCAGTACGGCAACGGCACCGCCATCTTCACGAACGACGGTGGGGCGGCGCGTCGCTTCCAAAACGAGGTGCAGGTGGGCATGGTCGGCATCAATGTGCCCATCCCGGTGCCCGTCGCCTACCACTCCTTCGGCGGGTGGAAGGACTCGCTCTTCGGTGACGCCAAGGCCTACGGTCCGTCAGGTATCGCGTTCTTCACGCGCGAGAAGGCCGTGACGTCGCGCTGGCTCGACCCCTCGCACGGCGGCATCAACCTGGGCTTCCCGCAGCATGACTGACCGCCTGCACGGGGCTTCAGCGGCTCGGCTTGACCCCCTCGAGGGCCGAGCCGTCGCCCATGCTGTCGGAGGTGATGACGCTGAGTTTGCCGTTGGTCTCCAGCACGACCGCTGCCACCCGTGACACGTCACCTGTGCCGGTGCCGCGGATGGCCTGACGCACCTCGGAACGGGTGAGGCGGTTTCGCCGGATCGCCTCGTCGCGGTATTCACCATCGCAGACAAGGAGCACGGGGCTGGCCGTGAAGAACGAACGCATGGGCGGCCAGAGCGCCGACAGCAGCGCCACGACCAGTTGCAACCCGGCGAGGAGGGCGAGCGCCACCATCCCCTCCGCCCACGACACATCGACGCTGAGCAGGATCGTGGCGAGGGTTGACCCGATCGCGACGGTCACGATGAAGTCGAAGGTGTTCAGCTGGCTGAGGGTGCGCTTGCCGGTGACCCTGAGCACGACGATGAGGCCGACGTACGCGGCTGTGCCGACCAGGAGGGTGCGGATGATGTCAGACCAGTTGTCGAACCACATGCGTCGGGCCTACCACGGCTGCCTACAAGGCGCGTGAACCCCGATACAATCGCCGGGTGACGGATGCCAGGCAGCAGCTCATTGAGTACATCAAGACCGACGCGGTCTTCCACGGGGACTTCACCCTCACGAGCGGCAAGAAGGCGAGCTACTACGTTGACCTGCGCAAGGTGAGCCTCGACCACCGCGTCGCCCCGCTGATCGGCCAGGTCATGCTCGACCTGATCGCCGATATCCCGGATGTGTCGGCCGTCGGTGGCCTCACCATGGGGGCTGACCCCATCGCATCTGCTGTGCTCCACCAGGGTGCCGCACGTGGTGCCGCCTACGACGCCTTCGTCGTGCGCAAGGAGCCCAAGGACCACGGTCGCGGCCGCCAGGTCGAGGGGCCGGATGTCACGGGCAAGCGCGTCATCGTGCTGGAAGACACCTCTACGACGGGTGGCTCCCCGCTCAAGGCGGCCGAAGCGCTCGAGAAGGTTGGCGCGATCATCGCTGGCGTCGCGGTCGTCGTCGACCGGGACACGGGTGCCAAGGAGATCATCGAGAAGGCTGGCTACCCGTACTACGCGGCCATCACGCTCGGCGACCTGGGCCTCACGAAGGAGTAGCCCGTGGGCAAGCGCGAGGAGGATGAAGCCGCCGGCGGCGGGCTCGATGACCTCTTCGGCGCCGAGAAGTTCCGCGAATACGACGACAGCATCAACCCCTTCGTTGCGCCGCCACCCACCGCGCCCGTGAGGGTGGTGACGCCGGACCTTCCGCTTCCCGCGGAGGAGCCCGCGCCCGTCCACCACCGCCTCTCGCCCACCGTGGCGATGCCGGTTGTGGAGGAGGAGCGTGGGCCCATTCACGACCGCTTCTCGCCCACCGTGGCGATGCCCACTGTCGGCGAAGAGCGCGGGCCTGTGCATGACCGCCTGTCGGCGACTGTCGCGATGACCGTTGTCCAGGCATCCGGAGCTCCCTCCGGTGAGGAGACCGTGGCAATGCCGGTCACGCCGCTCACAGATGCGGCCCCGGCAACCGGCACCAGCCCCACAGCAGCGGGCAGCGCGGTGGCCCCGCAACCCAGCGGGAGTCTCTGGACGCGCCTCGGCATGCGCGCCCGCGTGCTCGTCGGCGTCGGCGGCGGAGCAGCCCTCACCCTGCTCCTCGTGGGACTCTACGCGCTCGGCACCACGCTCGGCGGCGGCCCGGATGCGGCGACCGCCGACGGCGCGGGAGCCGAGGCATCCGTCACCGCGCTCGAGCCGGGCGTGCACCCCTGGACCGCGCTGCAGGGCGGCGAATGCCTCGACCCCATGGACAGCGTGTGGGCCGAAGAGTTCACGGTCGTCGAGTGCGACGCGCCCCACGCCGGCCAGTTTCTCTACGGCGGGCAGGTCGGCCCTGAGGTGACCGTGTACCTCGACGCCGAGGGCTGGCAGGGGCTCACGACCACGCTGTGCGACGCGGGCGAACTGCTCGACCTCGACGCGGCATCCGCCATCACCGACCTCGAGTGGCAGCTCACCTACGCGGGCGATGCCACCGAGTGGGCGAACGGCGACCGCAGCTACGGATGCTTCGTCAGCCGCACCTCGGGCGAACCGCTGACGGGGTCGCTGCTCGCGGGGTAGCGCGGCTCGCAGTTCGTGGCTCGCGTCTTGTGGCTCCGCGGGTCTCGCTGTCTGCCGCGCCCTCGACACCTGGCGGCGCGCGTGCGCCCCCTTCGCTCATTCATACGTTCGCAGATAGACGCTCGATATATATCGAGCGATTGAGTATGCTCGCCCCATGGCAGAGATGCGCGAACCCACCTTTCTCATCCTCACTGCGCTCGCAGAGGGGCGAAAGCATGGCTATGCCCTCATCGCCGGCGCGGCCACCCTCTCGGGAGGGCGGGTCGCCGTCAAGGTCGGCACGCTCTATGCGGCCCTCGACCGGCTGCAGGAGCAGGGCCGCGTGGCGGAGGCGGGTGAAGAGGTGGTCGACGGACGACTCCGCCGGTACTACGAGTTGACGGATGCCGGTGCGCGCGACCTCGCCGAGGAGGTCGGCCGACTGGAGCGGAACGCGCGGCAGGCGCGCCAGAGTCTTGCCCGCCGTGGTGTCGCGATCGCGGGGGCCGGCGCATGAGCGCGGCACTCGAACAGCGCTACCGCCGAGCACTGCGCTGGTACCCGGCGCAGTGGCGCGCGCGGCACGAGGAGGTCGTGCTCTCAACCTTGTTGGATGGGGCCGACGCGGAGGGGCGCGCAACGCCCGGTCGGGGCGAGCTGCTGAACCTCGCGGTGACCGGTCTCGCCGCGCGAGCATCCGGCTTGCTGCCCCTCGCTGTGCGGGACATGATCGCCACCGTCTCGCTCGCGACTGGCACTGTGCTGGCCATCACGTTCCTCTTCGTCTACTCCTGGGCGCCGTGGGTCACGGAGCCCATCGCTGGCGGCTCTGCGTTCGGGCCATTCCGTGACCCCGGTGTCCTCGTCTATGGACTCTGGCCGTTCGCCTACGTCCTCTTCCTGTTGCGTCGCCGCGTCGCTATGCGGTGGATGCTGGGAGTCGCCGCCATCGCGGCGCCGCTCCTCCGCGCCGCCAACTGGGTGCAGGGCGACGTGTGGAGCGGGCCCATGACGACCACACTCGGCGTGCTCATGATGCTCG
Organism: Salinibacterium sp. dk2585; assembly: GCF_008001035.1. Lineage (NCBI taxonomy): Bacteria > Bacillati > Actinomycetota > Actinomycetes > Micrococcales > Microbacteriaceae > Salinibacterium > Salinibacterium sp. dk2585. Next base: position 234,111 of record NZ_CP042856.1, read on the forward strand.
CGGTGGGCGCGCTGCTGGGGGTGCCCGAGCGCCGCGCCAAGATGGCCATGGCGCTCGGCTACGCGACCGCGATCTGTGTCGTCATCGTGCAGACGACGGGAAGCATCAGGCATGTCGAAGTCTGGGAGCGAGCCTTCTGGCTGCTGCACAGCTCACCCATTGAGTGGATCGTCCTCGGGACGCTCGCTGCCGCGGTCGTGTTGGGCATCATCCGCCGACCGCATGCGGCAGTCTTCGCCGTGGTGCTTGCGGCGCCGTGGATGCTCGCGGTCGGCTTCGCCGCGCTGCGCACCGATTTCTCGGCGACGGCAGGCCTCGCCCTGTATGCCGCCGTGCTTGCGGCTGCGGCATCCGTCGTGGTGCTGGCCGTCCGACGCTCGCAGGCGGCGTTGCGGCGGTCGCCTCAGTCGAGCGGGTCCTCCGCGAGGTCGCGCACGGAGTAGAACTCGCTGTCCCAGAGGGCGTAGATGAGCCAGGTGGGCAGGATGTAGGTCTCCTGCATGTAGTTCTCCTGCGAAGCGTGGATGGCCCAGCCCTCGTGCTTCTTCTGCACCTCGGCGGGCATCGAGTGGGTCGGCTCGGGCTGGTTCTCGGCAACGAACGCTCCCGCATCCCCGCCGAACATGGTGAGCGCCTTGGTGGGGCTGATCGTGTAGACGACGTGGCTGGGGCCCGTGTATGCACCGTCGTCTTCCGCGACCTGGAGGATCGCCAACTCGGTGATGCGGCCCATCTCCATGTGATCCTTGTGGCCGGTGGCTCCGCTTTCGGGCCAGAAGGCGACCACAACATCCGGCTTCTGCTGGCGCAGCACGTCGGCAACGCGCTCGACGAGCTCCTCCTCCTCGGACTGCGGCACCCCGCCATCCGGGTAGTCCCACACCTCGTGGCCGTCGACGCCCATGTTGAAGCTGTTCTTGAGCGACTCGGCCATCCGCACCGTGCCGAGGTCCTTCTGCCGTGCGACGACGGGCACCTGTGTGCCCGCCTCGCCCCGCGTCGCCGTGACCATGTACGTGTACGCGTCATCGTGCGTCTTCGCGCGGGTGAAGAGACCGTTGACGGTCTGCTCGTCATCCGGATGCGCGAAGATCCCGACGACCCGCGTGCCGCCCACCTCGCCGATCACCGAGTCGACGCCCTGCGCGCTCGGCTCATGGAACAGGCTCCGCCCGAACCAGTACACGCCGCCGACGGCGACGATCAGGATGCTCGCGACGATGATGAGCGCGACGGTGCGCTTGCGCATGGGTGACTCCGTTGTCTCGGGATGTCCGCCCATCCTGCCAGCGCGGGCGGACTCGCGGCAGGCTCTCGAACGGGTGCGGGCGGCGTGGCGTGGCGCGTGCCTGCGGTCGCGGTCGCGGTGCTCGAGGGCTACAGTTTTTGCCTTCGCGCCACAGAAGTTGCTGTAGCGCGCGGCGGAAACTGCAGCGGCAGCGGTGGGGGGCGGGAGCAGGGGTGCGCGCCCGCGGAAACACGGGAGGCCCGCCACGCCGAAGCGCGAGCGGGCCCTCCCGGGGTGGGATGCGTCAGTCGGTGCCGGCGTCGAAGGCCGCCCGGTCGAGGGCCTGCTCGCCCTCGGTGTCGCCACCCTCGCCACCGGCGATCTCGTCGGCGCCGCCCTCTTCGAGCTGTCCCATCAGCTTGGCGGTCTCGCCCGAGACGATGCCCTGGGCAGTGTACTGCTCGAGGCGTGCGCGCGAGTCGGCGATGTCGAGGTTGCGCATGGTCAACTGGCCGATGCGGTCCTCGGGGCCGAAGGCGGCATCCGTCACCCGCTCCATCGACAGCTTGTCGGGGTGGTAGCTGAGCGCGGGACCCTCCGTGTTGAGGATCGTGTAGTCGTCGCCGCGGCGCAGGCGCAGCGTGACGGTGCCGGAGACGGCGGAGCCGACCCAGCGCACGATCGACTCGCGCAGCATAAGCGACTGCGGGTCGAGCCAGCGTCCCTCATACATGAGGCGCCCGAGGCGGCGGCCCTCGTTGTGGTAGTTCGCGACGGTGTCTTCGTTGTGGATCGCGTTGAGCAGGCGCTCGTAGGCGATGTGGAGGAGTGCCATGCCGGGGGCCTCGTAGAGGCCGCGGCTCTTGGCCTCGATGATGCGGTTCTCGATCTGGTCGGATGCGCCGAGGCCGTGGCGGCCACCGATTGCGTTCGCCTCGAGGACGAGGGCGACAGCATCCGCATATTCGGTGCCGTTGATGGCGACGGGGCGGCCGCCGTCGAAGGTGATCGTGACGTCTTCGGTCGTGATCTCGACGTCTTCACGCCAGGACGCGACGCCCATGATGGGTTCGACGATCTCGAAGCCGGTGTCGAGCTGTTCGAGGCTCTTGGCCTCGTGGGTGGCACCCCAGATGTTGGCGTCGGTGCTGTAGGCCTTCTCGGATGATGCGCGGTACGGCAGGTCGTGCGCCTGCAGCCACTCGCTCATCTCCTTGCGGCCGCCGAGCTCCTCGACGAACTGCTGGTCGAGCCAGGGCTTGTAGATGCGAAGGCGCGGGTTGGCGAGCAGGCCGTAGCGGTAGAACCGCTCGATGTCGTTGCCCTTGTAGGTGGAGCCGTCGCCCCAGATGTCGACGCCGTCCTCCTTCATGGCACGCACCAGCATGGTTCCGGTGACGGCGCGCCCGAGGGGGGTCGTGTTGAAGTAGGTCTTGCCTGCGCTGCGGATGTGGAACGCGCCGCACTGCAGGGCGACGAGGCCCTCCTCAACGAGCGGGGTGCGGCAGTCGACCAGGCGGGCGATCTCGGCGCCGTACTCCTTGGCGCGACCCGGGATGCCCTCGATGTCGGGTTCGTCTGGCTGCCCGATGTCTGCCGTGTAGGTGCAGGGCACGGCGCCCTTGTCGCGCATCCAGGCGACAGCTACCGAGGTGTCGAGTCCGCCCGAGAAGGCGATACCGACGCGCTCGCCGACGGGCAGGCTTGTGAGAACTTTCGACATGGTCTCAATCGTAGGGCTTCGGATGCCTTGCCAGCGGCCCCTCAAGACCCGTAGGTGTCGTCCATGTACTCGTGATGCCCGAGGTTGACGACGTTCATGAAGTCGTCGTAGCTGAACGAGGCCGCCGCATTGCTGAAGCCCGTGCTTCGGAGCGTCGCAAGGGCGGATGCCGCTGCCTCTGTCGCCGCAAAGAGTGCGTCGAGCGGGTGCAGCACGATGGAGTATCCGAGGTCGCGGGCGTCATCGATCGTGAGGCTGGCCGCTTCTGTGCCCGTGATGAGGGCGATGACCTTGGGTCCCTCGAGCTTCGTGCCGATGGCCTCGGCCTGGGCAAGCGTCTTGACGCCGTCGATGAAAAGAAGGTCGGCTCCGCTGTCCTGGTAGCGACGGGCTCGCTCGAGCGCAACGTCGAGTCCCTCAACGCCGAGTGCGTCGGTCCGCCCGATGATGAGCAGGTCGTGGTCGCCCCGGGCGTCGACGGCCGCCGCGATGTGGCGCGCGGCACGGAAGTCCTCCATGAGGTGCACACCCGCCAACTGGCCGCAGCGCTTGGGGCTCGTCTGGTCTTCGAGGTGGAGCGCCGCGACATCCGCCTGGATGTACTCGTGCACCGTGCGCTCGACATTCGACGGACCGCCGTAGCCGTTGTCGGCATCGGCGATCACCGGGATGCCGGCCGCGCGCACCATGTTGCGCGCGGCATCCGCCATCTCGGTCTGGGTGAGGAGGCCGAGGTCAGGCATGCCCAGTCGTGCAGCGGTCACCCCGAAGCCGGTCATGTAGACGGCGTCGAAGCCGGCCTGGCGCACGAGGCGCGCAGTGAGTGGGTCGGCTGCTCCCGGGGCCTGTACGAGGCCCTGGCTGAGCAGTGTGCGAAGGTGAGCTGCGTTGGTCATCCTGTTCCTTCTTCGGCGTCGGGGTGGTCAGCCGACGGTGAGGCCACCGTCGATGTTGATCGACTGGCCCGTCATGTAGTCGGAAGCTTGGGAGGCGAGGAAGGCGGCGAGGCCTGCAACATCGTCGCTCGTCTGCGGCCGCCCGAGCGGCACGGCTGAGGTGCGGGTCTTCCACGCCGTGCCGGTCTCCCAACCTTCCACGGCAGACCATTGCTCGTCGATGAGCTTCCACATGTCGGTCTCGACGAGTCCCGGGCAGATCGCATTGACCGTGATGTGCGGCGCGAGGCTTGCGGATGCGCTGTGCGTGAGGCTGATGACGGCTGCCTTGCTCGCGCGGTAGTGGGGAATGATGGGCGCCATCGGGCCGGCCGCGTAGCGTCCCGCGATCGACGCCATTGCGACGATCTTGCCCTTCGGTCGTCCTGCCGCCATGGGCTCCTGCGAGAGCATCTGTCGGGCGGCCGCCTGCATGGTGAGCAGCGTGCCGGTCACGTTGACGTTCATCGTGCGGTTCCAGTCGTCGGCTGTGACCTCAAGGAACGGCTTGACCTGCACGATGCCCGCGTTGCAGACCATCATCTCGAGGCTGCCGAACTCCTCGACCGCAGCCGCAACGAGGGAGCTCGTGTCGTCGGCGACCGTCACGTCCGCCCGCACATGGAGTGTCGAGGCGCCCGTCGCGGAACGCACCTGGGCGGCTGCCTCCTCGGCCTTCTGCTCGTCGATGTCGCTCACGACGATGTTGGCGCCCTGGCGGGCGAGCCGGTGTGCCATGGCGAGGCCGATGCCCTGTCCGGACCCTGTGATGGCAACGGTCATGTTGGTGAGTGATTCCACTGTGAAGCTCCGCCTTCGTTTATGCATGCCTCGCTGGCACCCTTCTTGTATACAAGATTTCGCTACCAATGTGTACATGAGCGCGAATGTTCGTGTATACAAGTGTCAGCACGTCCGTCAATGCCGACAGCGAGAGGAAGTAAGGCGATGCCCAGCACCCCCAGCGGTTCCCTCGCCGATCGCGTGGCTACCCAGCTGCAGGACGCCATCATCTCGGGCACGCTCGACCTCGGAGAAGCCCTCTCAGAAGAAGCGATCGCAGACGCACTCGAAGTGAGCCGCACGCCCGTGCGCCAAGCATTGCAACTGCTGCAGTCACGCGGGCTCGTTCAGATCCGTCCCCGTTCCGGTACCTATGTCTTCGAGCCGAGCGAGAAGCAGATCGCTGAGATGACGGAGTTTCGCGTCACCCTGGAACTGCAGGCCGCGCGCTGGGCGTTCGAGCGGCGCCGGAAGGAGAGCGCACGGGGACTCACTGACGTCGTTGAAACGATGCAGGCGGCGATCGATGTGCGCGACATGAACGCCTACGGCCGGGCCGACACCGCCTACCACGAGGTGTTCTTCACCGGCTGCGACAACAGCTTCCTCTGGAACACCTACGTCTTCACCTTTGCGCAGATCGCCGCACTGCGAACGCACCTCGCCACCTACACCGATGCGGAGCCGCTTCGTTCCTTCGCTGACCACGAGGCCATGCGCGACATCTTCGACTCCGGCAGCGCCGACGACATCGAAGCGATCCTCGTGCCACACATCCTGCGCACGAGGGAGAACTACACGGCGACGCTCCGCCAGCGGCAGGAGCGGCAGTCCGAGAGTCGGATCGAGCACCTCAGACGGGCGTTCGATTCCCAAGGGCCGCGTGCCGAAACGGCGCTCGGCCAAGCACCACATCGAGAGGAAAGCAAGTGAACACAGTGAACAAGAGGCGCGGCCTCGCTGTCGCCGGCACCCTGCTGGCCGCAGCAATGGTCGTCACCGGATGCTCGGCATCCGGCGGCGGGGCGGAAGGCGAGGAGACCTTCGACCTGACCTGGACCTCGTACACGACTCCAGAGGGCTACTACAGCATGGCCATGGACGAGTGGATCGAGATCGTCGAGGAGCGCACCGAGGGCCGCGTCACGATCGAGCCCTTCTACATGGGTTCGCTCTGCGCGACGATGGACGGCCTCGCCTGCACCAAGGATGGTCGCGCCGACATCGCCTACACCTCGGCTGCATTCCACCCGGCAGAGTTCCCCCTCGCCAACGTCGTCACGGTGCCGTTCGTTGCGAAGGACCCCGTTGCGCAGACCGCGACGGCGATGTCGCTCTACAACAACAACGAGGCCTACGCGGCCGAGTTCGAGGCGCAGGGCGTTCACGCGCTCTACTTCGCCCCGGTGACGACCTCGATCCTCGGCACGACGACTGAGGCGAGCACGTTCGAGGACCTTGACGGTCTCTCCGTGCGCGGCACCGCTCGCATGCTGAAGGCGCTCGAGATGGCGGGAGCGAACCCCTCCGCCATCGCCGTGAGCGAGATCTACGAATCCATCGAGAACGGCGTGATCGACGCCTGGTCGTCGACCGGCCTCGAGTCGGCCATCACCGAGTGGAACCTCGGGGAGGTCACGTCCCACATGACCGACACCCAGTCGGGCGCGTTCATCAACGTCGTCGCGATCATGAACGACGAGGTCTGGAACTCGCTGCCCGAGGACATCCAGCAGATCATGCTCGAGGCGAGCGAAGAGGTCTGGGGCGGGCTCTCCGGCGACTACCTCGACGCGATCTTCAGCGAGACCTGCGACCGTGCGGAGGAGCAGGGCGTCAAGCTCAGCGTGTGGAGCGACCAGGAGACCGCGAAATGGGAGGCCGCAGTCGGCGACACCCTCGTCAACGACTGGAGGGCCGAAGCCGAGGCTGCTGGCGCGACCGACGTCGAGGGCTTCTACGCTGACTACCTTTCCGAGCTCGAGACTGCGACCGCCGACAGTGACTACGTTGCTCCCGTCGAGTACTGCCTGAGCCGCTAATCATGATCATGGTCACACTGTGGGACCGGGTGTTCCGGCCGGTGACGAAGGCGTTCGCCGTCGTCTCCGCGGTGCTCTGCGGTGCCCTCGCGCTGCTCCTCACGGCTGAAGTCGTGATGCGAGCCACGACCGGGGGCTCCATCCGGGGCCTCTTCGAGATCGCAGAGCTCGCCCTCGTGATGACCGTGTTCCTCGGCTTCGCGCAGGCGGAGGTGAACGGCACGCACGTCCGCGTCACCCTGCTGACCGACCGGCTGCGGCCGGCCGTCGCCAACCGCCTGCGCGGAGTCGCCCTGCTCCTGGCGTGCGTGTTCCTGGCCTGGATGAGCATCGAGCTCGTCGAGCGTGCCGTGAACTCCTTCGTCGGGGGCGAATACCGCACCGGGTTGCTGAACTTCCCGGTGTGGCCGTCGCGCGCCTTCGTCGCCTTCGGCACGAGCCTCCTCACGGTCGTCGCGTTCGCGAAGTCGCTCGTCTTCCTCACCGGCCGCACGCCGTCCGGTGTCCCCGAGACCACAGAGGGGGGTGCTGTCTGATGTCGGCAGAACTCATCGTCGTCATCGTCCTGGCGCTGTTCTTCCTGATGCTCGCCATCGAGGTGCCCGTCGCATTCGCGCTCGGATTCTCGGGCATCATCGGCGCCGTCATGCTCCACTCGTTCCGGGTCGCAGACAGCGTGCTCGCCAACGTGCCCTACGAGTCGACCGCCAAGTTCTCGCTCATCGTCATACCCCTTTACATAATGCTCGGGGCGATGGCGACGCAGGCGCGGATTCCCGAGCGGGTCTACACCGTGATCAACAGGGTCGCTGGCCGCTTCAAGGGCGGCCTGGCGATCGCAACGATCGGCGCCAGCGGCGGTTTCGCCGCGGTGTCGGGCTCGAGCGTCGCCACCGCCGCCACGCTCGGCAAGATCTCCGTGCACCAGATGATCCGCCACGGCTACTCGGCCCAGCTCGCCACCGGCATTGTCGCGATCGGGGCGACGCTCGGCATCCTGATCCCGCCGAGCATCATCATGATCATGTACTCGATCATGAGCGGCGAGTCGATCGGGCAGCTCTTCAGTGCGGGCATCATCCCGGGCATCCTGTCGGCGGTCGCCTATGTGATCACCGCACTCATCCTCGTCAAGCGCGAGGGGTCCAAGGTCACCGACAACGCCGAGGTATTGGAGCGCATCGGGGTCGCAGAGGCTGGCGAGCCGGTCATCGCGGGCAGGCCGGCCACCACGCGCACCGCACGCGGCTCGGAACTCGTCGAGTCGAAGTCGAGTTCGCTCTTCGCTGAGATGCGCAGCCTGGTCTGGCTGCTCATCATCATCGGCGTCGTCGTGCTGAGCATCTTCACGGGCCTCACGACCCTGTCGGAGTCCGCCGCCGTTGCCGCACTCGTGGCAACCATCGCCGTGATCGCCGAACACTTCCGTTCGGGCCTTCGCTCGGTCGTGGCGCGCATTCGTGACGGACTCGCGGAGGCGGCATCCGTCACCAGCATGGCCTTCGCCGTCGTCGTGGGAGCGGGAATCTTCGCCTACTTCCTCGTGTCTGCACGCGTGCCCAACAACCTGTCGCGATTCCTGTCGGAGCTGGACGTGCCGCCGATGCTGATCGTCGTGCTCATCCTGCTGCTGATGGTGCCGCTTGGCATGTTCCTCGACTCCCTCGCGGTCGTCGTCATCGTCGTGCCGATCGTCTATCCCACCATCGTCGGGCTCGGCTTCGACGGGGTGTGGTTTGCGATCCTTCTCGTCAAGATGATCGAGATCGGCCTGCTCACGCCGCCCGTCGGCATGAACTGCTTCGTCATCTCGGGCGTCACCGGCATCAAGCTGGAGACGGTGTTCAAGGGTGTCGCGCCGTTCCTTCTCTGCGAGGCGGTCATCGTGGGGATCCTGCTCGCCTTCCCCGACATCGTGCTCTGGTTGCCCGAGATCGTCGCGGCATCGAGATAGGAGAGTCATGGTCATGCTGAAGCGCGACGAGACACGAGCGCCGCTCCTCGGTGGCTGGCTCGGCACGCGTTCGCCCGCCGTGGTGGACGCGTGCCGACAAGGAGGACTCGACTTCGTCGTGCTCGACACCCAGCACAGCGTCCTGACTCTGGGGGACTGCGCCGAGCTCCTCGCCGGTGTCGAGGCCGAGGACTTCACGGTGATCGTGCGAGTCGATTCGAATGACGACGCACAGATCGGCAAGGCGCTCGACTTCGGCGCATCCGCTGTCATCGTGCCGCTCGTCGAGACTGCCGAGCAGGCCGCCGCCGCCGCGCGCGCATGCAGGTTCCCGCCGCTGGGCACGCGCAGTTACGGACCGGTGCGTCGTGACATCTCATCGGCGTCGCCCACGGAACTCGACGAGAGGGCATCGCTCTTCGTCATGATCGAGACGACCCTGGGGCTGCAGAATGCGGCCGAGATCGCCGCGACCCCCGGAGTCGACGGCATCTTCGTGGGTCCGGCCGACCTCTCCATCTCGCTCGGACTCGCGCCGCACCGCGCCTTCGACACCGAGCAGCTCGAAGAACACTTCAGGGCGCTGCGGCACTTGGCCGACGAGCACTCCCTCACCCTCGGCACACTGGGCCTTGATGCGGATTCGTCCCGCAAGTGGGTGGACTACGGATGCGACCTGGTCGCCGTCGTGACGGCCGAGCGACGTCTGCTCGGCGATGCGGTCACCAGGCTGGCAGGAGACATCCGCGTTCGCGGTAGCGTCGAGGGGTGACCGAGGCGAACCCCACCCACGAGCTGTCGACCCACGGCGTCGGACCGTGGCAGGGCGAGTGGCCCACCGAGGAGTACTACGACCCCGAGCTGCTTGAGCGCGGGGACACCCGCAACGTCATCGACCGCTACCGCTACTGGCGCATGGAGGCGATCGTTGCCGACCTGGACGAGCACCGGCATCCGTTCCATGTGGCGATCGAGAACTGGCAGCACGACATGAACATTGGTTCGATCGTGCGCAGCGCCAACGCCTTCGCCGCCGACACCGTGCACATCATCGGCCGCCGCCGCTGGAACAAGCGCGGTGCCATGGTCACCGACCGTTACCAGCACATCCTGCATCACGAGGATGTCGCAGCGTTCGTCGAATGGGCCCGCAAGGAGGGCCTGCCGATTATCGCGATCGACAACGTCGAGGGCAGTGTGATCATCGAGACCTTCGACCTGCCGGAGCGCTGCGTGCTGCTCTTCGGGCAGGAGGGGCCGGGACTGTCGGAGCCCGCGATCGAGGCGGCGGATGCCGTGGTCGAGATCTCGCAGTTCGGCTCGACCCGGTCGATCAACGCCTCAGCGGCGGCCGCGGTCGCGATGCACGCGTGGGTGACGCAGCACGTGGAGTTCCCCGGCTGACGTTCCTCACTCATGAGCGTCCGGCCGGGCCGGCCGTCACGGCACCTGACTCCTGCGTTATGAAAGGGGAGCTGACTAGGTGCCGCAGAAGGTCTGGTAGGTGCCGAAGTCGTCGGCGCCGGGCGTCGCGTAGTGCTCAAGCCCGGCACGCTCGGTGTAGGGGTCAGACACTGCGGTGAGGAGAGTCTCCATGGGCGCGAGGTCGCCGTCGCTCCCCGCGGCAAGGGCCTCCTCGACGAGGTGATTGCGCGGGATGTAGAGCGGGTTGACCCGGCGCATGAGCTCGGCATCGGGCCCGAGCATCCGCCATTGCTCCACCCAGGCGTCGAAGGCCCCGGGGTCGAGGAAGAGTTCGCGCGCCGGCGCCACATCACCGTTGGCGGCGGCACCGAGGCGGCGGAAGAACGAGGTGTACTCGACCCGGTGCTCGCCCAGGATGCCATGGAGTTCAGCGACGAGCGGTGTCGGCGCGGTGAGTCCCAGCTTCTGCAGCATGCCGGCCTCCCACTCGGCCGTGTACTCGCCGCGGAACGCGCCGAGCGCCTCGACGGCAAGCTCGATCGCGCGTTCCTCCTCGTCGTGGAACAGCGGCAGCATGGCCTCGGCGAAGCGGGCGAGGTTCCACTCGCCGATCGCCGGCTGGTTGCCGTAGGCGTAACGGCCCTGCTGGTCGATCGAGCTGTAGACGGTCGCGGGGTCGTACGCCCCCATGAATGCGCATGGGCCGAAGTCGATGCTCTCGCCCGAGATGGTCATGTTGTCGGTGTTCATGACACCGTGGATGAAGCCCACGAGCATCCACCGTGCGATGAGCGAGGCCTGCGCCGACACGACGGCGCGATAGAGGGCGAGGTACGGATGCTCGGCGCTCGCGGCATCCGGATAGTGGCGGCTGATCGCGTGGTCGGCGAGGCGCCGCAGCAGATCGGTGTCGCCCGTGCCGCGCGCGTACTGGAAGCTGCCGACGCGCAGGTGGCTGCTCGCGACGCGAGCGAGGACGGCGCCGGGGAGCACGGTCTCGCGTTGCACGGGGCGGCCCGTCGCGACGACCGCGAGCGAGCGGGTCGTGGGGATGCCGAGCCCGTGCATGGCCTCGCTGATGATGTATTCGCGCAGCATCGGGCCGACGGCGGCACGGCCATCGCCGCCGCGCGCGAACGGTGTGCGACCCGAACCCTTGAGGTGCAGGTCGAGGAGCCGCCCGTCGACTTCGAGTTCGCCGAGGAGCAGCGCCCGACCGTCGCCCAGCCGGGGCGAGTAGCCGCCGAACTGGTGTCCCGCGTATGCCTGTGCAACGGGGGTCGCGCCCTCCGGCACCCGGTTGCCCACCAGCATCCGGAGCCCTTCAACACTTCGCAGTTGCTCCGCGTCGAGGCCGAGCTCGGCGGCGAGGGGTTCGTTGAGCACGAGCAGTCGCGGTTCCGGCGCCTCTTCGGCCTGCCATTCGAGCGCCAGTTCGGGCAGCTCGCGCGCGAAGCGGTTGCCGAGCGTGAGGTGCAGTTGGGTGGTCGCGGTCATGCCGGCGACGTTACGCCGCGATGCTGGGTGTGAGGGGAGTGAGTGGCCCAAGTCTCACCTTCCTGGCGTGGGCAAGCGCACGGTTTGGCCACTCGCGCCGCAGGTGCCTTGGCGGGGCGCCGGGACTAGGGTGACGAGCATGCGAAGCGTGATCGTTGTTGGGGCGGGGATCGTCGGCCTGAGCACAGCGTGGTTCCTGCAGGAGCGAGGGGTCGAGGTTACGGTCGTCGACCGGGGCGAGGTCGGACTCGGGGCATCGTGGGGGAACGCGGGCTGGATCGCCCCGGCTCTCACGCTGCCGCTGCCGGAGCCAGCAATCTTCCGCTACGGGGTCAAGGCCGTCGTGAGCCCGAGCTCACCCGTGTATGTGCCGCTCGCCGCCGACGCCAAGCTGCTGCGCTTCCTCGCGGGCTTCGCCTGGCACTCCACTCCGGCCAAATGGCGGGCCAACATGGAGACCTTCGCCGAGATCAACACGTGGAGCCTCGCCTCCTTCGACGTGCTCGCCGACGGCGGCGTCGAGGACCGCACGATCACGGCCGATCCCTTCCTCACCGGATTCACGAGCGAACGCGACCGCCAGGGCCTTCGCCACGAGTTCGCCGAGATCGAGAAGCGCGGCGGTGAGGTCGACTACGAGCTCATCTCGGGCGAGGAGTTGCGTGCGCTTGAGCCGGCCATCAGCGCGGAGGTGAGCCACGGCATCCGTATCGCGGGGCAGCGTTACATCAACCCACCACTCTTCGTGCGTTCGCTCGCCGACGCCGTCGAGGCGCGCGGCGGCACCATCATCACCTCGACCGCGGTGACGGATGTCACGGACACCGGTTCCGGCGTCATCGTCGAGGTCGACCAGCCACAGGCCGGCGGCGCATCACCGTGGGAGCTCCACGCCGACGCCGTCGTGGTCGCGAGCGGCACGTGGCTCGGGGCGCTCGCGGGCCGCTACGGCGTGCGGCAGGTCGTGCAGGCGGGCCGTGGCTACAGCTTCAGCGTGCGCCCGGACGCCGTGCCGGAGCATCCGATCTACTTCCCGGCACAGCGGGTGGCATGCACGCCCCTCGGCGACCGCCTGCGGGTCGGCGGGATGATGGAATTTCGGCCGGCGGACGCCGCGCCCGACCCGCGTCGCATCACGACGCTCGTCGAGGCGGCCCGGCCGCTATTCGAGGGCATCGACTGGGACGCCCGCGAGGATGAATGGGTCGGCTCGCGTCCTTGCACGGCGGACGGCCTGCCGCTCGTGGGGGAGACGCGCTCGCCGAGGGTGCACGTTGCCGGCGGGCACGGCATGTGGGGCGTGACCCTGGGCCCGCTCACGGGGCGGATTGTGGCAGATGCGATGACGGGCGGGCCGCGGCATCCGCTGCTGGATTCCTTTGATCCCTTGCGCTAGCTCGTCGCTGCGCCGTGCCTGGGAGTGTCGTCGCTCGGGTAGAGGTCGCTGTTCTCCAGCACCGTGCGTCGACCGAGCTCGGTGAGAACGAGCGCGTCATCCACCGTCTCGACCATCCCGGCGCTGAGCAGCATCGTCACGGTGCGTGGGTTGAGGCTCGTGTGCGCGGGGTCTGCGAGGATCGCGAAGGGAGGCCGCTGCGGGGTCCTCGGCTGCCAGGCATGGAGTCCCCAGCGGTCGATCTGCGCGAGCGTGAAGACGGATGCGATCGACAACTGCGAGGTGGAGCGGATACGACGGCGCGTATTGAGCAGGCTGGGCGCGGACATGGTTGTGCGTGTGTTCCTCTCGCGGGGTGCGGCCCGGGGGCGACCGCTGCGTGTCGGCATAAGTGCCGACACGGGTTGTACCCCGATATAGCACACGATAGCAGTTTGATCCTGAGTCCATACCGCCGGTATGTGCGCCGTCCCCATGGGGTGACGGCGCAGATAGGCCGACGCGGAGGGCACCGCGTCGAGCCAGGCGTACCCCGTTCGCGAGAAGTGGCAGGCGCCCGGACGAAGCTCAGGCGGCGATGGCCTCGCGACGCCCGTCGAGGTCGTCGATGCGCAGCTCGAGGGTGCGGCGATCGACCGTGAGCACGCTGCGCTCGGGAATGGCCCGCCAGCTCTCGCGCTCCCAGCCGCTTGAGGCGACCGCGAAGAGTCCATTGCGCTCGAGATAGGAGAGCGCGTAGTAGTCTGCGCCGACGAAGGCGGGGGCCTTGGCGTGCTCGTCGGCGACGATGATGAGTTCGTCTGGCGTGAGGAGCAGCGCGTTGATGCTCGCCTCGACCGCCACCTCGCTGAGGCGCGCGGCGACCGTGCGCACTGCGTCGACGGGGGATGACCGGCGCAGTTCAGAGACGAGCGCGAGCATGTAGCGTTCGCTGTCGGTGTCGCCCTGGATGCCGCGGCGGAGGTCGGGGTCGATGATCTGCTCGATCGCGGCAATCTCGCGGATCGAGCCGTTGTGGGCGAACGACACGTCGCCGTGCACGAAGGGGTGGGTGTTGCGATCGGCGACGGGCAGGTCGAGGGTCGCGGCCCTCAAGTGCGTGATGGCACTCGAAACGGGCACGGATGTCGCGGCCCGGTAGTGGGCGCTGCTGTGGGCCGCCTCGGCAGCCCGGATTATCGTGCGCTTGCCGGCGTGCTCGGCGGCCACGCCCCAGCCGTCGCCGTGGAGGCCAGCCGAAAGGGCGGTGAAGGCGGTGAAGTCGGCGCCGAGGGCATCCGGAATCGTCGTCTCATCGCGAGACACGAGTCCAAGGAGGCGGCACATGGCTCCAACGCTAGGCGTGGGCCGAGCGGCGCCCAAGTTGCCTCGTCACTCTGCGTAACAGATGGGTTGGGCGACGCCACGGCGCCTGATATGCCCCCAGTCCAAGGGTGAAACGCAGGGTGATCGACCCTAAGTTCTTCCGCAATCACGAACAGGCGTTGACAATATATGGGAACGCACGGCGAGTGGGGGGACCTTTCGCCGCAGCTTAAGCCCCTACCCGAGGGCAATCTTTTCACCCCGAAAGGCCAACCCGATGGCACTCCTGGCTCTTGGTCGAGCACTCTCGCCCGTTGCGGCAACCCTCGCCCTGGCGATCGGCTTCACCGGTCTCACTGTCGCGGCAGCGCCGACGGATGCCGCAGCCGCAGCCGCGGGGACACCCTTCGACTGCACCGAGCCGAGGTTCTTTGCGCAGGCAGAGGACAGTGGAAGGCTGCAAGTCAGTGTTGGGAGTTACACCCAGCAGGGCGACTCCATCTGGACCGCCATCGGGCAGACGTGGACCACAGGTTTCTTCAACGCGCTCGCCTTCAACCCTCAGGATGAATACCTGTACGGCACTCGTTACGGCGGAGGAACAGGCGTTGATGGCAGTCTCGTTCGCATCGACAGTGATGGGGGAGTCGATTACATCGGAGTCAGCAGTCAGCCGCTCGGCGCCCCGCCATCGTTCCTGTGGGATACGGGTGAGTTCGACTCCGCGGGCAACTACTACGTTGCTTCAGGCAACGGGGGAACCTCCACTGTCCACCGCATCTCCGGGCTGAAAGACGCCACAAGCTCTTCCGTGCCTCGTCCGGCACGCGCGGAAATTCCACTGACGCAGACGGTGCGGATCGCGGATCTCGCGTACAAGGACGGGTTGTTCTGGGCGCCGTACTACAGCTCAAACAACACCACCAGCGCGAGCTTCTACCGCATCGATCTCAACAATGTCTTGGGCAACGGCGTAGGCCGCGTGACGCAGTTCGCCCTTCCCGCCGGAGTTCCGGCGCAGGCCTACGGCTCCGCCTTCACGATGACCAACGGCAACCTCGCATTCATCGGCACAAACAACTACATGTATCAGGTCTCTATCGGAGATCGCCTGAACCCCACCCCCGCCCTCGTCAGTCGGGTAGCGGCGCCGCCCAACCAGCGCAGCGACGCGACGAACTGCGCGACAGCCCAGTACTCATCCTTGTCGGTTGAGAAGACTGGTCCCGCGAAGGTTGGTGTGGGTGAGCCAATCACATGGGATGTCACGGTCACCAACGAGGGCCCTGGAGTCACGTCCGGCTTCGTGCTCAACGACCTTCTGCCCAGTGGTCTCAGCAATGTCGCGGTGACCAGTGACGACACGTCGTGTGTCGTCAACGCTGCCAAGACGACCGCCACGTGCAACGGCGGCCGGCTCGGGGTCAACGAGACCGCCACGGTCCAGGTGACGGCGACGGCTCCCTCGACCCCCGGGCCCCTCCAGAACAGCGCGTACGTGATCGGAAACGAAGACCCGTCGCCCGACCCCGCCACGACCGCCGACACAGATGTTGTGATCTCGACTCTTGCGGGATCGCCCGTGTCCATCCCCGGGCCCGCCGGCATCAGGTCCTTCACCGGCCCCACCAACGGCGTGGTGTCGTTCGTGGGCGGCGCCTTCACCTACACGCCCAGCCCGGGCTTCTCTGGCCGGGACCAGTTCTCCTACACAACCGCCGCTGGCACGATCACGGTGTACATCGTCGTCGACCCGCTCGCGCAGGATGACACGGCAACGACGGTTGCGGGCAGCCCCGTCACGGTCGACGGCCCGGCACTGGTCGCCGCCGGCACAGGCACCGGTCTCGAACTCACCTCGGTCGACAATTCCGTGAACGGCACGGTGACGATCGTCGACGGCGACCCCGTCTTCACGCCGACTCCCGGCTTCTCCGGTACCGGTTCCTTCGACTACACCCTGACGGACGACGCTGACAGCGACGTGACCGCGACGGTCACGGTCACGGTCACGCCGACGGCGGGTCCGCTCACGCGCGGCACCTCGACCAACACCGCGATCAACATTCCGATCGCGGATCTTCTGGCCGCCTCGATCGGCACCGGACTCGAGGTGAGCCTGGGCGGTGCAGTGAACGGTGACGTGCGGGTTTCGGGCGCGAACGTCGTGTTCGATCCGGCGGAGGACTTCTCTGGACCTGCGAGTTTCACCTACACGGTCACGGACGACGAAGGCCAGACTGCGTCGGCAACCGTCAAGGTCGCCGTGTCGCCGGTCGCCGGCAACGACAGTGCCACCACACCGGCGGAGACGTCGGTTTCCATTGCCGTCCTCCGCAACGACAACGGCAGCGATCTCGAGATCACGGAGGTCTCGACCCCAAGCAGTGGCACCGCCCTCGTCGACGACGACGCGATCCTGTTCACCCCAGCCGACGACTTCTCCGGCACGGCGACGTTCACCTACGAGGTGACGGATGACGACGGCCAGACGGCGGTGGCGACCGTCACCGTCACCGTCACGCCGGTCGCCGCGGACGACTCCCGCACGACTGCCGCGGGGGCGCCGCTGACGGTCTCTGCCTCGGAGCTCGCCGCGGCTGGCATCGGAAGCAACCTGACCGTGATCTCCGTCAGCAACGCGGGCAACGGCAGGGTTTCGCTTGACGCATACGGCAACCCGGTGTTCGTGCCCACGAGCGATTTCTCGGGATCAGCCAGCTTTGACTACACGGTGTGGGATGCCGCGAACCAGATGGCGACGGCAACGGTCACTGTCACTGTGACCCCGGTAGGCACGGATGACACCGCGACGACCTCGGCTGAGACCGAGCTCGCCATCCCGGTGCTCGACAACGACCTCGGCAGCGGGCTCACCATCACCCGCATCTCCTCGGTCATGGGGGGCACCGCCGAAATCGATGGCGACAGCATCGACTTCATGCCGACTGCCGGCTACTCGGGCCCAGCCTCGCTCACCTACGAGCTGCGCGACACGTCCAACCAGGTCACAACGGCGACCGTCGCAATCGCCGTGACTCCCGTCGCTGAGGCCGACAGCGCGAGCACCACGGTTGGCACCGCCGTCACGATCGACGTGCTCGACGGCGACACTGGAAGCGACCTCACCCTCACGAACGTGACGGCGCCTGCGGGCGTCGACGCCGCCATTGTCGATGGTCAGGTCGTCTACACGCCCGCCGCCGGCTTCTCTGGCGATGTGACGTTCTCCTACACCGTCACAGACGCGTCGTTGCAGACGGCGACCGCGAACGTGACGGTCACGGTGTTGCCCACGGCGGCCGACGAGACCGCCGCGACCACCGTCAACACCCCCGTCACCGTGCCGGGCACGACCCTCGTCGATGCGGGCACGGGCACGGCCCTCACCCTCGTGGTGGTCAGCGGCGAAGTGAATGGCACTGTGAGGCTGGTCGACGGTGATGCCGTCTTCACGCCGACGGCGGGTTTCTCTGGTGACGCATCCTTCACCTTCACCCTCGAGGATCCGACTGGCGGCCGCGCGACTGGCACGGTCGACGTCACGATCGCGCCGGTCGCCAGCGCCGTGACTGCGTCGACCGAGGCTGATGTTCCCGTCACGGTCACGGCGTCAGACCTTGAGGATGCCGGCGTCGGCACCGGACTGGAGCTGGTGCGTGTCGGCGACCCCGCGAACGGCTCGGTCGCCCTCGACAGCGACGGCGACGCGGTCTTCACTCCGACGCCCGGCTTCTCGGGCACCGGCACCTTCACCTTCACGCTCGAGGACGACGACGGCGGCACTGCCACGCACACGGTGACGGTGACAGTCGGCCCCGTCGCGAACGCTGATTCCGCGTCAACGCCCATCGACACCCCCGTGACGGTCAATGTGCTCACGAATGACGTGGGCACCTCGCTCGGGGTCACCGCTCACGGTTCGGCACGCCACGGCACCGTAACGGTGGCAGCCAACGGCACGCTGGTATACACGCCCGATGCCGGCTTCTCGGGTGTCGACTCGCTTTCCTATGACCTCTCGGCAGACGGTGGCAGCGACTCCGCCTGGGTGACGATCCTCGTGACGCCGAACGCGCCAGACGATGCCGCGGTCACCGATGCGGGCAAGGCGGTCGACATCGACGTGCTCGCGAATGACGGCGGCACCGGGCTCGTCGTCACGGCAACCGGCACGCCGACTGCGGGCGGCACCGTGACGATCGAGGCCAGCGGGGTGCGCTTCACGCCCGCGCCCGGCTTTTCGGGCATCGACACCTTCACCTACACGGTGACGGATGCCGCGGGCTCGACGGCAGTCGCAGGGGTCACGGTCTCGGTGCTCCCGCTCGCGGCCCCGGTGGCCCGCGACAGCAAGGCCGGCCAGCCGGTCACGGTGGATGTGCTGCGCACGGGCACGGGGACCGGGCTGGTCGTGACATCCGTCGTTCCTTCCCCCCACGGCGCGACCGTGATCAACGCCGATGGCACGATCACCTTCACGCCGCGGGACGGTTTCTCGGGCGTCGTCGACCTTGAGTACACCGCGACGGATGCGGATGGCCTCACGACGGTCGGCACGGTCGCCCTCACGGTGATGCCGACCGCAGCCGACGACGAGGTGCGCACGGCCGCAGGCGAACCCGTCGTCATCAGCACGCTCGCCAACGACATCGGCAGCGGGCTGACCGTGATCGCGACGACGTCGCCGTCGAACGGCACCGTCGTGATCAACGCCGACGGCACGATCACGTACACGCCGCACACTGGCTTCGCGGGCAGCGACACCTTCACCTACACGGTTGAGGATGCCGCTGGCAGCACCGTCACGGCGTCGGTCTCGGTCGTGGTCGGGGCGGCGCTGCCGTTCATGGGGGCCGAGCCGGGTGGACTCGTGCTCCTCGCCTTCGGCCTCCTGGGGCTCGGCGGGCTGGGTCTCCTCGCACGGATGCGGATCGCCCGGCCCCGGCACCGCGCACGCTAGGCCGCGCGCACCCTCGGTACCCCATCCGGTCCCCCCAATGGGGGACCTAAGGGTGAATCGGGGGGTGAAACCCCGATATTTCGGGCGCCTGCGCCCGGCCCATTCGCCACCATGACTCGCGCGACACGGCCAGTCGTACTCCGTCACCCGAGGCGGTCTCCCCTACGAAAGACAAGGCATTTCTGTGCTGAACCCGAGCAAGTTCCTCGCTCCCCTCGCCGTGCTTGCGCTCGTCGCTGCGCCTCTCGTCTCAATCGCAGCGCCCCCGCAGCCCGCTGTCGCCGCGCCGACCATTGCGCTCGAGGTGACGGGCGAGGGCGGGAGCGTCCTCGCGGGGGAGGAGCGGGAGTTCCGGCTTGTCGCCAGCAACGAGGGTGACCCCGCCTTCAACCTGGCCTTCGTCGTCGACGTTCCCGTGGGGGTCGCGTTCGTCTCCTCAAGCATGGGCACCCCGGCAGTGGTGGAGGAACCCATCGCCCCCGCGGGTCACGTGCGCTGGGTGTGGGAAGACGTCGCGGACCTGCCGACGGGTGCGACGCTCCCCATGACGCTCGTCGTCGAACCGGCCGTCCCCGGCTTCTCCTCACCGACGTGGACGGCTGACCCGACGCTCTTCCCCGTCGGCTCCGAGTTCGACATCGTGTCGTCGGCGTACGTGAGCGACTCCGCGGCGCACCTGCCCGTCTTCGGCGGCAGCACGGGTGTCGGCGGCCAGCCCGCAATCGACGCGACCGTGGCATCCGCCCCCGCCACGACCTCCACGGCCATCGACGCCATCCGCATCACCAAGGAGGAGCCGAGCGCAGAAGCTGAGCTCCTTCGCGGCGTGCATGATCAGCACACCAGGTACACGTTGCTGGTCGAGAACAACGAGAGCTTCCGCACCGATGGCATCACCGTCGTCGACTACCTTCCCGCCGGCCTCGAGTTCCTCGCCTGCGGCAACGTCGACAACACGAGCGTCGGCGAGGAATACCTTGGCGCCGGCACCATCGCAGGCGCCCCGGTTGCCGGATGCGACGAGACGATCCTCACTGAGGTCGAGACGATCGAGAAGACCGGCGCAGCATACGGCGACACGCTCCCCGGTCGGCTCGCGCCCGGCGTCTACACGCGCGTCACCTGGAACATCGGCTCCCTCCCGGCGGGCTCCTCGCGCACGATCGCCTACGCCGCCGCAGTGCCCCTCTACGAGAACATCATGACGTGGCCCGATGTCGCTCCGCTCGGGTCGAGCCTCGAACAGGCCGCGAACCTCGACAACAACACGGGCCCCTCGACCCGGCACGGCGACGGGGCGGATGTCGCATACTCCGCTGACCCGGGGGCGCGCACGGCCGACGACGGCGACGTGTGGACGAACTCCGCGCGAGCCACGGGAACCTTCCCCGGCGTCGTGCGGGCAGTCGACGCGGCATCCGCGAACTCCCAGCGTGCCGTCGCAGACGAGGATGACGAGATCATCCACGCCATGGACCTCGCCGTCGTCAAGACGACGGCAGCCGGCGGATTCAGCCAGCAGGGCCAGCGCGACTACACCCTCACGCTCCGCACGGGCGAGTATGCGAGCGCCGACGGCATCGTGCTGCGCGACACGGTCGCGAATGGCCTCTGCCCCCTCGTGCCCGTTGGCACCGTGCTGATCGGTGACTATCCGGAGGAATGTCTCCCGACGACGATTCCCGGCGCCATCACGGGCGACGCGACGGTCTACTCCGTGATCTTCGACTCGGCCACGGGCGAGTTCACGATGGTGCTCACGGTCAACTCCGTGATGGGCTCCAATGCCATCCAGCAGGTCACCTACCCCGTGCTCATGCGCACGCAGTATGAGGACGGCCCCAAGTACGGCGCGACCACCTCTGGCGACGCGTTCTCCAACACGGTCGACATGAGCGGACGCACCACGCTGCTCGCCGATGTTGCCGCGCTTCCCGGCCAGCTCGGCGAGCAGGACGTGTGGGACGACTCACGCGTGACGATCGAATCCTCCGTGCCCGCGATCGACAAGCGCGTGCTCGACCGCAACGAGGTCGCGGGCGTCACGACGCCCTGTGCGAACGGTGCTGCCTGGCGCAGCGGCGATGGCACCGACGTGCCAGAGGGATTCCGCCTGGGTGACACGGCATGCTTCCTGCTCACGGTCGACTTCCCCGACGACATCACGACCCGCAACCCCGTCGTCTCCGATTTCCTGCCTGAGGGCCTCAGCTACCTCGGCTCGGAGGTGCGTCCCGGCGGCCCCGAGCTCGTCGTCCACCCCGCGGCGGTCCCGGCCGCGGGCCGCCTCGCGTGGAACGTGGGAACCGTTGGTGCGGGAGGCGACCGTTACGTCGCCCCCGGTGCAAGCCTCGAACTACTGGTCTGGGCCGAGGTCGTCGCGGCAGCCGACGGCACCCCGGTCGACAAGCCCGAGAACCTCATGAAGTACCGCCAGGAGAACGTGCTCGGCGACGTCTTCTTCCTCCGCGACGGCGCCGCCCTGCTGCGCGATCCCGACCCCACGCTCGTGAAGGGCGTGCAGGCGATCACGCCGCTCGCGGGCACGCCGAGCGGCGCGGACTTCGGCTCCAACCGCGACAACATCCTCGTCTCCGAGGGGGATGCGGTGACCTACCGCATCGACCTCGCGGGCAACTCGAACGACATCATTGGCGTCGAGGTGTGGGACGTGCTGCCTGAGGGCATCACAGCAGCGGATGTCGCGGGCGTCACGGTCGGCGGAATCGCCCCCGATGCGGGCGATATCGACATCATCGACAATGCGTCTGGCCTCACGCCGTCAAGCCTCAACGGGCGTTCGGTCATCAAGGTGCGCGACGTCACGATCCCGGCCGACGGCACGCAGACGATCAACTACACGCTCACCGTGCCGAGCGAGACCTCGGTCGAGACCTCCTTCGTCAACACGGCATCCGTCGTGGCGTTCGAGGCGGGGCTCAACACGGGGGTCGCGACCCCGCGCTATCCGGACACCTCAGTGGACGCTTCGCGACCCGGCAACTACACCGCGCCGCAGCTCATCGACCCCTCCGAGGTGCATCTCGCACCCGTCTCGGTCGACAAGTCCATCGTCGCGAGCGATGAGGACTACGCGCAGAACGGCACCGCGCAGGCGGTCGTCGGCGAGCTTGTCGAGTACGAGTACTCCGTCACGGTGCCCGCGCGCACGACCGTCTTCAACGGCCGTCTCGTCGACTCCCTGCCGTCGCAGCTCGCGCTGCACGAGGTCGTCGGCGCGACGATCGACTTGGGCGACGGCAGTGCCCCGGGCGACGCGACGGCGCTGGCCGGCTTCAGCCTTGATGCATCCGGCCTCCTTGCCTTCCCGCCTGTGTACTCGAACAAGAGCAACACCCCGCAGACGTTCACGGTCAGCGTGACCGCGTTCCTGCGGGCAACCGGCAACGTCCACGGCAACACCCGCACCAACACGGCGACTTTCACGAGCACGGTCGAGTCAGACGCCGATTCCGACACGCTCAGCCACGATGCGGATGCAGACCTGCGGGTCGTCACGCCCGCGCCGACGGTCGCCAAGGCGGTGACGCTCGTCGATGGTGTCGCGCCGAGCGTCACTCCGGCCCCCGTGCGCGCGGACGACCAGATCACCTACCGGCTGACGGTGACGAACCCCGCTCGGCCGACCTCCTACGACACGGTCGTTGAGGACTGCGTTCCGGCCGAACTCGAGGATGTGGTGCTCGGCACTCCCTCGATCGGCACCGCGACCATCTCGTCGAGCGACCCCGACTGCGGCACGCTCATCACGTGGAACCTCGGCGTGGTCGCACCCGGCGCGAGCCCAACGCTCGAGTACACGGCCGGGGTCGTAACTGATGCCGTCGGCGGCGCCGTCTACAACAACACCGTCGAGCTCACCGGCTTCGGGCTGCCGAGTTCCGCGAACCCGAGCGGCGTGCGTGGCACGGTCAGCGACGATGCGGATGCTGACGTCGAGGTGCTCGGCGCGACCCTGAGCAAGACTGCAGATCGCGCGACGGCGACAATTGGCGAGACCGTCACCTACACGCTCACGACGGTGCTCCCGGCCGGCGTGACCTTCTACGACGCCGAGCTCAGCGACGACGTGCCGGCAGGCATCCGGATCGACTCTGTCGCCGGAACGAGCTACAACGGCGCCAGCCTGCCGAACGCCGCTTACGCCAGCGATGGGGCTGCACAGACCATCACCTGGTCCTTCGGTGACATCCCCGCAGACAACGCCGCCGATCGCACCATCACGATCGTCTATGAGGGCACCGTCGTGAGCACCTCGGCAACGGCTCCCGCCGCGGGCGCGAACCTCGACAACACGGCACGCTTCGCCTGGAACACGATCGACAACACCGACTCGAGCGAGATCGAGACGGAGCCGGATACGTACCGCGTGACGGTGCTCGAACCGCGCCTCGCGATGGCCAAGACCGTGAATGCCCTCGACGAGACGACCGTGGCCCCCGGTGAAGAGTTCACCTATGCGGTCACCGTCTCCAACGCGAGCGGCACGACGCGTTCGACGGCCTACGACACGGTCGTCGTGGACGAGATCCCGGCAGGCGTGGTCGTCGACAGGGCCACGATCGCAACGGCGACTCCCGGGGTGACCTTCGTGGCGACACCCGCCACCGGCGTCGTCGAGACGATCACCTGGACGATCCCGTCGATCGCGCCGGGAGCATCCGTCACCCTCGCCTACCAGGCAGAGCTGGCGGCCTCATCGACGCTCGCGACGGATGCGGTGCTGACCAACGTCGCCGACGTGACCGAATACTTCTCCCTCCCGTCGTCGGACCCGAACGTTCGCGACAGGCGGGAATACGACGGCCCCGAGGCCGATGCGGTCGTCGAGCCGGAGTTCCCGGTGCTCGACGTTGCGAAGGCCGCCGACACGCTCGTCGCCTACCACGAGCTCGCACACGGTTTTGAGGTCGTCGTGACCAACCGGGGCAACGGCACGGCGGTCGGGGTGGCCGTCTCCGACGTGCTGCCGGAGCACTGGACGTATGTCCCGGGTTCGGCATCCCTCGGCGGGGTCGCCTTCAATGACAGCAACCTGGCGATCAGTGGCCAGACGCTCACCTGGACCGGCCTCGGCGACCTCCTCCCCGCAGGCTCGCTCACGCTCGCCTACGAGGCAGTGCCCTCGACGGATGCCGCGACGGGCTCCTCGACCTCGCACACCAACGTCGCGACAGCGACGGCCGGCGACACGAGCGGTGCGGGTGGCAACGCGGCCGGCACCTATCGGGGTTCGGATGATGCCTCGGTCACGATCAACCGTGCGGACCTCGTGATCGACAAGGCCTCGAGCGGTGACGCAGTTGCCGGCACGGAGCACACGTGGACGATCGACGTGAGCAATGCTGGCCCGGATGTCGCGGTCGGCCCGATCGTCGTGACCGACACCTTGCCCGCCGGGGTGAGCTTCGTGTCGTCGAGCGGCACCGGCTGGACCCGCACGGGACCCATCGATGGCGAATACACCTTCACGCACCCCGGCCCGATCGGCGTCGGCGGCGCACTGCCCTCGATCTCGATCGTCACGGCCATCGACGCCGCGATCGAGCACGGCACCGTCATTAGCAACACGGCGGATGTCTCGGGCCGCACCCACGAGACCGTGACCAACAACAACACCGACACCGACCAGGTCACCGTCTCGGCAGTGGCCGACCTCGAACTCGTGAAGACGATCGCCGGTGCGAGTGTCATTGCGGGTGAGGACGCGGTGTGGACGATCCAGGTCACCAACCATGGCCCCTCCGTGTCGCACGGACCCATCACGGTCACCGACACGCTCCCCGACGGGATCGGCACCGCGACCGCGAGCGGAACGGACTGGACGTGTGAGCCGGCGAGCGGTGGCGAGCTCGAGTGTGTCTATGCGGGCGACCTCGGGGTCGGGGCATCAGCCCCCGCCATCACCGTGACCACGCCCGTGCTTTCCTCGACGACGGCCACCCTGATCAACGAGGCGACGGTCGTGCCCACGACCGAGGAGCCGGCGGTGCAGGCTTACGACAACACGGATGACGCGAGCGCAGGGCTCCTCGGCACCCGGGCCGACCTCACGCTCGAGAAGTCGCTCTCGTCGAGCAGCCTCGTCGCAGGGGAGACGGCGAGCTACCGCATCGAGGTCACCAACAATGGGCCGTCGGACGCCGTCGCCGTGACGGTGAGCGACACCCTGCCCGCGGGTCTGACCTTCGTGCCGGGCAGCGTCTCGAGCGCCGACTGGACGTGCGTGGAGAACGCCCTCGATTCGAGCGTGATCGACTGCACGCTCGTGGCCGGTGCCGGCATCCTCGTGGACGAGCAGAGCCTCGCCTTCGAGTTCGACGTCGAGGTCGCATCATCCCTCGTCGGCTCCGTGACCAACACGGCGACGGTCGACTCGTCGACGACCGACCCCGACCCGAGTGACAACACCGACGCCGTCACGAACTCGGTGGTGCTCGAGCCTGAACTCTCCATCGTGAAGCAGACGACGGCGACTGCGACCGAGGGTGGCGCGACGGTCGAGTACACGCTCGCCGTCACGAGCGAGGGACCCTCGGATGCGACGGCCGTCGTGCTGCGCGACGAGCTGCCGCCGACCCTGCGCTTCGTCTCCTCGACCGAGACGGCGCCCACGGCTGGCGCAGCCGGATGGAGCGCGCCGACCGTCACGGGCCAGGACGCCGAGGGATACGGCGGAGTAGTCGAGTGGACGCTCCAGGGAACACTTCCCGCGGGCGCCGATGCACCCCTCGTGACGGTCATCACCGAAGTGGCGACCGAGGCGGGCTCCGACGGCACGCTCGACGAGATCGTCAACACGGGCGAGGTTGACTGGACCGACCTCGCAGGACTGGGCCCCGCCAGCGACGATGACTCGACGCAGACGCCGCTGCGCTGGGTCAGCTACGCGGGCGCGTCGAACTGCATCGATGACACCCCCTGGTTCGACTACGAGGTCACCACGAGCACCAACGTCGACACGACGGCCCTGCCCGTGACCTTCAGCTGGTACAAGGACGCCGACCGCAACGGCATCCCGGAAGACCCGGCAAGCACCGAGAGTGACCCGATCGTCGACGACCCGGCCGCGCAGCCGGTCGCCGTCTACACGATCGCTGCGGGCGCCGCGACGCTCGAGACCCACGACGGCGCGGACTTCCCCGTGCGCGTCGCGACGGATGCCGGCACGCGCACGCTAAGCGGCTCGGTCGTGTGGCCGGGCACGGAGGTCGACGAGACGGGCACGGCAATCGCGTGGCCCGGATGGCGTGTGGCCCTCGCCGGCGAGACTGCGACATGGGAGAACCTCGTCTACGACGAGACGCTCCTCGGCGCCAACCTTCGTGCGGGCGCCCTCGTGAAGATCGCCGTCAACCCGGTGACCACGACGATCCAGGCGTTCCCCGCGTCGACCCCGGCGTGTGCTCTCGAGCGCACCCCCTCCCTCGCGCTGTCGAAGACGGCCAGCGTCGTCGACGCGGCGCCCGGCGACCGTTTCGAGTACACGCTCGAGGCCACGCAGGAGTCACTCGGCGCGGCTGCGGAGGTGACCCTCGTAGACCCCATCCCGGCAACGCTGCGCGTGCTCTCCGTCACCGCGACACCCTCGAGCGACCCGACGGTGCCCGGATGGAGCGCCTGCACGACGACCGGACAGGGGCCGGATGGTCTTGGCGGCACCGTGCGCTGCGAACTCCAGGGGCTCCTCGGTGCAGGCCAGACTGCGCCTCCCATCGTGATCGCCGTCGAGCTGTCGCCGTATGCCACGGGCGAGACCCTCGTCAACCGTGCGACGCTCACCTGGGTCGATCCCGACGGGGAGGGCCCCGACGGTCGCGTGCTCGCAAGTGCCTCGGTCAATGAGGGATGGCTCGTGCGTACCGGTCTCGACTCCTTGGTCATCCCCGTGTCCGTAGGGGCAGGGCTCCTGCTCCTCGGCGCAGTGCTCCTGACGCTCCGGCGCAGGTCGCGCCGCAGCGCTTGAGACTCCCGGCCCTCCCTCGACTCCGCGGGAGGGCCGTTAAGCTCTGAAGCGTGGGGAACATCTACGCCGTCCCGCGGATCCCGCGCAGCATCGTGCACCGCGCCCGCCTCTCGGCGGTATTGCAGCAGGGTGCACCCCTCATCGTCGTCCGGGGCGCTCCCGGCGCGGGCAAGACAACCGCTGTCGCCGACTGGGCGCAGCGGGCTGAGGCAGACGGGTCGCGCGGGGTGTGGCTGACCGTCGACGCGGCCGACGGCGACCGTGGTGTCTTCTGGCAGGTGGTTGTGCGCCAGCTCGACGACGCAGGCCTTCTTCCCCAGCAGGGCCCGCTCCGCGAACTGCTCCTCGAGAGCGGTGCGCCCCCCGAACTGCGACGGATGCTCGTGCGCGGCTTCAGCGCGATTCCGCACGACCTGCTGCTGATCCTCGACGATCTCCATCACGCCGAGGACGGGGTGCTGGAGGAGATCGCGGCCGTGCTGACGGCATGCCGTCGCATCCGCGTGATCGCCTTGACCCGAAACCGCAGCCTCTTCGATGCCGAGCGGATCACGATGACGCTCGAACCGGTCGTCCTGAGCACACGAGACCTGCTCTTCACGCGGGAGGAGACGTGGGATCTCGTGCGGATATTCCAGGTGCCGGATGCCGACGGGGTCGTCGCCGAGACGGTCAGGAAGGTGACAGGCGGGCTGCCCCTCGCGGTGCGCGGCACGCTCCTCGCGGCGGGTCGCGACTCCTTCGAACTCACCCCCGACACAATCCGGCAGCACATCGAGACGGTCAGCAGTGGGACGTTCGCCGACGTGTGGAACCTGCAAGGAGGCGAGGACCCTGAGGTCGACGCGACCCTCAGGCTGTCGATCGCGGAGGTCATCACGGTGCCGCTTGCCGCGTCCCTCACGGGGAGGAGCCCCGACGACGCTGCCAGGCTCCTTTCCTCAGTCGAGGGGGCAGGGCTGGGGTGGTGGGCGTCGGAGGAAGAGGGCGCCGCATTCACCTTCAGCACCGAGGTCAGGGACGGCATGCGTCGCGAACTGCACCGCCGTTTCCCCCAGGAAGTGGCGGGCCTGCGGCGCACCGTCATGACCTGGAGCCTCGACCACGAGCGTGAACTCGAGGCCTTCCAACACGCGCTCGCCTTGCGCGACTACGCATTCGCCAACCAGGTGCTCATGCGGGCGTACTGGAAGCTCCTGCCGCACCGCGGCATCCTGATCGCCGAGCTCTCGTCGGTGTCCAAGCGCACGCTGGGCACGCAGCCCCTTCTCGCGATCCTGTACGCGCTCGTGCTGAATGCCGAAGGTGCCCAGGCGCGAGCCTCTGAAACGTTCGCGATTGCGATCGTCGCCTCGCGCACCACCGCCCCCACCGCGGATCCCTCCCTCAAGGTCGTGCTGGCCACGATCGAGGCGACCGCGCTCCGAGTCACCGGCCGGTTCTCGCGCTCGCTCGAGGCCGCCAGGCGCACCGCCGCACTGCTGGAGGAACTCACACATGAGCAGCGCGAGGGCCTCAGCACCGTCGAGGGCACGGTGCTCGTGCACACGGGACTCTCGTTCTTCTATGCGGCGGAGCGGGAGCGTGCCCACGAGTTCTTCCTGGCGGCCTGCGAGGTGGCGCATCCCGCGTCCCGGCTGCAGGGTCTCTCGCTTACCGCTGGAAGCTATGCGCTGCAGGGGCACATGCCCGAGGCGCAGGCCGCCGTCGAAGCGTGCGAGGCGGGACCCTGGCCCAAGCGCCAGATCGAGGGCTACCCGGGGGCGATGTACCAGGTCGCCGCTGGGCTCGTCGCGGCCGAGCGGGGCGACTACCCTGCCGCGCTCGCCCGGGTCGACGTCATGGAGGCCCACCTCGAGACGATCGAGCACTGGCCACTCTTCATGTACCTCAAGTCCCTCGCTCACATGGGCCTCGGCGGAGCGCTGGCCGGTGCCACCCAACTTGAGATGGCGTTGCTCCGCAGTGCGAGGCCCTCCGTCGCCGAGGGCACGAAGGCGCTGCTCGACGCGACCCTCGCGAACCTGCACATGGCTGCCGGACAGAACGGCCGCGCGGAAGAATGCCTCGCGTGGCAGCCGGCCGGGTCACGGGCGGTTGCCGTGGCGCGGGCAAGGCTCCAGCTCATCCTCGGCAACCCGGATGGCGCGGCCCGTGAACTCAGGGGCGCCGAGCCCGGCCAGCCCCGGCCGCTCGCGGAGACGCTCCTACTTGCATCCGCGACACGCCTGCGCATGGGGAGGGAGGGCGAGGCCATCGTGTTCGCTGAGCGCGCCCTCAGCATCATGCGCGACAGGGGACTCACGACCCCGTTCCGCCTGCTGCCAGCCTCGGATGCCGCGGCGCTCGTCGACTTCGTCGCCTCCGTCGACCGGCTCGCCCCGTTCCGGGACTTCACGGCGGAACTCGCGCAGGGGCCGAACTTCATGCCGGCTGCCCCGCGCACAGTGCAACTCACGGATCGCGAGCTCGTCGTGCTGCGCAGGCTCGCCGGGCCCGCGAGCCTCAGTGAGATCGCGGCGGAACTCTACGTCTCGCTCAACACCGTCAAGTCGCAGGTTCGGAGCATCTACAAGAAGCTCGGTGTCTCCTCCCGTGACGAGGCCGTCGCCGAGGCGGGGCGGTTCAGCTTCCTCGACGCCTGAAGCCCCTCTGTGAGACATCCACAGGCTTCCTAGGCCGTCGTCAGTGCGACCGGGTAGAATCGGGTGTCATCCCCCTCCATTTCTAAGGAACTCGCATGCCCGCAATCGTGCTCATCGGTGCCCAGTGGGGCGACGAAGGTAAAGGCAAGGCGACCGACCACCTCGGCGACCGGGTCGACTACGTCGTCAAGTTCAACGGTGGCAACAATGCTGGCCACACGGTCGTGGTCGGTGACGAGAAGTACGCGCTGCACCTGCTGCCCTCCGGCATCCTCTCGCCCGGCGTCGTGCCGGTCATCGCCAACGGTGTCGTCGTCGACATCGAGGTGCTCTTCGAGGAACTCGACGCGCTCGCGGCACGAGGGGTGGATGTCTCGCGCCTGCGCGTGAGCGCCAACGCCCACGTCATCACGCTGTACCACCGCACCCTCGACAAGGTCACGGAGCGGTTCCTCGGCAAGCGCCAGATCGGCACGACCGGTCGCGGCATCGGGCCGACGTATGCCGACAAGATCAACCGCGTGGGCATCCGCATCCAGGACCTCTTCGACGAGAACATCCTGCGCCAGAAGATCGAGGGCGCGCTCCACCAGAAGAATCACCTGCTGGTGAAGATCTACAACCGTCGCGCCATCGAGGTCGACGAGATCATGCAGGAGCTGCTGCAGTACGCCGAGCGGCTGCGGCCGATGGTCGACGACACCGCGCTGCTGCTGCACCGCGCCCTCGACGAGGGCAAGACCGTGCTGTTCGAGGCCGGCCAGGCAACCATGCTGGATGTTGACCACGGCACCTACCCCTTCGTCACCTCGTCCAACGCGACCTCTGGTGGCGCTGCCACCGGTTCGGGCGTCGCGCCGAACCGCTTCGATCGGGTCATCGGCGTCGTCAAGGCGTACACGACCCGTGTCGGCGCCGGGCCATTCCCGACCGAGCTCTTCGACGAGTGGGGTGACTTCTTGCGCAACAACGGCGGCGAGTTCGGCACCACGACCGGCCGCCCGCGCCGCTGTGGCTGGTATGACGCGCCAATCGCACGCTACTCGGCCCGCATCAACGGCGTCACCGACTTCGTGCTCACCAAGCTTGACGTGCTCACGGGGCTCGAGACGATCCCCGTCTGCGTCGCCTACGAGGTCGACGGGGTGCGGGTCGACGAGATGCCCGTCTCGCAGTCCGACTTCCACCACGCGAAGCCCATCTACGAGGAGTTCCCCGGCTGGTCGGAAGACATCACGGGTGCTCGCCGCTTCGAGGACCTGCCGAAGAACGCGCAGGACTACGTGCTCGCGCTCGAGAAGATCAGTGGTTCGCGCATCTCGGTGATCGGCGTCGGCCCCGGCCGCGACGAGATCGTCGTGCGGCACGACGTCGTCGACTGAAGCCGAGTTCGGGGATCCGCGCGCTCAGACGGTCGTGAAGCCGGGCGGCAGCTGGGCGCGTCCCGTGAGTGCCATGAGCAGGGTCACGCCCTGGCCCTTGTGCGCCGCGGTGCCCGCGAGGAGGCTCACGGCCGTCGCAATGCCCGCAGCCGGCGGGGTGTGGTCGGCGCCGATGGCTCGGGCGAGGTCGATCGAGTGCACGACCAACTCGACGACGCGCGTGCGCAGGTACTGGTCGAGCAGGATGCCCATGCCGCCGATCGAGACGATTCGGTCGTCGGGCTGTGCCGCGATGAGGGTGCGGGTGCGAGAGAGCGCCTCCGAGACCTGCGACACGGGGTCGGCCCCCAGCCAGGCGCCGGCCTCGACACCGCGGGCCTCGATCGAGGCATGGTCGGTGAACTGCTCGAGCACCTCGTTGTAGTAGGCCTCGGCCGAAGGGATGGTGACGGCACCGGGCTCGTCTTGCCCGAGGTAGCTCTCCACGGTGAGGATGGCGCGGGCTGTGTGGCCGGCCAGGCTGCGCACCGTCCACGTCCCGAGGGCGGGCTGCTCCCACTGCTCGTCGCGAACGCGACCGAGCAGTTGCACGAACGAACCTGAGGCGTCGAGAAAGAGGGTCGTGTTGCTCACGCGTCCATAGTTGCACTTCCCGTGACAGACTGCATTTCATGCCCGCCTCCAGACCCGCCGCGGCGGCCCTTGGTGGCCGTTTCGTTACGCTCCGACCGCTTGGCGAGGAGGACTTCGGCGCCCTCTTCGACGTGATCGGGCATCCGGAGGTCTTCTCCGGCGGCTACGGCGGGGGAGTTGCCGCCCTGCGCGACAGCCGCGACGAGTTCGCGGAGTGGCTGCGCGGCTACCTGCCGTGGGAGACGGGCCTCTCCTTTGGGGTCTGCCTGCGCGGCGGCCCGCATGACGGCGAGCTCGTCGGCACGACCTCCCTCGCCGACCTCGACCTGGGGAACGAGGGCGCCCACATCGGCTGGACTGCCTACGACCCGCGCGTCTGGGGTTCCGTCGTCAACGCCGAGGCGAAGCTCCTGCTGCTGTCGCTCGCGTTCGAGCACGGCTTCAGCAGGGTGCGGCTGCAGGCGGATGCCGCCAATGAGCGTTCCCGCGCCGCGATCCTGCGCCTCGGCGCCACCTTCGAAGGGGTGCTGCGGCACGACCGGCGACGGGCCGACGGCTCGTGGCGCGACACGGCCGTGCATTCTGTGCTCGTCGAGGAGTGGCCTGCGGTGAGGGACGGTCTCGAGGCGCGACTGGAGGCGCAGGGCGAGCGGCCCGTGCTCTACCGCGGGAGCCGGTGAACGGCGGCTGTGAGCATACTGGCGGTCGGCCGATCGCCGGGTCGACAGGGCTATGGTCAGAATCATGGATATCGCTTACACCGCAGTTGCACACGCGTCGGGAGGTGGCCGTGATGGCCACGTACGTTCGGATGACGACCGCATCGATTTCGAGGTTCGCCCGCCAAAGGAGATGGGTGGCTCGGGCGACGGCGTCAACCCTGAGCAGCTCTTCGCAGCCGGCTACTCCGCCTGCTTCCTGAGCGCCGTGCACGGCGCCGGCAAGCAGCTCGGTATCGACACGAAGGATGCCGCAGTGTCGGCGAGCGTCGGCATCGGCAAGAACGACAAGGGCGAGGGCTTCAACATCGCCGTCGAGCTCGACATCCACGTGCCGAACGCCGAGCAGGACCGCCGTCAGGAACTCGTCGAGAAGGCGCACCGCCTCTGCCCGTACTCCAACGCGACGCGCGGCAACGTCGAGGTCACCCTCACGCTCGTCGACTGACTTTCACAATTCAGGAGGGTGCTCATCTGCGCGCCCTCCTGAATTAGGAATGGAAGGCTGCTGCTGCCGCCGTCGCGATGCGCAGGTCTTCCTCCGGGTGGGCGCCGCTCACCCCAATGCCGCCGACCACGGGCTCTCCGAGCGGCACGCCGCCTGGCAGCGTCGTGGCGCGGAACGCAAGCTGGTCGTCGATGTGCAGGAACAGCTCGGGGTAGTCGCCCTTGAGCTTCGCAAGCGAGTCGCTCGTGCGCTTGAAGGTCGCCGCCGTCT
Organism: Salinibacterium sp. dk2585; assembly: GCF_008001035.1. Classification (NCBI taxonomy): domain Bacteria; kingdom Bacillati; phylum Actinomycetota; class Actinomycetes; order Micrococcales; family Microbacteriaceae; genus Salinibacterium; species Salinibacterium sp. dk2585. The sequence goes on from NZ_CP042856.1 coordinate 267,446, forward strand.
GCGCCTTCGCCCTCGCAACCCCGAGCGTGAACCAGTTCGCTCCGTCCATGCGCGCGGCGCAGACCTCAAGCCCGCGATCGTCGACGATCACGACGCTGATGCGCTTGTCGCTCTCTCGCGCGATGCGCAGGGCGTCGTCAAGGGTGGCGCGGGCGGCCTCGAGGGTGAGTGTCACTGCGCTTCCTCCCAACATCTGGCGCTGCAGGAACTTGGCGATGAGTCGGTTCCGGGCGCGCAGCCGCTCTCGCGAATCTAGCGGCCGCCATAGGCCCTCGCAAGCCACAGAAACTTGCGACTCAGACCAAAGAACAGGCGTGCCGCCGACTGAAACGGCCTGTTGTTCGGGCCTTCAACGGCGTCCCATCATTACGACCACGGTGCGTTCTACGTCGAAGTCAGCACTCGATCTCCAACTCGGCACAGAGCTGTCCCGAGCATGTCCCCTGCCTACATGGCGAAGAAGGAGTGAATATGAAGACCTTCCGTCCGCTTATCGCGGTCGCGGCCGGAGCGCTGTTGGTGCTCACTGGATGCGTCGGCACGGGCTCATCTGGAGAGAGCGGCCAAGACGCCGGTGTCTCTACGACCCCCTGGGGTGCGCAGGTTCTGGAGCGTGGCGAGCCGCAGAGGGGCGGAAGCCTCACGTATGGCCTCAGCGCGGTCGTCGAGTCGCTTGACCCTGCCGGCTCGGCCGTCAGTGGCAACCTCATCATGCGGTCCATCTACGGAGTGCTGTTCTCCTACGACGACGAAGAGCGAAACATCCGCCCCGACATGGCGGAGTCGATCGAGAGTGAAGACGGCGCCAACTGGACCCTCAAGCTCAAGCCCGGCTACACGTTCACCGACGGCAACCCCTACGACGCCGAAGCCGTGAAGGCCCACTTCGAGCGAATCGCCGCCGAGGGCTCGCGCTCGCGCTCGGCAGAGGACATGCGCCAGATCACCTCCATGGAGGTCGCCGACGAGCACACCCTGCTGATGACCCTGAAGAAGCCGTGGACCGGATTCCCTGACGTACTCGTCGGCGCCTACCCTGGCGGCCCCGCTATGGTTCCCTCCCCGGCGGCCGTCGAGAAGTACGGCGAGGCACTGGCGACGAACCCCGTGGGTGCTGGCCCCTTCATGCTCAAGTCGTTCCAGCCCGGCGGTGACGTCGTGCTCGTCAACAACCCCGACTACGCGGGTGACGAGCCCTATCTCGACGAGATCAAGTTCGTCACGGCGACCGACACGCAGTCGCGCGTCTCCGCGGCCCTCGCGGGCGACATCGACATCGCCCGCGCCCAGTCGGCCGTTGACCTCGAGACTGCCGCCGACGGCGGGCTCACGATGCTGACCCAGCCCGATTCGGCCTACTACAACCTGCTGCTCAACCTGACGGCACCGCCCTTCGACGACGAGCGGATGCGCCGGGCGCTGGCGCACGCGATCGACCTCAACGGACTCAATGCGGCCGTCTTCGAAGGCAAGCACGACCCAATGTCGGGACTCATGCTGAGCACGAGCCCGTTCTTCGTTGACACCGACTGGCCGAGCTACGACGTCGACAAGGCAAAGGAACTCGCCGAGGAGTACACGGCAGACACGGGCAACCCTGCAGCGTTCAGCCTCACGACGACGAGCCCGCCCGAGTTTCAGCAGCAGGCGGCCGTGCTTCAGCAGATGCTCGCCGACGCGGGGATCGACATGTCGATCAACGTGAGTGACCAGCCCACCATGGTCTCCGAGGCTCGCGCCGGAAACTTCCAGGCGCAGCACCGCTATATCGAGATCATCGACGTGAACTACGCCCGCACAGCCTTCTTCAGCACGTCCGGTGGCAACAACGGACTCAAGGGAGATCCCACGGTGGACCGCATCCTCGACGAGATGCTCACGGCCTCCGAGGGCGAGATGAAGGAACTCTACGTCGACCTACAGGTTGCACTGGAGGACTGGCTGCCCCAGGTGCCCCTGATTGCCGTCAAGAACGGCGTGTTCGTCAGCGACCGCGTCGGCGGCTACCCGGGCAACCTGATCGGCCTGCCTGAGCCGGACTTCCGCCACGTGTGGGCAGTCCCCGGCAGCTGACGAAGTTCGTCGTCCAATCCCACGATTGCGCCGGCGGACGTCCCCCGAACTCATACCGAGGGATGCTGGCCGGCTCAGTACACGCCGCGTTGAGCGGCCAGCAACTCAATTTGGAGAACCCATGGTGTCGGTAGGCCTAGCGCGCACGATCTTCGACGATGCGCACGAGGACTTCAGGCGCGCGGTGCGAGCATTCGTGGAACGCGATGTGGCCCCGCACCTGGAGGAGTGGGACGACGCCGGTCGAGTGGATCGCGAACTCTTCCGCAAGGCCGCCAGTATGGGGCTGCTGGGGATGTCGGCCCCCGAACGCTTCGGCGGTGGCGGCATCGATGACTTCCGCTACAGCGCCGTCCTCTTGGAGGAACTCGCTCGCGTCGGCGCACACGGTGTCTCGATGGCGCTGTGCGGTTTCAACGACCTGGTCTCGCCCTACTTCACCGCCTTCGGAAGCGACTCGATCAACGAGCGGTACCTCGCCCCCATGATCGCCGGGGAGAAGGTTGGGGCGGTCGCGTTCACCGAACCCGGCGCAGGCTCCGACCTCGCGTCCATGGCGATGACGGGTCGGCGCGAGGGCGACCGCCTCGTGCTCAATGGGGCCAAGACCTTCATCTCCAACGGCCTCATGGCCGACGTTCTCGTGGTGGCCGTGAGGACCGACCCCGAAGCCGGGCGATCCGGATTCAGCCTCGTGTGTGTGGACTCGCATTCGGAGGGTCTCGCGCGCAGTGGCCCGCTGCGCAAGGTGGGCCTCGGGATGCAGGACACCGCCGAACTATTCTTCGACGATGTGCGCGTGCCTCGCGCCGACGTGCTCGGTGTCGAGGGGCAGGGGTGGGCGCAGTTGCGGCGGAACCTGCCCATCGAGCGCCTCCACATCGCCGTGTCGGCGATGGCCGCGATGCGGGCGACCTTCGAGCACGCGCTCTCCCATACGACCGAGCGACGGGCCTTCGGGCAGCGGATCGCTGACTTCCAGGCCAATCGTTTTTATCTCGCGGAGCTGGCAACCGAGATCGAGGTGACCCAGGCGTTCGTCGACCGCTGCATCCTGGACGCCGCTGAGGGCACCCTCGACGAGGTGACGGCGGCCATGGCGAAGTGGTGGACGACCGAACTGCAGCAACGCGTCGTGCAGCGTGCCGTCCAGCTCCACGGCGGCTACGGCTACATGAAGGAGTACCGAGTTGCACGCGACTTCATGGACTCGCGCGTGACCACCATCTTCGGCGGCACGACGGAGATCATGAAGGAGATCATCGGTCGCCGCATCACACGGGAGGGCTGAGCCATGGCGAACCTGGAACTCCGTGAACTTCAGTGGTTCATCGCGCTGGCTGAGAGGGAGCACCTCACCCAGGCGGCTGCCCAACTCCACATCAGCCAACCGACCCTCTCGCGGGCGTTGACCCGCATCGAAGAGCAACTCGGCGTGCAACTCTTCGACCGCCGCCGCAATCGGCTGAAGTTGAACAAGTACGGCGAGATCTTTCTTGCCCATGCCCTCAGGGCCTCGAGTGAGCTTGCCCAGGCCGAGCGGCGCATCGCGACCCTGGTCGACCCCGACAGGGGCTCGATCGCGCTCGGCTTCGTGGAGTCCTTTGGCAACTGGTTGGTCCCCCGCATGGTGAACAGGTATCGGGAGGTCGCGCCAGGCACGTCGTTCGAGCTCTTCGGAGGGGCAGCGGATGCCATTGTCGACGGGGTGCGGAAGGGCCGCTTCGACATCGGGCTCGTGGCGCCGCGTCCGGCTGCCGATGACCTGGAATGGCTGCCAATCGGCAAGCAGGCGCTTCGCGTGATCGCCCCCGCCGGCCACCCGTTCCAGCAGCGCGTATCGCTCGCGCTCCACGAGCTGGCCGACGAACCGATGGTGACCCTGCGTCTCGGATACGGACTCCGCACCGTGGTCGACGGCCTCTTCCGCGACGCGGGCATCCCCCACCGCATCGCGATAGAGACGACCGAGTTGTCGACCATGAGTGCCTTGGTCGCGGCCGGCGTCGGCGTAGCCATCGTCCCCGAGCCGCCACGCGAGTTGCAGCATGCGCCCCTCGGAGTCCCGCTCAGCGTGCCAGGCGCCCACCGGGAGTACGGCGCGATTGCTCGGCGAGTCGGCCCCATCGGCCATGCGGCACACAGATTCCTGGCGGCACTCAAGGCGGATGCCTCGAGCTCGGACCTGTACGCCGTGGCGCCGTCATCCGCCCGCCCCGCCCCGCCAGCATCCGTCGCCGGCCGAGAGGACACTCCTCAATGACCGACAGCACATCGATGAGCGAGGTGCTCGCGGCGCATTGGGCGTCCCTGCATTTCGAGGACATCCCTTCCGTCGAGGTGACGCGGGTGAAGGCGAACATCCTCGACACTCTCGCCGTCTCCCTCGCGGGCGTCGGCACCGAGGAGTCGATGCGTGTCCGCGGCGCCCTGCACGACCTTCATGGCAGTGAGAGCGGCAGCCTTGTGTGGGGAACGCCCGATCGACTGACTCCCGCATATGCGGCCTTCGCGAATGGCACCTCTGCACACGCGAGGGACTTCGACGACGGAGGAGGCCCGGGTCATGCGGGGGCCACGGTGCTTCCGGCTGCCATCGCCGTCGGGGAGCTCGTCGGCGCGAGCGGCCGCGACCTGATCGCCGCCACCATCGCGGGTTACGACATCAGCTATCGCCTGCTGCAGTCGCTCGGGGGATTCGCCGCCATGACGGATCGTGGATGGCACAGCACCGGAGTCATGGGCAGTTTCGCGGCGGCGGCGGCGTCAGCGAAGATGCTCGGCCTCGACGCACAGTGCTTCGCCGACGCCCTGGGCATCGCGGGATCGTTCACCGGCGGCATCTGGGCCTTCATCGATGATGGGGCCTGGACGAAACGCATCCATGCGGGCAAGGCAGGGGAGACGGGGGTCGATGCCGCGTTCCTCGCCCGGAGGGGAATCACGGGACCGCACCGAGTCTTCGAAGCCCAGTGGGGCGGAATCTTTGCCACGCACAACGGCGGAACCGGAAGCCCCGAGCGAGCCCTCGACCGCCTCGGCCTCGACTTCAACATCGACACGGCCTACATAAAGCCCCACGCGTGCTGCCGAGGGTCACACTCGACCATCGACACGATGCTTCGCCTGATCGAGGGGCACGACCTGACGCCGCAGAACGTGGCGAGAATCATCGTCACGGCGGGGAGCACCGCGATCAACATGCTCTCGGTCGATCCGATCGAGACAGTGTTCGACGCACAGTTCAGCTTGCCGTACGCCATCGCGATCGCACTCCATCAGCGCAGCGTCGGCCTCGACCAGTTCGACCCGCCGCGCATCCACGAACCGGCGATTCGTGCGACGTTCGATCGGATCACGATGCGACTCGACGAGAGCATCCAACTTGCTGACGGTCCCACCCTCCGCATCGAGCTGACCGACGGCAGGGTGATCAGCTCCGACTCGGGAAGCCCGATGAAGGCCAAGGGCTCTGCATCGAACCCGATGTCGCAGCACGAGGTGGCCCAGAAGGCGCGGCAGCTCCTTGCGCCCCGGGGCCCGGACGTCGCCGAGGCCTTGGTCGCGGCGGTAGACGGCCTCGACCAGTCGGAGGACCTCACCGACCTGATGAATGCACTCAGCTTCGCGACCGAGAGGAAATGACATGACGACGACAGTGCGTCGAGAAGAGATCATCGCAGCCGAGCCCGTGGAATCGCTCGCCGCGATGCTGGGGATCGAGGTCCCTTTCGGAGAGGGTGACGCGGTGCCCCCCATGTGGCACTGGATGTACCTGCTCGAGAGGACCGCGCAGAGCGAGCTCGGAGAAGACGGGCATCCCGTCGTGGGAATCCCCGCGCCCCCCGGCCCCGGGCGTCGGCGGATGTTCGCAGGCGGGCGAGTGGCGACCCTTGCGCCGCTTCGAATCGGCAGGAGCGCCACCAAGGTCATCTCGCTGCACCGCTCTGTCGACAAGGTGGGAAAGACCGGACCCCTGACGTTCACGACCGTGCTGCACGAGATCTTCCAGGACGGCGAGCTCGTCATCCGCGAGGAGCAGGACATCGTCTATCGCGCGGAGGGCGGGGAGCCCCTGCCGGCGGCGAAGCCTGCGGCACCCGCACCTGAGGGGCCGCGGCTCCAACTGGATGTCGATGAGCGGCTTCTCTTCCGATTCTCTGCGCTGACCTACAATGCGCACCGCATCCACTACGACCGCGACTGGTGTGAGCAGGAGGGTTACGACGGACTCGTGATCCACGGCCCGTTGCTCGCGCTCCTCGCTGGCGACCTCTACCGCCGAGAGGGGATCGACCTGACGGGCAAGACCTTCTCCTACCGGCTGGTCTCCCCGCTCACGAAGTCACAGGAATGCGTGATCGTGCCGGGCCAGGACGGCTTTGCCGCAGGGGTTGAGGCACGAGGCGCCAACGGCAGCATCGCCGCCGTGGCGAACATCGCGGATGCCGCGTGAACGGGATGGGGAAACCAAAGGTGTCTCGTCCGCTTGACGGCGTCACGGTCGTGTCGCTGGAACAGGCCGTCGCCGCGCCGTTCGCCACCCGCCAACTGGCCGACCAGGGCGCACGAGTGATCAAGGTGGAGCGCCCTGAGGTGGGGGACTTCGCTCGCGGCTACGACGAGACCGTCCGCGGACTCGCGAGCCACTTCGTGTGGCTGAACCGATCGAAGGAGTCGGTCGCGCTCGACCTCAAGTCGGAGCGCGGCAGGGAGGCCGTGCTCGCGATGGTGCGCGAAGCAGATGTCTTCGTGCAGAACCTTGCTCCGGGCGCCACCGAGCGACTTGGCCTCGGCAGCGATGTGCTCAAGGAACTGAATCCGCGGCTGATCCATGTGTCGATCTCTGGCTACGGCACGGGAGGCCCGTACTCGTCGAAGAAGGCCTACGACCTGCTCGTCCAGTGCGAGGCAGGGCTCGTCTCCATCACGGGGACCCCGGACGAACCATCGAAGGTCGGGATCTCGATCGCGGATATCGCCTCAGGCATGTACGCCTACACAGGCATCCTCTCCGCGCTGCTCAACAGGCAACGCACCGGCCATGGTGAGGTCATCGAGATCTCGATGCTCGAGGCGCTCGCCGAGTGGATGGGGTTCCCGTACAACTACACCTACTACGGCGGCAGCGAGCTTCCGCGCACGGGAGCGCGCCACGCGGCGATCGCTCCCTATGGTCCATTCCGTTGTGGGGACGGCCGGCAGGTCTTCCTCGGCCTGCAGAACGAGCGGGAGTGGGCGACGTTCTGCAATGAGATCCTCGAGATGCCCTCGCTCGTGCAAGACCCCCGCTTCTCACGAAACTCGCTTCGCGTCGAACACGCGGCCGAACTCAAGCAGGAGATCGAGCGTGGCTTCGCCGGCAGCACGGTCGAAGCGGTCGCGGAGAAGCTCGAATCCGTTGGAATCGCGAATGCCCTGCTGAGAGACCTGCACGCGCTTGCCGAGCATCCCCAGCTCGCGGCGCGCGGACGATGGCGTGACTATGACTCTCCCGCCGGCACCCTCCGCGGTCTCATCCCACCTGCGACATTCGTGGGGGCAGACCCCGTCATGGGGCCGGTGCCGGAGGTCGGCCAGCACACCGACTCCGTGCTCGCCGAGTTCGGAGTGGCGCGCCAGCAGAGCGTGGCCGTGTGAGCGAGACCGACCTCATGGAGCTGGGCCGCGCGCGGAGCTTCCTCTTCGTTCCGGGTGACCGGCCAGGTCGTTTCAGCAAGGCCGCTGCTGCGGGGGCAGACATGGTCGTCCTCGACCTTGAGGATGCCGTCGCGGCCGACAACAAGCGGGCGGCGCGGGAGCACGTCGGGGAGTGGCTGAGCGCCGAGGGGCGTGGCGTCGTCCGGGTCCGCGCCGCGGACGTGCCGGGTCACCGGGGTGACGTGGACTCGCTCGTAGGGCTGCCCGGGCTCCAGGGCGTCATGCTCGCGAAGGCTGAGAGTCCGGAGTCGGTGGCTGATGTCGCAGAACGCACGGGCGTGCCCGTCATACCCCTGGTCGAATCGGCGGCCGGCCTCGCGTGTTCCGAGCAAATGGCCAGAGCGCGAGGCTCGGCGAGACTCGCCTTCGGTCACCTCGACATGGCGGCCGACATCGGGTCGGCACCGGACCGGGAACCGATGCTCCACGCGCGTTCGACCCTCGTGTTCGCGTCGCGACTTGGCGGCCTGCCCGGCCCGATCGACGGGGTGACGACCGTCCTTGACAGCCCCGAAGCGGTGACGTCCGATGTCCGCTACGCGCACTCGCTCGGCATGACGGGAAAGCTCCTCATCCACCCGAACCAGGTGGAGGTGTCCCACGCCGCCATGCGCCCCACTGCGCAGGAACTCGCGTGGGCGAGGTCAGTGACAGCGACGCTCGGCGGCGGCGGCGTGGCGCGCGTCGATGACGTAATGGTCGACGCCCCGGTCCTCGCCCGGGCCGAGGCCATACTCGCGCGCTTCAGGTAGGCGGCGTCGGCTGAGGCGTCGTCTCAGCCGGGTCGCGTTCAGGATGCCTCGGGCCCCCGTGTCGGCAGGACGCTCCGGATCCCCGCATCCATGAACTCGGAGAGCACCCATGTGTAGGCGGTCATCGAACCATTGCCGCCCGCGATCTGCTGGGAGATGAAGAGACCGTCTGAAACGGCCGCGTGCACCATGGCGACGCCGTGGGTGAGTGTCTCATCGTGCTGAAGCTCTGGGAACATCCGGCTGTAGGAGTCCTGCCATTCCCGGCACAGTTCGGCGCGGACGCGGAGGCACTCCTCACGGGTGACCGTGTGCGTGTCTTCGCTGTGGAGGAAGAGCATGAGCGAGATCCGCATGAGGTTCGCCGCCCCGGAGTAGCGCCAGAGCGAGTGCGCCATCATCTCCAGCAGGGGGTCGTCAGACCACGGGGTTCCTACCTTGCTCGCGCGGGGGTGCGTGTCGTTCCAGTCCTTGTGGAGAAACTCGATGAGGGCTTCGAAGATTGCGTCTTTGTCTTTGAAGAACCAGTAGATCGAGGTGGGCGAGCATCCGCATTTCTTGCAGATGCGTGCGATGCTCGCGGAGTCGATGCCGATGTCGGATGCGACTGACTCGGCCGCGCGAAGGATCTGGATGCGGGTCGAGGTCTCGTCGTGCTGGGTCGGGCCGGCAGGCGGCAGCGAGGCGACGGCGCGCGCTGCCGCCGGTGGGAGCTCAAGGGATGCCGACGGTCGCTCCTCGAGGCGGGTCGCAACCCCTTCGAGCCCCGCGACGATGATGTCGGTCGTGACGTCGCGGTCAAGCTCGGAGAACACCGAGTTGATGAACCGGCCATCGACCGCGGAGAGGGTCAGGTTGCCAAGGAGTTCGGCAGCCGCCATCCGCTCGATCGCGTCCTCAATCCGTAGGCTGCGATCCCACCACGACGTGATGGCCGAGAGCGTCCTTCCGCGGAACTCGGTGAACCGCAGCCGGGCCGTCGGCTGCACGGGCCGACTCTCCAGGCCCAGCATGAGACCAAAGGTGCGGTATTCGGTTCCCTCAGCGCTCGGAGGAGTGAGCCCGAGGGCGTTGTGGCGGAGCGCAACGGCGCGCTTCTCGGGCGGCACGACCTCGCTCCACGATGGGGAGGTCGAGCGTCGCTTGCGATAACTGTATTCGAGCGCCTCAGCGAAGAGGCGGTCCTTGTTGCGGAAGTGCCACAGGATGAAGCTCTCCGAGAGCCCCGCCTCCTTCGCGACCGCCGCGATCGTCGTGGCCTGATAACCCGAGCGGGCCACGAGCGTCAGCGTCGCCTCGAGGGCGCGCGAACGCTGCTCCTCGGTCTCGCTGCGCGTAGTGCTGTCGGTCATGGCCCCATCCGGTTGTCCTCGCGGAGGAATCCCGTGACGAGAGCTTCGAACTCGCGAGCGCGTTCGAATGGTACCCAAAGCCCGGTCTTGCCGAAGATGTGCAGGCGAACATCCGGAATCTGGTTCAGCATGAACAGGGCGTTGTCGTAGCCCTGGATGCGGTTGTCGCGACCCCAGACCACGAGCGTCGGTGCCTCGACCTGGCCGAGGAGCGTCCACAGCGGCGGCCCCTGGTCGGGCTTGCGCTGCCCGCGTCCCTCCGGCGCCTTGGCCATGAACTCGGGGTCGATACTCGCCTGGTAGCGGTCCTGCACGACATCGTCAGTGATGAGCGCCTGGTCGTACATCATGACCGAGAGGTAGTTGCGCATCTTCTCCTCAGACGGCCCATCGCCCTTGTAGTAGGACTGGATGACTTTCTGGCCCTCGGTGGGGCGCGTGCTGAAGAGGGGGAGCCCGCCCATGGAGCTCACGAGGATGAGCCGCTCGATGCGTTCCGGTGCCGAGACGGCCATCGTGATTGCGGCGCCACCACCGGTTGCGAGCCCGCACACGTGGGCGGAGTCGATCGAGAGGGCGTCCATCATCGCGAGGAAGGTTTCGGCGTAGAAGGAGTTGCGGTCGCCCTCGACCTCCGGCTTGTCAGACTTTCCATAGCCGGGCAGGTCGACGATGATCGTGCGGAAGTGCTGGGCCAGCGCCTCAAGGTTCTGCCCGAAGTTGCCCCAGCCGTAGGCGCCGGGGGCCCCGCCGTGCACGAGCAGCAGCACCGGCCCCGTGCCCGCCTCGTGATAGTGGATGCGCACTCCGGCGGCATCGACGTAACGGCTCGTCTCTTCGGAGGTGAAGCTCACAGCGGTGTCTCCCGGGATGGTGATCGGATGCGTGCCGCGTCTTCGTCGCAACGGTGCGGCGACCGGCTCGGTCGGCGCGAGACTAACACGGCGCCAGAGCGCTGGGAGAGCGCGTGCCACCGTGTGGAACGCCGAGGTGGGACGAGGCATCCGAAGCCTGTTTGATGGCATCCGAACCACCCTCGCAAGGGGGCGAATTGAGCGACGTTGCTTGAAAAGGAGGCCGTGTGACATACGCAAAGGTCATCGCCATGAGGGCAGTGCATCTGGTGGTCGTGCTGCTCGGCGTGAGCTTTCTCGTCTACCTCCTGCTCGACCTGCTGCCAGGCGACACCGCCGAGGTGCTCGTGGCGTCGAGCTCCAACCCCACGCCGGGCGCGGTCGAGGAGATCCGCAAGGAGCTCGGGCTCGACCAGCCGTTCATGGTGCGCTACGTGCAGTGGCTCGGCAACGCGATCACGGGCGACCTCGGTGTCTCCTTCCGCACGGGGCAACCCGTGACGGAGGCGATCGGCGAGCGCCTGCCCGTCACGATCCAGCTGCTCATCATGGCCGAGATCATCTCGTTGGCGATCGCCGTGCCCCTCGCCGTGGCTGCCGCGCGCCGCCGCGACCAGGTTTTCGACCGCGTCGTCTCGGTCTTCACCTTCACGCTGCAGTCGATCCCCAACTTCGTGGTCTCGCTCGTGCTGATCGTGATCTTCGCGGTGACGCTGAACTGGTTGCCGGCCATCGGTTTCGTGCCCCTGCAGGAAGACGTGCTCGGCAACATCCGCTCGCTCCTGATCCCGTCGATCGCGCTCGCCTCGGCGCTCGTACCCCTCTACATGCGGGTGCTGCGCAACGAGATGATCCGCACCCTGCAGGAGGACTACATCCTCGTCGCCCGCTCGGTGGGACTGACGCAGCGGAGCGTGCTCTTCCGTTACGCGCTCAAGCCCTCGCTGCCCACGCTCGTGACGGTCGTCGGCATCAACATCGGCACGCTCATTGGCGGCACGCTGCTGATCGAGCTCATCTCGGGCCTGCCGGGTATCGGCACGCTCATCTACAGCGGCATCAACAACCGCGACTACGTGCTCGTGCAGGGCCTCATCCTCTTCATCGCCTGCGCCTACGTGCTCGCCAACTTCATCGTCGACATGATCTACCCGCTACTTGACCCAAGGGTGCGCGTATGAGTTTCACAACCAAGACCACCTCCCAGCGCACGGTCGTGCCGGGCAGCCCGCCCATCGGTGGGCGCGGGCTCCTCGGCCGCTCCCGCAGGGCGGTGCCGCCGTGGGCCGTCATGATCTCGCTCGGATGGCTCGTGCTTCTCATGGCGGGCGCGCTGCTGCTGCCCGTGCTGCCGCTGCCAGACCCGTCGCGTTCCGACTACGGCGCCATCATGGCGCCCATGTTCAGCCCCGGCCACATACTCGGAACCGACGAGGTGGGGCGTGACATCCTCGCCCGGCTGCTGTCGGGCGCGCAGGTCAGCCTCTTCGTCGGCGTCGCCTCGATCGCGCTCGCCGTCGTGCTTGGCGCCCCCATGGGCATCCTGGCCGGGTACTTCGGCGGCTGGGCGAACCGCTTCATCGTCGCGGGCCTCGACATCGTGCTGTCGTTCCCCAATCTCGTGGCGCTCATCGCCCTGAGCCTCTTCCTCGGCCCCGGCCTCTGGACGATCGTGGTCGGCATCGGCATCATCGCCTCGGCCCCCGTTGCGCGAGTCGCCCGCTCGGCGACACTGACCTTCGTCAACCGTGACTTCGTGACGGCGGCGCGCGGCATGGGCTTCGGGCATGCGCGCATCATCGTGCGGGAGATCCTGCCCAACGTGGTCGTGCCCGTGCTCGCGTACGCGATCGTCGTCATCGCCGTCGCGATCGTCGCCGAGGCGAGCCTCAGCTTCCTCGGCCTCGGCATCCAGCCACCGGATGCCAGCTGGGGCTCCATGATGGGCACCGGCCGGTCGAAGCTCACCCAGGCGCCGCACATCGTGCTGCTCCCGGCATTCACGATGGCCCTCTCCATCCTTGCGATCAACTTCCTCGCCGAGCACTTCGCGAAGCGATTCGACATCAAGGAGTCTGCGCTGTGACGGTCGAGCCCATCCTCGAGGTCAAGGACCTGCGAATTCAGTTCAAGACACCGCAGGGCATCGCGGAGGTCGTCAACGGGGTCAATCTCTCGATCGCGCCGGGCCAGGTGCACGGTCTCGTCGGCGAGAGCGGTTCGGGCAAGTCGGTGACGGCACGAGCCGTGCTCGGGATCCTGCCCCGCAACGCCCTCCACAAGCGCGAGGGCAGCGTGCGCTTCGCCGGTGAGGAGATCCTCGGCCTCAGCGAGGACGAGATGCGCAAGCGTATCCGCGGCCGCCGCATCGCCATGGTGTTCCAGGACCCCATGACCGCACTCAACCCCGTCATGCGGGTGGGCAAGCAGCTCGTGCTCCCCATGCGCCGCCACCTCGGCATCAACGGCAAGGAGGCGAAGGCGCGCGCGATCGACCTGCTCGGGCAGGTCGGCATCCCCGACCCTGAGGAGAAGTTCAAGGTCTACCCGCACCAGCTCTCGGGTGGGCAGCGCCAGCGCATCATGATCGCGCTCGCGCTCTCGTGTGACCCCGAACTGCTCATCGCGGACGAGCCGACGACAGCACTGGATGTCACGGTGCAGGCGCAGATCCTCGACCTCTTCGACAAGCTGCGCCGGGAACGCAACCTCGCGGTGCTGCTCGTCTCGCACGACCTCAGCCTGATCGCGGAACGCTGCGACGAGGTCTCGGTCATGTATGCGGGACGCGTCGTCGAGACGGGCTCGGCCATCAGCACCTTCGAGGCACCGCAGCATCCGTACACCAAGGCACTCGAGGAGGCCCGGCCGAGCCTCGAGAACCCGCCGCACACCGTGCTCCGCACGATCCCCGGCCGTCCTCCCCAGCTCACGGACCTTCCCCACGGGTGCTCCTTCGCCAACCGGTGCCCCCGGATGACCGAACTCTGCCTCGACATCGACCCGCCCCTCGAGCCGGGGCCCGCGGGACGACCCGTCGCCTGCCATCATCCCGTCGCCGGCCCCGACGAGCCCCTCGGGGTCTCGGTCACGGCGGCGAAAGAGAGGATCTCCTGATGACCGACACGGCAACAGCTCCCGCAGTCAGGGAATCGTCCGGCGATGACATCGTGCTCTCCGCAAAGGGCCTTGTCGTCGAGTACCCCGTGCCGGGCAAGAAGCCAGTGCGCGCGGTGCACGGCATCGACATCGAGCTGCGCCGCGGCGAGACCCTCGGCCTCGTCGGGGAATCCGGATGCGGCAAGTCGTCGACGGGTCGCGCGCTCGTCATGCTGCCCCCGCCCACGGAGGGCGAGGTCATGCTCGGGGACCTGCGCCTCGACGGCCTCACCCAGAAGCAGCTGCGCAAGCACCGCAAGGAGCTGCAGCTGATCTTCCAAGACCCGATCTCCTCGCTCAACCCGCGTCGCACGGCACTCGAGATCGTCATGGAGCCGCTGACCTTCCTCAAGCATCCGAAGCCCAAGGAGCGGGCGCTCGAACTCCTGCAGGAGGTGGGCGTCGACGCGGCCATGGCCAAGCGCAAGCCGCACCAGCTCTCCGGCGGGCAGTGCCAGCGCGTCTCGATCGCGCGCGGCGTCGCCCAGCAGCCATCCGTCATCATCTGCGACGAGCCCGTCTCGGCGCTCGACGTCTCGGTGCAGGCACAGGTGCTCAACCTGCTTGAGCGCATGAAGGATGAGCACGACCTCTCGCTCGTCTTCATCTCGCACGACCTCGCCGTCGTCAAGAACATCAGCGACCGCGTCGCCGTCATGTACCTGGGGCGGATCGTCGAGCTGGCCGGCTCGGAGGAGATCTACCAGCATCCGAGGCACCACTACACGGCGCTGCTGCTGAGCTCGATCCCGCAGCCGAACCGTCCGGAGAAGCTGCAGGATGTCGCGAACGAGGGCGAGATCGCCACGAGCCCGGCTCCGAGTGGCGGGTGCCCCTTTGCGGCCCGCTGCCCGGCCGCGACGGAGATCTGCCGCACCGTCATGCCGCCGCTCGCGGAGATCGCACCGGGGCACCGGGTGGCCTGCCACCACCCCATCCCGGTGGAGGCCGAACCGGACCTGCGTTCGGCGAGTTGAGCGGGCCCGCTGAGGAAGGCGGCTCGCCCCGCCGGGGGCCGTTCAGCGCGCTTCGACACCGGCGCTTTGCGATCTTCTGGGTTGCCGCCGCGGTGTCCACGACGGGCACGTGGCTAAGCAACCTCGCCGTGCCGTTCGTCATCTTCGAGATGACGCACAGCGCCACCTGGGTGGGCATCGGCGCGGCGGCACAGTTCATCCCCAACGTGCTCATGGGCCCCCTCGGCGGAGCATGGGCCGATCGCTTCGACCGCAGGCGAGTGCTGATCGGCACGCAGATCTTCGGCAGCCTCGCCGCCCTGATCCTGTTCCTCGTCGTCGCCTCGGGCACGCAGAACCCGCTCCTCGTCATCCTGCCCGTCACCCTGCAGGGGATCTTCGGCGGGCTGAACCTGCCCAGCTGGCAGGCGCTCGTGCACGACCTCGTGCCGAGGGAGGACATCCAGTCGGCGGTCACCCTTAACACGATGCAGTTCAACGTGGGCCGGGCGCTCGGACCCGCCCTCGCGGGCATCCTCATCGGAACGCTCGGGCCCAGTCCAGCGTTCCTGCTCAACAGCGTCTCGTTCGTGTTCGTGCTGGTCGCGCTCATCGCGATCGGGGGCGGCGCGCGGCGGGCCCTCGCGAAGCCGCGCATCAGTGCGCTCAGGAGCTTCGGCACCGCGCTCTCCTACATCCGCCGCCAGCGCGGGATCACGGTGTCGATCATCGTGTCGATCGCGATCGGCATTCTCTTCAACCCCGTCTTCAACCTCACGATCATCCTCGCGTCCACCGTCTACGACGCCGGCGGACTCGAACTCGGCATCATGACCGCCGCCGCCGGGGTGGGGGCACTCATCGCGGGTCCGATCGTCGCGTCGTCGAAGCATCCGCTCTCCCTCGTCACGCTTGCCGGGATGTTGGGCGTCGGCGCGGCCGTGCTCGTGCTGGGCGCCGTGGAGAACTACATCGCGGCCATCGCCGCCCTCTTCGTCGCGGGCGCAGGCTTCCTCACCGTCATCGCGGGCGTCAACACCGCCATCCAGCTCATCGTCACCGACCGGATGCGCGGCAGCGTGATCGCCGTGCGCATCATGCTCTACACCCTGTCGATGGCGGTGGGCGCGCTCATCATGGGCGGCATCGCCGACTGGCTCGGGGTGCGCGAGTCCCTCATGATCGCGGGAGCCGCCATGCTGTTGCTCGGGCTGCTGCTCCTGGTGCGGCGCGACGCGGGAATCGGTCGGCTCGACGACCCGCAGGACGAGGACTAGAGGGGGTCACGCCCACTCTTCAAGTATCGCACCGCCCGGACCAACAGGAGCATCATGAGCGGAGAGGTTCACGCAACCCCGTGGAATGACAAACCACTTGGCGGTCCCGACTCACCCGAACGGTTCCTTGACGGTGCCGCCGCAATCGTGGGTTCTGGCCACGTGGTGGGCTCACACGAGGAAGGCTCGCGCGGTAAGAACAACGGATATGTGTCGGTGCCGCGGTGGGTGAGTTCTATCAGGAGAGCAGGCGCATCATTGCCGAGCACGAACTCGACTTCTTCGCAGGCTTCCACGTGTACCCCCGGCACGTCGCTCACACGGTGATGATCATTTTCAACCAGGACTCGGAAAAGGGCCGTCGCCGCTCTGACCTCGCGTTTCGCGAGCTTGCCGCTGTGGCAAAGCGGTACGGCTACTCGGAGTATCGCGTGCACCTCGACTACATGGACCTGCTCGCTGATCAGTATGACTTCAACAACCACGCGTTGTGGCGAACCCAGGAGAGGGTAAGGGATACGCTCGATCCCAACGGGATCCTGTCGCCGGGCAAGCACGGCGTGCGGTCTTCGCGGTATCGCTCGTAGGAGCCCGTCGAGAGAGCGTTGCGGGTTCCCTTGTTGCAGGACAAGAACGGGTGACTTTCCATCCTGAGGAATCCGATTCCGGCGAATAGGCTTCGCGACCCCAAAGCTGATTAGGTGTGCTCAATCCTCTCTGGATCGCACACAACAAGGAAGTTGGAGGGGGAGCTATGCGCTCTTCACGCAATCACACTCGTCGCAGGCTGGTAACGCTTGCGTCGCTCACAGCAGTCGCTGGCCTCGCCCTGACTGGCTGCACCGCCGCCGCGGGCGGTGGCGAGGCAGCAGACGGACCGACGGAGATCTCGGTCGTCTTGGCATCGATCGCCTTCGAGAACGCCTACCAGGCGAAGGAGCAAGGGTTCTTCGAGGACGAGGGCCTCGACGTGACCCTGGTGCCGGGTGGGGACCCGGCCGCGAACCTGGCCCAGCTGGTCTCCGGTGAAGTCGACTTCGCAATGGTGGCCGGATCGACGGCAGTCACCGCTGTCACGAATGGCCTTCCCGTGAAGGTCGTGCTCAATAACGAGTCCATCGACCCCGAGGCAGGCACGTCGGGTCTCGTCTCGGCGCCGGGCAGCCCCATCACCTCGATGGAGGACATGGAGGGCAAGTCTGTCGCTGTGCTCGGGCTCGCGACCGGAGCAGAACTCCAGCTGTACGAAGCTGCCGAAGAAGCTGGGGTTCCCTTCGACTCGATGCAACTCGTCGTGACCCCGCTCCCGGGAATGCTGGAGGCGGTAGGAGCCGGCCACGTCGACACCGCTCTGATCTTTCCGCCCTTCTACGACATCGCGAAAGAACAGGGGTTCACGGTCATCGGCGAACCGACGCGCGAATACGGTGGCGGCATGCCGAACACGCTGTGGATGGCGTCCGAGAACACGGTCGAGACCCGTCCCGACTTGGTGGACCGCTTCCGGAACGCAATGAGCAAGGCAGCGGACTTCTACAACGACAACTACGAAGACGCACGTCGAATCACGGGAGAGCACACCGAGATCCCGCCGGAGCTCCTCGCGAACCGCGTGTACGTCGAGCGCGACCCCGCCGTGTATGTCGATCGGTACCAGTACCTGATCGACACGATGGTGCGCTTCGGCCAGGTGGAGAACCCTCCGACCGTCAAGGAGCTCCTCGCCGAGGGAACGCCGACCCGCTAGACCTGCGCAGCTCGAAGAAAGTAGATCAGTGTTGACAAAGAGGCCACACGGCGCGTCGACGGGCGGCCGGAAGCTATCCGGCCGCCCCTCGGCACAGCCTTCCGCGGCTGCCATATGGGCCCGGCGCGGCATCCTCGTCGCCATCGTTCTTGGCGCCTGGCAGGTGGCCGTAGTAACGGGCGCGGCGCCAGGGCTGCTCCCGGCGGTGGACGATGTCGCGGTCGCATTCTTGGGAGTCTTCGGCCGCCCCGAGTTCTGGCAGGCGCTTGTCCAGACCATCTCCGCGGCACTGACCGGTGTAGCAATCGCCACGGCGGTCGGGGTGCCCGTCGGGCTTCTGCTCGGCGGCATCCCGGTAGCGGAGAGAGCCGCGCGCCTCGTGCTTGACTTCGGTCGCTCGTTCCCTGTCATTGCACTGCTTCCGGTGCTCATCCTCATGATGGGTGCCTCATGGCGCATGGAGGTGCTGGTCGTGTCGCTCGCCGCGGTCTGGCCGATCCTCGTTCAATCGCTGTACGGGGCCCAGCAAATGACGTCATCGGCTCGGGAGATGACGCGCAGCTACAGGATTCCGCGCCTCCTGGCTTTTCGGCGGGTGCTCCTGCCCGGCGCGCTCCCGATGATCTCGACGGGTCTTCGCATTGCGGTCGCAATCGCGCTCCTCGTCGCGGTTGCCGTGGAAGTGCTTAGCCAGACCCCGGGTCTCGGGCGACTCATCACCCTGGCTCAGGGAGGCAACCGCTGGGATCTGGCCGTCGCATACCTGGTGCTCATCGGTCTCTTCGGGTGGGCTGTGACATCGGCTCTCGCGTGGGCGGAAGGCCGTCTACTCCGCTGGAACCGGCAGGGGGAAGCATGAAACTAATCGCACAGCCGAGTCACGGAAGGAGAGCGCTCGAATGACCATCGTGCTCCGAGTAGTAGAGCGTGTTTGGCTCCCAATGGTGCTGGTCGCGCTGTGGTGGCTGCTGTCGGCCAGCAGCACCTCCGTCTTCTTCCCTCCGCTGTCGAAGATCATGGAGGCGATGGTGGCGGACATAGCCACCGGCACCCTGCTTCGAGACATCAGCGTCAGCCTCACCAACCTGTTCGCCGGTCTCGGGATCGCCATCGTCATCGGCGTCACCGTCGGTGTGTTGCTCGGGGAGCTTCCCCGTGTGCGGGAGGCCGTCGACCCCCTCATCCACTTCTTCCGCGCTGTGCCCCAGACAGCCCTCGTGCCCCTCGTGATCGGCGCGATGGGAATCGGAGCGGCGCCGAAGATTGCGACCATCGCATTCGCCTGCGTGTGGCCCATCATCCTCAACTCAATCGATGGCGTCAGGAGCGTCGAACCCGCCGTGCGTTCCCTGTCGCAGGCCTACCGCATCCCTCCGCTGCTGCACTTCGGGAGAGTGATCATCCCCTCAGCCCTGCCCCAGATCGTTGCGGGTGTTCGCGTGGCCCTGCCGATCGCAGTCGTCGTCATGGTCGTCAGCGAACTCTTCGCCGCGGAAGAGGGGATCGGCTATTACATCCTTAGGTCCTCCAGTGTCTTCCAGCTGCCCCAGACGTGGGCGGGCGCGATCCTCGTCGGTGTGCTGGGCTACGTGTTGAGTGAACTGTTCAACGTGTTGGAGAAGCGTCTGCTGCACTGGCACTACCGGTCGACAAACCCGACCCAAACGAAGACCCTCACGACTCAGAGAAAGAAGTAAGTGGACATGAGCGAAACTGCGACAGCGGCAGCACGAAGCCTGCCCAGCCACGCTGACGGCCGCACGCTGAGCGTGAGGGCTCTTGGCAAGAGTTATGGCACTGGGGCGCAGGAGAACTGGATCATCAGGAATCTGGATCTCGAGGTGCCGCCCGGTGAGTTCGTAGCTATCGTCGGACCGTCCGGGGTTGGCAAGACGACCCTCCTTCGCAGCTTGAGCGGACTCGTTCCGCCGACCGAGGGCGGCGTCTTCATCGACGGGTCGCCATTGGCCGAGCCGCACCCCGAGGTCGGGGTCGTGTTCCAGGACTACAGCCGCTCGCTTCTTCCGTGGATGACCACGCTAGACAATGTCGCGTTTCCGCTCCAAGGAAAGGGAATGAAGAAGGGGGAGCGCCTCGCCATTGCCGAGAAGAACCTCGCAGCGGTGGGTCTCGCCGGCAAGGGTCACTTGTACGCCTGGGAGATGTCAGGCGGCATGCAACAGCGAGTCGCAATTGCGCGTGCACTTGCCTACGACTCCAAGATCCTCCTCATGGATGAGCCATTCGCCTCGGTCGATGCGCAGACGCGACTCGACCTTGAGGATCTCGTCGTTGACCTACACGTGAACCTCGGCGTCACGATCATCCTGGTGACACACGACATCGACGAAGCGCTGTATCTCGCCGACCGGGTAGTCGTGATCGCAGATAAGCCAGCTCACGTCGTCGACCAGATCGAGACGGGCTTCGGTAGCCATCGCGATCAAGTTGAGACGCGCGCGGACCCGCGCTTTGCTGAGGCTCGCGGTCGGATCCTCACGCGGTTGCGGGCGTAAGCAGGCCTCAGCGTTGCTGGAGTCAGCGCTGCTGGAGTCAGCGCTGCGCCGCCATGGTGATGGCGCGGAGCTGGCTCTGCACCTCCGCGGCCACACTCCCCAGCGCGTGTGCGAGGGGGATGGCATCTTTCGCCGTGGTCAGCCTGGACATCGGGGCAGACACGCACATGGCGGCCTTTGGCTGGCCCGTCGAGTCGGTGAGAACGTGGCTCACGCTGGCGATCCCCGCCTCCAACTCGCCAAACTCCACCGCCCAGCCACGTTTGCGGGTTCGGTCGAGCTCGGCGGTGAACGCTGTCCAATCTGAAATCGTGCGATCAGTTCTCTTCTCAAGAGTTCGGGTTGGAAAACGGCGAGCCACGTCGTCTGAGCTGAGGCGTGCAAGGATCGCGCGCCCAGCGCTGCATGCGTGGGCAGGCAGGAGCTGGCCCAGAAGAGACGACACACGGATCGCGCGGTTGCCCTCAAATGACTCGACGAATCGACACTGCCGACCTTCGAGAATCGCGATCGACACGGTCTCGCCGAGGTCGCGAGCTGCCTGCTGGGCGAGTACCCCGCTGGCTTCCCGGAGTCGTGGTGCGCCGCTGGCCGCTAGTGCCATCTCGTGAAGCGCGGGCCCTGCGAAGTAGGCGCCGCCAACAGCCTCCTGCCGCACGAAGCCCAGTCGACGGCATGCAGCGAGGAGCCGGTGGGCCGTCGAGTCTGCGACCGCGAGTTCGTTCGCCACCTCTCGCACCGAGAGTTGGCCGCGCTGGCTCATCAACTGGATGACGAGAAGTGCGTTCTCTGCCGAACTCATGCGGAGCTCACCCTCTCTCATCAGCGGGCAACCGTTTCGGCATTCCCGGGCCGCTACCACTCTACCGTTTCCGCAGGGTGGAATGGATTGCAGCTTTCTAGGTCTGCGGCGTCGCGCCTGATTGAGTGTGGCGTATTGGGGCCAACGCTGCCTCCGGATACCGGGGCGGAGATTGGTCTTGGGTCTGCCGGGTTGCTTCAGCCAGGGCAGTGAGATTGACGACCGACGGAGAGCCTATGTCCCATCAAAACGACCCCTCGGAGGACGCCCGAGCGGAGCAGCTGGCCTGGGTGCGGAAGGAGCCGAAGGCTCCCATCCCGACACCATCGCCCTACCCCATGATCCGCTTTGCTGAGCCGGCGCATCCATTCGACAGGCCCGTTCGCGTCGAAGCTGACATCGACGGGCTCGAGTGTGTGCAGGGTGCCATCCCGGCGCACCTTGACGGCACGTATTACAAGGTCGTGAGCGACCGCCAGTTCCCGTCGTTCGTCGAGAACGACCTCGGCTACTTCAACGACGACGGCATGGCCCTGGCGTTTCGATTCCACGACGGCAAGGTCACCTACAAGAGCCGATTCATCCGGACGCCTCGGTTCCAGGCCGAGCGCGCGGCCGGTCGCTCACTGTTCGGCAAGTATCGCAACCAGTTCGACGACGACGCGATGGTCGAGGGGATGCTGCGTGGGAACGCCAACACCAACCTCTTCTTCCACGGCGGCAAGCTGTACGCGGCCAAGGAGGACTCGCCGCCCATCATCCTGGACCCCGACACGCTCGACACGCTCGGCGTGTACGACTTTGAGGGCTCGCTGACATCCAAGTCGTCGACGGCTCATCCCAAGGTCGATCCACTGACCGGCGAGATGGTCTTCTTCGGATACGCCGCGAAGGGCGACACGACGCGGGACATCGCGTACTACGAGGCGGACAGCACGGGCCAGATCATCCATGAGACCTGGTTCAAAGCTCCCTACTCGGCGATGGTGCACGACTTTGCCGTGACCCAGAACTACGTCATCTTTCCGATCATCCCCCTGCGGAGCGAGAGGGAATGGATCGAGGAGGGCAAGTCTGCCTTCCAATGGGATGCGAGTGAGGACGTCTACCTCGGCGTGATCCCACGAAAGGGTGACGGTGCGGGAATCCGATGGTTCCGGGGTCGCTCACGCTTCTCGAGCCACATCCTCGGTGCTTTCGATGATGGACGGTACATCTACATTGACAGCCCGGTCTCGGAGAGTAAGTACTTCCCGTGGTTCCCCAACATGGACGGGACACCCCACGACCCGGTCAAGGGGCAGACCACGCTCACGAGGTGGACAATCGACCTCCACGACGGCGCCGACGGATTCACCGAGTCGCAGATCTCGAAGCTCGGCGTCGAGTTCCCTCGCATGGACGACCGCTTCGAGACGATGAAGCACACCTGGGGTGCGATGGCGGTCAGCGCTGTTCCCGGAATCGAGGTGCAGGGGCACGGCTTCCGCTGGATCTCGACAATCGACTATGCGACGGGCGAGCAGAAGCTGTATTACCCCGGTGACGGTTCGACGGTCGGCGAGCCCGTGTTCGTGCCAGGGAGCGCCAACGCACCAGAGGGACACGGCTACGTGTTCGTGCTGGTATCACGCCGCGATGCGATGCACAGCGAACTCGTCGTGCTCGACGCGCAGAACATCGACAAGGAGCCCGTATGCACCCTTCGCATGCCGCTGCGCGTTCCGAAGGGGCTCCACGGCAACTGGGTTTCGGCTGAGGAGCTCGCCCAGCGAACGGACTGAGTCACCTGCGCTCACCATTGGGCAGCCGCAGAACACCTCTCAACAACGACGACCTCACGGAGAAGAACACGATGGCACTACTGGACTCCAGCATCTGGGATGGAAAGCTCTTCATCGGCGAATGGGTTGACTCGCCCGCGAGCATCGACGTGGTCGAGCCGGCCACGGGGCAGGTTCTCGGCCGCGTCGGGAAGGCGACCCCCGACGACGTGCTCGCCGCGGCACGGCGCGCGGCGGCCGCCCAGCGCGACTGGGCGGCGAAGCGTCCTGAAGAGCGCGCCGCGGTCCTGCGTCGCGCTGGGGCGCTCTGGGAAGAGCACGCCTCAGAGATCGAGCAGTGGATCATCCGTGAGTCCGGTGCCATCCTGCCGAAGGCGCAGCTCGAGACTCACATCGCCGCGGCCGAGTGCTTCGACGCGGCGGCGCTGCCAAATCACCCGCGCGGCGAGGTGCTCTCGACCAATGAAGACCGCTGGAGCGTGTCACGCCGCGTGCCTGCCGGCGTGGTCAGCGTCATCGCACCGTTCAACTTCCCCCTCATCCTCTCGATCCGCTCGGTCGCCCCGGCGCTCGCCCTCGGCAACGCGGTGCTGCTCAAGCCGGACCCCCGAACGAATGTCTCCGGCGGCATCGCCTTGGCGCGGATCTTCGAGGAGGCCGGCCTTCCTGCTGGCCTGCTGCAGGTGCTCACGGGAGGGGTCGACGTTGGCGAAGCGGTCGTCGCCGCGCCCGAGGTGCGGATCATCTCCTTCACGGGTTCCACGCCGGCCGGGCGCAAGGTTGGCGAGGCGGCAGCGCGTCACCTCAAGCGGGCGCACCTCGAGTTGGGCGGCAACAACGCCCTCATCATCCTGCCGGGCGCTGACCTTGCGAAGGCAGCGTCGGCTGGTGCCTTCGGTTCGTTCATGCACCAGGGGCAGATCTGCATGACCTCAGGTCGTCACCTTGTGCATGAGAGCCTGCACGACGAGTACGTCGCGGCGCTCAAGGAGAAAGCAGAGCATCTTCCGGTTGGTGACCCTGCAAGTGGCCAGGTGGCGCTTGGGCCGATCATCGACCGCGGCCAGGTCGAGCGCATCCACGCAATCGTCACAGACTCGGTGGATGCGGGCGCGCAGCTCGAGGCCGGTGGGACCCACGACGGGCTCTTTTACAAGCCGACGGTGCTGTCGCATGTCACTCGCGAGCACCGGGCGTGGGCCGAGGAGATCTTCGGCCCGGTCGCCCCGGTCATGTCGTTCTCGACCATCGAGGAGGCGATCGAGATCGCTCGTGACACCGAGTTCGGACTGTCGCTCGGCATCCTGGGCGAGGTCGGCATGGCGATGGAGGTCGCCGACGCCATCCCGAGCGGCATCGTTCACATCAATGAGCAGACTGTCTCCGACGAGTCGACCGCCCCCTTCGGCGGAATCGGCGCGTCGGGCACGGGCTCGCGCTTCGGCGGGGCACAGGCCAACATCGAGGCGTTCACCGAGACGCAGTGGCTGACCCTGCGCTCAGACATCGCGCCCTACCCGTTCTAACGGGTGCGGCGAGGCTTGCAGGAGACACCATGACGAACACGGTTGAAGAGACGACACCAGGACTGGCCGCTGCCATCGCACGGTTCACCGAGGCGCTCGGCGAGGAGGCGGTGCTTCTCGACTCGGCCAGGGTTGACGAGTTCCGCGACCCCTTCGAAGGGCCAGGTGCCACGGAGCATCAGCCGTCCTTTGTCGTGCAGCCCGGATCGGTTGAGGAGATCCAGGAGGTCGTGCGCATCGCGCGAGAGTGCGGCGTGCAGCTGTGGACATCATCGATGGGCCGCAACTTCGGATACGGCGGGTCTGCGCCCATCGTTGGGGGGTCGGTCGTAGTGAGCCTGCGCCGCCTCAATCGAATCCTCGAGATCAACGAGGAGGCCGGCTATGTGCTGCTCGAACCCGGGGTGACCTTCTTCGAGCTCTACGAGGAACTCCAGCGACGAGACGTGGCGCTCGCGATGTCCGTGCCAGACCTCGGCTGGGGCAGCGTGGTGGGAAACGCCCTCCAGCACGGCTTCGGCTATCACGAGCACGGAATCCATGCGGATGCCGTCTGCGGCATGGAGGTCGTTCTCGCGAACGGCGAGATCCTGCGCACGGGGCAGGGCGCGAATTCGCGCAGCACGCTGTGGCAGGCGCACAAGCGCGGGTTCGGTCCATCGCTCGACAGTCTCTTCATGCAGTCAAACTTCGGCATTGTCACGAAGATGGGGCTGTGGCTGACACCGCGCCCCGAGGTGATCGTGACCGGAAGCATCGTGTGCGAGGGGGAGGATGACATCCTCCCGCTGATCGACCTGCTTCGCCCCCTCGTGCGCGACAAGACAGTGCAGGGACTGCCACTGTTGTCGGCCACCCGCATGGTCGATGACTCGGCACAGGGTGAAGCTGCGGACCGGGCTCGCAAGCTCAGGTCGATCATGCGACCGGGACGGTGGAACGCGCGCGTCTCCATGTACGGTCGCGCGGCGGTCGTCGCAGCCCAGCGGGCTGTCATCGAGGAGCAGGTCGCGAAGGTGCCAGGCGCTCGACTCGAGCTGCGCACGTATGCGGGCACTGCGAGCGTTGACGACGTCCACCCTCGCGACCGAGTCCCTGCCGGCATCCCGACGATGGTCCTGCTCGACCTCATCAAGGAGGCCTTCTACGGCGATGACACGGGTCACATCGACTTCGCGCCAGTGATCCCGCTCGAGGGCGCAGCGGCCGTGCGTCACGAGCAGATGGTGACGAGCGTGCTCGAGGAATTCGGCCTCGCGGGGATGTTCGCGTGGATCGTGAATCCGCGCAGCATGGTCGGCGCATGCATGGTGCTGTTCGACAAGACCTCGGCGGAGCAGGTCGCTCGCGCACACGCGGCAGTCCGCAAGATGTGCGACCTTGCCGCGGAGTGGGGATGGACCGAGTACCGGGCGCACATCTCACTCGCTGACGAAGTGGCGCAGAACTTCGATTATGGTGACCACGCGCTCTCTCGCACGTACTCGA
Organism: Salinibacterium sp. dk2585; assembly: GCF_008001035.1. Taxonomy (NCBI): domain Bacteria; kingdom Bacillati; phylum Actinomycetota; class Actinomycetes; order Micrococcales; family Microbacteriaceae; genus Salinibacterium; species Salinibacterium sp. dk2585. The sequence continues at coordinate 293,432 of NZ_CP042856.1, forward strand.
GCATCAAGGACGCGCTTGACCCCGATGGCATCCTCTCCCCCGGGAGTCACGGAATCTGGCCCGCCACCACCTAGGGAGCGTCGATCGCGGCCTGGGTCGCGGCGGGGTGCATCTTCGCCAGCTGCAGCGCCAGGTGAGTCGTCAAAGGTCGTCCGAGCGGGTCGCGCCCCATCGAAGCGCCCATCTTCTCGAGCCGATACGCGATGGTGTTGCGGTGAACATACAGTTCATCGGCCGCTCGTCGAATGTTGCCCAGGTTTCGCAGCAGCACCTCGAGCGTGTGCCGCAACTCCTCGCTCATCGGGTCGTCGCCCAAGAGGCCATCCAACTCGTCTTCGACGAGCAAGCGTGCGAGCTCTGCCCGGGCCGACAGCAGCGCGAGATGCCCTTCATCGGCGAACGTGGAGACTGCAGCCGCGATGTTCGAGGAGCGCCTCGTCGTATGGAGCGCCTGCGCCGATGTGTGAGCTGCTCGTATTCCTGCCAGGTCGCGACGCGCGACGCCCATACTCATGATGAGCCAGGGGCTGTGCTCCGCGACTGGCGTGAGCGTGCTCACCACGGCGTCGACCGACAGGTAAGGGGCACTCACCAAAATCCACGCCGACGTGCCCTCCTGAGGGATGAATGCGGCGTGGTACCCGCTGAGCGCCTTCTCGCATGCCCGGCGAAACGTAGAGAAGTCGCTCGGTGACACCGCACCCTCATATGACGCCCGGGCCGAGAGCACCACACAGAGATGCATCTGCGACAGGTCCATGTCGAGAACCTGCGCTGCCTCGGCGGGAGATGTGATGTCTCCAGAGATGATGCGGTCGAGCATCCGGCGTTGGTCCGTCATCCGCATCTCGAGCATGCGGGACGAGGATTCGTGATAGCGCCGGGTGTTCTCATCGATCACCGTCGCGAAGGCCGCCGAGATGCGGTCGCTCATCTCGCTCAGCAGTGAGATGCCGGCACCGTCCTGATAGTTCGGGATGACGAGTTCGATGGCCGCGCGCCGCCAGGCGGTCTCGAGGTGCCGAAGCCCACGCGTCACTGGCTCGATTGATACGCCGTCTCGTGCCGCTGCCAAGACGACCTCGCGCTGCCCATCTGACATGCGGATGCTCGCTGGGTTCGGGATCGCACCACTCAGCACGCCAAGGATGTCGAGGGAGATGGATTCGATCGCCGCTGACGTGGGTGCACCGAACACGTCGAAGCGGGATGGGGACATCTCCTTCTGCACCACCTCGCGAGCTGCTTCCCCGACTGCGAGAGCCCAGTTGACGAGGCGGTCGCTGTAGTCATCGCGCGCTCTGTCGACTTCATCAACCTGGAAGACCTGCATAGGAGACCCCGGGTCGATGACATGATCGAGCGCCCTCGCGACGTCTGGTGACATGCCTCAATTATGCATTATGCCCAATTGGACGATGCGTCTCTGTCCAGCGTTCCTCATGACGCCGAACGCAGTCCCTCCTAGGCTCGGATCACGCCTCGCGATGACGCGCGGTGTGAACTCGAGGAGAGAGATCCACGCATGACTGCGACGACGACTGCCCAACCTCCCCGCCTGGACACTCGTGCATTCAGGGATGCTTGTGGGCGTTTTCCCACCGGCGTTACCGTGATTTCGACGCCCGCTGCGGATGGACGGCCAGCGGGAATGACCGCGAACGGCTTCATGTCAGTCTCGCTTGATCCAGCGCTCGTCGTGGTGTCCGTCGGCCACAATGCGCGCACCTACGAGCGGCTGATGTCGAATGACGTCTACGCCGTGAGCGTGCTGCGGCACGACCAGAAAGACATCGCCTCGCACTTCGCGAGCCGCGAGAAGAGTGCTGACCCTCCGTTCGATATGCACAACGGCCACGCTTTCGTACCCGGGGCGATCGCTCGGATCGGGTGCCGAATCATGGATCGCTTTCCTGCCGGCGATCACACCCTGTTCTTGGGCGAGGTCGAGACCTTCGACCAGACGCCGGAAGTCCATCCCCTGGTCTTTGCCTCGGGGCGGTTGTTCTCACCCATTCACGACGAGGAGTTCGCACGATGACCACGATTGATCAGTCCGCGCCCAACCAAGCGGCGCCCGAGGGCACGGGCCGCCTCCTTCCGCAGACCGGCGAGGAGTACCTCGAGAGTCTTCGTGATGGGCGCGAGGTGTGGATCTATGGGGAGCGCGTCGACGACGTCACGACGCATCCCGCGTTCCGCAACAGTGCGCGGTCGATGGCGCGACTGTACGACGCCTTCCACACCCCCGAGACGGCTGGCAGCATGCTCCGCCCCACCGACACCGGGAGCGGAGGGCAGACGCATCCCTTCTTCAAGGTTGCACGCAGCAAGCAGGATCTTCGGGATTGCGTTGACGCCATCCAGACCTGGCAGGACATTGGATTCGGCTGGATCGGGCGTTCTCCTGATTACAAGGCCGCCATGCTCACCTCGCTCGGCGCCATCCCCGAGTGGTACGGCGAATACGAGCCGAATGCCCGCTTCTGGTACAAGGAAGCGCAGGAGAAGGTGCTGCACATGGCCCACGCCATCGCGAACCCTCCTGTCGACAGGGGGCTTCCAGTGGAGGACACCCGCGATGTGTTCGTTCACGTCGAGCGGGAGACCGATGCTGGGCTGATCGTCAGCGGGGCGAAAGTGGTTGCCACGGGGTCGCCGCTCACGCAGAACATCTTCGTGAGCCATTTCATGGCGCCGGTGCAGGACAAGGCCTTCGCCTTGACGTTTATCGCGCCGTCTGCTGGCAAGGGCATCAAGTACCTCGCCCGTGCGTCCTACGAGCAGGCAGCCGCCACGGCCTCAAGCCCGTTCGACTACCCGCTTTCGAGCCGTCTCGACGAGAACGACGCGATCCTGATCTTCGACAACGCACTGATCCCCTGGGAGAACGTGCTGGTCTACGGCGTCGACAAGGTGCAGGAGTTCGGAGCCGCGACCCGGTGGACGGCGCGCGCGATCCTCCAGTCGTCAGTGCGCTTCACGACGAAGCTCGAATTCGTCATCGGCGCGATCCAGAAAGCTGTGCAGGTCACCGGCATGCGCGACCCCAAGGCGGTCCAGGCTCAGATCGGTGAGCTGATCGCGGCGCGCAACATGCTTACGGGCCTGCGCGACGGAATGATCGAGAGTGCTGAGCCCGGCCCCGGTGGGGCAATGGAGCCGAACCAGAAGTACACGCGGGCCTACGCGGCGCACGCCCCCGGCATCTACCGGCGCATGCGTGAGGTTGCCCAGACGGTCGTCTCCTCCGGTCTCATCTACCTGAACTCCCACGCGACGGACTTCTCGACGCCCGAGATCCGCCCGCTGATGGACCGCTTCATGCGCGGATCCAACGGAACGACCGCGCTGGACCGCTCGCGGATCATGAAGACGCTGTGGGATGCCGTCGGCAGCGAGTTCGGTGGTCGACACGACCTCTACGAGCTCAACTACTTCGGCCAGCCGGAGGCTCACTACCTGGCGAGCTTCGGTGGCGCGATGAGCGACGGGACGATGGCCAGGATGGAGGGTCTCGTGGATCGCTTCCACGAGGACTACGACCTTGACGGCTGGACGGCACCTGACCTGATCGCCGCCGACGACGTGCGCACCATCCAGCCCTGACCTGAGCCCGGGTCATTCGGCCAATAAGAAAGGTGGGCCCCTGCTGATGCAGGGGCCCACCTCTTTGTCTTTGTGTGACGCGTTACGGGCGCGCGATCACCGGCATGGTGAGCTCGCCGACCTCGGGGATCGTGAGCACGACGGTGTCGCCGGGAACGATCTGGCCGACGCCCTCGGGGGTGCCGGTCGCGATGATGTCGCCGGGCTGCAGCGTCATGACCTCGGAGTACACCTCGATCAGCTTGGCGATGCCATAGATGAGGTACGAGGTGTTGGAGCGCTGGCGCTCCTCGCCGTTGACCGTGAGCCAGAAGTCGAGCGCCTCGGGGTTCGGAACCTCGTCAGCCGTCACGATGTACGGGCCGATCGGTGTGAAGGTGTCGAAGGACTTGCGGTAGGAGCGGTCCTCCTCGCCGCGCAGCGTGATGTCGAGCAGCGGCGTGTACCCGAAGACGTAGTCGAGGGCATCCTCAGCGGAGACGCGGCTCGCGGTCTTGCCGATGATGACGCCGATCTCGGCCTCGTGGTCGAAGCGGCGGTCGTCCCAGGGCAGCTCGATGGATGCGTCGGGGCCGACGATTGAGGTGACTGCCTTGAGGAAGCCCTTGCGTACCTCGGCGGTGAGGATCTGGCGGTCCTTGTAGACGCCCTTCTCCCCACCCATCTCCTGCTGGTGCTTGTGGTAGTTGACGGGGGCCGCGAAGAGGTTGACGGGGCGGGGCTGCGGGGCGCGCAGCGTGGCCTCGGCTTCGGGCGTGCCGCCGCCGGCCGCAGCGCGCTCCGCGACCGTGCCGCGCACGTCATCCCAATTCGAGATGAGCGCGTTCATGCGGTCGTGCGTCGGCACGTGCTCCGACACGAGGTCGCTCAGGTCGACGATCGTCTTGTCTTCAGCGAGAACCCCAAGCTGGTTGTCGTTGAAAATGCAGATGCGCATCAGGCGTCTCCTCGTTCGCGCCAGAGGCCCAGGGCGGTGATCGCCGGGCGGTCGGTGTAGGAGAACAGGACGGCGTCCTCCGACGTGTTGTTGTGGTGTGAGTGCTCGTACCAGAGCGGGATGGCCAGAGTGTCACCCTTGGTCCACTCGATCTTCTGGCCGTCGACGATGGAGTAGCCGCTGCCGCTGACCACGTGGTAGACGGTGCTGTGCGTGTGGCGGTGCGACTTTGTGTCGACGCCGGGACGCACGAGCTGCAGGTAGGCCGAGATCGTGGTCATGACGGGGCCGCCGGTCGTGGGGTTCTTGTACTCGACGATGATGTCGTCGTAGGGGTCACCCTCACCGTCGCGCAGGTACTCGAGCGCCTCGAGGGCGTCGGCGAGCTTGTAGACGAGCGGCTGGTTGAGCGCGTGGGGCTCGCCGTAGCTCTTGCCGAGCATTCCCTGCAGGTATGCGGCTGGCATGGCCTTGTCGGGCTCGGTGGGGTCGCCTGCCTCGTCGATGATGTACTGGTTGAGGCGGCTGATGAGCGGCGAGTCGAGACCGTCGAGCCAGATCATGGGGCCGTCGCCCTCGTGGCCGTGCTCGTGCCAGTGCAGCGACGGGGTGAGGAGGAAGTCGCCGACCTCCATGGGAACCCGCTGGCCGTTGACAGTCGTGTAGGCGCCGTCGCCCTCGACGATGAAGCGCAGGGCCGAGGGGGTGTGGCGGTGCGGCGGCGCGATCTCGCCGGGGAGCACGAGCTGCAGTGCGGCCCACAGGGAGTCGGTGGCGCCGGTGCGCTGGCTGGGCAGGCTTCCGGGGTTGCGGAATCCGAGCACGCGACGCAGGGCGTGCTCGAGCGGCACGACCTCTCCGGCCTTCATCATGAGGGCGCGGGCCTGCTCGTAGCGCCAGATGTGCGGCACGAGGTTGGTCTTCGCCTCCGAGCCGATGCCTCCCATGAGCTGCCACAGGGGCGAGTAGTGGTTCTCGGCGAGTTCGGCGTAGAAGGCCTCATCCGCGGTTGTGTCGGCCATATCCGCTCCATTCTGTAATGCAGACTTGTATTCCCTCTTCTAGAATACCTTGACTGGGCCGCCAATCGTCAAGGGGCCAGCGATCGGCTAGCATTTCGCTTGCCTGCCCCTACGAATCGGGGGCATCGGCAGGAGGTTCCATGTCCGACAGCGACGCCCGCGATGACCCCAAACGCAGCGTCGTGGGCCGAGCCCTCGAGATCCTCGACTGCTTCGCCGGCGGCACCGAGATGAGCGTGGCCGGCATCTGCGAACGTACGGGCCTCCCGCCCGCGACGGTGCACCGGATGCTCGCTGCCCTCGTCGAATGGGAGGGCGTCGAACGCGTCGGCCGCGGCCGCTATCGACTGGGTACTCGCATCTGGCGCCTCGGCGTCGGAGCACCCCAGGTGCGCCGCCTGCGCGAACTCGCCCAGCCCTACCTCGTCGACCTCCATGTCGTGACCCGCGGCACCGTGTACCTGGGGGTGCGCGACGGTGGCGACGCCGTGTTCGCCGACCGCATCACCCGCGTGAAGCCGACGGCCAAGTCGGTGCGAGCCACACGGCGGATGCCCCTCCACAGCACGGGCTGCGGTCGCGTGCTCCTTGCCTACAGTGACGACGCCTGGGACAGGTTGCAGGAGGATGCCGAGCATTCCGAGGCGGTCGCCGGGGTCGTGCCGGCGCTGCGGCGCGAGGTCGCCGAGATTAGGCTTGCGGGCCACGGGATCACGCAGAACGACGGTCTCCCCGGCCGCACGACGGTCGCGGCCCCCGTGTTCTGGGATGGCGGCGCCATCGTCGCGAGCGTCGCGGTCTCATTCCCAGAGACTCGCATCCCCGACCCCCGCTCGATTGTGCCACGGGTGCTGGCGACCGCTCGCGCCATCAGCACCGACCTCTCCCGTCGCTCGGGACCCGGGCTGCACTGAACCGTCAGTGCCGGTCGAGGTCCTGCAGCGTGTCGATGATGGTCGAACGCAGCCAGGCGCCCGCCGCAGATCGCACCGAGCGCCGCAGCATGTAGAGCGACACCTCGGCGAGTGCCGTCTCGAAGGGGAGGGTGAATGCCCTCGCGGTGCCGGTGGCCTCCAGCCGCTCCGCCGTCAGCTTGGGAGCGAAGCCGAGGTATTCGGTCTCGGCGATGATGCCGGGCAAGGCCATGAAGTTGGGCACGGCGATCGCGACATCCAGTTCACGCCCCAGGGTCGAGAGGTGATCGGGCACGACCGTGTGGCCGGCCTCTCGGCTGATGGAGACGTGGCGCTCAGCGAGGTACTCCTCGAGGGTCGGAGCGTCGCCGATGCGCGGATGTGACGGGGCGCGCACCCCGGCATAGCGCTGCATGAAGAGGATGTCTCGGGTCAGGTCTTTCGACGGGATCTGCGGGGTGCAGATGACGGCGTCGATTCGGCCGGCGATAAGGTCGTCGGCGGCGCTCGAGAGGTGGAGCGGTTCGATGTGCAGTGAGACTCGGGGCGCCTCGGCGGCGATCGCCTGGATGAGCCGCGGCACGAGGCCGATCAGGCCGATGTCGGTCGTGACGAGTGTGAAGGTGCGGGTGGATGCCGCGGGGTCGAACTCGAGCGGCTGTGCGAGCACCGAGTCGAGTCGGCCGAGCGCCTCGACGAGTTCGGGGTAGAGCGACTCGGCGAGTGTCGTGGGTTCCATCCGGCCGTTGCGCTTGTGGAAGAGCGGGTCGTCGAAGAGGCGCCGGAGCTTTCCCAGGTTGTAACTGATGGCCGGCTGCGAGACATGCAATTGCTCGGCGGCGATGCCGACGCTCATGGTCTCGAACACGGTGACGAAGGATCGCACCATCGCGATGTCGTAGCTACTCATTCGGCCAGCATAAACAATATTGAAACTCTAAGTGAAGACTGTTTATTGGATTTATTTTCTCCCGCCTGCTTTTCTGGTGGAAGCCCGCTCGGAGCGCTGGGAGAGCGCAGCGGGACCCTCGAAAGCAACGGAGCAAAATGAGAATCGACTTCACCGGAAAGATCGTCGTCGTCACGGGAGGGGCCGGCGGCTTCGGGTCCGCAACCGCCCGCACGTTCGCCGGAGCAGGCGCCCGCGTAGTCGTCTCGGACATCAACCTCGAGAAGGCGCAGGCCGTCGCATCCGAGCTCGAAGGCGCCATCGCGGTGCGCACCGACGTCACGTCGCCCGAGTCGATCACGGAACTCTTCGAGACCGTGCGCAGTGAGTTCGGCGGCCTCGACATTCTCGTCAACAACGCGGGCGCCCCGACGCCCAAGCGCGACCTCGTCGACACCTCGCTCGACGACATCAACTGGCTCATCAACATCAACTACCGCAGCACCGTGCTCGCCTCACAGGCAGCGCTTCCGCTCATGAAGGGTCGCGAGGGCGCCAACATCGTCAACGTCGCCTCCATCTCGGCGCGGCGCCCGCGGCCGGGCGGCACCGTCTACAACTCGACCAAGGCCGGCGTCGAATCGTTCACGCTCGCGCTCGCCGCCGAGGTCGCCCCCGAGGTCCGCGTCAACAGCGTCAGCCCCGTCATCTCCGAGACCGGCTTCCTCACGAGCATCTACGGGCACAACGAGCTGAGCGACGCCGACCGCCAGCGTCTCGTGACGGGCATCCCCCTCGGCCGCACCGCAGACACGCAGGATGTCGCGAACACGATCGCCTTCCTCGCCTCCGACCTCGGCAACTTCCACACGGGCGTCAACCTGCAGGTCGACGGCGGCCGGAGCATCAACTGATGAAGACCGCAGAGCTCCTCGGCGAGTACGGCCACTGGATCGACGGCCAGAGCGTGCCGGGCGGCGACGAGCGCCTCGAGTCGACCAGTCCCGTCACGGGGGAGCCCGTGGCATCCATCGCCCTCGGCGGCAGGGATGAAGTGGATGCGGCGGTGCAGGCTGCGCACCGCGCCGGTCCCGCCTGGGCCGCACTCAAGCCCATCGAGCGCGGGCGCCTGATGCTCGCCCTCGCCGCGAGGATCGTCGAGGAGCGCGAGCGCCTCGCGGAGCTCGAGGCCGGCGAGACGGGACATCCCGCACACCGGGTGCCCAATGAGATCGCCAACTCGGCCGCGTACTTCGAGTTCTACGGCGGGCTCGTGAACTCGGTGCAGGGCGAGACGATCGACCTCGGCCCGGGCTACCACTCGTTCACTCGGCGCGAGCCCTTCGGCGTGATCGGCGTCATCACCCCGTGGAATGTGCCGCTCGGCCAGGCCGCCCGCGCCGCAGCCCCGGCGCTCGCGGTCGGCAACACGGTCGTGATCAAGCCCTCCGAGTACACCTCGGCCACGACGGTCGAGCTCGCCCGCCTCGCGACCGAGGTCGGCATCCCCGACGGCGTCATCAACGTTGTCACGGGACTCGGCGACTCGGTCGGTGCCGCGCTTGTCGACCACCCGCTCGTGCGCAAGGTCTCGTTCACCGGCTCGCTTCGCGCGGGACGCATCGTGGGCCGTGCTGCGGCGGAGCGCATCCTGCCCCTGACGCTCGAGCTGGGCGGCAAGTCGGCCAATGTCGTCTTCGCGGATGCGAACCGCGAGTCCGCCGTCAAGGGGGCCGTCACGGCGTTCACCGCCAATGCCGGCCAGGCCTGCACAGCCGGCACTCGCCTGCTCGTGCAGCGCGAGATCCATGACGAGTTCGTCGCAGATCTCACCGAGGTGGTGAAGGCGCTCAACGAGAGTGGGGCGCTTGGACCCATGACGACGGCGGAGCAGTTCGCCAAAGTGCACGAGTACTTCGAGATCGCGAAGCAGGATGGCGCGGAGGCCGTCGTCGGCGGCGCCCCCACGAGTGCAGGCGGTTCCGAGGGCTTCTACGTGCCCGCAACCGTCTTCTGCGGCGTCGACAACACGATGCGGATCGCGCGCGAAGAGGTCTTCGGGCCCGTGCTGAGCGTCATCCCCTTCGACACGGAGGAGGAGGCGATCGCGATCGCGAACGACTCGGACTACGGCCTCGCGGCCGCCGTGTGGACGGCCGACATCTCGCGGGCCTTCCGCGTCTCGGCCGCGCTCGAAGCCGGGCAGGTCTACGTCAACACCTGGATGGGCTCGATCGTTGAAACCCCGTTTGGCGGTTACAAGATGAGCGGCTACGGCAAGGAGAAGGGCGTCGAAGCCCTTCAGCACTACACGCAGGTGAAGAGCATCACCTTCGGTCTCTGACCGATGCAACAATCGCTCGATGGTGAGGGAGAGAAATGACCATGACTGACCCGGCGATGGCCGCGACGCCGCGGGCGGCGAATGATTCGCTGCCGGAGCGTCTGCCCATCAATGCGGTGCCCGTGCGGCACTGGAAACAGTGGATCGCAGCGGCAGTACTGATCGTGCTGCTCGCGGCGGCGCTGTTGAGCCTCGCCACGAATGACAACATCCACTACCCGACGATCGGCGAGTACCTCTTCAACCCGGCGATCCTCAAGGGCCTCGGTGTCACCTTCCAGCTGGCGATCATCGCCATGCTGGCGGGCATCGTGATCGGCATCCTGGTGGCGGTGGCGCGCATGTCGGCCAACCGCGTGCTCAACGCGGTTGCCGAGGGCTACATCTGGTTGTTCCGCGGGGTGCCGCTGCTCGTGCAGCTGCTGCTCTTCGGCAACTTCGCCCTGCTCGCGCCCGAACTGGGCATCGCGATCCCCTTCGCCGACACCATGCTGCTCGGCGTGGACACGAACAAGGTCATCACCCCCTTCATGGCGGCGATCCTGGCGCTCTCGCTCCACGAGGGTGCCTACATGGCCGAGGTCGTGCGCGGCGGAATCCTCGCCGTCGACAAGGGTCAGAGCGAGGCGGCCACGGCCGTCGGCATGACCCGCGGCCTGGCCATGCGCCGCATCGTGCTGCCGCAGGCGCTGCGTGTCATCATCCCGCCGACCGGCAACCAGTTCATTACGCTGCTCAAGGCGACCGCGCTCGTTGCGGTCATCGCAGGCCACGACCTCATGAGCACCGCGCAGAACATCTCGGCGCAGAACTACCGCACGATCGAACTGCTGCTGGTCGCCTCCGTCTGGTACTTGGCGATCGTGTCCATCCTGAGCTTCCTGCAGCGGATGCTCGAGCGTCGCCTTTCACGAGGAGTTGAACGATGACCACGACCACTCCGACCGGGTCGATCCTGTCGGTCGACCAGAACCCCGACGCGATGGTGTCGATCCGGCGCGTGCACAAGTCCTTCGGTGACAACGAGGTGCTCCGAGGCATCGACCTCGACGTGCAGCAGGGTGAGGTGCTCTGCCTTCTTGGGCCCTCTGGTTCCGGCAAGTCAACCCTCCTGCGCTGCATCAACACGCTCGAGACGATCGACGAGGGGCGCATCTGGGTCGACGGCGACCTCATCGGCTACCACGAGCGCGCCGGTCGACTGCGTGCGCTCAACGCCAAGGAGATGGCGGCGCAGCGGCGGCACATCGGCATGGTGTTCCAGCGCTTCAACCTCTTCGCGAACATGACGGCGGTCGAGAACGTCATGGAGGCACCCGTGCATGTCGCCGGCAGCAAGCGCGCCCAGGCGCGCGCGAAGGCACTCGAGCTGCTCGACCGCGTCGGGCTCTCGAGCCACGCGAACCACTACCCGGCGCAGCTGTCGGGTGGCCAGCAGCAGCGCGTCGCGATCGCGCGTGCGCTCGCGATGGAACCGCGCCTCATGCTCTTCGACGAGCCCACCTCGGCGCTCGACCCGGAGCTCGTGGGTGAGGTCCTCGAGGTCATGCGCGGGCTCGCCCAGTCGGGCATGACGATGATCGTCGTGACCCACGAGATCGCCTTCGCGCGTGACGTGGGCGACTCCCTCGTCTTCATGGCCGACGGCAAGGTCGTTGAGACGGGTCACCCGCGCGAGGTCATCGACAACCCCAAGACCGACCGCATGCGCCAGTTCCTGGCCGTGAGGAATGCCGTCTAGCATCTCGCGCATCCCAACCCGGGCATACCGCTCCTGCGATAAGCGACCGCGACCGTGTCCGCGGATGACTGGATTTCGGTCAGATGACTGCGCCGCGGCGCAATCATCTGACCGAAATCCGGTCATCGGGAGGCTCCAGGCGCCGGCACGAGCCCGTGGTGCGCGAGGAAGACGCGCAATCGCTGCCGGTCACGGATGACATCTTGCGGTGGGCGCGCGAATCTCTTGACGACGCGACGCATCCGGTCTTCTCGCCTCTTCTCGGCGAGAAGGATCTGCTCCGGGGTGCGGTTGAGCTGGTATTTGCGGCGCGCGCCGTATTTGATGTCCCCGTCGATTTCGACGATGAGGCCGAGGTGCTCCCAGTAGGCGTCTGCAAAGCCGATGAAGCCGTCCTCGTCGTGGAACGGCACCTGAAGTTGCGGTGCGGGTACCCCGAGGATGTAGCACTGGCAGCGGAACAACGATTCCCGAGGTGAGCCACTGCGCCCGTCGGCGAATTCGAGCGCACGACGCGCGCGAGCGCTGGCGAAGTGCGGCAGTCGCGCCTCGTGCAGGAGTAGGAGTTCCTCGCGCGTCGGCGGAACGACCCCCAGAGTGTGCAGGAAGTCGCCCTCCTCTGGCACGCGGATGCCGGCGTCGAGCATCGCGACCGCGCGAGCGAAGGCGGGTTGCGTCGCGACGTCGAGCAAGGTTCGCGGCAGCGACGTGACTGCGACGCCGTCGATCTTGGTGGACGCGGGGTCGCTGTCGAAGCTGTGACACCGCAGGCCAGCCCGCGAGATGCCACCGGCGCGAGGTCCGATGAGTGTGTGCGCAACCGACGGCCAGTGGGTGAGGGAGGGCAATCGCCACAGCGCGGCTGCGGAGTCGTGGCTGAACTGCGTGCCTGGCGCCAGGCTGACAGCGGCCGCCCGCACCATCATGCGGTAGCGGTCGTCGGCTTCGAGATCGCGCCAGTCCCTCGCGGGGTAGTAGACGCCGGGGCGGATGCGATGCAGCTCTCCGCGCTGACATTGCCGGCGCAGCTCGCGGTCGTTTCCGAGGATGAGGGTTTCGCGGGCGAGAAAGAGCGTCGGCATCCCACGACAGTGCCGGGAGTGCGGGGCACGCGGCGGTCCGGCGGCCGAGCTGTGGACCGCTGCGGCATCCGTAGCCCAGGGGAGGAGCGCTGGGGGCCCCGGCGCGCGGCGTGCCGGCGGCAGATGACTGGATTTCGGGCAGATGACCGCGCCGCGGCGCAATTATCCGCCCGAAATCCAGTCATTCGCATGGGAGGGGGATGGGTGGGGAGGAGCGGGTGGGGAGGAGCGGGTGGGGAGGAGCGGGTGGGGAGGAGTGGGCGTCGAGGGCGGCGGCCGGGTGGACGCGGCCGCCGCCGCCCAGCCATCCGGATGCTACGTGAGGCGCTGCAGCGCGCCGTAGCGCTCCCAGTCGCCCGGGTCGTGGGCGACCCAGAGTTCGGCGCCGTCCGCTTCGAGGGCGCCGAGCATCCGGAGCGACTCGACCGCGAGGCTCGGGTCGTCGTCGGTCGCGGCCGGCAGGAGCCGATCAATGCCCTCGCGCAGGTGTGCGGCATCCGCCGTCAGCACGATCGTGCGGGTGGGCAGCGCGACCTGCAGGCTCAGGTGGCCGGGAGTATGACCGGGGGTGTGCAGCACGATGATGCTGCCGTCGCCGAGGAGATCGTGGCGGGGGGTGTCGACCGTGGTCCAGTTGTAGCCGAGCGCGGGCTCGAGTTGCTCATGCCATTTGATGAAGTGCGCCCCGGCTGGCGACGGCGTTCGTGCCCAGTCCAGCTCGCCGGGGCCGACGTAGAAGCGGGCGTGGGAGAAGCGGTGCAGGTCGCCCGCGTGGTCGGAGTGGCAGTGGGAGAGCACGACGTGCGCGATATCGCTGCACGAGTAGCCCAGCGCCGCCAGTTGCCGGTCGATGCGCTTCTCGGGCGTGAACCCGGAGGCGAGGTGCATGCGGCCGGCGAAGTAGCCGTCGGGGTCGTCGTAGGCGCGCGGCGACAGCCCGGTGTCGAAGAGCACGAGCCCCTCGCGGTGCTCGATGAGGAACGCCGGGAACGGGATGCTGCACTCGCCCGTTGCGCCGACGACCTGCTCGGCGGCGTCGACGGTGAGGCGACCGGAGTCGAGGGCGGTCAGAGAGAGAGCGGTCGAGTCGGCGTTCATGGTGCTCCTGGAGGTCTCGTCAGGGAAGGCCAAAGGGCCGGGGCGCTCATGCGCCCCGGCCCGGAGTAGGTGTTGTGCCTAGAGCTTGCCGGCACCGACGCCATTGATCATGACCTCGTCGGGCGTGAGCTCGTACTTCTCGGCGTCGTAGGCTGCGAAGACCTTGCTGTACTCACCGTTCTTCATGATCTGGCGAACCGCCTCCATCATGGCTTCCTGCAGTTCGGTGTCGCCCTTGGTGAAGGCCATGCCGTAGATCGAGGGCAGCACCTGCACGTCGTGGACCTCGAACACGGCGCCGTCGTTGAGGGTCTTGGCCGCGTAGCGCTGGATCAGGTCGATGCCGAGCAGCACCTCGATCTGGCCGGACTGCAGCTGGGCGGTCGCCCCGGAGGAGGTGTCGTAGAGGCGCAGGTCCATGGGCTTGCCTGATGCTTCGCAGTCCTTCGCGAAGTTCTCGAGGTAGACCTGGATGCCGCCGCCAGCGATGGTGCCGACGATGTGGCCGCACATGTCCTCGGGCTCCTCAAGCGTGATGTTCTTCGACTTGAGGGTCATGGGGCTCGCGGCGGAGCGCATGTAGGAGGCGAGGTCGACGACCGCCTCAGTGTCGACGTTGTCGTAGGTTGCACCCCACACCATGTCGACCTTGCCCGCCTTGAGCGCGGCGATCTGGCCGGTGTAGGGGGTGTCGACGATCTCGATGTCGATGCCGAGCATCGGCTCGGCGGCCATGCCGAGCTCGGGGATGAGGCCCGACCATTCGCCGCCGGCGGCCGACGAGTAGGGCGGGGCGGTGCTCGCCATCGCGATGCGGATGACGCCGCTGTCCTTGAACTCCTGGGGGAGGAGGTCGTAGGCGGGGGCGTCGGTGTTGCCCGCGGCGGGCGCGGAATCGGCTTCGCCTGCTGTTCCTGAGGAGCAGCCGACGAGGAGGGCGGCTGCTGCGAGGAATGCGGGTGCTGCGAGGCGGCGACTGAAGGAGGCCATGGTTTCTACTTCCTTGTAGGAGTGATTCTGCTGAGTGGATATTGATTCCATCGCTAGGAAATCAGGCCGGAGAAGATAAATCCAATCAACATTTCTTCATGTCTAGATTAGTGAGATCGATTCAGTGGAGCGCTTCGACGATGGTCCGCCGGAACCAGTCGAACTCCGCAGACGGCAATTCGCGCCTGATCGTGTAGAGCGCAATCTCACTCATAGGCACCTCGAAGGGCAGGGGAAAGGTGCGCACCCCTCCCTGGCGCACGAGCCGATTGGCCACGCTCGTGGGCGCATAGGAGAGCAGGTCGGTGCCCTCCATGAGGCTCGGGAGGGAGGAGAACGTCGGCACGACGAGGGCGACGGTGCGCTGCACGCCGAGTTCCCGCACTTTCTGGTCAAGCGCCGTGTGCCCCGTGGAGATCGCCACCGTCACGTGCTGCTCCGCCTCATACTCCGCAAGGGTCGGATGCTCGCCGATGCGCGGATGATCGATGGGGCAGATGCCGATGTAGCGCTGGCGGAAGAGCGCCTCGCGCAGCAGGTCCGGTGCATCGAGCCTGGTCGAGAAGATCGCGGCGTCCGTGCTGCCCGACCGCAGGTCTTGCACGATGCTCGGCAGGTTCAGCAACTCGACCTCGAGAGCGACATGTGGTGCCTCGCTGCGGACGCGGTGCAGGAGGCGGGGGAGTAGGCCGCCGATGCCGACATCCGTCATCCGCAGCCGGAAATGCCGCCGCGACGTCGCTGGCGAGAAGGTGGCGGAACTTGCCATGATCTCGTCCATCGACTCGAGGATGCGCCGCAGCCGCGGGTAGAGCTCGTCGGCCACCGGGGTCGGTTCGAGTCGCTGGCCATGGCGCTGGAAGAGCACATCGCCGAAGTGGTTGCGCAGCTTGCGAAGGGTGTAGCTGACGGAGGGCTGGCTGATCGACATGCGCTCAGCGGCGAGCGTCGCGCTGCCCGTCTCATAGATGAGCACGAAGACCCGGAGCATCCCAATGTCATAGGCCGCCATGTACCCCACCCTAATAGACAGCGTCTATGACCCGATCGACATTTCCTCTTCGCATATGCGGCTGCCTAGTGTGAACCAACTCCTCGCACGCGAGTGGGTGCAACACGTTTTTGAGACCAAGGAAGTTCGATGACGACGATCCGCGAGGCAACCTACGAGTTGCTCCGTCAGCACGGCATGACGACGATGTTCGGCAACCCCGGATCGAACGAGCTGACGTTCCTCAATGATTTCCCCGAGGACTTCCGCTACGTCATGGGCCTCCACGAGGGCAGCGTCCTGGCGATGGCCGACGGTTATGCCCAGGTCACCGGTACCGCGCCGCTCGTGAGCCTTCACTCCGCCGCAGGCACCGGCACCTCCATGGGTGTGCTTGCAAACACGGTCGTCTCCAAGTCCCCGGTCGTCGTGCTCTCGGGTCAGCAGGTGCGCGACATGGTCGGCCAGGAGATCATGGTCGCGAGCACAGAGGCCGCACAGCTCCCCAAGCCGCTCACCAAGTTCAGTGCCGAGCCGCTGTCGCCGAAGGATGTCGTGCGCACCATCGCGCAGGCGATCCACATCGCGAACATGCACCCCAAAGGGCCGGCACACATCTCGGTACCGTACGACGACTGGGACCAGCCAAGCGACGAGAACACACCTCTCACGGTGCAGCGGCGGGTCGTCGACGCGACCGCCCTGTCGGAGCCGCAGCTTGCCGAGCTCGCCGCCCGCATCGATGCCGCTTCGTCCCCCGTTCTGGTGCTCGGCCCCGAGGTCGACGCGACCCACTCCAACGCCGACGCCGTGCGGCTTGCCGAGCGACTGGGTGCACCCGCCTGGATCGCACCCTCGCCGCCGCGCTGCCCGTTCCCGACGACGCATCCGCTCTTCGCGGGCCTGTTGCCGCCGAACGTCGCGGGCATCGCCGAGTTGCTCTCCGGCCACGACCTCGTGATCGTCGTCGGCGCACCCGTCTTCCGCTATCACCACGATCGCCCCGGGCGTTACCTCGCCGAGGGTTCGAGCCTCGTGCACATCTCGCAGGACCCCGCCGAGATTGCCCGGGCGCCCTTCGGTGACTCCTTCCTCGCCCCCGTCGCCGACACCCTCGCTCGACTCGCGGAGTCCGTCGCGCCCAAGGAGAACCCGGTGCCGGTGCGGGCCGAGCGCACTCCCGGCGTCGACCGCGAAGACCGGATGCACCCCGACACCGTCTTCCGCGCCATCACCGAGCTCGCGCCCGACGATGCCGTGCACGTCGTCGAGTCGACGTCGACCGCCGACTCGTTCTGGGGAACCGTGCGGATGGAGTCACAGGGCTCCTTCTACTCGGCGGCCGCCGGGGGCCTCGGCTTCGGGCTCCCCGCCGCCGTCGGCATCCAGTTGGCCAACCCGCGCCGCCGCGTCGTAGCCTCAATCGGTGACGGGTCGGCGAATTTCGGGATCACCGGGCTGTGGTCTGCAGCCCAGCAAAACACGCCCGTCGTCTTCGTGATCCTCCGCAACGACACCTACGGGGCGATGGTGAACTTCAACAGGCGCTTGAAGGTCACCGGCACGCCCTCGGTCGATCTCCCCGGCATCGACTTCGTTCAAGTGGCCGCAGGTTACGGTGTGCCCGCCGAGCTCGCCACCACCGAGGCGGAGCTTCGCCTCGCCCTCAAGCGCGCCTTCGCCTCAGACGGCCCGACGCTGATCGAAGCGCGCACCTTTCACGACTGAGATCTGACACTGAGAACAGGAACATCACCATGAAGATCACGATCGAGAACCTGCAACTCCGCTACGGCAAGTTCACCGCAATCGACGACATGCAGCTGGAGATCGGCGACCGCGAGTCGGTCGTGCTCCTCGGCAAGTCGGGCTGCGGCAAGACCAGCACGATGCGCTGCATCGCTGGGCTTGAGGAGCCCACGGCGGGCCGCATCACGATCGGAGACACTGTCGTCTTCGACGCAGACAAGGGCATCAACGTGCCGCCGAACAAGCGGAACGTGGGAATGGTCTTCCAGTCCTACGCCGTGTGGCCGCACATGACGGTCTTCCAGAACGTTGCGTACTCCCTCAAGCTGCAGAAGCTTCCCAAGGACGAGATCAAGACCCGCGTCATGGAGACGCTGGAACTCGTCGGCCTGGAGGCCTTCGCGGAGCGCGGCGCGAGCCTCCTCTCGGGTGGCCAGATGCAGCGCGTTGCCCTCGCCCGCAGCCTCGTCATGCGTCCCTCCGTGCTCCTGCTCGACGAGCCGCTCTCGAACCTCGACGCTCGCCTCCGTGACCGCCTGCGCATCGAGCTGCGCGAGATCCAGCTCGAGATGGGCCTCACGACCGTCTACGTCACGCACGACCAGCAGGAGGCCTTCGCGCTCGCCGACCGGATCGCGCTCATGCAGGACGGCATCATCGTGCAGATGGACAAGCCGACCGCCATGTACAACGAGCCGGTCAGCGCATCGATCGCGCACTTCCTGGGTGTCTCCAATGTGCTGCCGGTGGCGGCCGCGGCCGACGGCGACTACACGCTGACGGATGCGCCGCTCACCGTGGCCACGAGCCAGACGCGCCCGGCTCCCGGTGCGCAGGACCTCAAGGCGTGCATCCGCAGCGAAGACCTCAAGCTCGCGCGTGCGGGTGTCGCGGGCGCCAACTCGTGGGAGGGCGTCGTGCGCGTTGCGAGCTTCCAGGGCAGCAGCATCCGCTACGCCGTCGAGGTCGGTGACGTCGCCCTCGACGTCGTCGCACCCAAGGGCTCGGATGACTTCGCCGTGGGCGACACCGCGTGGGTGACGGTCAGCCCGGCCGCCGTGCAGGTGCTGCCGGAGGCTGTCACGAAGCGTGCCGACCTCACCGTCGGGGCGGTGGCGGCATGACCTACACGCTCCCGCCCAGCGAGCAGCAGGACGAGCAGTCCACGCGCGCGGTCGCCACGAGTCGTGGTGTCGAGTCGCCGGCTCCCAAGGGACGCAACCGTGGCCGCATCGCCCTGAAGAACCTCCGTCGCGAGATCCCGTCGAGCGTGCTCGCGATCATGTTCATCTTCCTGATCGTGCTGCCGATGATCTTCATCATCATCGCGGCGTTCTCGACCGCCGTCCCGCGCCCGGGCAACCCCGACGTCGGCACCTTCACCTGGGAGAACTTCGCCATCCTCGGCACCGAGCGGGGTGTGCAGAGCATCATCAACTCGATGATCATCGGCACCGGCGCCGGACTCCTCTCCCTCCTCATCGGTGCGCTGCTCGCCTTCATTGCGGCGCGCACGGATGCTCCGTGGAAGCGCTTCATCTACATCGCCGGCATCGCCCCGATGTTCCTCCCCGCCCTCGTGGGCGCCCTCGCGTGGTCGATCCTTGCGAGCCCGACCTCGGGTCACCTGACCCTGTTCCTCCGGGACATCGGCCTCGGCGGCGGAATCAATATCTACTCCTACGGCGGCATCATCTTCGTGCTGGGCCTGTACTACGCGCCCTACACGTTCATGCTGACGTACAGCTCCTTCGCGATGATGAACGCCGACCTCGAGGAGGCGGCCTCGGTGCACGGTGCCGGGCTGCGCAAGCTCTTCGGCAGCGTGACCCTGCCTCTCGCCGTGCCGGCCCTCGCGGGTGCCGCCATCCTGAGCTTCACGCTCGCGATGGAGAACTTCCCCGTCAACGCGATCCTCGGCAACCCGGCGGGGATCGAGACGCTGCCGACCTACATCTACGGCCTCATGGTCGGTGACCCGCAGCCGAACGCTGCCGCGGCCATCGCCATCGCGCTCACCGCTGCGGTCGTCATCGTCACGGTCGTCCAGCAGCGCGTTGTCAACCGCAAGCGCTTCACGACGCTGACGGGCAAGGGCAACCGCCCGCGGCCCGTTCCCTTGCGTGGGCTCCGCTGGGTCGCGACCGGCTTCGCAGTGCTCTACTTCACGCTCTCGGTCGGCATGCCGATGATCGCGCTCGTGCTCACCGCGACGTCGAAGAACGTCTACATCAACCGCTTCATGGACCTCTTCGAGGGCTTCTCCTTTGACCGCATCGCGCAGGCCGTCGGCCAGAGCGACTTCCGCGACTCGATGATGAATTCGATCATCATGGCGGTCGCCGCCGCGGTCGTCGGAACGCTCATCGCGTTCCTCGCCTCCTACGTGCGCTACCGCAGCACCTCCCGCCTCGGGCAGCTGCTCGAGCAGATCGCCATGTCGCCACTCGCGATCCCGCAGGTCGTGCTCGGCATGGGCATACTGTGGGTGTGGCTGAGCCTGCCGTTCCCCGTGTACGGCACGATCGCGCTGCTCGTGATCGCGACCCTCGCGGTCAACATGCCGCAGGGCTATCGCAGCATCTCGTCGTCGATGCTGCAGCTCGATGGTGACCTTGAGAACAGCGCTGTGATGCTCGGTGCTGGCCGCATGCGCGCGGTGCGCAACGTCACCATCCCGCTCATGCGCACGGGCATCGTCTCGACGCTGCTCCTGCTGCTGATGCTCGGCCTGCGTGAGATGAGCGCCATCCTGTTCCTCTACACCTCGGACACGCGGGTGCTCTCGATCCTCGTCTTCCACAGCTTCGAGAACGGCAGCATCAGCTACTCCGCGGCCATCAGCCTCGTATTCGTGCTCCTTATCGCCGTCGTGGCGATTGCCACCCAGGTGATCGGTATCCGCGAGCGGAAGTTCAAGGACGCATCCCTGTAGACGGCAGTGACGCCTTCTACCCCACCAAGAAAGGAAACAGCATGCGAATCAGGAACACCGCATTCGCCTCTGTCGCCATCGTCGCGCTCGCCCTCACGGGCTGCGCGAGTGGTGACTCTGACTCGGTCGTCAGTGGAGACGCCGAGGTCAACGTCGAGGACGGCCTGGTCATCGACGGCGAGCTCATCGCCGACAAGGAGACCTACGAGGCGGCCAAGGAACAGACCCTCTCGCTCTACACGGGGTACCAGGACGCCAACCAGAAGGCCTTCAACGAGGCCTTCACCGCCGACACGGGCATCAAGGTCGAGTACGTGCGCGACGTCACCAACAAGCTCAGCGAGCGCGTGCTCTCGGAGCACGGCGCAGGCCGCCTGCCAGCCGACGTCATCATCACTTCCGACTACAAGGTCGCCAACGAGTTCGGCGAGGCGGGCATCTGGGAGCCGTACACCCCGCTGCCCATCCAGGATGAGGAGGAGCTGCAGCACGACGGCGGCGACTTCACGACCTTTGCGAACGTCGCGGTCACCTTCGCCTACAACACGCAGCTCGTGTCTGAAGAGGACGCGCCGAAGTCGTGGATGGACCTGCTCGACCCGGCCAATGACGGCAAGATCGGCCTCACGAAGGGCACCGCCGGTGGTTCGTCCATCGCGCTGAACCGTTTCATCCAGGAAGAGGTCGACGCCGACTACTGGAGCAAGATGGCGGCCCTCAAGCCGACGATCTTCGACAGCGGCGGCCAGCGCCAGGAGGCCCTCGCGCGTGGGGAGCTCAACGTCGCGACCGCCGGCACGGCATCCGTCAATGTCGCCGTGACGCAAGATAACGCCCCCATCATGCTGGTCGTGCCCGAGGAGGGCATCGTGCTCTTCAGTTTCTTCGCGGGCAAGGTTGCGGATGCGCAGAATTCCGAGGCCGCCGAGGTGTTCCTCAACTACGCGCTCTCGAAGCGTGGCCAGTCGGTCATCTCGCAGGTCGGCGACTACGCGGCTCGCGCCGATGTCGAGCCGCCCGTCGCGGCCGGCATCGAGCTTCCCGCCCTCGACTCCGAGCAGGTGTGGATCATGCCCGCCGAGGGAGAGCTCGAGTACGGCTCGGCAGACGCGGAGATCTGGAAGTCCGCTTTCGGTCACTGAGTAACAGCACTCCTGACCTCGGGAGCCCGGCACTCGGTGCCGGGCTCCCGAGTCGCGTCCCGCCCACCACCCGCAGACAGGAGAGCACGTGGCCGCAATAGCAGGCGCCCCGCGCCGTGGCACCCTCAGCGCGTTCCGTCACCGCAGTTACACGATCTTCTGGGTGGGGGCGCTCATCTCGAGCACCGGCACCTGGCTCGGCAACCTTACGGTGCCGTACGTGCTTTACCAGATGACCGGCAGTGCCGTCTGGGTCGGCGTCGCCGCAGCGGCACAGTTCGGCCCGGCCTTCGTGCTCTCGCCGCTCGGCGGTTCCCTCGCCGACAACAGGGACCGGCGGATGCTCCTGCTCTGGACGCAGGCGGGCCTCGGAGTCATCACCCTGCTCATGTGGCTCCAGTGGGCCTCGGGCTTCCATGTGCCGATCGTGCTGGTGGGACTCCTGACGCTCTTCGGCATCCTGAACGGTGTCAACAATCCTGCATGGCAGTCGCTCGTCAATGACCTCGTGCCGCGGGAGGACGTCGTCTCGGCCGTCACGCTGAACTCGCTGCAGTTCAATCTCGCCCGCGCGCTCGGGCCCGCTATCGCCGGCGTGCTGCTCGCGACGCTGGGCGCGACGTGGGCCTTCTTCTTCAACGCGCTCTCCTTCGTGATCGTCGTTGTGACCCTGTTCTTCGTGCGGCCGCACATCTCGCGCATCCTCGTGCCGGTCGGCGGCGGCTTCGCCTCACAGTGGCGTGACGCGCTCGCCTACATGGCCCGGAGCCGCGCGATGCTCCTCGCGATCGCGCTGTGCTGCGTCGTGGGCCTGCTCGGGAATCCGATCTTCACCTTCACGGTCGTCTTCGCCGAGACGGTCTTCGAGACGGGCCCAGTCGGCATGGGGATGTTGACGGCATCGCTCGGTGTCGGCGCGGTGCTCTTCGCGATCTTCCAATCTGTGATCCGCGGCCGCGGCGGATCGTTCGGGCGCCGGGCGGCCACGGCGGTCGTCGCGCTCGGCCTGGCCCTCATGGTCATGGGGCTCGTGCCGACCCTCGGATGGGGCATCGCGGCCGGGCTCGCGGTGGGTGCGGCGTTCCTTGCGGCGTTCGCGACGCTCAACAGCGCCATCCAGCTCATGGCTGCCGATCACCTGCGCGGCCGTGTCATGGCTGCCCGCCACATGGTCTTCTCGGGGTCGATCGCGCTCGGGGTGCTCATCTCGGGGGTGCTCGCGGAGGAGTGGGGCGTGCAACTCGCCACGATCATCTTCGGTGCCGGTCTCATCGTGGTCGCCGCGATCGTGGTCCTCGTGCCGGGCCTGGGGTTCCGCCTGCTCGATGAGGCCGAGGTCGAGCCGGGGGCTATCGTGCCGCCGCTTGACCCGGAGACGTAGGCCCCCGGGCTTTCGCCGCGGCGTGGTGACCCGCCTCGCGCCCATTGAGTGGGAATTGGATTCTGTCCCCTAGAATCACTGCATGTCCGAGCAACCCGAGCGGGATCAGCCTGCCTATCCCATCGGCTCCGTCGACAAGGCGCTCCGCCTCCTCATGCTTGTCGCTGAACGTCCCGGCGGTGTGCGCATCGGTGAGGCGGCATCCGCCCTGGGGGTCGCCGCCTCGACCGCGCACCGCCTGCTGCAGATGCTCGCGCTGCACGGCTTCGCCCGACAGGACCCCGCGACAAAGGTCTACCACCCGGGCGACGCGATCGAGCGCCTGACGAACCCGATCGAGCGGGTGCGACAGTTGGCGCTGCCGCTCCTGCGTGAGCTTGTCGAGGAGTGCGGCGAGACCGTGCACCTTGCGGCCCTCGAGGATGGCACGGCGGCGCGCACACTCTTCTCGGTCGAGAGCCCCCACCTGCTGCGGGTCGGCGACCGTTCGGGCCACACGCAGCCGGCGCACCTGAGCGCCATGGGGCGCGTGCTGCTGTCGGACAGCGATCCCGCGGAGGTCGCCAAGACGGTGCGCGCGGCCGGCTCGGAGGCGGATGTCGCGGCGATTGAGAAGCACTTCGCGGCCATCGCCGAGAGCGGCTACATGCTGCAGCACGGTGAGGTCGAGTCGGGCGTCAGCGCCCTCGCGGTCCCCGTGCGCGGCGCCTCCGGCGCGGTCGAGTACGCGATCGGCGTCACCTACCCGACCGGTCGCATCCCGGCGGATGCCGTGCCAGAGCTCGCAGAATCCATGAAACGAGCAGCGGCGCAACTCGAGAACGAGCTGCGCCGCTGAGGCTCCTGGCTGTCGCTTAGGCGGGGTAGTTCCGCACCTTCGGCGCCTTGTCGAGGGGCATGAACATCCAGTCGAGGTTCGAGAAGTCCTTCGGGTCGTGGTCCTTGAACGCGTAGTTGCGGATCTCGCGACCGATGCCCTCGATGTGGAACAGCTCGCCGGCAACGCGCGCGAGGCGCTGGATGTTGTTCGCGTGCACGACGCGGCGCTCCTGGTACTCGGCGAAGGCGTCGGAGGTGTTCTCCGAGCTCAGCAGCGCACCGGCCATCGCGATCGAGTCGTCGAGCGACTGCGCGCCACCCTGGGCGAGGTACTGCACCATGGCGTGGGCTGCGTCACCGATGAGGGCGACGTTTCCGTCCACCCAGTTCTCGGTGGGCTCACGGTCGTACATGGGCCAGCGAATGTCGCGGCTCAGGTACTTGCCGGCGTTCTGCACGCTCTCGCAGCAGACCGAGAAGCGGGCGTCGAGTTCCTCGGGCGTGCCCCAGTTGTCGTGGTCGGGGCTGTAGCTGTCGGACTTGAAGACGGCGACGTTGTTGTAGACCTTGCCGCTTCGCAGCGGGTACTGGATGAGGTGCATGTTCGGGCCGAGCCAGCAGAGCACCGAGGGCGAGGAGGTGATGTCTTCGCCGACGATCTCGGTGGGCACGGTGCCGCGGTAGGCGACGTACTTGGTGGGCACGAGCTCGTCGCCGATGATCGCGTCACGCAGCGGGGAGCGGATGCCGTCGGCACCGATGACCGCGTTGGCCAGGTAGCTCTGGCCCTTGAGGGTCGTGACGAGCACCTTGCCGTCGGGCTGGTTGACGGCGCTGACGACCTCGCGGTCGGTCTCGACCTCGACGATGCCGCTCTCACGGCATCCCTCGAGGAGGGAGCTGTGGAGGTCGGCGCGGTGTGCGACGACGTAGGGGTAGCCGTAGTGCTTCACGAACTCTTCGCCGAGGTCGATGATGCCGATTGTCTTGCCCGTGACGGCGTCGAGGTAGACCTTGCGCTCGGGGAATACGGCATCTTTCAGCACCTTGTCGAGCACGCCGAGGCTGTCGAGCGCTGAGAGGGCGTTGGGGGCGAGCTGGATGCCGGCACCGACCTCGCCGAGCTCGGGAGCGCGTTCCAGGACGTGCACCTTGCGACCTCCCCGGGCGAGTCCGAGTGCGGTGGCGAGGCCGGCGATGCCGGCGCCGGACACCAGGACATCGACTTCGGTGGGCTGTTCTGACATGGGCCCTAACTCCTTGGGACGGGCCGACGCGGTGTGAGTCGGCGTGCGGTTCAATTCTGTAAGAAAGAATGTGATTCGGTATGCCAGAATAGATACCGCACGCCGGGTTCGTCAACCGGGCGGCGAGAACCTCTCTCAGCAGGTGAGAGCACGCCTTCGCCTCTGGATGCCTCGCGCCTACGCTGACCCCGAACGATCGAGAGTTGGGAGATCCATCGTGACCACCACCCCCGCAGCCGACGAGAGGTCGGGTGAATCGGCGCCCCGCCGTGGGCCCCTCGACGACCTCAAGGTCATCGACATCGCAACCCTCTTCGCAGGCCCGAGCGCAGCGACGATCTTCGCCGACTTCGGCGCCGACGTGCTCAAGGTCGAGCACCCCACGCGCCCCGACGGTGCCCGCACCCACGGCAAGAGCAAGGACGGCAAGGGCCTCTGGTGGCTCATGCTCGGCCGCAACAAGCGCACGGCCACCCTCAACCTCTCGAACCCCGAGGGCAAAGAGGTCTTCCTGCGCCTCGTGCGCGAGGCCGACGTCGTGATCGAGAACTTCCGCCCCGGCACCCTCGAGAAGTGGGGCCTCGACTACGAGACCCTCTCCGCCGAGAACCCCGGCCTCATCCTCGTGCGCATCACGGGCTTCGGGCAGAGCGGTCCCATGTCGCGACGCCCCGCCTACGGCACCCTCGCGGAGGCCATGAGCGGCTTCGCGTTCTCGACGGGCCAGCCTGACGGGCCGCCCACCCTTCCACCGCTCGCGCTCGCCGACAACATCGCGGGCCTCGCCGCCGCCATTGCGACCCTCACGGCCGTGCACAACCGTGCCCGCACGGGCAAGGGCCAGGTCATCGACCTCGCGATCATCGAGCCCATCCTCGCGATGCTTGGCCCGCAGCTGCTTGCCTACGACCAGCTCGGCTACATCACGCGCCGCTCGGGCAACCGTTCCGAGAACAACGCGCCCCGCAACACCTACCTCACGGCCGACGACCATTGGGTCGCGATCTCGTCGAGCTCGACCTCGATCGCGGAGCGGGTCATGCGCCTCGTGGGTCGCGCCGACATGGTCGACGAGCCATGGTTCGGCTCCGGCGTCGAGCGGGCCAAGCGTGCCGACGAGATCGACGGCGCTGTCGCCGACTGGATCCGCGCCCGCCCCATGGACGAGGTCATCGCCGAGTTCGAAAAGGCGGAGGCGGCGATTGCCCCCGTCTACGACATGTCGCAGGTGATCGAGGACCCGCAGCTCAACCACATCGGCACGATCGCCTCGGTGGACGACCCCGACCTTGGCACCGTGCGCATGCAGAACGTGCTCTTTCGCATGTCGGAGACGCCCGGTGGCATCCGCCACACGGGTCGCGGCCACGGCGCCGACACCGATGAAGTGCTGGCCGGGCTCGGCTACACCGCCGAAGAGATTGCGCGACTCCGTGCGGAGGGCGCCGTCTGATGGCCGCCGACTGGGAGCTCGCCCTCGCCTGGCTCTATGTGCCGGCGACGCGCACCGACCGCTTCGCGAAGGCCGCGGCATCCGCTGATGGTGTCGTGATCGACCTCGAGGATGCCGTGCATGCTGCCGAGAAGGCCGCCGCCCGGGCAGGGCTCGACGCGGCCGTCGGTGACGGTCTCGGCACGCCGACCGTCGTGCGCGTGAACGCGCCCTCAACCGAGCACTTCGACGCCGACATCGCGGCCGTGACGCCGCTCGTGCTGCGCGGGGCCGTCTCGGCGATCCGCGTCGCCAAAGTCGACAGCGCCGACGAGGCGCGCCGTGCCGCTGAGGCGACCGCGCACTGGGGCGTCGAGCGCCGGCTCATCGTGCAGCTCGAGACCGCGCGCGCCATCCGCGACGCCCACGAGATCGCGGCCGTCGAGGGCGTGCACTCGCTCATGCTGGGCGAGGCCGACCTGCGCGCCGACCTCGGCCTGGGCCGCGACCTCGCGAGTGCCGACGGCCTGCTGCTCGCGCGCCTCACGGTCGTGCTCGCCGCACGCGCCGCCGGGCTCCCGTCGCCCCTCGCGAGCGCCTTCGTCAACGTCAGCGACACGGATGCCCTGGCCGCCGACTGCGCACGGCAGCGCGAGCTCGGCTTCCGTGGCCGCAGCTGCATCCACCCCAAGCAGGTCGAGACCGTCCGTGCCGCCTTCCAGCCGAGTGCGGCCGACGTCGAGTGGGCACGCTCCGTGCTCGAGCGCGCCGAGGGCATGGACACCTCGGGTAGCGGCGTCGCAACCCTCGCCGATGGCTCCTTCATCGACATGCCCGTCATCCGCCAGGCCCAGACCATCGCGGCCCTCGCCGAAAGGAGCGCATCGTGACCTCGCGACTGCACCACGGCACGCGCGCCAACGGCTCGCGCGTCGAGATCGTGGACCTCGGCCACCAGCTGCACCAGGCCATCCCCACCTCGCCCAGCCACCCCGGCTACCGGCACGCGCTCATGCGTCGCCACGGCGACAGTGTGCGCGTCGACGGCACCTCGGGTGCCAACGACATGCTCTTCCTCGGCACCCACACGGGCACGCACGTCGACGCGCTCTCCCACATCAGCGCCGACGGGATGCTGCACGACGGTGTCAGTGCGGAGGAGGCGCAGAGCACGGGGCGCTTCACGAGCCACGGCGTCGAGACCATCGGCCCGGCGATCGTGCCAGGAGTGCTGCTCGACGTGCCCCGCGCGCTCGGCATGCAACGCCTCGAGCCCGCGCATCCCGTGACCGGCGACGACCTCGCGGCGGCGGCAGCGCTCCTGCCTGACGGTGAGGAGTCGATCCCCGCGGGCGCCGCGCTGCTCGTGCGCACGGGCTGGACCCAGCTCTGGGAACAGGGCGCCGCCTTCGTCGGCCACGACTCCGGCGTGCCCGGCCCCAACCTCGACGGCGGCACCTGGCTTGCCGGCCACGAGCCGCGCTTCGTCGGCAGCGACACGACCGCCTTCGAGCACATCCCGGCTGGCGAGGGCCACGCTCGCCTCCCCGTGCACCGCCTCATGCTCGTCGAGCAGGGCGTGCCAATCATCGAGATGCTCAACCTCGAGGCACTCGCCGAGCGCGGTGAGCGCATCTTCGACTTCATCCTCTCCCCCCTGCCCCTCCTGGGCGCGACCGGTTCGCCCGTGCGCCCCATGGCCGTCTTCGAGGTGACCGAATGACCGACGTGACAACCCTCAGCGCTCGACTTGCCGAGTTCGCGGTGGCGACCGCCGCCGAGCTGCCACAACGCATCGCCGACGACTCGCGCGACCGCATCATCGACACGATCGGCATCTCGATCGCGGCGCGCGACACCGAGCCCGTGCAGGCCGCCGTCGCCCTCGCCCGTGAGTGGGGCGGCAACCCGCAGGCGACGCTCCTCGGCTTCGCCGACCGCGTGCCGGCGCCGACCGCCGCGCTCGTCAACGGCACGGCCGCCCACGCGCTCGACTTCGATGACACGCACCTGCCCTCGATCCTGCACCCCAGCGCATCCGCCGTTCCCGCCGCGCTCGCCGCCGCCGAGGTGGCGGATGTCGACGGCCGCACCCTCCTCGCGGCCGTCGCGGCCGGCAACGAGATCGCGATCCGGCTGGGCAACGCGGCTGACGACCCCGAGCTCGGCAACAACGTCTTCTTCGAGCGGGGCATCCACGCGACATCCCTCTGCGGCGCTATCGGCTCTGCCGCGGCGGCGGCCGTCGCCCTCGGCCTGGATGCCGCGACCACGCGCCACGCGCTCGGTATCGCCGCGAGCATGGGCAGCGGCATCCTCGAAGCCAACCGCAACGGCGGCTCGGTCAAGCGCGTGCACTGCGGATGGGCCGCCCACGCGGGTGTCACGGCGGCGCAGTTCGCGCGCCAGGGCATCACGGCACCCGACACGGTGCTCGAGGGTCGCTTCGGCTTCTTCCAGGCGTTCACGGGCCTGCACCCCATCGACGAAGGCTTCATGGCGGGCCTCGGCGAGGAGTGGGAGCTCGACAAGTGCTTCATCAAGCCCTACCCGACCAACGTCTTCACCCACACGGGAATCGACGCGGCCATGCTGCTCTCCAAGCGCGGCATCGACATCGACTCGATCGAGCGCATCGACCTCTCCGTGCCGATGTCGGTCACGCGCACGATCGCCGAGCCGCGCGAGGCGAAGCTGCGCCCGCAGAGCCCGTACCACGCCCAGTTCAGTGGACCTTTGACCTTCGCGATGGCCTGGCGGGGCGGCTCCGGCCTGGGGCTGTACCTCGACGACTTCATGCAGGAGGCGCTCGACGACCCCTTCGTGCGAACCCTCTCCGAGAAGGTGCACTACGTGCGCGACGAGGAGGTCGAGTCGCTCTATCCCGAGCGCCTGCCCACGATCGCACGCGTGCACATGGCCGATGGCTCGGTCATCGAGGAGCGGGTCATGGCCAACCTCGGCACCGTCCTGCGCCCCATCCAGCCGGAGCAGGTGCAGCTCAAGTTCGACCTGAATGTGCGTGCGCTTGGCGAGCAGCGCGCGGGCGCCCTGCGCGGCGCCATCACGAGCCTCGATGGCGCCGCGAGCGTCCGCAGCGTCTTCAGCGGCCTCGACTTTGCAGAATCCAATTCCGCAGCGTGATACGCGCGCTTTGATCCACCGCGAACCTCCGGTTCGCTTACCGTAAACACCCCTGTGAAGGAGCACCCCATGGCAGACAAGATCGAGTCCTCCGCGTTCAGCCTCACCGAAGAGCAGATCGCCATCCGCGAAGCCATCGACGACCTGTGCGAGCCGTTCGACAACGAATACTGGCGCACGAAGGATGCCGACGACCTCTACCCCGAGGAGTTCGTCGACACCGTCTACGAGCAGGGCTGGATGAGCATGCTCATCCCCGAGGAATACGGCGGAGGCGGCGCCGACATCCGCGACGCCGCGGTCGTGCTCGAGCAGATCGAGCGCAACGGATGCCACGCCGGCGCAGTGCGGGCGGGCATGTACACGATGGGCTCCATCCTGCGCCACGGCTCGGACGAGCAGAAGGCGAAGTACCTGCCGAAGATCGCCTCGGGTGAGCTGCGCCTGCAGTCCTTCGGCGTGACGGAACCGGATGCCGGCTCTGACACGACCCGCATCAAGACCTTCGCGGTGCGTGATGGCGACGAATACGTCGTGAACGGCAACAAGATCTTCATCTCGCGCGTGCAGCACTCCGACCTGCTGCTGCTGCTGACCCGCACGACCAAGCGCGAGGACGCCACGAAGCCGAGCGATGGCTTCACTGTCCTCCTCGTCGACCTTCGCGAGGCGATCGAGAACGGCCAGATCGTCGCGACCCCAATCAAGACGATGGTCAACCATGAGACCAACGAGCTCGCCATCCGCGACCTGCGTGTGCCGGTCGCGAACCGGATCGGCGAGGAGGGCAAGGGCTTCAAGGTCATCCTCTCGGGCATGAACTCTGAGCGGGTCATCGTCACCAGCGAGTACATCGGCGCTGGGTTCTACCTGCTCGACCGTGCGGTGCAGTACGCCAACGAGCGTGAGGTCTTCGGGCGCAAGATCGGCATGAACCAGGCCATCCAGATCCCGATCGCTCGCGCCTACGCGCAACTGCAGGCGGCCTCGCTCATGCGCTGGCGTGCCGCCGAGATGTACGCCGCCGGCGAGAACCCCCGCTTCGAGGTCAACGGCGCCAAGCTGCTCGCCTCAGAGGCGCTGTGGGCTGCGGCCGAGGCGGCCTTCGACACCTTCGGTGGCTACGCGGCCGCCGAGGAGTACGGCATCGAGCGCGCCTGGCGTGGCGCTCGCCTGCCCCGCACGGCACCGATCAGCAACAACATCGTGCTCGCGGGCATCGCCCACGGCACGCTCGGCCTGCCGAAGTCCTTCTGATCACCATGGTCGAATCAGCCACCGAACCGGGAGCGACGGAGGTCCTGGCGGAGTTCGCCGTCTCGGGAGTCCTCGCATCTGCAGACCACACCGAGGCCGTGACGCGTGCGCTGGTCGACACGGTTGCGGTCTCCCTCGGCGCCTCCGGCGCGGAGGGAGACCGCATCCTGCGCACCTGGGCGCGACGCGAGTCGCCTTACGGGCCCTCGACCGTCTGGACGTCGGGGGAGACGACGACGCCCTCGATGGCGGCACTGGTCAACGGCAATGCCGCGCACCTGCTCGACTACGACGACATCTCGCCGTCGATGCCGCTGCATCCGGCCGCCGTGCTCATGCCCGCCCTCGTCGCGGTCGCTGAGGCGCGCGGCACGAGCAGTGAGCGCTTCAGTGAGGCCTACGAGGTCGGCTCGGCCGTCTTCCGTGCGGTCGCCGACGTGCTCCCGCAGCACGTGCACTACGCGCGCGGCTGGCACTCCACCTCGACCGTGGGTCGCCTCGCGACGGTCGCCGCACTCGGGCGACTCGTGGCATCCGATGTCGACACGGTCAGGAATGCCCTCGGCATCGTCGCCTCGCTCACGGCGGGCAGCCGGGTCAACTTCGGCACCATGACCAAGCCCTTCCACGCGGGTGCCGCCGCCCGTGACGCCGTCATGGCGCTCGAGCTCGCCGAGGCGGGCTTCACCGCCAATCCTGATGAACTGGATGCACCGAACGGCTTCCTCGAGCGCTACGGCGACCAGGAGGTCGCGCCCGTCGGTTCCGCTGGGCAGGCACTCGGGGAGCGCCTCGAGTACTGGGCGGACGCCTGGCCGAGCGACGCTGGACTCAAGCGTTATCCGAGCTGCTACGGCACCCACCGCAGCATCGACGCCATGCTCACCCTGCGCGAGACCGCGCCGCTTGCGGAGATGCCGACGCGCATCACCGCGACCGTGCACCCGAGGGGCACGCGGGCGCTGCGCCCCGGCCTGCCGGCGACCGGCACGCAGGGCAAGTTCAGCCTCGAATACACGCTCGCGGTCGCGTGGCTGCGCGGTGACGTGACGCTCGACGACTTCACCGAGGAGCGATTCGCCGACGAGGAGGCGCAAGCATTGCTGCGCCGCGTCGAGATCGGCGAGAGCGCCGTGCCGCCCCACGGCCCGGCCGAGTTCGACACGGGCTACTCCGTTGTCGAGGTCACCTTCCCCGACGGCGGCACCCAGGTCTCGCGCACCGAGGTCACCCACGGGCTCGCGGCTGACCCGCTGAGCGATGACGAGCTCCGCGGCAAGTTCCTCGACTGCTGCGCGGCCGGCGGCTACGACAGCGAGACGGCCGACCGCATCATCGCCGCCATCAGCGCCGAACCGGGCGCCGCATTCACATCGTCCATCCCGAAGAGGAGCACCGAATGACCAAGGGACGCCCCACCATCAGCATCCTCGAGGAGGGGATGCGCGAGGGCATGCAGATCGAGAGCGCCGACATCCCGGCCGCAGAGAAGATCCGCCTGCTCGACGCACTCTCTGCGACCGGCCTCAAGCGCATCCACGTCGGTGCCTTCGTGAGCCCCAAGTGGACGCCCCAGATGGCGAACGTCGACGAGGTCATCGCCGGCTTCACCCCCGTCGAGGGCGTCACCTACACCGCGATCGTGCTCAACCAGAAGGGTGCGGAGCGGCGCGACGCCTACGGCGAGAAGCTGAGCCTGCCCGACCCGACGCTCGGCCGCAGCAAGATCCACCTCTGCGACGTCTTCGTGCGTCGCAACATCAACATCAGCCAGCAGGACGAGATCGACGCGCTCGGGCGTGCCGTCGCGACCGCCAAGGAGAAGGGCGTCACGCACGCCGAGATCTCCATCAATGCGGCGTGGGGCTCGAACTGGCTCGGTGAGTTCGATGAAGAGGAGCGGATGCGGCTGCTCCAGCTGCAGCACGACGCGTGGACCTCGGCGGGCGTGCCCGTCACGCGCATCCACGTCGGCGACCCCATGAGCTGGAACACCCCCTCGGCCGTGCGGTCGATGATGCGCCGCCTCGTGGCGACGTGGCCCGAGGTGCACGACTACCACCTGCACCTCCACGACGCCCGCGGCATGGCGATGCTGTCTGCCTACGTCGCGATGGAGGAGCTCGACGAGCGCCACACCCTCCAGATCGACACCGCCATCGGCGGAATGGGCGGATGCCCCTACTGCGGCAACGGTCGCGCGACCCGCATGATCCCGACCGAGGACTTCGTGCACCTGCTTGAGTCTGAGGGCATCGAGACGGGCGTCGACCTCCCCAAGCTGATCGAGGCCGGCGTCATCGCCGAGGAGGTCGTGGGGCACGAACTCTGGTCGAAGGTGACCGCTGCGGGGCCCCGCCCCACGGGTGCCGCCGTCTACGCCATGGACATGCCCTTCATCGAGACCTTCGAGCAGGCATCCCACTTCCGCAACGGGCCCTCGGTCTACGAGGGCGCCATGTCGCCCTATCGCGAGCCGGTGAAATCCCCCGCTCGCGACGAGTACGAAGCGCGGCTCGCCGCAGAGAAGGAGAGCAACTGATGAGCACCCCAGGTTCCCTCAAGGGGATTCGCGTCATCGAGATCGGCACGAGCGTCGCGGTGCCCTACGGCTGCCAGGTCCTCGCCGACTTCGGCGCCGAGGTCATCAAGGTCGAGCGGCTCGGGGGCGGCGACGACGCTCGCGCCTGGGCCCCGCTCAGCAAGGGCGTCTCGGTCACCTTCCTTTCGCTCAACCGCAACAAGAAGTCGGTCGTCGTCAACTACAAGGATGCGAAGGGCAAGAAGGTCCTCGAAGACCTCATCGCCTCGGCGGATGTGCTCGTGCAAAACCTCCGCCCCGGCGCGCTCGCCAACGCTGGCTTCTCATGGGAGCGCATCCACGAGATAAACCCCCGCGTCATCTACGCCGACATGAGCGGCTACGGCCGCACCGGCCCGCGCCGTGACCAGCCCGCCTACGACGCGATGCTGCAGGCCTACTCCGGCGTCGTCGCCATGACCGGCGAGGAGGGCGGCGCGCCCGCCCGCGTGCCGCTGTCGATGATGGACATGGGCACGGGCATGTGGATCGCGCTCGGCGTCTTCGACGCGCTCCGCCGCCGCGACCAGACGGGCGAGGGTGTGCACCTCGAGGTCTCGCTGCTGCAGACGGCCCTCGCGTGGGTTGCCACGCCGCTCATGAGCGTGGCGGCGGGAAGCCCCGTGCCCAAGCGCCTCGGCTCCGGCTTCCGCGGCAACGTGCCCAACGGCGCCTACCCGGCATCCGACGGCTACGTCTTCCTCTCCTGCGGCAACAACGACACCCTCTACCGCCTGCTCGACGCGATCGAAGCGCCGGAACTCAAGGATGTGCCCGAGTTCGCCGACAACGTCACGCGCGTCAATAACCGCGGCGTCGTCAACGAGCGACTCGGCGCGGCCACCTCGCGCTTCACGATGGATGAGCTCGTCGAGCGGCTCGACAAGGCCAACGTGCCCCACTCGGCCGTCAACACGCTCGACAAGGTCATCGTCGACCCGCAGGTGCAGGCCATCGGCCAGCTGGAGGAGATGGAGCACCCGGAGCTCGGCGAGTTCACGATCGTCAACACCCCCATCACCTTCGACGGTGAATACCTTGAGCACACGGGCGCGCCCCCCGCCGTCGGTGCTGACACGGCCTCCGTGCTCGCAGAACTCGGCATCGAGGCATCCGACATCGACGCCCTGCTCGAGGCCGGCGTCATCGAGATCGCAGAAGGAGACGCAGCATGAGTGACGGACTGAACGGTGGCCTCATCGCTGGCACCCCCGACGAGGTGCTCTACGAGGTCACCGACCACGTCGCGCGCATCACGATCAACCGCCCCGAGCGGCGCAACGCCATGAGCCGGCACACCGTGCAGTTGCTGCTCGAGGCCTTCGTCGAGGCGGGCGAGGACCCGGAGGTCTGGGCCGTCGTCATCACGGGCACCGGCGACAAGGCGTTCTGCGCCGGCGGTGACCTCAAGGAGATGAACTCGATCGCCAAGGCCGGCCGCCAGGTGCACACGCCCATGACGGGGGTGCACCGCGCCATGCTCGAGGTGATCGTCGAGACCTACAAGCCCGTCATCGCCGCAATCAACGGCCACGCGCTCGCCGGTGGATGCGAGATCGCGCTCGCCGCCGACATCCGTATCGCTGTCGAGGGCACGACCATCGGGCTCACGGAGGCCAAGCGCGGCATGGGGGCCAACTTCGGTTCCATCGTGCTGCCCCGCCTCGTTCCCCGCGGCTACGCGATGGACATGCTCTACACGGGCCGCATGGTTCCCGTCGAGGAGGCCGCCGAGATCGGACTCGTCAACAAGGTCGTCTCGCGGGAATCCTTTGAAGAGGAGGTCGAGGCCTACGTGCGCAGCATCGTGGCGAACTCGCCCGTCTCCACGCGTCGCTACAAGGAGATGGCCGTCAAGGGCTGGGGCCTGCCCCTCGCCTCGGCGCTGCGCCTCAACGTCGGCCCCAACCCCTACACGAGCGAGGACCGCGCCGAAGGCGTCGCCGCGTTCGTCGAGAAGCGCGCACCCCAGTGGAAGAACAGGTAGAGACCATGACCCTGCTCGACGCAGACGTGTGGACCGGCAAGATCGCCGCGGGCGGATGGGTTGCCGGTGACGGCGAACCGCTCGAGGTGACCGAGGCGGCGACGGGTGCCGTGATCGGCACCCTCGGCACCGCCTCGCTCGAGCAGGTCGCCGAGGCTGCGCGCCGCGCAGACCGGGCACAGCGCGAATGGGCGCGGATGACGCCAGCCGCCCGGGCGAGCGTGCTGCGCAAGGCGGGCGACATCTTCGAGCGGGATGCCGAACTCATCAAGCCCTGGATCGTGCGCGAGAGCGGCGGCACCTGGGCGAAGGCCGGCACCGAGGTGCTCGCCGCCATCAGCGAGTGCCGGGAGGGGGCGGCCCTGCCCGCCCACCCGCACGGCGAGGTGCTCACGACCAACAAACCGCGCTGGTCGATCGCACGTCGCGTGCCCGCCGGTGTGGTCTCCGTGATCGCGCCGTTCAACTACCCGCTGACGCTCGCGATCCGTTCCGTCGCCCCCGCGCTCGCCCTCGGCAACGCGGTGCTGCTCAAGCCGGACCCCCGCACCTCCGTGTGCGGTGGTGTCGTCATCCAGCGGGTCTTCGAGGAGGCCGGCCTCCCCGAGGGTGTGCTGCAGGTGCTGCCCGGCGGGGCGGATGTCGGTGCTGCCGTCGTGAGCGCCCCCGAGGTTCGCATCATCTCCTTCACGGGGTCGACCGCTGCCGGGCGCCACGTCGGCAAGGCCGCCGCCGAGCACATGAAGCGTGCCCACCTCGAACTGGGCGGCAACAACGCCATCATCGTGCTCCCCGGGGCTGACCTCGACAAGGCCGCAGCGGCGGGCGCCTTCGGCTCCTTCCTGCACCAGGGCCAGATCTGCCAGGCGGCGGGGCGTCACCTCGTGCACGAGTCGCAGCTCGAGGAGTACGTCGCAAAGCTCGGCGCCGTCGCGGACGCCGTGCGCGTGGGCGACCCCTTCGCCGAGGAGGGCGTGCAGGTGGGACCCATCATCGACGACCGGCAGCTCGGTGCGGTGCGCAGCATCGTGGATGACGCCGTCGCCAAGGGTGCGCGTGTCGTCTCGGGTGGCACCGCGGCGGGGCGCTGCTACCGGCCGACCGTGCTGAGTGGAGTCACGCCCGACATGTCGGTGTGGAAGGACGAGATCTTCGGACCCGTCGCCCCCGTCGTCGCCTACAGCACGATCGAGGAGGCCATCGAGCTCGTCAATGCGAGCGAGTACGGCCTCTCGGTCGCGATTCTTGGCGACGCGGGCACCGCGATGGATGTCTCGGACCAGATCCGCAGCGGGGTAGTGCACATCAACGAGCAGACGGTCGGTGACGAGGCGAGCGCGCCCTTCGGCGGCATGGGAGCATCCGGAAACGGCTCACGCTTCGGTGGGCCCGGCGCGAACTTCGAGGCCTTCACCGAGACCCAGTGGGTCACGGTGCGCTCCGAGATCGAGACCTACAAGCTCCCCTCTTAATTAAGGAGGAGAAGGGGCCGGCATCCACTGGATGCCGGCCCCTTCCGCTTTCCCAATTCAGGAGCTGGCTCTCTCAACTCAGGAGCTCCTGAATTAGGAAAGCCAGCTCCTGAGTTAGGAAAGCGGGGCTACTCCGCGAAGGTGACCTCGAGGTCACCCAGTTCGCCGAAGGTGGCCCGGATGCTGTCGCCCGGCGCAATCGCGACGGCCGCCGTGATCGACCCCGCCATGACGACGGAGCCGGCCTCGAGCGTCGTGCCGAGGGCACCGAGCGTGTTCGCGAGCCAGACGATGCCCTCGATGGGGTGGCCGAGCACCGCGGCACCGACTCCCTCGCCGACGGTCTCGCCGTTGCGCTTGAGGGTCACGGGCATGGCGGCGAGGTCGACCGCGTCGAGCGCCGCCTTCTCGCCGAGGATGAGTGCGCCGGATGACGCGTTGTCCGAGATCGTGTCCGCAAGCGTGATTTTCCAGTCGGCGATGCGGGAGTCGATGACCTCGAGCGAGATGACCGCGTGGTCGATCGCCTCCGCGACATCCTCACGGCTGAGCCCTGGTCCCTTGAGGTCGCGGCCGAGCACGAAGGAGATCTCCGGCTCGATGCGGGGCGAGATGAAGCGGTCGAGGCTCACGGGGGACGAGGCATCCAGCACCATATCGTCGAAGAGGTGACCGAAGTCGGGCTGGTCGACGCCCAACTGGTCCTGCATGGCCTTCGACGTGAGCCCGACCTTGTAGCCGACGATGCGGCGGCCGGATTCCGTCCACCGCTTCACCTGGTGGAGCTGCACGGCGTAGGCATCCTCGATGCTCAGTCCCGAGTGGGTGGACGTGAGGGGGGCGATGGGGGTGCCCGTCTCGTAGGCGCCCAGCAGCGCATCGCCGAGGGTGGCGTAGTAGACCGAGTCGTGCGTGGTGCTCATGCGGCGTCCTTCTCTTTCAGGAGGTCGAGGGCCACGTCGACGATCATGTCCTCCTGGCCTCCCACCATCTTGCGCTTGCCGAGCTCCATGAGGATCTCGATCGTCGGCACGCCGTAGCGAGCGGATGCCCGTTCCGCGTGCAGCAGGAACGACGAGTAGACCCCGGCGTAGCCGAGCCCGAGCGTCTCGCGGTCGACCTGCACCGGCCGCACCTGGAGGGGGCGCACGATGTCATCGGCCGCGTCCATCAGCGCGAAGACGTCGGTGCCGTGGTTCCAGCCGAGCTTGTCGGCCACCGCGATGAAGACCTCGAGCGGGGCATTGCCCGCGCCCGCGCCCATGCCGGTGAGCGAGGCATCCACTCGGTTGACGCCCGCCTGCACGGCCGCGACCGAGTTGGCAACGCCGAGTGAGAGGTTGTGGTGGGCGTGGATGCCGATCTCGGTCTCGGGGTTGAGCACGTCGCGCATGGCGTTGACGCGGTCGGTCACGTCGCCCATCGTCTGGGCGCCGCTCGAGTCGACGACGTAGACGCACTGGGCACCGTAGCCTTCCATGAGCTTCGCCTGCTTGGCGAGGTCCCCGGGGGTCGTCATGGCGCTCATCATGAGGAAGCCGGTCGTGTTGAGCCCCAGCTCGCGCGCCGTCTCGATGTGCTGCGCCGAGACATCCGCCTCGGTGCAGTGGGTCGCGACTCGCACGTAGCTGACGCCGGCGGATGCGGCGCGCTTGAGGTCATGGATCGTGCCGACGCCCGGCAGCAGCAGGGTCGCGATGGCGATGTTCTCGGCGACCTCGGCGGCGGCCTCGATCAGCTCGACGTCGGAGTGGCGTGCGAAGCCGTAGTTGGCGCTCGAGCCGGCGAGCCCGTCGCCGTGGGCGACCTCGACGCTGTCGACGCCCGCCTTGTCGAGCGCGGTGACGATGTCGCGCACGTTCTGCACCGTGTACTGGTGGCCGACGGCGTGGCTGCCGTCACGCAGCGTGACGTCGGAGATGAAGAGCTTGTCCTTGGTGGGGTCGAACATGTCAGGCCGCCTTGTCTGCCTGCTGGCGCAGTGCGATCGTCTCAGCGGCACGCATCGCCGCGGAGGTCATGATGTCGAGGTTGCCGGCGTAGGCGGGCAGGTAGTGGGCTGCGCCCTCCACCTCGAGGAAGACGCTCGTCTTCAGGCCCGTGAACTCGCCGACGCCGGGAATGACGATGGGCTGCTCGATGAGGTCGAACTGCACCTTCTGCTTGAGACGGTAGCCGGGAACGTAGGCGTTCACCTTGGAGACCATCTCCTCGACGGCAGCCTCGATCGCGTCCTGGTCTCCGGGCTCGGAGAGCGTGAACACGGTGTCGCGCATCATGAGGGGCGGCTCGGCGGGGTTGAGCACGATGATGGCCTTGCCGCTTTCGGCGCCGCCGACCGTCTTGAGCGCCTCAGAGGTGGTCTCGGTGAACTCGTCGATGTTGGCGCGCGTGCCTGGGCCGGCTGACTTGCTGGCGATGGATGCCACGATTTCGGCGTAGCGCACGGGCACGACACTGGAGACGGCCGCCACCATGGGGATCGTGGCCTGGCCGCCGCACGTCACCATGTTGAGGTTGGGCGCGTCGATGTGCTCCTCGAGGTTGACGACGGGCACGCAGTAGGGGCCGATCGCCGCGGGGGTGAGGTCGATGAGGCGGATGCCCGGCTTCGCCGCGAGGAGCTTCTCGGCGTTGTAGACGTGCGCCTTGGCCGAGGTGGCGTCGAAGACGATGCCGATGTTGGCGAAGACGGGGTCGGCGATGAGCCCGTCGACGCCAGTCGCGATCGCCGTTACGCCCATGCTGGCGGCGCGGCGCAGGCCGTCACTCTCGGGGTCGATGCCGACGAGGGCGGCCGCCTTGAGCAGCCCCTTGCCGCGGAGGATTTTGATCATCAGGTCGGTGCCGATATTGCCGGAACCGATGATGGCGACGTGGATGGGCTCAGCCATTCCAGTACCTTCTCTCGATAGCGTTCGAGCCGACCCTGTTCGAAGTTTCGGCACTTGTTCTATATATCGAACAACGCGAAGGGCCGCATGTCAAGCGGGCGACGGGGACTCCCAGTTTGCGCTCGACCCACGGGCCGAGTATCCATAGGGAATGGCCCGCCTCACACCCGCCGTCGTGCGCACCCTCGACATCCTCGAGCTGTTCCTCGACGCCGACGGACCCCTCACGGCGCCCGAGGTCGTGCGCCGCACCGGCGTCCCACGCACGACGGCCCACGAACTGCTCTCGACGCTCGTCGCCCGCGACTACCTGCAGAAGGATGACGGCGGCGGTTTCCGGCTCGGGGTGCGACTCCTGCACCTCGGCAACGCATACTCGGCCCGCTTCGACATGCTCGCGGCCGCCAACGAGGCCGCACGCGAACTCTCGGCCCGCACCAACGAGACCGTGAGCGTCGCACTGCGCGAGGGTGCCGACGTCTTCTACCTGGCCAAGGTCGAGCCGAGGGACACTCTTCGGCTGCCCTCCAGCATCGGCCAGCGCCTCCCCGCCAATGTCACGGGGCTCGGCAAGGTACTGCTCGCCTACGTCTCGCCCACGACTCTCCGCGAGTTGTTTCCTGATCCGGATGCGCTGCCGCGGATGACGGAGCGCAGCATCCGCTCCCTCGACGTGCTGGAGGAGGAACTCGAGGGCGTGCGCGAGACGGGGGTCGCCTTCGAGCGTGAGGAATCGACGCCGGGCGTGTGGTGCGTCGCCGCCCCCGTGCGCGACTCTTCGGGCGCCGTCGTCGCGGCCATCAGCCTCTCGGTGCCATCCGCCCGCTTCTCCGAGCGCCCCGACAGCGACTGGGCCGACCTCGTGCGCGCGGCGGGCGACGGCCTCTCGTCGAGCCTCGGCTACGCCCTTCCCTAACTCAGGCCTAGCCCTTCCCAACTCAGGACTTGGCCTTCCCAATTCAGGCCTAGCCCTTCCCAATTCAGGACTTGGCCTTCCCAATTCAGGACTTGGCCTTCCCAACTCAGGACCAGGCCTTCCCAGCTCAGGCCCGGCCCTCACCACCTCCTGAACTGTGAATGCCAAGTCCTGAACTAGGAAAGCAGGGCTGGCATGCAAGGGTCGTCCATACTGGAGAGATGAGCGACGTCGACAATCAGCGCAGCAGGGGGAGGCTCTCGGGCCACGTGTATGAGACGCTCAAGTCCCGACTCCTTGACGGCCACTACCCAGCGGGTTCCCGCGTCTCGGTCGAGACCGTGCGGGCCGAGTTCGGCGTGAGCAAGCAGCCCGTCATGGAGGCCCTGCGCCAGTTGGCCGCCGACGGCATCGTCGAGATCCTGCCCCAGATCGGATGCGTCGTGAAGAGCTACTCACCGCGCGATGTCGTCGACTTCTTCGAGGTCTTCGCCGCCTTCGAGGGAGCAATGGCGGGTGCGGCCGCCAAGCGCGGCACCCCGGAGGACGTGCAGCGGCTCGAATCGATCATCGCGGCGGCGACCGCTCGCGACCACCAGCCGGGCGCTGACGAGTCCTCCGCCTACCGCCGGGAGAACCGCGACTTCCACTCCGCGATCCACCGCGCCGTCGCCTCGCCGATCATGTCCGAGTCCAGCCGTCGGCTCTGGGACCTGAGCGACTTCCTGATCAACACGGCGGGTCGCCCGCTCCCGCTCGGCTACGTGACGGAGGAGCGGCACAGTGAGCACGCCGAGATCGTCGCCGCCATCCGCGCCGGCGATTCGGAGGAGGCTCGCCGGGTGATGGAGGCGCACATCCGCTCGACCCCCGCCCTCATCCTCGGCGATGTGCTCGCGGATCAGGGGGCTGCGCGATGATCGAGATCCTCACTCCGGCCGAGATTGCGCAGGCGCGCACGAGCGGCGCACTCGTCGCCGACATCCTGCACACGATCAAGGGCCGCGCGCGCGTGGGCACCAACCTGCTCGAGGTTGACCGCTGGGCGAAGGAGATGATCCTCGCGGCGGGCGCGGAGTCCTGCTATGTCGACTACGCGCCGTCCTTCGGCCGCGGACCCTTTGGCCACTACATCTGCACGGCCGTCAACGACGCGGTGCTGCACGGGATGCCGCACGACTACGCTCTCGCCGACGGCGACCTCCTCACGCTTGACCTTGCCGTGCTCACGGGCGGGATCGCGGCCGACGCGGCCATCAGCTTCATCGTGGGCGACTCGCGCCCGCCCGAGAGCGTTGCCCTGATCGACGCGACGGAGCGGGCCCTGGTGGCCGGCATCGCGGCGGCGGGTCCGGATGCCCGCATCGGCGACATCGCGCACGCGATCGGCACCGTGCTGGAGGAGGCCGGCTACCCGATCAACCTGCAGTTCGGCGGCCACGGCATCGGTTCGACCATGCACCAGGACCCGCATGTGCCCAACACGGGCCGCCCCGGTCGAGGGTTCAAGCTGCGCCCAGGGCTGATGCTCGCGATCGAGCCGTGGGCCATGATCGACACGGACGAGCTGGTGACGGATGCCGACGG
This sequence comes from Salinibacterium sp. dk2585, assembly GCF_008001035.1. Classification (NCBI taxonomy): domain Bacteria; kingdom Bacillati; phylum Actinomycetota; class Actinomycetes; order Micrococcales; family Microbacteriaceae; genus Salinibacterium; species Salinibacterium sp. dk2585. The sequence goes on from NZ_CP042856.1 coordinate 335,592, forward strand.
CTGGACCCTGCGCAGCAAGACCGGCTGCCGCACGGCCCACAGCGAGCACACGATCGCGATCACCGACGACGGGGTTGAGATCCTCACGCTCCCGCGGTAGCGCCGGGCTGCCGCGACGCGCTGAGACATCCGGGTTCCGTCTGCTTCTCAGCGCGGCCGTCCGCTGCGCGCGCAACTACGGAGATTTGGCGACACGCGGACCCGGCGACTGCGATCGCAGGGCGTGTCGCCACATCTCCTTAGTTACGGTGGGCCCGAGGTCCGGGCGGCGCACCCTGCACCGCGAAAGTGCAACGGAACGGCCCCCCGGAACCGAAGTCCCGAGGGGCCGTTCTCTTTGGCTGTCAGTTGTTCTCGAGTACGTTGTTGGCGTCGTTGCGGAACGCCGCCTCCTTGCGTCCCCATCCGCCGGGGATGAGGGTGACGGAGATGACCGAGATGGCGCACACGATCATCAGGTAGACGACGACCGCCTGCCATCCGCCAGCCGCGAGGAGGGCGACGGCGATGGTCGGCGCGAAGGCGGGCCCGGCGATCTGGGAGATCGTGTAGCCGACGGATGCCCCGGTGTACCGCACCTCGCGCGTGAAGATCATCGCGAACAGCGAGCCCGTGACGCCGGCCGAGGGGGCCATCGCGATGCCGAAGATGAGGGTGACGGCGAGGGCGAAGTTCCACGGGTTGCCCGTGTTGATGAGCAGGAAGCCGATGGGCGTCGCGATGAGCATCAGCACGGCGCCGAGGAAGTACATGGTCTTGCGGCCGTACTTGTCGGAGAGCGAGCCGAACACGGGGTAGAGCACGGTCGCGACGATGGCGGCGAAGCAGATGCCCATGAGCGCGGCGGTGCGGTCGATGCCGACCCCGCCGCTGTAGTTCACGAGGAACGCCATCGTGATGTAGGCGAGCACGCCCTGGCTCAGGTAGGTGCCGGCGACCATGAAGATCTCGCGCCAGTGCTTGCGGAAGGCGACGACGAGTGGAACCTTGACGATCTCGGACTTCTCGCGGGCTGCCGCGAACGCGGGGCTCTCGCTGATGGAGAGGCGGATGAAGAGTCCCACGCCGACGAGCAGGATGCTCGCGATGAAGGGGATGCGCCAGCCCCACGAGAAGAACTCGGGGTCGGGCAGCTGCGAAACCATGAGGAAGGCGAGGGTGGCGAGGAAGGTGCCGGCGGGTGCGCCCATCTGGGGGAACGCGCCGTAGAAGCCGCGCTTGCCGAGGGGTGCGTGCTCGACCGCCATGAGCGTTGCACCGCCCCATTCGCCGCCGACCATGAGTCCCTGCAGGAGGCGGAGGACGGTCAGGAGGATGGGGGCCCAGATGCCGATTTGTGCGTAGCCGGGGAGCAGCCCCATGAGGAGGGTCGCAAGCCCCATGCCGAGCAGGGAGATGACGAGCATCTTCTTGCGGCCGACGCGGTCTCCGAAGTGGCCGAAGATGATGCCGCCGAGGGGGCGGGCGAGGAAGCCCACGCCGAAGGTCGCGAAGGAGAGCAGGGTTCCCATGAGTGGGGTGGAGTCCGGGAAGAAGATCTGCGGGAACACGAGCGCTGCCGCGGTTCCGTAGATGAAGAAGTCGAAGTACTCGACCGTCGTGCCGACGAAGCTGGCGCTCGCGACCTTCAGGGGTGATGTCTTAGCCGTCGGTGTCGCGGGCGGCTGTGTCGTCGTTGTCACGGTTTTCCTCTCTGAAAACAAACTCGCATGCTAGCGGGTTAGTCGAGGGTAAGCGGCTTCCTCGCTTAATTGCAAGTGCCTTGCCCCGCAGTATGCGTGCTAGCATGCCAGTTCAACGACGGCGAGCGCCTGACCAGTCCAATCTCGAGGAAGAGAGCGATGCCAGAGAACACTGAATTCGACACTGACGTGATCGTCGTGGGCACGGGGCCCGCCGGCGCCACCACGGCACTCGCACTGGCGAAGTACGGCGTGCGCACGCACATGGTGTCCAAGTGGAACTGGCTCGCCAACACGCCCCGCGCGCACATCACCAACCAGCGTGCGATGGAGGTGCTTCGCGACCTGGGTGTCGAAGACGAGGCCAAGAAGTATGCGACCCCGTGGGAGTTCATGGGCGACACCATGTTCACGACGAGCCTCGTCGGTGAAGAGATCGCGCGCATCCGCACCTGGGGCACGGGCGACCAGCGCTACGGCGACTACCTCAAGGGCAGCCCCTGCGGCATGGCTGACATCCCGCAGACCCTCATGGAGCCCGTGCTCGTCAAGAACGCCGCCGCCAATGGAGCGGATGTCTCCTTCAACACCGAATACCTCTCGCACGAGCAGGACGCCGACGGCGTCACCGTGCGGCTCCTCAACAAGCAGAGCGGCACCGAGTACACACAGCGCGCCCGCTACCTCGTCGGTGCGGACGGAGCCAAGTCGAAGGTGGCCCAGGAACTCGACCTGCCCTTCGAGGGTCAGCTGGCCCGCGCAGGCACTGTCTACATCCTCTTCACGGCCGACCTCAGGCAGTACGTCGAGCATCGGCCGAGCATCCTGCACTGGATCATGAACCCGGCGGCGGGCATCGGCGAGATCGGCATGGCGACCTTCCGCGCCATCCGGCCCTGGGACCAGTGGATTCTCGGCTGGGGCTTCGACATCACGGCGGGCGAGCCCGACCTGAGCGAGGAGTTCCTGCTCGGGCAGATTCGCACGCTCACCGGCATCCCCGACCTCGAGGTCGAGATCGACCGCGAGATGATCTGGTACGTCAACCAGCAGCACGCCGAGCTCTACCACCGCGGCCGCATCTTCTGCGCGGGCGACGCCGTGCACCGGCACCCGCCGAGCTCGGGCCTCGGCTCCAACACCTGCATGCAGGATGCCTTCAACCTCGCATGGAAACTCGCCTTCGCCGTCAACGGCTGGGCCGGGCAGGGGCTGCTCGACAGCTACTCCGACGAGCGCGTGCCCGTCGGCCGGCAGATCGTCGCGCGCGCCAACCAGTCCCGCAAGGACTACGCGCCCATCCGCGCCGCGATCAGCATGCCTGAGGCAGACGACCCCGTCGCCGCGGGCGTCAAGCGACTCAAGTCGGCCACGCCGGAGGGTGTTGCCGCTCGCAGGGCCCTCTACGAGGCGCTCGAACTCAAGAACACCGAGTTCAACGCGCAGGGTGTCGAGCTCAACCAGCGCTACGCGTCGAGCGCGGTCATCCCCGACCCCACCCTGGGTGAGGAGGAGTGGGTGCGCGACCGGGAACTCTACCTCCAGGCGACCACCCGCCCCGGCGCGAAGATTCCGCATGCCTGGCTCGTGAATGAGCGCGGCGTGCGGGTGTCGACGCTTGACGTGACCGGGGGCGGGCGGATGTCGCTCGTCACGGGACTTTCGGGAACCGCCTGGGCCGAGGCATCTGCTCGCCTCGATGTCCCGTACCTGCGCACCGTCGTGATCGGCGCGCCCGAACACGCCGACCTCTACGGCGACTGGAACGCCGTCAGCGAGATCGATGAGGCCGGGGCGCTGCTCGTGCGGCCCGACGGCTACATCGCCTGGCGCCAGCCGGCAGGCGTGCACGACACCGATGAAGCAGAGCGACAGCTCACCGCGGCACTCGCGGCGGTCCTCGGCGCGGCCGAGGGGAATGGAGAGAAGCAATGACCGAACGACCCTTCGCCTCAGTCTGGTCTGACCTGGCCGCGCTCGAGTTCAGCCAGGGCTACATCGACGCCGGTGGGTACCGCACGCGGTACCTCCACGCAGGCGACACCTCGAAGCCGGCGCTGCTGATGTTGCACGGAATCACGGGCCACGCCGAGGCGTACTCGCGCAACCTCCGCGCGCACTCGGAGCACTTCTCCTGCTGGGCGATCGACTTCATCGGCCACGGCTACTCCTCCAAGCCGGAGCATCCGCTGGAGATCACGCACTACATCGACCAGGTGCTGGCCTTCATGGACGGCATCGGTGCGGAGAAGGTCTACATCACGGGCGAGTCGCTTGGCGGTTGGGTCGCGGCGAAGCTCGCGCAGCTGCACCCCGAGAAGGTGGAGCGCATCGTGCTCAACACGATGGGTGGCACGATGGCCAACCCTGTCGTGATGGAGCGACTGCTGACGCTGTCGACGGATGCCGCGAACGACCCGTCCTGGGAGCGGGTCAAGGCGCGGCTCGAGTGGCTGATGGCCGACCCGAGCATGGTGACGGATGATCTCATCAAGACCAGGCAGGCGATCTTCCAGCAGCCGGACTGGAAGATGGCGTGCCAGATGAACATGGCCCTGCAGGACCTCGAGACTCGCAAGCGCAACATGCTCTCGGATGGCGACCTCGCCGCGATCACCGTGCCCGCCATGGTGCTGTGGACGACGAAGGACCCCTCCGGTCCCGTTGATGAAGGCCGTCGCATCGCCTCGCTGATCCCTGGCGCGAAGCTCGCCGTCATGGAGAACTGTGGCCACTGGCCCCAGTACGAGGACACCGAGACCTTCGACCGCCTGCATCTGAACTTCCTGCTCGGCAAGGATGACCCCCAGGTGAAGGACCCGGCATGACGCTTGCACTCGTCACGATGTCCCACAGCCCGCTGCTGGAGTTCGTGGACCCGCCCGCCGAGGTCAAGGCCGAGGTCGAAGCGGCCTTCGAGGCTGCCCGCGCCTTCGTCATGGACTACGACCCTGACCTGGTGATCAACATCGGGCCGGACCACTACAACGGTTTCTTCTACGACATCATGCCGCCGTTCTGTGTCGGCTATGAGGCGACCGCGATCGGCGACTTCGGCACCCAGGCCGGGCCGCTGGATGTCCCGAGTGAGATCGCGCGGGATCTCACCGAGTTCCTCATGGAGCGCGGGATCGACATGACGGTGTCGTTGCGCATGGAGGTCGACCACGGCGCCGTGCAGCCGATGGAGCTCATCTATGGCGACATCACGGCCAAGCCCGTGTTGCCGATCTTCGTGAACTCGGTGGCCCCGCCTTTCACGCCGCTGCGTCGCATCCGCCAGTTGGGTGAGGAGATCGGCGCCTTCGTGCGCGAGAAGCTCGCCGACAAGAAGGTGCTCGTGATCGGCTCGGGCGGGCTTTCGCACGAGCCGCCCGTGCCCCAGATCGCCACGGCAACCCCGGAGGTAAGGGAGGCGCTGCTCGGTGGTGGCCGTCACCTGACCCCGGAGGCTCGGGATGCCCGTCAACAGCGCGTCATCAACGCCGCGCGCGACTTCGCGGCCGGCATCAACGTGGTCAAGCCGCTGGCCCCCGAGTGGGACCAGGAGCTCATGCGCATCCTCGCCTCGGGCGACCTATCGCCGATCGACGCCTGGACGCCCGACGAGATGAGCGAGATCGCGGGCAACTCCTCCCACGAGGTACGCACGTGGATCGCGGCGTACGCGGCCCTCGGCGCCGTGGGTGAGTACACGGTCGACTATTCCTTCTACCGACCCATCCCGGAGTACATCGCGGGCTTCGGCGTCACAACCGCCCGCCTCGCCTAATGGCCCTTTCACAATTCCGGACTGTCGGTCCGGAATTGTGAAAGGCGGACGGTGAGAGCCGCTCCGGCCACGAAAAGTCAGGAAACCCGATCCAATGAGAACGACCCCGCCTCCTTATATATAGGGAGGCGGGGTCGTCTTGTTCAGGGAGGTGGGACTATTCCTGAGTTTCCGCGACGTTCACAATTCAGGAGTTGGACGGTCCTGGATTGGGAAAGTGAGCTCAGTGCTCCGCGATAAACCCTGCGACAACGCGGTTGAACTCGGCGGCGTGCTCAAGCTGGGCCCAGTGGCCGCAGCGGTTGATGAGCAGCAGGCGTGAGTTGGGGATGAGGCTGTGCAGGCGCAGCGAGTGCTCGAAGTGCACGACGCGGTCGTCGCGCCCGTGGATGAGCAGCGCAGGAGCCTTGATCCCCGCGATCTTGCCGGGCTCAAGGGTGTGCCGTGCACGGTCGTTGCCGAGGCCGTCGACGAAGTTCTTGAGGTGGTCGGGGCGCGAACTCGCGATCTCGGAACGCTGTGTGATGAGCTCCTCGGTCGCGAAGGCGGGGTCGAAGGTCATGATGTCGACGAGCTTGCGCATGCCCTCGATTGACGGGTCGCGGTAGGTCGCCTGCAGGATGCGCAATCCCTCCGTGAGGCCCGCGGGGCCGAACATGCCGGGGGTGCCGCTGCCGGGGCCCATCGTGATGAGGTGCGAGATGCGGTCGGGGTGGGTCGTGGCGAAGCGGGTGGAGGTCATGCCACCCATGGAGTTGCCGACGAAGGCGGCCTTCTCGATGCCGAGCGCGTCGAGGATCTCGAGGGCCGTCTGCACGTGGTTGCGCTTGTCAACGGTGACGGTGTCTGACTCGCCCCAGCCGGGCATGTCGGGCGCGATGACGCGGAAGTGCTTGGCGAGGTACTCGATGTTGGGCGCGTAGTTGCTCCAGCCGGTGGCGCCGGGGCCCGAGCCGTGCAGGAGGAGCACGGGGTGGCCTTCGCCGGCCTCAATGTAGTGGATCTTGCCGCTGGGGGTCTCGATGTCGTGGGCGGTGACGCCCGCCGGGAGAGCTGCCATTGTGTGGGTGGTCCCTTTCGTCGTGGTGGAGAGGTCAGGCGGCGGCGAGTGCCGCAGTGATCTGGGTGCTAACGGCGCGCACGGTTGCTGCGAGGGCGCGCTCGTTGAAGGCGGTGGATGCCGTCGTGATCGAGACGGCGCCGATCGCGCGGCCGCCCGAGAGCACGGGGGCGGCGACGCTCGAGAGGCCCGAGTGGCATTCTGAGATCTCGACGGCGACACCCGAGCGGCGAGAGATGGCGAGGTGCTCGACGAAGCTGCGGGAGTCGGTCACGGAGCGCTGTGTGCGCGCCTCGAGCGGGGTGCCGAGGTATTCGGCGATCTCGGCGCGGCTGCTGAAGGCGAGCATGACCTTGCCGAGTGCCGTGCAGTTGGCGGGCAGGCGGTCGCCGACCGAGTCGGGCACCCTGGCGCCGCCGACCGGATGCAACTGCTCGAGCAGCACGACGTCGCTTCCGTCGAGCATTCCGAGCTGCACGACCTGGCGGGTCTGCGCGAAGAGTTCGCAGAGGTAGGGGAAGGCGGCCCCGATGACGCTGCGGTTGCGCACCTCGCGCACGCTGCATCCGAGTTCGAAGGTGCGAAGGCTGAGCTGGTAGTTGCAGCCGACGCGCTCGACGAAGTTGCCCGTCTCGAGGGCGCTGAGGAGGCGGTAGGCGGTCGACTTGGGGAGGAGGGCCCGGCGGGCGAGCTCGCTGACTCCGACGGGACGCTTGAGACCCGTGAACGCTTCGAGCAGCTGGAGTGCCTTGCGCACGGAGGTGCCGGGGTTCTGTGCTGAGTCGATCCCGAGGGTGATGTTTGCGAGCGCCTGCTCCTGGGGGAGGGCGGGTGCCGGGGCGAGGGTGGTCGTCATTCGTGCCTCCTTGGCGTCATTGCCATGCACGCGAGTTCTGTAGTGCGTGCTCTGGAGACTGTAGTGGTTACTTTGTGACGAAGGCAAGCGTCCAGCAGAAATCGATTCTTGGCTGCAGAAGAGGCGTTCCGCAAAATGAGACACCCAGATTGTTCGCACCTGTAGCGCCCCGCATGATTGCGACCACGGCGCAGGCCCCGGCCAGCGCCCGATCTGCACCCTCGACTCAGAGCTGAGTCGAGCATGTCCCCTGCCTACACGGCACAAAAGGAGTGAATATGAAGATCTTCCGTCCCGCTATCGCGGTCGCGGCCGGAGCACTGTTGGTGCTCACCGGTTGCACCAGCGGTGGCCCCACTGGAGGCGGTGGCCAGGACAGCGACATCACCACGACGGCGTGGGGTGCCCAGGTCCTGGAACGCGGCGAACCTGAAATGGGTGGCAGCATCACCTACGGCCTGCAGGCCGTGGTTGAGTCGCTCGACCCCGCCGGCGCTGCCGTCAGCGGAAACCTGATCATGCGTTCCATTTACGGTGTGCTGTTCTCCTACGACGGCGAGCGCAACATCGTTCCCGACATGGCCGAGTCGATCGAGTCCGACGACAACGGCCTCAACTGGACCCTCAAGCTCAAGCCCGGCTTCACCTTCACCGACGGCAACCCTTACGACGCCGAGGCGGTCAAGGCACACTTTGAGCGCACGGCGGCAGAGGGCTCGCGTTCGCGTTCGGCCGGCGACATGCGGCAGATCGCGTCCATGACGGCGACGGATGCCACGACCCTCGAGATCACGCTCAAGCAGCCGTGGACGGGCTTCCCCAACACCCTCGTCGGCGCCTTCCCCGGCGGTCCCGCGATGGTTCCATCGCCTGCCGCAGTCGAGCAGCACGGCGAGGCGCTCGCGACCAACCCCGTGGGTGCGGGCCCCTTCATGCTCAAGTCGTTCCAGCCCGGCGGCGACGTCGTGCTCGTGAAGAACACCGACTATGCGGGCGAGGAGGCCTACCTCGACGAGATCAAGTTCGTCACGGCAACCGACACCCAGTCGCGCGTCTCGGCCGGCCTCGCGGGCGACATCGACATCGCCCGCACGCAGTCGGCGGTCGACCTCCAGGCCGCGGCCGACGGTGGCCTGACCACGCTCGACCAGCCGGACTCGGCGTACTACAACCTGCTGCTGAACCTCACGCAGGCGCCCTTCGATGATGTCCGGATGCGCCAGGCCCTCGCCCACGCGATCGACCTGCAGGGCCTCAACGCGGCCGTCTTCGAGGGCAAGCACGACCCCATGGTCGGCTTCATGCCCAGCACGAGTCCCTTCTTCGAGGAGACCGAGTGGCCGAGCTTCGACCCCGACAAGGCGAAGGAACTCGCTGAGGACTACACGGCAGACACCGGCAACCCCGCTGCCTTCAGCCTGACCACGACGAGCCCGCCCGAGTTCCAGCAGCAGGCGGCCGTGCTCCAGCAGATGCTCGCCGACGCCGGCATCGACATGTCAATCAACGTGAGCGACCAGCCCACCATGGTCTCCGAGGCCCGCGCCGGCAACTTCCAGGCGCAGCACCGCTACCTCGAGATCAACGACGACCAGAACGCCCGCACGGCCTTCTACAGCACGTCTGGCGGCAACAACGGACTCGCGGGAGACCCGACGGTCGACAAGATCCTCGACGACATGCTCGTGGCATCCGAGTCGGAGATGGACGGCCTCTACGCCGACCTCCAGCACGCCCTGACCGAGTGGATGCCCCAGGTGCCGCTCGTGTTGCAGAAGAACGGCATCTTCGTGAGCGACCGCGTGGGTGGATACCCCGGGAACATCGTCGGCACCCCCGACCCCGACTTCCGCCTCGTCTGGGTTCGCAGCGGCGAGTGACCTTCGGTGGCGGGGAGCTGCAACGGCTCCCCGCCACCTCCGAAACGATCAACACACACGAAAGGAACACCATGGCAAAGCCTCAGGTACGCGCCTTGGGATACGCGATTGTCGACTCCGCCGACCTCGACGGCTGGGAGCGGTTCGCGTCTGACCTCCTGGGCCTCCAGGTAGCCAATAAGTCGGATGACCTCATCGAATTCCGTGTCGACGAGAAGGAATACCGCCTCGCCGTGCGCCGCAACACCGAGCGCGAGGGCGTCGCGATCCTCGGCTGGGAGACCTCCGGCCCCGTCGAGCTCGAAGAGCTCACGGCCAAGGTCGAGGCGGAGGGCTACGTTGTCACCCGCCACAGCCGCGAGGAGGCGCGCGAGCGTCGCGTCTCGAAGTTCGTGAGCTTCGACGACCCCGACGGCACCGTGCGCATCGAGCTCTACTACGGCCTGCGCGAGACCCTCGCGCCCTTCGTCTCCCCGACGGGCGCGAAGTTCGTCACGAAGGGCCTCGGCTTCGGCCATGCCTTCCAGACGGTCAGCGACGTCGAGAAGTACTGGCGCCTCTACGTCGACATCCTCGGCTTCAACCTGAGCGACAACATCGAGGCCGGCCCCGACTTCAAGGTCGACCTCAACTTCTTCCACTGCAACCGCCGCCACCACTCGATGGCCTTCGCGCACATCGCGACGTCGCAGCTCCGCGTCGGTCACCTCATGTTCGAGGTCGACAGCATGGACACGGTCGGTCTCGCCTGGGACCAGGTCGACGAGCACGGCGCCGCCCCGATCCTCTCGCGCCTCGGCAAGCACACCAACGACAAGATGGTGTCCTTCTACGTGCGCAGCCCATCCGGTTTCGGCATTGAGTACGGCACCGGCGGCATCGAGATCACGGACGACTGGGTGCCCACCCGCTACCCGGATGCCCACTACTGGGGTCACCAGCGCGTCAGGCCGATCGACCCCACCGACGCAGCAGACCACGGCTAGGAACACGCAACAATGACCAGTGCAACCACCACCCCCACCTTCGCGGAGTCGCTCATCGGCGACCCGAACGCGGGCCGCAAGGTTCGTGACCGGGTCGAGGAACTTACCGAGTTCTGGGCCTCGCAGGAGCCGGAGTCCAATGAGCTTGGCCGCGTGACCCAGTCCGCGGCGGACGCCATCAAGGAGTCGGGCCTCGTGCGGATGCTCCAGCCCGCGCAGTACGGCGGCTACGAGACGCATCTCAACGACTTCATGCGCGCCGTGCTCCACATCGGCACGCAGGCCCCGTCGGTCGGCTGGGTCGCCGGTGTCGTCGGAGTCCACCCGCACGAGCTGGGTCTCGCCGACCCGCGACTGCAGGAGGAGCTGTGGGCGCAGAACCCCGACATCTGGGTCGCCTCCCCCTACGCGCCCATGGGCGTCGGCGTCCCCGTCGAGGGTGGGTTCCGCTTCACGGGGCACTGGAAGTTCTCCTCCGGCACCGACCACTGCCAGTGGGTCATGATCGGCGGCTTCGTCGGCAACCCTGACGGCAGCCCCATCCACAGCGACGTGCGTCACTTCGTGCTCCCGCGCAAGGACTACGAGATCCTCCAGGACTCCTGGCAGGTCATGGGCCTGCGCGGCACGGGCAGCAAGGACCTCGTGGTCAAGGACGTGTTCGTGCCCGACTACCGCGTGATCGCCCAAGACGAGATCCAGGCGGGCACCGCCGGCAAGGCGCTGGGCCTCGACAACCCGCTCTACTCATTGCCCCGTGCGAGCGTCTTCTCGGGCGCGATCACGGCGGGCACCCTCGCGATCGCCCAGAGCGTCGTCGCGGAGTACGTCAAGTGGACGCGCGGACGAGAGAACCGTCGCGGCAAGGCGTCGCTCGACCCGTTCAAGCTCGCGACCCTGGGTGAGGCGATGGCCGACATCCAGGCGAGCGTGACGCACGTGCTGAGCGACATCGACCGGCTCTACGACATCGTGAGCGCCGGCAAGGTCGTCTCGCTCGAGACGCGCTTCGAGGTTCGTCGCAACCAGGTGCGTGCTGCTCGTCGTGCCGTGGATGCGGCCGACCGCCTGTTCATGCACGGCGGTGGGGCTGCCCTGCACCTCGACCAGCCGCTGCAGCAGCGCTGGCGTGACCTCCACGCCGCGATGAACCACGCGTCGAACGTCGCGGAGCCGGTCTACCAGCACGCGGCCATGCTCGAGTTCGGCCACGAGCTTCCCCCGGGAGCGCGGGCCTGATCATGGCGGAGACGACCATGGATGCTGACATCCGTTCACGGCAGGTCACGCTGCCCAACGGTTCGATCGCCCATTACTCCGAGGCGGGGGACCCGGCGAATCCGGCCGTGGTCCTCCTCCACGGGGGACTGCACGGTGCCTCTGGCTACGCGGGCTGGGTCAAGATCATCCCGCGTCTCGTTGCCGAGGGCCTCTATGTGGTCGCGCCCGACCGGCCCGGCTTCGGCAAGGCCGACACCCGTGAGGAGTTCTGGCCGGTCGAGGGGCACCTCAGCTGGATCCGTTTCGTCCGCGACTTCGTCGACACGATCGGGCTCGACCGTTTCGGCATCGGCGGCAACTCGCAGGGCGCCCAGCTCGCCGCCTATATCGCCCTCGAGATGCCGGAGCGGGTCACGCACCTGGCGCTCATCGCATCCGCTGGTTTCAACGCCGCCCTTGGCATCGACCGCGCACTCCTCAAGGAGGGCGTGCCCTTCCCGCGCTGGGACGGCACGGTCGACGGGATGCGCGAGATCCTCAAGACGATCGCCCACAAGCCGGAGGGTGTCACTGACGAGGTCGTGCAGATGCGCGCCGAGGCGGCGGCCCAGCAGAAGGACGCCTGGGCGGCCGCATCGAAGTTCAACCGCGAGTCGTTCACCGTGCCGGAGCACCGCGAGAAGCTGATGCTCGTCGGCAGGATCGAGAAGCTGACAATCCCCGCGATCTACCTGTACGGCCAGGATGACGTGCTCGGCCCCGTCGAGAACGCCTACCTGCAGGAGGATGCGATGCCGGGCGTGCAGTTCTTCTATCCGGAGAACTGCGGCCACCAGGGGCAGACCGATCGCCCCGAGCTCTTCGGGCAGGTGTTCGCCGAGTTCTTCTCGACGGGCCGTGTCACACGGGCGACCGCGCGCGACGCGGGAGTCTCACCACGGCGGGACCCCCTCCCCGTGGTGTCCGACTGAAAGGAACCACCATGACGCAGGATGCGACGGCAGTGCAGTCGATCGACCCGGCCCGCTTTCGCCAGGTGCTCGGCCACTATCCGACGGGCGTGGTCGTCATCACGGCGATCCGTCCCGATGGGCAGCCGCTCGGCATGACGGTCGGCTCCTTCAGCTCGGTGTCGCTTGACCCCATGCTCGTGAGCTTCATGCCCACGACCGCATCGAAGAGCTTCCAGGCGCTGCGTGAGGCCGACTGCTTCTGCGTCAACGTTCTCGCGGCCGACCAGGAGGCCCTCGCGAGGCGCTTCGCCCGTTCGGGCCCCGATCGATTCGAGGATGTTCTCTGGTCGGTCGCCGAGAGCGGCGCGCCCGTGCTCGACGGCACTGTCGCATCCATCCACTGCACCTTCGACTCGATCGTAGAGGCGGGTGACCACTACATCGTACTGGGCGCCGTGCAGGCGCTTGAGGTGCACCGGCCCGTTTCGCCGCTGCTGTTCTTCCAGGGCGGCTACGGCAAGTTCTCGCTGCTCGCGGTCGAGGACCGTTCGCCGAGCGAGATGATTGAGAGCGTGCGGCTCGTGGAGACCTTCCGCGGCACCATGCAGGATGTCGCGGATGCGGTGGGCGCCGAGTGCAGCGCGCTCACGGTGATTGGTTCAGATCTCACGGTGGTTGCCACCGCCGCGGCCGGCGGACTGGCGCCGCACGGCAGCCTGGGCAGTCGCATCCCGTACATGCCGCCGCTCGGGGAGCTCTACGCTGCCCTCGACGCCGACGAGTCCGCCCTGCGCTGGCTCGGTCGCGCGGCATCCCTTGAAGACGAGGATGTCATGGACCGCTACCGCGAGCGGCTCGAGCTTGCGCGCGAGCGTGGGTGGTCGATGTCGTTCGCGGGCGAGTACCCTGATGTGGCACTGTTCGACGCCCTCCGCGACTATTCCGGCGGCGATCTGACACCCGTGCGCCTGGCCGAGATCCGCGAGGTTATCCGCTCGGCGAACAAGTACTACGAGCACCGTGACCTGGTGGAGGGGGAGCGCTATGACGTCACGTCGATCGTCGCGCCCGTCATGTGCGACGGCCTCATCCGTTTCGTGCTGCGCCTCCGCCAGCTGCCGACGCAGGCCACTCCGGCCCAGATCAGCGCCTGGATCGATGCCCTCACGGATGCTGCGGCCACCGCGAGCGAGACCCTCTCGGCACACGGCTCCTGCCGCTGAGCGGGTGATGCCGCGATGACGGCGCCCGTGAGCGCGGCCGAGCTCGACGCGCATCGGGCGGGTCGCCTGCCCGCGATGGAACGCGTCGTCGAGGGCGTCTGGACGGTCCCTCTCGCGATCCCGCCCGGGCACATGCCCTACACGCTCTCCTACCTTGTCGAGGATGCGCGCGGCGGCGTGCACCTCGTCGACCCCGGTTGGGATCTCGACGAGAACCTTGACGCACTCCGCCTCGCGCTCGGGCGCATCGGCCGTGACTGGGCGGATGTCGCTTCCGTCATCGTCACCCATCTGCACCCCGACCACATCGGCCTCGCGGGTCGCGTGCGCACGCTGCACGGCCTGCCTGTCGTGCTGCACCGGCTCGAGCACGAGGCGCAGCAGCGGGTGGCCGCGCTCGAGGCCCGGCCGCACCATGTGCGCGACGAGCTCACCCGCTGGGGCGTGCCCGCCGAGCGTTTCGACGAGGTGCGCGGCTACGCCACCAAGGGCGCGCGGGTCGTCGTCGAGGGCGACATCCTCGTGCAAGACGGGCAGGTGCTCGACGTGCCGGGGCGACGCATCCGGGCCCTGCACACGCCGGGGCACACGCCCGGGCACATGTGCCTGTTCGATGAAGGCGACGGGCTGCTCTTCACGGGTGACCACGTGCTGCCGAAGGTCGTGCCCGGCATCGGGCTCGGCGGGCCCGTCGACTACAACCCGCTCGAGCGGTACCTGCACGGCATGGCCGACATCGCCAGGTACGACGGATGCGAGGCGCTGCCCGGTCACGGATACCGGTTCCGCGGGGTCACGGCCCGGGCCGCAGAGATCGCCCGGCACCACCTCAAGCGCACGGCCGAGGTCGCGCAGCTCGTCGGGCACGGCGACCCGGGCTCGACCTGGGAGACGGCCTCGCGGCTCACGTGGTCGCGCGGTTGGGAGAACATGACCCGCCACTACCTGATCGCGGCCCTCAGGCAGACCGAGCTGCACCTCGAACTCGTGCGCGGCGGCGGTCATGTCGAGCTGCTCGAGCGCTGGCGCGTTGGCATTCCCGGCAGCGAATAGAGTATTCACGTGAGTGACACCATGGACGAGCTGCTCTCCCTGCGCCAGAGCATCGACAATGTCGATGCGGCCCTCATTCACATGCTGGCGGAGCGCTTCAAGTTCACGCAGCAGGTCGGTCGGCTGAAGGCCAGGCACGGCCTGCCGCCCTCCGACCCGGAGCGCGAGCGCGTGCAGATCGAGCGGCTGAGGGCGCTCGCTGCTGACTCGAACCTCGACCCGGAGTTCGCGGAGAAGTTCCTCAACTTCATCGTCGCCGAGGTCATTCACCACCACGAGCGCATCCGCGACGAGTCTTAGCCCACCGCGACGGACCCCGCTTCGCGGTCGGGGCT
Source organism: Salinibacterium sp. dk2585 (assembly GCF_008001035.1). Taxonomy (NCBI): domain Bacteria; kingdom Bacillati; phylum Actinomycetota; class Actinomycetes; order Micrococcales; family Microbacteriaceae; genus Salinibacterium; species Salinibacterium sp. dk2585. The sequence continues at coordinate 350,613 of NZ_CP042856.1, forward strand.
TCGTCTGCCGTCCACCCTTTAGTTTGTGTACCCGATGATTTAGCAAAACTATTGCAATAGGCCTCCGCCCTCGTGTTCGGCGCTATGTGCGGGCCATCCACTCATGTTGCCCGCGGTTCCGGGGAAATCAATGCTTGACGGCCCCTGAGTGCTCTCCTAGGGTTTCGATACGTACACGCAGAATCTCGCGGAAGCCAGACACGGCCAAACCGTAAGTAGGCGTGAGAATTTGTTTCCCAACGATGCGAAACGGCGGCACAGCACAATGAACTCCACGCAACCCACCCACGACGTCCTGGTGCTCGGAGGGGGCATTGGCGGCCTCGCAACCGCGATCGCGCTGGCCGATGTCGGCCGCACGGTGCACCTCGTTGAGCAAGCAGCGGAGTTCGGGGAGATCGGCGCGGGCCTGCAGCTCGGCCCCAACGCGATCCGCAGTCTCGACCGGCTCGGCGTGTGGGACGAGGTCAAGAAGACCGCGGTGTTCCCCAGCGCCGGCATCATCATGGACGCGATGACGGGCGAAGAACTCACCCGGCTCGACCTGGGCCCAGCCTTCATCGAGCACTACGGCTACCCCTACGTTGTCGCACACCGCGCCGACCTGCACAGCATCCTCGTCGAAGCCTGCCGCCGCCGCCCCGAGATCACGCTCGAGACGAACCGTCGCGTGGTCGAGGTCACCGAATCAGCGGATGCCGCGGCCGTGACCTTTGCCGATGGCGACCAGTACGTCTCCAAGACGGTCATCGGTGGCGACGGCATCCGTTCGCGTACCCGGCTGCAGTTCGACGACAGCGAGCCGAAGTTCACGGGCCAGACCGCCTACCGCGGCACCGTGCCGACAGAGCTTGTCGACCTGGACTCCGACGACGTCATCCTCTGGATGGGCCCGAACTTCCACATGATCCAGTACCCCGTGCGGGCCGGTGAACTCTACAACCAGGTCGCCGTGATTGAGAGCAAGTGGCACGCGCAGGGCCGCGAGGACTGGGGCACCCGGGCCGAGCTCGATGAGGTGACGCGGGATGCCTGTGACGAGGTCAAGGCATCGCTCGCGATGCTGACGAGCGAACAGAAGTGGCCCATCTACGACCGCGACCCCATGTACTCCTGGTCGACCGAGCACACCGTGCTGATCGGCGATGCTGCGCACGCCATGCGCCAGTACCTGGGCCAGGGTGCCTGCCAGGCGCTAGAGGACGCGCTCGTGCTCGCCCAGGCCGTCGCCCGGCATCCCGAGCAGTCGGCCGCGTTCGCCGAGTACGAGGAGCGCCGCGTGCCGCGCGGGACACGGTGCCAGGAGGTCTCGCGCCCGTGGGGCGACCTGTGGCACACGGAGGACCCGACCCTGCAGCTCATGCGCAACAAGTACTTCAAGATGCGCGCCGCCGACGACTACTCGGAACTCGACTGGCTCTACAACGACCACGTCGGCGAGCTGTCGCCCGCCCGCGCCTGAGCCCCCTGCTTCTGAACCCCTAGAGAGGAACGCCCATGCGCTACGCAAGCGTCGTCCACAATGGCCGTCTGACCGCCGTCTCGGTCACCGAGCACGGTTACCGTGACCTGTCCGCCCTACTCCATGACTCGTCGGCGAGCGGCGACCCCATGCTCGACCTGCTGCGCGTGATCGCTGAGACGGAGCTCTCGCAGGAGGTCATCGAGGCCCAGCCGCTCATCCCGAGCGATGAAGTGACCGTCGCCCCGCTGCTCTCCCGCCCCGGCAAGATCGTCGCGGCCCCCGTGAACTATGAGGACCACCAAGAGGAGATGAAGCAGCTCGGCAACGTGTCTGCCCTCGGCTTCTTCCTCAAGTCCCCGACCTCGGTGGCGGCGCACGGAAGCACGGTGCGACTGCCCTACAGCGACCGTCGCTTCGACCAGGAGGGCGAACTCGCTCTTGTCATCGGCAAGCGCGGTCGCAACATCCCGCAGGAGAGCGTGGCGGAGCACATCGCGGGCTACACGTGCCTTCTCGACCTGACGATGCGCGGCGGGGAGGACCGTTCCACCCGCAAGTCCTTCGACACCTTCACCCCGGTCGGGCCGCACCTCGTCACCCCCGACGAGGTCGGTGACCTCGACCAGCTCACGATGACCTGCGCCGTCAACGGCACGGTGCGCCAGGACACCGACATCAAGGACCTCATCTGGGGAGTGCCCCAGTTCGTCAGCTACGTCTCGTCGGTGACGACGCTCGAGGTCGGCGACATCATCACGACGGGCACGCCCGCGGGCGTCGGCGTCATCCGCGACGGCGACACCATCGAGGTCTCGATCGACCGCATCGGCACCCTCGCGGTCACGGTCAGCGACGAGCACGCCGTGCCGTGCCCGACCCTTGGAGCGAACTCGGGCCCGCACGCGCCCGAGACGATCACACCGGTTCGGGAGCGCGCCCGCAGCTAGCGTGCCGTCCCTGCAGCAGCACCCCGCGGCGCTTCGCCGCCAACGATCAATGGAGATCAGGAGAACGACATGAAGGCATTCAAGATCGCATCGGTAGCGACGGTTGCAGCACTCGCCCTCGCGGGATGTGGCGGTTCCGCGGCACCCGACGAGGGCGCCAACGGGCTCACCCCCGTCTCGGTCGCCGCCATCCCTATCGCGGACACGGCAGCCCTGCACCTCGGGGTCGAGCAGGGCTTCTTCGAAGACGAGGGGCTGGATGTCACGGTCGAGAGCGTCATGGGCGGCGCGATCTCGGTGCCAGGCGTCGTCAGCGGCGACTTCGACTTCGCCTTCTCTAACGTCATCAGCATGTTCGTGGCGCAGGAGCAGGGTCTCGACCTCCAGTTCGTGACGAACGGTGCGACGAGCACCGGCGAGGTCGACGCCGACATCGCCGCGATCGTCGTGCTCGACGACGCACCGTACAAGTCCGCGGCGGACCTCGATGGCCTGACGGTCTCCTCGAACCTGCTCTCCAACATCGGCGACACCACCATCCGGCACGCGGTCGACGCGGCTGGTGGCGACGGGGCTTCACTCAACTTCATCGAGGTTCCAGTGCAGGAGGCGATGGCCGCGCTCGAGAACAAGCAGATCCAGGCGGCGCTCGTCGTTGAGCCCTTCCTGACGCAGGCGCTGCAGACGGGCGGCCGCGCACTCGACTGGAACTATGTCGCGGTGCATCCGGAAATGGATGTCTCGGGCTACATGACGAGCGGACGGCTCGTCAAGGAGAACCCAGAGCTGGTCGAGAAGTTCGCGGCCGCGATGGCGAAGTCCCTCGAGTTCTCGCAGGAGAACCCTGACGAGGTGCACCGCATCATCACGACCTACACGCAGATCACTCCGGAGCTTGCCGCCGACATCGTGCTGCCGCGGTTCAAGCCGGACTTCAACCGCGAAGCCATGGAGATCCTCGGCAAGGCGGCCGCCAAGTACGGGATCCTCAAGGCCGAGCCGGACCTCGACACGCTGCTTCCCTAGCCGGCGGGTCGAGCAGGCCCGTCGGGGCCATGCCTCCACCGCCCAGACCACAACCGTCCCCGTCAGACCAGCCAGGAGCATCCCATGTCACATTCGTCTGCTTCACCCCTCAGCGGGGTGCGGGTCCTCGAACTCGGCAACTACATCGCTGCCCCCACGGCCGGCCGGATGCTTGCCGACTTCGGTGCAGAGGTCATCAAGGTGGAGCGTCCCGGCACGGGGGATGAGCTTCGCCGTTGGCGCCTGTACTCGGGTGACACGTCGATGCTTTACCGCACAATCAACCGCAACAAGAAGTCGCTCGTGCTGGACCTGGGCTCGCCCGAGGGGCGGGCGGCCGTCGTCGAACTCGTCAAGCACTGCGATGTGCTGATCGAGAACTTCCGGCCGGGCACGCTCGAGAAGTGGAGTATCGGGCCCGAGGTGCTCAAGGAGGCCAACCCGGAGCTGATCATCTCCCGCATCTCCGCCTTCGGGCAGACGGGGCCGCTCTCATCCCGACCGGGGTTCGCGGCGGTCGCGGAGGGCTACGGGGGCCTGCGCAACCTCATCGGTGAGGCCGACCGGCCGCCAGCCCGCGTCGGCGTCTCGATCGGCGACTCCATCGCGGGGCTCTATGCGGCGCTTGGTGTTGCCATGATGCTCTTCGACCGCGAGCGGGGCCGCGAGCGGGCGGGGTCGTCGTCTGCCCCGGTCATCGACGTGGCGCTCAACGAGGTGATCCTCTCGATGATGGAGTCGCTCGTGCCCGACTACGAGGCCTTCGGCGTGCTGCGCCAGCGCACGGGGGGCCGGGTCGAGGGCATCGCCCCCTCCAACGCGTACCTCTGCGCCGACTCCTCGAGCGTCATCATCGCTGGCAATGGGGACTCGATCTTCCTCCGCCTGATGGAGGTCATCGGGCGTCCCGACCTCGCGGCAGACCCGCAGCTGTCAGAGAACGCCGGCCGCTGGGAGCGACGCGACGACCTGGATGCCGCGATCGAGGGGTGGACCTCGGCGCACAGCTCCGAACACGTGCTTGCGGCGCTCGCCGAGGCGGGTGTGCCGGCGGGCCCCATCTACTCGGCCGCCGACATCACGAAGGACGAGCAGTACCGCGCTCGCAACATGATCCAGAAGTTCTCAGTGTCGACCGGCAGCGAGGTGATCGACGACGTCGGATTCACGGGAATCGTTCCGGTGCTCGGTGACGTGTCGGCGTCGATCCGCACACTCGGCCCGGAGCTCGGTGAGCACACGGACGAGATCCTCGGCGGCATGCTGGGCATGTCGAGCGACGAGATCTCGGCCGTCACAGGCGGGGCGAGGGCGGCCGAGTGAGGATGAGTGCGGCGGGGGAGCATCATGGCTGACACGGCGTGGATGTCGGGTGGATTCCTGCTGCGCCGTGCGCAGCGGGTGCACACCTCGCTGTGGAACGACCTGTTCGGCAACGAGCTGACGGGCCCCCAGTACTCCACCCTCATCGCGATCGCGCGCTGGCCCGGGTCAGACCAGCAGACCCTCGGCGAGCTGACCGGCCACGATAAGGCCACGATGGGCGGGATCATCGAGCGGCTCGAGACGCGGGCACTGGTGGAGCGCACGCCGGATCCCGGCAACCTTCGCCGCTACCGACTTGACCTCAACGAGCACGGTCGCGCCTCGATGGCCGCGTTCGCGGAGCGTGCGACCGCCGTGCATGACGCCCTCCTGGACCTGCTGCCGGAGGGCAGCGGCGCGGAGTTCGTCGGTCTCGTCTTCGCGGTGGCGTATGCGGGCGGCGCTCCGCAGGAGCCGCGCGTCGACGACCCGGGTTTTCCCGTCATGAGCATGTCGACCTCGATCGGCCACCTGCTGCGGCGCGCCCACCAGAACCACGCCGCCCGGTGGAACGAGATCTTCGCGGGCGAGATCACCACCGCCCAGTACTCGGTGCTCGCGGCGTGCTCCGCGCTCGAGGTGCCCGATCTCTTCGCGGTCGCAGAGCTCGCTGGGCTCGACCTGTCATCCGCGGGCGCCGTCATCACCCGCATGGAGAAGGACGGATGGCTCGTCAAGGTGACCGATGAGCAAGACAAACGCCGCCGGCTTATCCACCTCACGCCCGTCGCGCGTATCGCGGCGCGATGGAGCGTGCACGGGGTGGAGCAAGTGGAAGAGAAGCTGTTGGGCGTGTTGGGCGAGGCCGAGCGCGAGCGCTTGGCGTTCCTTGCGCGTCAGCTGATTGACGCGCATGACGCGGGGCGCAGGGGCCCCCGGCGACCGCGCGGCACCGAGTGAAAGGGCACATCATGAGCGCAGAAGAGAAGTCTCGGACTCTCGCCGAGAAGATCTGGGAGTCCCGCCTCGTGCGGCGGGGAGAGGGCGAGGGCTCGAGCCGCGAGCCAGATCACATCTACATCGACCTGCACCTCGTGCACGAGGTCACCTCGCCCCAGGCATTCGACGGTCTTCGACTCGCGGGGCGCACCGTGCGGCGGCCTGACCTGACGATCGCCACGGAAGACCACAACACCCCGACGGTCGACATCGACAAGCCCATCGCAGACCTCACGAGCCGCCTGCAGATCGAGGCGCTCCGCAAGAACTGTGCTGAGTTCGGCATCCCGTTGCACTCACTCGGTGAGCTGAACCAGGGCATCGTGCACGTGGTCGGGCCGCAGCTGGGCCTGACCCAGCCGGGTCTCACGGTCGTCTGCGGCGACTCGCACACCGCGACGCACGGTGCCTTCGGCGCCCTCGCCTTCGGCATTGGGTCCTCCGAGGTCGAGCACGTGCTCGCGACACAGACGTTGCCGCTCAAGCCCTTCAAAACGATGGCGATCGTCGTCGACGGCGAGTTGAAGCCCGGAGTTTCATCGAAGGACATCATCCTCGCGATCATCGCGAAGATCGGCACAGGCGGTGGGCAGGGCTACATCTTCGAGTACCGCGGCTCCGCGATCGAGGCGCTGTCGATGGATGCACGCATGACGATCTGCAACATGTCGATCGAGGCGGGCGCGCGGGCGGGCCTGATCGCTCCCGACGACACGACCTTCGAGTATCTGAAAGGCCGGCCGAATGCGCCGAGCGGGGCCGATTGGGATGCGGCGGTTGCGGAGTGGCGGCAGCTGCGCACCGACGATGGTGCCGTGTACGACGCCGAGGTGCACATCGACGTGAACGAGCTCGAGCCCTTCGTGACGTGGGGGACCAACCCTGGACAGGGCGTACCGCTCTCGGGTGCCGTGCCCTCGCCCGAGGACTTCAGCAATGAGAGCGAACGCCAGGCGTGCATCCAGTCGCTCGAGTACATGGGCCTCACGCCGGGCACTCGGCTCAAGGAAGTCGACATCGACACGGTCTTCCTCGGCTCCTGCACGAACGGGCGTCTCGAGGACCTTCGGGCGGCGGCCGCCGTCGTGCAGGGGCACACGATCGCCCCCGGGGTTCGCATGATGGTGGTCCCGGGCTCGATGCGGGTGCGTCAGGAGGCCGAGGCAGAGGGACTCGACCGGGTGTTCCTCGACTTCGGCGCCGAATGGCGTTACTCGGGCTGCTCCATGTGCCTCGGCATGAATCCCGACAAGCTCGCGCCGGGCGAGCGCTGCGCATCCACGTCCAATCGCAACTTCGAGGGTCGGCAGGGAGCGGGTGGGCGCACCCACCTCGTCTCGCCCGTCGTCGCAGCGGCGACCGCAGTGCGGGGCACGCTGAGCTCGCCCGCAGACATCATCGCGCCGGCCCCAGTCGGCGCCCGCGCAGGAGAGTGAGGATCCACCATGGAGAAGATCACGAGCCACACGGGCATTGGCGTTCCCCTGCGGCGCAGCAACGTCGACACCGACCAGATCATCCCGGGCGAGTTCTGCAAGCGGATCACCCGCACGGGATTCGATGACGCGCTCTTCGCCGCCTGGCGCAAGGACGAATCGTTCATCCTGAACCAGCCCCCGTACTCGCAGGGTTCGGTGCTGGTCGCAGGCGTCGACTTCGGCACCGGATCCTCCCGGGAACACGCAGTGTGGGCGCTCAAGGATTACGGCTTCCGCGCCGTCGTCTCGTCACGCTTCGCCGACATCTTCCGCGGCAACGCCGGCAACCAAGGCCTCGTGACGGCGCAGGTCGAACAGGCCGAGGTAGAGCGGATCTGGGAACAACTCGAGGTGCAGCCGGGGCTGGCCGTCACGGTCGACCTCGTGCAGCGACACGTCACCTGCGGCTCCGTGAGCGCACCCTTCGTGATCGACGAGTACACGCGCTGGCGCCTTCTGGAGGGACTCGACGACATCGGACTCACCCTCCGTCACGAGGACGCCATCGGGGAATTCGAATCGCGCCGCCCGCGCCGCCTTCCCACGACGATCGCCAGATAGGAACCAGCACCATGACCGATCACGCGGCCGAACGGGGCCTGACCCTACGCCTCGCGGAGCTCGCTGTCGCGCTGCCTGTGGGGGAACGCCTGCACGCGGACGTGATCGCGCAGGCGTGGGCCGACACGATTGCCGTGTCGGCGGCCGCCGTCGGGCAGCAGGGGCTCCGCGACATCCGCTCTGCCGTGCTCGGCCAGCATGCGTCATCGCTCTGGTTGGCGACCGGGCCGCAGCGGGCCGACGACGCCGCCCTCCTGAATGGCACGGCGGCGCACTTCCTCGACTTCGACGACGTCTCGCCCTCGATGCCGCTGCACCCCAGCGCGGTGCTCGTCCCAGCGCTCATGGCGGCCGAGTCACACGGCGAGTTGCGCTTCGACCGCTTCGCGGAGGCCTTCAACGTTGGGTCCGCGATGTTCCGCTACATCGCGGAGGCGCTGCCGAGCGAGGAGCACTACGGGCGCGGTTGGCACTCGACGGCGACCGTCGGTCGTGTGGCGGCGGTGGCCGCCATCGCCCGCTACCGGCGGTTGTCGGCCGAGGTGACGGCGAATGCGCTCGGCATGGCCTCGTCGATGGCGTCCGGTTCGCGCGTGAACTTCGGCACCATGACCAAGCCGCTGCACGCCGGCCTGGCTGCCCGCGACGCCCTGCACGCGGTCGAATGGTCGGAGGCTGGCGTGACGGCCTCGACAACGGAACTGGAATCGAAGGGCGGGTTCTTCAGCCGCTTCGGCACCGCGGATGCCGCGGGGCTCGCCGAGACGGTCGAGGCGCGTTTCACCCACTGGGTCGAGGAGTGGCCGAGCGACTGGGGGCTCAAGCGCTATCCGTCCTGCTACGGCACGCACCGCCCGATTGACGCGGCGCTCGAACTGCGCGCGCTCGTGCCCGCCGAGCAGGTGGCCCGCGTCGAGGTTGAGATCTACCGCGGCGGCAGCGCGCCGCTCACCCCGCGCCCGCCCGAGGCTGGCACCGAGGCGAAGTTCAGCCTCGAATACTGCACCGCGCTCGCGTGGTTGCGGGGGAACGTGGCCCTCCTTGACTTCGCGGATGCGCACTTCGCCGCGGACCGTGCCGAGGTTGCTGCGCTGGCCTCGCGCATCTCGCTGCGCGAGGTCGACGGTGAGGGGGAGTTCGCGCACGTCACGGTGTTCGCCGCCGACGGTGGCTCGCACCACCGCACGGTGACCCTCACGAAGGGTTCCGGAGGCAACCCCATGGGGCCCAGCGAGTTACAGGCGAAACTCCGCTCGTGCCTCGAGTTCGCGGGTGTAGCGGGTGGCGAGAGGCTGCTCGCGGGGGCCGACGGGTACTCGCCCGAGCAAGACCTCATCCAGATCGCCGCCGAACTTCGTCTCGAAACCGGGTCTTGATCATGTCCATCACGAATCCCCCCACGCGCCCCTCAGGCCTTGACGCCCTCTTCGCTCCTCGCAGCGTGGCGGTCATCGGTGCGTCGGCATCGCCCGAGAAGCCCAGCCACATGCCGCTGCGCAATCTGCTGCGCAACGGCTTTGCGGGCGAGGTGTTCCCCGTCAACCCCTCCGCCGAGTCGGTGCTTGGGGTTCCGGCGTACGCCTCGATCACGGATGTCCCGGCTCCCGTCGACCTTGCCTACATCGTCATCCCGGCCGAGTTCGTGCTCGACGAGCTCGAGCGCTGCGCTGCTGCCGGCATCCCGTGCGCGGTCGTTGCCGTGAGTGGCTTTGCCGAGACAGACAGCGCGGATGGCCGCAGTCGCCAGCAGCGCATCGCCGAGATTGCGGCGAGTTCCGGCATGCGCATCCTCGGCCCCAACACCAACGGGCTCTACAGCACGCCCGCCTCGATGTCGCTCGGCTACAACTCGGCGCACGAGCGCACGTTCACGCGAGGCAGGCTGGCGATCATCTCCCACAGCGGCGCCCTCTTCAGCGCCGTCGCTGGCCAGCTTGAGCAGCGCGAGGTCGGCCTCGACACCTTCGTCTCTGTGGGCAATGAGGCGGATGTCACGATGCTCGACCTCGTGGAATACTGCGTGCACCAGGGCGAGAGTTCCGTCATCGCGATGATCATGGAGTCGGTGCGGGACGGTCACCGCCTCCGGGGCCTCGCCGATGATGCCCGCGCCCGCGGCAAGACCCTGGTCGCATTGAAGCTCGGACGCTCCGTTGCCGGGGCGCGGGCGACGGTCGCCCACTCCAGTCGGCTCGCGGGGTCGTCGGCCGCATATGAGGCCTGGCTCGAGGACGCCGGTGTGCCGCTGCTCGACAGTCTCGAGAGCATTGCCGGCCTGGCCTCGATCGCGGAGCACAGCCCCGCAGCAGTCCGGCGCGGTGGTCTCGGTGTGGTCACCTATTCCGGCGGCGGCAGCGCACTCGTGGTCGACAGGGCAAGTGAGCTGTCACTGCCCGTCGCTGAGCTCGGGGCTGAGACCCTCGCGGCCCTCGCGGCGCGGCTCACCCGGCCCGCGCCGCTGATGAATCCGCTCGACATGGGGGCGGGCATCCCACTCGCCGAAAGCTACGAGGCGCTGTCGGCGGTCGCGAATGACCCTGGCGTCGGGGCGATGGTGGTCTTCCTGCATGGCATGCAGACGCCGGCCGTCAATCTCATGATCGCCCGAGCGATCGCGAAGTCCCAGCGAGACACGGGCGTACTGCACGTCGTGATTGCTCCCGGCGGGGTGAGCTGCGAGGAGCACGACATCCTGAGCGATGCCGGCATTGAGGTCTTCACCAATACGGCCCTGTGCCTCTCGTCGCTCAAGCCGCTCGTGCAGGTGGCAACGTATGAGGTCACCACCGAGCGCGCGGTGCAAGCCGAGACGGAGACCCTGCCCGAAGGGGTCCTCGACGAACGAAGGAGCCTGGAGCTCCTGGCGCGTTGGGGCATCCCCGCGGTCGTGCCAAGACTCGTGCGCAGCGCGATCGACGCGCACGCCGTCGCGGATGCCATGGGCTATCCCGTCGTCATGAAGGGACTCGTCGACGGTGTCGCGCACAAGGCCGAGGCGGGCCTCGTGCGGCTCGGCCTCGAGAGCCCATCCGACGTGGTCACGAACTTCACCTCGCTTGAGGCGGTGATCGCGCAACTCTCGCCCAGTGGCGGCGACATCATCATCGAACGCCAGGCGACCGGTGAATTCGAGGCCTTCGTTGGCAGCAGCCGGCAGCCAGGCATCGGGCACGTGCTCGTGGCGGGACTCGGTGGCGTCTACACGGAGGCGATCGCGCAGGTCGTGCTCTGGTCGGTGCCCGTCGCGCGCGACCGGATCCGGCACAAGCTGCTCGACTCGCCCCTCGGTCGCATGCTGGGGCGGCTTGAGAGCGAGAACCCAGGGGTCACGGAGCAGTTCATCGATGTCGTCGATCGCGTGCAGGACATGCTCTTGGCCCATCGTGACTCGGTTGATGCGATCGACCTCAACCCCATTCTGATCACCACGGAGGGGCCCATCGCCGTCGATGCGCTTCTCGTCGCAAGCCGGCCAGGCGGGACTCCGCCGTGACCAGCCGCCCGTCGCGACACCACCCCTCGCCGCGAACCGCGTTCGCCGGCGCCAATTGATAGAGGAGTACCCATGGCAGACCGTATCGAGTCATCCGCGTTCAGTCTCACGGAGGAGCAGATCGCGATCCGCGAGGCGATCGACGACCTCTGTGAGCCGTTCGGCAACGAGTACTGGGCTCGGCATGACGCGGCGAGCACGTACCCGGAGGAGTTCGTCGACGCCGTCTATGAGGCGGGCTGGATGAGCATGCTCGTTCCGGAAGAGTATGGCGGAGGCGGTGCTGACATCCGCGATGCTGCCGTCGTGCTCGAGCAGATGGAGCGCAATGGATGCCACGCCGGCGCGGTGCGGGCGGGCATGTACACGATGGGGTCGATCCTGCGTCACGGTTCCGAGGAGCAGAAGGCGGAGTTCTTGCCGAAGATCGCCTCGGGTGAGCTGCGCCTGCAGTCCTTCGGCGTGACGGAACCGGATGCCGGCTCTGACACGACCCGCATCAAAACCTTCGCGGTGCGTGATGGCGACGAGTACGTCGTGAACGGCAACAAGATCTTCATCTCGCGCGTGCAGCACTCGGATCTCCTGCTGCTCCTGACCCGCACGACCAAGCGCGAGGACGCCACGAAGCCGAGCGATGGCTTCACTGTCCTCCTCGTCGACCTTCGCGAGGCGATCGAGAACGGCCAGATCGTGGCGACGCCCATCAAGACGATGGTCAACCACGAGACCAACGAGCTCGCCATCCGTGACCTGCGGGTGCCGGTCGCGAACCGGATCGGCGAGGAGGGCAAGGGCTTCAAGGTCATCCTCTCGGGCATGAACTCTGAGCGGGTCATCGTCACGAGTGAGTACATCGGCGCGGGCTTCTACCTGCTCGACCGTGCGGTGCAGTACGCCAACGAGCGTGAGGTCTTCGGGCGCAAGATCGGCATGAACCAGGCCATCCAGATCCCGATCGCCCGCGCCTACGCGCAACTGCAGGCGGCCTCGCTCATGCGCTGGCGTGCCGCCGAAATGTACGCCGCCGGCGAGAACCCCCGCTTCGAGGTCAACGGCGCCAAGCTGCTCGCCTCCGAGGCGCTGTGGGCTGCGGCCGAGGCGGCCTTCGACACCTTCGGTGGCTACGCGGCCGCCGAGGAGTACGGCATCGAGCGTCACTGGCGGGAGGCGCGTCTGCCCCGCACGGCTCCGATCAGCAACAACATCGTGCTCGCGGGCATCGCCCACGGCACCCTCGGCCTGCCGAAGTCCTTCTAAGCTGCCGACCTCCACGTCACACGAGAACCCACACGCTAGGAGCACGCTATGACCACCGGCAAACCCACCATCGTCATCGTTGAGGAGGGCATGCGAGAGGGCATGCAGATCGAGAGTCGCGACATCCCGGTCGATGGCAAGATCCGTCTGCTCGACGCGCTGTCTGCGACGGGGCTCAAGCACATCATCGTGGGCTCTTTCGTGAGCCCCAAGTGGACCCCGCAGATGGAACACGTCGAAGACGTCATCAACGGCTTCACTCCCGTCGAGGGGGTCGAGTACCAGGCGCTCGTGCTCAACGCGAAGGGTGCCGAGCGCCGCGAGGCCTACGCGCAGAAGCTCACGGTGCCCGACCCGGCGCTGGGCCAGTCGCGCATCCACCTGTGCGACGTCTTCGTGCGGCGCAACACCAACCGCAGCCAGCAGGACGAGATCGATGCCACGCTCGCCATGGTCGCGGCGGCGAAGGACAAGGGCGTCACGCACGCCGAGATCAGCGTCAACGCCGCCTGGGGTTCGAACTGGCTGGGCGAGATCAGCGAAGACGAGCGGATGCGCGTGCTCCAGTTGCAGCACGATGCCTGGACGGCGGCCGGCATACCCGTGACCCGCATCCACATCGGTGACCCCATGAGCTGGAACACGCCCTCGGCGATGAGCTCCATGTTCCGTCGGCTGCTCGATACCTGGCCGGAGGTCAAGGAGTTCCACCTGCACCTGCACGATGCGCGCGGCATGGCGATGCTCTCGGCATATGCGGCCATGCAGCAGCTCGACGAGCGCCACACGCTCACGGTCGACACATCGATCGGCGGCATGGGTGGATGCCCGTACTGCGGCAATGGGCGCGCGACCCGCATGATCCCGACGGAGGACTTCGTGCACCTGCTCGAATCCGAGGGCATCACAACGGGCATCGACCTGCGCAAGCTGATCGAGGCCGGCGTCATCGCTGAGGAAGTGGTCGGGCATCCGCTCTGGTCGAAGGTCACGGCGGCGGGGCCCCGCCCCACGGGCGCGGATGTCTATGCGATGGACATGCCGTTCGTCGAGACATTCGAGCAGGCGCAGCACTTCCGGCTCGGACCCGACGTGTATGCGGGGGCAATGTCGCCCTGGCGCGAGCCGGTGCGCTCGCCCGTGCGCGACGACTATGAGGCGCGGCTCGCGGCAGAGGGGGCAGGGCGATGAGCTCGATGGGGTCACTCGCAGGAGTGCGGGTCGTCGAGATCGGCACGAGCGTCGCAGTGCCCTATGGCTGCCAGATCCTCGCGGACTTCGGTGCCGAGGTCATCAAGGTCGAGCGCCTGGGCGGCGGAGACGACGCGAGGGCGTGGGCCCCCGTCATCAAGGGGGTCTCGGTCACCTTCCTCGCGCTCAACCGCAGCAAGAAGTCCGTCGTCGTGAACTACAAGGATGAGCAGGGCGCCGAGGTGCTCGAGAAGCTCATCGCCTCGGCCGACGTGCTCGTGCAGAACCTGCGACCCGGCGCGCTCGCCGCCGCCGGGTTCACCTGGGAGCGGATGCGCGAGATCAACCCGCGCCTCATCTACGCCGAGATGACCGGCTACGGGCGCACGGGTCCGCGGAGCGAGCAGCCGGCCTACGACGCGATGCTGCAGGCCTATTCGGGTGTTGTCGCCATGACGGGAGCGGATGACGGGCCTCCGGCTCGCGTGCCGCTGTCGATCATGGACCTCGGCACGGGCATGTGGATCGCGCTCGGCGTCTTCGATGCCCTGCGCCGCCGCGACCAGACGGGGGAGGGCGTGCACCTCGAGGCATCCCTCCTGCAGACGGCCCTGTCGTGGGTCGGCCCGGCGCTCATGAACGTCGCCGCGGGAGATCCCGTGCCGAAGCGGCTGGGCTCGGGCTTCGGCGGGAACGTGCCCAACGGCGCGTTCCCGGCATCCGACGGCTACGTATTCCTCTCTGTGGGCAACAACGAGAGCTTCTACCGCCTCCTCAAGGCCATCGAGGCACCCGAGCTGAAGTATGCGCCGGAGTTCGCCGACAACGTCACCCGCGTTGCCAACCGCGCGGTCGTGAATGCTCGTCTGGGCGAAGCGACGAGCCGCTTCACGATGGACGAACTACTCGAGCGTCTTGACCGCGCCCAGGTGCCGCACTCGGCGGTCAACACGCTCGACAAGGTCCTCGTCGATCCGCAGGTGCAGGCAATCGGTCAGCTCGAACAGCTTGACCATCCTCAGATGGGGCCGTTCACGATCGTGAACACCCCGCTCACCTTCGACGGGGAGTACCTCGCCCACCGCGGGGCGCCCCCGGGACTCGGGGCAGACACCTCCGCGGTCCTCTCCGACATCGGGGTGACGCCCGAACAGCTCGAGGCGCTCGTGCAGGCGGGGATCGTCGAGGCAGCAAAGACCAGCACCGACACCGACACCGACACGCAGGGAGACGCACGATGACCGATGGACTGCTCGCGGGTACGCCCGACGAGGTGCTCTACGCACTCAACGACCACGTGGCGCGCATCACGATCAACCGGCCGGAGCGGCGCAATGCGATGAGCCGCCACACCGTCCAGTTGCTCACCGAGGCGTTCGTTGAGGCGGGGGAGGACCCGGAGGTCTGGGCCGTCGTTGTCACGGGCACCGGCGACAAGGCGTTCTGCGCCGGCGGTGACCTCAAGGAGATGAACAACATCGCCAAGGCCGGTCGCCAGGTCCACACCCCTATGACGGGCGCCTATCGGGACATGCTGGAGGTGGCGGCGGAGACGTACAAGCCCGTCATCGCCGCGATCAACGGGCACGCGCTCGCGGGAGGATGCGAGCTGGCGTTGGCCTGTGACATCCGGATCGCCGTGGAGGGCACGACGATCGGCCTGACCGAGGCCAAGCGCGGCATGGGGGCCAACTTCGGTTCCATCGTGCTGCCGCGGCTCGTGCCTCGCGCCTATGCCATGGACATGCTCTACACGGGCCGCATGGTTCCCGTCGAGGAGGCCGCCCAGATCGGACTCGTCAACAAGGTCGTCTCGCGCGAATCGTTCGCAGATGAGGTCGAAGGCTACGTGCGCAGCATCGTCGCCAACTCGCCGGTGTCGACGCGTCGCTACAAAGAGATGGCGGTGAAGGGCTGGGGGCTACCCCTCGCCTCGGCGCTGCGCCTCAATGTCGGGCCGAACCCGTACACGAGCGAGGACCGCGCCGAGGGGGTCGCCGCGTTCGTCGAGAAGCGCGCACCCCAGTGGAAGAACAGGTAACACGGCAGCACACGGTGTACGCGGCCACTGGCGGCCGACGGTGTCCCCCGGTTGTGGGGGAGAATGGCACTATGAACCTCAATCTCCTGCGCACCTTTGTGGCGGTGTATGAGGCACGCAGTCTTACCGAGGCTGCAGAGAGACTGTTCGTCACCCCGCCGGCCGTCAGCCAGGCCATCAACCGCCTGCGTCGCGACCTCGATGACGTGCTGTTCACCCGCGTCGAGCGGCGCATGGAACCGAGCCCCCTCGCCGACGTGCTGTACCCCGAACTGAGGGAGGCCCTGCTCCGCATCGACCGGGCCATCACGGGCATCCATGGCTTCGACCCCGCGACGTCGCAGCACCACTTCACGATCGCCCTGTCGGAACTCGGCGAGATCCGCTACCTACCAGTCATCCTGCGTGATGTCCACGCAACTGCGCCCGGCGTGAGCATCAAGGTGGTCGCGCTCGACACCGACAGCGTCGACGATTGGCTGCAGCGGGGCAAGATTGACCTCGCCATCACCTCCTCGCCCGTCGGCTCCAACGTCATGCGCACGACCCTGCAGACG
Source organism: Salinibacterium sp. dk2585 (assembly GCF_008001035.1). NCBI lineage: Bacteria > Bacillati > Actinomycetota > Actinomycetes > Micrococcales > Microbacteriaceae > Salinibacterium > Salinibacterium sp. dk2585. The sequence continues at coordinate 366,936 of NZ_CP042856.1, forward strand.
GCGCGCTATGTGGCGCTCATGTCAGAGCAGCACCCTCTTGCCGACGCCGACGCCGACGCCGACGCCGACGCCGACGCCGACATGAGCATCGAGCAGTACGAAGCAGCGAACCACATTGTCGTGACGGGCGATTCGGGGTTTCCCCATGTGCGCGCCATGTTCGACACGCTGGCCCTGCGCATCAACACCACCGTCGCCGTCAACAACTTCGCCGCCCTGCCGCCGCTCCTGGCGATGGGGGACTTCATCGCGACCGTACCCGACAGTCTCGCGAGCGCGTGGGCGGTCACCTGGCCGGTCGTCGCGCGACCTCTGCCCTTTCACGTGGACCACGTTGACGTGTGCCTCTGCAAGCGCACGACCGGGCACGACATGGAGGCGCTCGCCTGGCTCTCGAGCGTTGTAGAACGAGCCGCACGCACCACCCCTGAGCGGTACTTCGCGATCACCAATGACGCCATCACGTCCGACTTTGCGGATGCTGCGCGCCGTTCCGCTCACGAATAAGGCGACCTTATCGGGGCCAAACAAAGGCTAAATCGACAGCGCGCAGGAGCGCTGTGACGATGGATCCACAGCGGCAGAGTAGCCGCGGGAAACGGGGAACAGCCGATGTCGGATCGCGTCACGGTAGCCGAAGCCGTCGGACGGACTCTTGCGCACCTCGGTGCGGGACACGTGTTCGGAGTTGTCGGGAGCGGCAACTTCCACGTCACCAACGCCATCCTGGACGGGGGTGTCGAATTCACCGCCGCGCGTCACGAGATGGGCGCGGCCTGCATGGCGGATGCCTATGCGCGCCTCACCGGCAAGGTTGCCATCGTCAGTGTGCACCAGGGCTGCGGACTCACGAACGCCATGACCGGCATCGTCGAGGCCGCCAAGTGTCACTCGCCAGTGCTGGTCGTCTCGGGGGACACCGCCAATGGGCACGTCACCTCCAACTTCTACATCGACCAGGACGCGGCAGTGCGTGCCCTCGGTGCCGTGCCGGAGCGCATCCACTCGGCGAAGAGCGCCGTGAGCGACGCCGCTCGCGCCTTCCGCTCGGCCCTCTACGAGCGCCGCACGGTCGTGCTCTCGCTGCCGATCGACATCCAGGACGAACTCGTTGAGTGGAGCGTCGACAGCATTCCGGCGGCGAACGCCCCCGTACGTGCCGGGGCGTCGCAGCAGTCGGTCCGGGAGGTGCTCGAGCTCCTTGCAGAGGCTGAGCGTCCTGTCATCGTCGCGGGCCGCGGCGCCTGGGGCGCGGGGGCCGACCTTCGGGAACTCGGCGCTCGCATCGGCGCACTGCTCGTCACCTCTGCCGCGGGCCGCGGACTCTTCGTCGACGACGACTGGGCGCTCGACATCATGGGCGGCTTCGCCACCGACGGTGCTGCGGAACTCGTGCAGGATGCTGACGTGGTCCTCGCCTTCGGGGTCGCCCTCAACAACTGGACGACCCGCAGCGGCAGCCTTCTGGCGAACGCCAAGGTGGTGCAGGTCGATGACCGGCTCGACGCGATCGGATGGCACCGTCCCGTCGATGTCGGCGTCTGGGGTGACGCGAGGGAGGTTGCCCAGGCCCTCGTTCGCGAACTGCCGGGCTCGCGCGTCGGCTACCGCAGCGACGAAGTGGCTGTGAAGGTGCGCGAGTCGCGCTACTGGGCCGACCAAGCGGTCGAGTCGCGCGCTGAGGAGCGCCGCGTCGACCCGCGCGAGCTGAGCAACGCCCTCGAGCACATCCTCCCCACCGAGCGCGTCGTCGTGCCCGACGGTGGCAACTTCGCCTGCTACCCGGCGGCGCACCTGCGGGTGCCCGACGAGCGTGGCTTCTGCTTCCCCGCCTCGTTCCAGTCGATCGGCCTCGCGCTCTCGAGCGCGATCGGCGCCGCCGTGGCGTCGCCCGAGCGACTCGTCGTCGCGGGCATCGGCGATGGCGGCTTCATGATGAGCCTCGTCGAGCTCGACACGGCTGTGCGCCTGGGCCTCGGCATGGTCATCGTGATCTACAACGACAGCGCGTACGGCGCCGAGGTGCACCATTTCGAGCACGTGACCGACCAGCTGGAGACGGTCGTGTTCCCCGAGACCGACCTCGCGGCGATTGCGAGGGGCTTCGGATGCGATGCCATCACTGTCGAGACCCTCGACGACGTCGACGCCGTGAGCCTGTGGCTGGCCGGCCCCCGCGACCGCCCCCTCGTGATCGACGCCAAGGTCGCCAAGTTTGCCTCGTGGGTGCTCGCGCACGCACACCGGGTTGAGAAAGACGCGTAGCTCGACGAAGAGCAACGCGCCGCGACCCGGGCCAAGCGTCCCGGGTCTCAAGGAAAGGAAGAGCATGAACACTGCGTCGATGCTGCAAGAGCGAGCGACGTTCGAGGCGGCAAATGCCGGCGAGGAACTCGCCGTCAACGTGCAGGGCCTCCATAAGAAGTTCGGCAAGGCAACCGCACTCGAGTCGCTTGACCTTGCGGTGCGCAAGGGCGAGTTCCTGGTGCTGCTTGGCCCCTCGGGGTGCGGCAAGACGACGACGATGCGGTCGATCGCGGGACTCGAGGTGCCGACCTCCGGCACGATCGAGGTCGGGGGCCAGGTCGTATTCGACTCGTCCAAGGGCATTGACCGGGCGCCCGCCGACCGCAACATCGGCATGGTCTTCCAGTCTTACGCGATCTGGCCGCACCGCACGGTGCGCGAGAACGTCTCCTTCCCGCTGAAGATGCAGAAGGTTCCGCGCAAAGAGGCCGCCCAGCGTGTCGACGAGGTCCTTGCCCTCGTCGGACTTGAGGCGCAGGGCAGCCGCTCGGCCAGCATGCTGAGCGGTGGCCAGATGCAGCGCGTCGCCCTGGCCCGCAGCATCGTCATGAGCCCCGCCGTGCTGCTGCTCGATGAGCCGCTCTCCAACCTCGACGCCAAGCTTCGCGAGAAGCTCCGCGTCGAGCTCAAGCAGACGCAGCAGCGACTCGGCACGACCTCGATCTACGTCACGCACGACCAGGCCGAGGCGCTCGCGCTCGCCGACCGCGTCGTGCTCATGCGCAACGGCGTCATCGAGCAGGTCGCAGCGCCTCTCGAGCTCTACCGCAACCCCAAGACGCTCTTCGCCGCTGAGTTCCTTGGCACCAACAACCTCCTGAAAGGTCGCGCCGAGAACGGCACGGTCCTGCTCGACGACTTCTCGCTGCCGACCGCGTACGCCGGTCCCGCTGGCGACGTGTCGATGTGCCTGCGGGCCGAGGACTTCACCGAGAACCCGCCAGAGGCCTGGGCTGGCGGGCGGGTCACGGGCCGCATCGAGGTATCGAGCCTGCTGGGCAGCCAGATCCAGTACTCGGTCCGGGTCGGCGGCACGCTGCTCGAGGTGCTCGTGCCCTTCGTCGAGCGCCTCGCCGCTCCCGGCGACACCATCACGCTCGGCGTCAAGGCGCAGGACGTGCGCTGCTTCCCCACGGTGGTGGAATCATGACCGCACAACTCACCGTCGACACGACGGCGATGCGTGCGGCCGAACCCGCCACGCCCCGTGGCCCGAAGGACAAGATCTGGCTGCTCCGTGCGCCCTACCTGATCCTCTTCGCGGTCATGGCCATTCTCGTGGTCGTGCCAATGGTGGTGCTGCTCGTCGCATCCTTCACCGACAGCGCGCCGCGCCCGGGTGACGCGATCGGCAACTTCACCCTCGACAACTACGCGGCAATCTTCTCCGCGCGGGGCCTCTCGGCGGCTGGCAACTCGGCGATCATCGCCTTCTTCGCCGGGTCGCTCGCGATGATCCTCGGCACCGCCATGGCCTGGCTCGCGGCGCGAAGCGACGTGCCGGGCCGGTCGATCGTGAGCATCGCGGGCATCATCCCGCTCTTCATCTCCGCCTTTGTCGGCGCGATGGCGTGGAGCCTGATCGCCTCACCCCAGGCCGGCTACATCAACCTCTTCTTCGATTGGATCGGGTGGGACGTCACCCTCAACGTCTATTCGCTGCCGGGGATCATCTTCGTGCAGGCGATCTACTACTCGCCCTACGCGTTCATCTTCGTCTTCGGTGCGCTGCGGCTCATGAACCCCGAGATGGAGGAGGCGGCGCTCATCCACGGCGCTCGCCAGCGCCACGTCGTGCGCTTCGTGACGCTGCCGATCATCCGCCCGGCGCTCCTGGGCGCGGCCGTGCTGACCTTCGCGCTCGTGCTTGAGGACTTCCCGATCCAGACGATCCTCGGTGCTGGCGGCGGCATCGAGACGCTGCCGACCATGGTGTACTCGCTCATGACGGTCGCCCCGTCGCAGATGAACCAGGCGAGCGCCCTCGGCATGACGCTGCTCGTCATCCTCGTCGCGATCATCGTCTTCCAGCGGATGCTGCTGAAGAACAAGTCGTACACGACCGTGAGCGGCAAGGGCTTCAAGCCCAGCGTCGTCAAGCTCGGCAAGTGGCGCTGGCCCGCCTTCGGCCTCGTCGCGCTCTACCTCATCATCGCAGTCGTGCTCCCGATCCTCGCCCTCGCGAAGGCGGCGTTCTCCGGAGCGCTCTACGTCGAGTCGTTTACGGACATCTTCGACCCGAGCACCTTCTCCACCGATGTGTTCGTCGACACGGTCACGTCGGGGGCGTTCCTCGACGCGCTGAACAACAGCTTCGTCGCGGGCATCGCGGCCGCGATCTTCGGCGTCATCCTCTACGTGGCCCTCGCATACTTCATCCAGCGCACGCAGATGAAGGGCCGCCGCCTGCTCGAGCAGCTCGCAACCGCCCCCGTCGCCATCCCGGCGCTCATCATGGGCCTCGCGTTCTTCTGGACCTGGGCGGTCGTGCCGCTCCCGGTCTATGGCACGCTCATCATCCTCGTGCTCGCCTACATCGCACGCCTCATCCCACAGGGCTACGGCGGCATCTCGGGCACGATGCAACAGATCGATGGCGACCTCGAGGCGGCCGCCAAGGTCGCTGGTGCTGGCAACCTCCGGGCCCTCACCTACGTGACGCTGCCGCTGCTGCGGACGAGCATCATCTCCGCGGGCCTGCTCGTGCTGATCCTTTCGCTGCGCGAGCTCTCGTCCTCGATCTTCCTCTACACCTCCCAGACGCGCGTGCTCTCCGTGCTCGTCTTCGGGCAGTGGGAGAACGGCCAGTGGGACAAGGTCGCGGCAATGTCGCTCGCCTACAGCGCCATCCTTCTGGTCATCACGATCATCGGCGGCAAGTGGCTCAAGCCCGCGTAACTCGCGCCCGCCAACGCACACCACAGCAATCGAAAGGAAGCAAGCAATGAAGCGGTCTATCCCAGTTGCACTGTTCATGGGCGTTACGCTCGGCCTCACCGCGTGCGGCTCCACCGCCGGCGCCGGCAGCTCCAGTGGAGACGGAGGGGAGCTTGTCGTCGATGGAGAGACAATCGCCTCGGCCGAGCTCTACGCTGCCGCCCAGGAGGAGGGCGAGTTCGTGCTCTACGACTCCTACCCGGAGGAGCAGAATCGGGCCCTGCTCGACGTCTTCACCGAGGACACCGGCATTGAGGTTGAGCTGGTTCGCGCCGTCACCTCGCAGCTCTACGAGCGCGCCGTCGCCGAAGCCGGTGCGGGGCGCGGCGTCGCCGACGTGCTGGGCCTCAACGACCTGACTCTCATGAACGAGGTCGCGGAACGCGGCATCCTCGCCGAGTACGAATCCCCCATGGCGCTCGAAGCGCTCGAGGAAGGGCAGTACGACCCCGAGCACCGCTGGTACACGGGCTCGCAGGTCACCCTCGCGCTCGCCTTCAACGAGAAGCTCGTGGATGAGAAGGACGTTCCCAAGAGTTGGGACGACCTGCTCGACCCAAAGTGGGAAGGCAAGATCGGCGTGACGCCCGTCTCGGTCGGCGGGAGCGCCTACGTGACGTACCACATGCTTCGCGAGGTGGGCGGCGAGGAGTACTGGGAGCAGCTGGCGGGGAACTCGCCCAAGATGTACCAGTCCGTCGTGCCGCTCACGCAGGACCTCGTGCGTGGCGAGATCGCCCTCGGCATCTCGGGCCCGAGCGTCGTGTCGTCGCAGCGCGCCGCCGGAGCCCCGGTCAACTCGGTGCTCTTCGAAGACGGCACGCCGTCCTGGGCCAACGCGCTCGGCGTCATGGAAGAGGCGAACAACCCCAACGCGGCCCGCCTCTACATCGAATGGGTCCTGTCGGAGCGCGGCCAGCAGGCCATCAGCGATGTCGCGGGCGAGTTCCCGGCGCGCAACGACATGTCACACGCTTACGAGGGTGCGCTCATGCCCAAGGATGGCGCAAACCTCATCTCGGTGCCGCTCGAGGAGTGGTCGGAGAGCGCCCGCACCCAGCTCGTCAAGGAGTGGGAGTCCGTCTTCCTCGGGTAGCGCGTTTGTAGTCTGAACCTGAAGCCCACAAGCAAGAGAGAAGAGTCGTCATGACCGATCCCAACAGCGAACACAACTCGCCAGAGCTCGAGCAGCTCTACCGGGACTTCGATGAGAACCACATGTCGCCACTCTGGACACAGAGGGAAGACCTGGTGCCGGTGCATCCGAAGCCCAAGGCGGTGCCGCACCTCTGGGAATGGTCGCGTCTCTACGACCTCGCCAAGCAGTCAGGTGACCTGGTGCCGGTCGGTCGAGGCGGGGAACGTCGGGCAATCGCCCTGGCGAACCCCGGCCTCGACGGCCGCCCCTATGCCACACGCACCCTGTGGTGTGCCATCCAGTACCTCGGCGGCCACGAAACGGCCCCCGAGCACCGGCACAGCCAGAATGCCTTCCGCTTCATCATCGAGGGGGAAGGCGTGTGGACGGTGGTCAACGGCGACCCTGTCTCCATGCGTCGCGGCGACTTCCTCCTGACGCCGGGCTGGCATTTCCACGGACACCACAACGACACAGACCAGCCGATGGCCTGGCTCGATGGGCTCGACGCCCCGTTCTCGTACTACATGGACGTCGGCTTCTTCGAGTTCGGCTCCGAGCGGGTCACCGACGAGTCCTCGCCCGACGTGTCGCGCAACGAGCGGCTCTGGGGCTACCCGGGGCTGCGCCCGGTCTCCGAGCTGGCCCCCAAGGTCAACTCGCCGCTGATGGCATACCGCTGGGAATTCACGGATGCTGCGCTGCGCGAGCAGTTGGCGCTGGAGGACGAGGGCTACCCAGCCACTGTCGAGCAGGGCCACGCGGCCATCCGCTACGTCAACCCCACGACGGGCGGGGACGTGATGCCGACGCTGCGCGCCGAGTTCCACCGCCTGCGCGCAGGAGTCGAGACCCCCGTGCTGCACGAGGTCGGCTCCTCCGTCTGGCAGGTCTTTGAGGGGAGCGGCCTCTGCGAGCTCGGCGGCGTCGAGCGCAAGATCGAGCGCGGCGACGTGTTCGTCGTGCCGTCGTGGGTGCCCTGGTCGATCAAGGCCGAGAGCGACCTCGATCTCTTCCGCTTCAACGACTTCCCCATCATCGAGCGGCTCGGCTTCGACCGCAGCTTCTCGCCGGGCGAGGGCCGCGCCATGCCGGTCATGCCCGAGGGCGGGCACTGATCAGGGGAGGCCAGAGATGGTGGCGCGCGTAGACAGGGTCACCGACCCGGCAATCCAGGAGCAGCTCCTCCTGGCGCGCCGCGGCCAGGCCTACTTCAGCCGACTCCTCATGCGTCTCAGCGATGCCGACTTCGAGCAGCCGTCAGCAATCGGCGGCTGGTCGAAGGCGCACGTCATCGCCCACGTCGGCTACCACGCCCGCGAGTTGAGCATGCTCGTGCAGAGCGCCAGCGACCCGGATGAGCCGCCGCTGTTCGAGACGGATGCCGCGTTCCTCGACCAGGTCGAGTATGGCGCCACCCTGCCGCCGTTCGCGCTCCGCAACCTCTCCGACCATGCGGCCGTGCACCTCACGGTCGAGTGGCGCGACCTCTCCGATGCCGGCTGGCGCCGCACCGTGCCCGCCCGCGAGGGCCTGACGGTCGAGATCGCTGCCACACCCGCCATGCGCGCCTGCGAGAACTGGTTCCGCGCGCTCGATCTCGATGCGGGCGGGAAGCTCGCCGACATCCCGGCGGCTGTCCTCGAGCTCGCTCGGGAGCTGCCCGCACCGGCGATTCGGCCGTATGCCTCCCTGACCGCGGAACACTAGCCTTTCCTAATTCAGGAGAGTTGGATCCTGAATTCAGGAGTGAGGGACTAGCCGCCGACGACCGCGCCGAAGTGCTCGGGCAGCGTGCCCCGGTGCGTTGCGCGCAGCTCCTCGACCGAGATCGTGAACTGGTCCTGCACCTCGAGCTCGCCTGAGTCGACCGTGACACCCACGCGCAGCACGGGGTAGCCGCGGCCCTCGCACAGCCCGACGAAGCGCACGTCGTCCTCACGCGGCACGCTCACGAGCACGCGACCGGTTGATTCCGAGAAGAGGGCGGATGTCGCATCCACGCCGTCGCGCTGCTCGATGCCGCTCGTCCAGACGCGGGCGCCGAGGCCGAAGCGAACGACCGACTCGGCGAGGGCCTGCCAGAGGCCTCCGTCGCTGAGGTCGTGCGCGGAGGAGAGCAGGCTGCCCATGGACGCTGAGTGCAGGAGTTCCGCCAGCTGCTTCTCGGTCGCGAGGTCGACGGCCGGCGGGCGTCCGCCCAGGTGGTCGTGGATGACGCCAGCCCATGCGGAACCGTCCAACTCCTCGCGCGTGACGCCGAGCAGGTAGATGTTGTTGCCCTCGTCCTGCCAGCCGCTCGGCACGCGGCGGGCGACGTCGTCGATCACGCCGAGCACGGCGACCACGGGCGTGGGGTGAATGGGCACGTCACCCGTCTGGTTGTAGAAGGAGACGTTGCCGCCCGTGACGGGGATGCCGAGCTCGAGGCATCCGTCGGAGAGGCCCTCGACGGCCTGCGCGAACTGCCACATGACCTCGGGGTTCTCGGGGGAGCCGAAGTTCAGGCAGTCACTGACCGCGACGGGCTTCGCGCCGGTCGACGCGACGTTGCGGTATGCCTCGGCGAGGGCGAGCTTGGCGCCCTGCGCGGGGTCGAGCTGGCAGTAGCGCCCGTTGGCATCGGTCGCGACCGCGAAGCCGAGGCCGCTCTCCTCATCGATGCGCACCATGCCGCCGTCATCCGGGAACGAGAGCGCCGTGTTGCCGCCAACGTAGCGGTCGTACTGATTGGTGACCCAGTCCTTGGCGGCGAGGTTGGGGCTGCCGAGCAGGGCGAGGGCCTGGGCCCGGAGCTCCGAAGACGAGGATGCCCGGGGCAGGCGAGCCGCGCCATCCGCCTGCAGCGCGTCGAGCCACGCCGGGTAGGCGACGGGCCGGTCGTAGACGGGGCCATCGACCGCGACGGTGGTGGGGTCGACGTTGACGATCTCCTCGCCGAAGTGGGTGATGATGAGGCGGTCGCCATCGGTGACCTCTCCCAGCACGCTCGTCTCGACGTTCCACTTGTCGACGACGGCCATGAAGGCGTCGAGCTTGTCGGGGTGCACGATCGCCATCATGCGCTCCTGGCTCTCCGACATGAGGATCTCCTCGGCCGTGAGGGTGGGGTCGCGCAGCAGCACGTTCTCGAGCTGGATGCGCATGCCGCCGTCGCCGTTGGCTGCGAGCTCGGAGGTCGCGCACGAGATGCCGGCCGCGCCGAGGTCCTGGATGCCCTCGACGAGCTCGTTCTTGAAGAGCTCGAGGCAGCACTCGATGAGCACTTTCTCGGCGAAGGGGTCACCGACCTGCACGGCGGGCCGCTTGGTGGGGCCGCCCTCGTCGAAGGAGTCGGAGGCGAGGATGGATGCGCCGCCGATGCCATCGCCACCCGTGCGGGCGCCGAAGAGCACGACCTTGTTGCCGACGCCGCGGGCGTTGGCGAGGTGCAGGTCTTCGTGGCGGAGCACGCCGACCGCGAGGGCGTTGACGAGCGGGTTTGCCTGGTACACCGGGTCGAACCAGGTCTCGCCGCCGATGTTGGGCAGGCCGAGGCAGTTGCCGTAGAAGCTGATGCCGCTCACGACACCGTGCACGACGCGGGCCGTATCGGGATCGTCGATCTTGCCGAAGCGGAGGGCGTCCATGACGGCGACGGGGCGGGCTCCCATCGAGATGATGTCGCGCACGATGCCGCCGACGCCGGTCGCGGCACCCTGGAACGGCTCGATGTAGCTGGGGTGGTTGTGCGACTCGATCTTGAAGGTGACCGCCCAGCCTTCGCCGACATCCACGACGCCGGCGTTCTCGCCCATGCCGACCATGAGGTTCTTCTTCATCTCGTCGGAGACCTTCTGCCCGAACTGGCGCAGGTACTTCTTGGAGGACTTGTAGGAGCAGTGCTCGCTCCACATGACCGAGTACATCGCGAGCTCGCCCGAGGTGGGGCGGCGGCCCAGGATGTCGCGGATCGCCTGGTACTCGTCGGGCTTCAGGCCGAGCGCCGCGTAGGGCTGCTCCTTCTCGGGGGTGGCCTTGGCGTTCTCGACGGTGTCGGCGACGTGGCGGCGGGCGGGGGTTGAGACGTCGGTCACGAGGGAGCTCCTGGGCGAGACGGATGCCACGGCTCGCGCGGCCGGGCACCCCCGAGTCTACCGGGCCGCCGTCCCATGCCCGCGGTCCCGGTCGCGGTCCCGGCCCCGTCACAGCGATGCGGTGTTTTCTGCGCGACGCGGCCGTTGTGCGGGCCGCATCGCGCAGAAAACACCGCATCACTGGGGTTGCGCCGCCGCACCGGGTGCACCGGATGCCAGGAAGAGTCTTGACCCACCGCGCGCACGGGTGTAACGTACAACCAAATGGTTGCACAACGAGATGAGCGAGAAGAGCTGAGCGATGCCGAAGTCGATCGCCTGTTCCAGGCGCTCGCCGCAGCGACGCGGCGTGACATCCTGCGCCGCACGATCGACCGCGAGCAGTCGGTCTCAGACCTCGCCAGCGAATACGACATGTCATTCGCAGCGGTGCAGAAGCATGTCGCCGTGCTCGAGGCCGCCCGTCTCATCGTCAAGCGCGCGGAGGGTCGCGAACGACTCGTCCGCGCGAACCCCGAAATGATCGCCCGCGCGCGAGCCCTCCTCGCGCACTACGAAGCACTGTGGCGTGGACGCGTCGATCGAATCGACGCGTTGCTCGCCGAGAATCCCTAAGGAGAACGCAATGCCTGTCACGGATGTCACGACCGACCCCGAACAACTCACCATGACGCTGACCGCCGAATTCGAGGCATCCGTCGATCGCCTCTGGCAGGTCTTCACCGACCCGCGCCAGCTCGAGCGCTTCTGGGGTCCGCCGACCTGGCCGGCCACCTTCACGAGCTTCGACCCGCGCCCTGGCGGGCACGCCGAGTACCACATGACCGGGCCGAAGGGCGAGCGCTCCTCGGGACGCTGGGAGTTCCTCTCGATCGACGCGCCCCATCGCTTCGAAGTCATCGACAGCTTCGTGGGCGACGATGGCGCGCCTCTCGAAGGGTTTCCATCCATGCGCATGACCTTCGAGTTCGAAGCGGATGGCTCGCGCGCACGCCTGCGCAATGTCACCTACTTCGATGCCGCCGAAGCGCTGGAGCAGGTCGTCGCGATGGGCGCGACCGAGGGTTCGACGCAGGCGATGAACCAGCTCGACCGGGTGCTCGCGGGCCTTCGCGAGTACGCCCAGGGCAAGGGCACCCGCGTGGAGGAGCTGAGCGACACCCTCGTGCGCATCACGCGGTTCATCGATGGCCCGCGCGACCTCGTGTGGCAGGCCCACAACGACCCGGAGCTGCTGCGGCAGTGGATGCTCGGCCCCGACGGTTGGAGCATGACCGAGTGCACACCGAGCCAGACGGTGGGCGAGAGCTACCGATACTCCTGGGCGCCCCTCGAGGGCACGGAGGGTGAATCCTTCGGCTTCGAGGGCGAGGTGCTCGTCGTTGACCCGCCGCGCCGGGTTGTCACGACGGAACGCATGGCGGGCACCGACGGGCCCTCGACGATCAACGACAGCGTGTTCGAGGAGGAGGATGGCGCGACCCTCGTCATCCTGCACATCGAGTACCCCGACCGCGAGACCCGCGACATGATCCTCGCGACGGGGATGGCCGAGGGCATGGAGGCTTCGTACGCACGACTCGAGACGGTGCTCGCGCGCTAGCCCCCTCGCATCCGTCAACCGCTTTGTTGGTGCGGCCGGGCATCCGTGTCCCCCTGACCTTTCGGCCGCAACGCGCCTACCGTGGGAGTCGGCCGGGAGGAGGCGCGGATGTTCGAGTGGGTGTCGTGGCCTGGGTTGGCGGCCGCCGCCGCGATCGCGCTGGTGATCGCGGCCGTTGTCATCCTGTTTGTGACCGGGGTGGCTGCGGCGTTCGGGCGGCGGTACCAGTTCGTGCGCAATCTCACGCGGTGGGGTCGCATGCCGTTCCGCGTGCTTGTCGTCGTCATCGCCCTGTGGTTCGCGGTGGGGCAGACCCTGCCTGACCGGGAGCTGTGGCCGTATGTGTCGCACGGCTTCCTTATCGGCGTCATTATCGTCGCGGCCTGGCTGTTCGGCGCCCTCATCATCCTCGCGATCGACCACGCGATCTCCCGGTACCGCAACGATCCCGAGAGTCGTTCGGCGCGCACCGCCCGCACGCAGCTCGAGATCGTGCGGCGTCTCGTCATTGCGATCGTCATCGTGCTCGCGATCGCCGGCGTCCTCCTCACCTTCGACGCGGTGCGGGCGGTCGGCACGAGCCTGCTCGCCTCCGCCGGCATCATCAGCGTCATCGCGGGCCTCGCCGCGCAGTCGACGCTCGGCAACATGTTCGCCGGCATCCAGTTGGCCTTCAGCGAGGCGCTCCGCGTTGACGACGTCGTGATCGCGGAGGGGCAATGGGGGCGTATCGAGGAGATGACCCTCACCTATGTCGTGCTCAAGCTCTGGGATGACCGGCGCCTGGTGTTGCCGTCGACCTACTTCACGACGACCCCGTTCGAGAACTGGACCCGTCACTCGAGCGACCTGCTGGGTGTCGTCGAATTCGACCTCGACTGGAACCTCGACCTCGACGACATGCGCACCCAGCTGGACCGCATCCTCGCGGCGACGAGCCTGTGGGACCAGCGCGAGTCGGTGCTCCAGGTGACCGAAACGACAGGCAACACGATGCGCGTGCGCATCCTCGTCTCCGCCAGCGACTCGGGGCGCCTCTTCGACCTTCGCTGCCACGTGCGCGAGGAGATGGTGCGCTGGCTCATCCGCCAGGGCTCGCCCGGGATGCCGCGGCAGCGGGTCGTCATGCTCGACCCCTTTGACCCGTCCGAGCGTGACGCCAAGACCGTCGAAATGCCGACTGTCGACGGGGATGTGGAGCCCCTGCCGGAGCGTCCCGGCCTCTTCACGGGCAGCATCGAGGCGGAGACACGCGCGCACGAGTTCACTCAGGCGATTCCGATCATCCGCCCCGACGACGATCACGAAGCGGAGAGGCACGATCCCTAGGCTGGGGAGTTCACAAGCGAAGGGACACTGAATGATCGAGTGGAACAGCTGGGTGGGCACCCTCCTGGCAGTGGGTATCGCCCTCGTCGCGAACGTCATCGTGGCGGTCGTCGTGCGCATCATCGTCTCGAGGTCCGACGAGCAGAGCCGCTGGCTGCGGGCGCTCGTCGTGCGACTGCACCCCCGCATCCAGTTGCTCGTCGCCCTCATCGCGTTCTGGAACGCGGCCGCACTCACCGCGCCCGCCCAATACGAGTGGTGGGATGCACTGTCGCATGTCTTCCTCATCGCGACCGTGCTGGCGGGTGCGTGGCTGCTCTCCGGGCTGACCTCCTTCGGCATCGAGCGGCTCATGGGGCGCTACTCGACCGAGGGTGAGAGCCTTCCCGAGGTTCGACGGATGCGCACCCAGCTGCAGGTCATCCGCCGTCTCGTCAACGTGCTGATCGCGGTCATCGCGATCGGGGTGGTGCTCTTCTCGTTCCCGGAGGTGCGTGCCGTCGGCACAAGCGTGCTCGCCTCCGCGGGCATCGTCAGCATCATCGCAGGCCTCGCTGCCCAGACCACCCTCGGCAATCTGATCGCGGGCATCCAACTCGCCTTCAGTGATTCGGTGCGCGTCGGCGATGTCGTCGTGGTGGAGGGGGAGTGGGGCACGATCGGCGAGATCACCCTCTCCTACGTCGTCGTCAACGTGTGGGACGAGCGCCGCCTCATCCTCCCGTGCACCTATTTCGCGAGCCAGCCCTACGAGAACTGGACCAGGCAGAACCCCAAGATCATGGGCACCGTCTACATGGACGTCGACTGGCGTGTTCCCATCAAGGCAGTGCGCGAGCGATTTCAGGAGCTCTTGGCGAGCACCGAGCTGTGGGACGGCCGCGCCGGGAGTGTGCTGGTGACGGGATCCCAGGGTGGCTTCGTCACGATCCGCTTCCTGGTCTCGGCCAAGGACTCGGGCGACCAGTGGAGCCTCATGTGCCTCGTGCGCGAGGAGATGGTCACGTGGCTGCAGGAGGTGCACCCCGAGGCGCTCCCCGCCACGCGGGTGGTGATGCCGGAGGCGAAGTCCGCCTAGTGGTCGCCCCCGGGCGGGCCGATCGCGAGGGCCGCGAAGAAGACGGCCACGACGGCGACGATGAAGACCACGACAAGCAGGATCGGGCGCGCCAGGAACCACCGCAGCAGCCGGTCGATCCAGTTCTTGTCGCGCGGGTCATCCGTCGCCTCGGTGCGCCAGTCGCCCTCGAGTCGGCCGCGGCGATCCATCGCGACGTCGAACGGGATGGTCGCGTAGGGCACGACCGCCGTGACGACGCCGAGCGCGATGAGGGGGATGCCCCAGCGCTGGTTGAAGCCGACGATGATGACGGTCGCGGCGTAGGTGATGAACACGAAGCCGTGGATGGTGCCGCCGATGCGCACCGCCAGGTCGCCGGTCTCTCCCATCGTGAAGACGTACTTCATGAGGAGGCCTGCGATGAGCATGGTCCAGGTGATCGCCTCAGCGATCGCGACGACACGGAAGAAACGCTGCGGCGTCACCCGTGTGGTCGTGCTCGTGGCGCTCATGCTGACTGCAGCGCGTGCTGGATCGCGCTCGTGAAGATGGTGAGGCCGTCTGTGCCGTTGCGCATCGCCGCGTTGGTGTCGGGCCCGAAGCCCTCCTCGACCGCGTGCTCCGGATGCGGCATGAGGCCGACGACGTTGCCGCGCTCGTTGGTGATTCCCGCGATCGCGTTGAGCGACCCGTTGGGGTCGACGTCGACGTAGCGGAAGACGACTCGGCCTTCGCCCTCGAGTCGCTCGATCGTCTCGGCACTCGCCATGAAGCCGCCCTCGCCGTTCTTGAGCGGGATCACGATCTCCTGGCCCTGCTCGTAGCCGCGGCTCCAGTCGGTCGCCGTGTTCTCGACGCGCAGCACCTGGTCGCGGCAGATGAACTGGCCGTGGCTGTTGCGGATGAGCCCGCCCTCGAGCAGGTGGGCTTCGGCAAGCATCTGGAAGCCGTTGCAGATGCCGAGCACCGGCATCCCCTTGTTCGCGGCGTCGACGACCTCCGCCATGATGGGGGAGAAGCTCGCGATGGCGCCCGCGCGCAGGTAGTCGCCGTAGCTGAAGCCGCCGGGGAGCACGAGGGCGTCGACGCCGTCGAGGCTGTGCGAGCCGTGCCAGAGCGCGACGGGCTCGCCGCCTGCGAGGCGGACGGCGCGCTGGGCGTCCCGGTCGTCGAGCGAGCCGGGGAAGGTGATGACGCCGACGCGGGGTGCCATCAGTGGGTCTCTCCTGCGGCCCCGCGGGTTGAGCCTGTCGAAACCTCGGGGACGATGATGTTCACGACATCTTCGATGACCGAGTTCGAGAACATGTCAGCCGCGAGCTGGCGAACCTCCTCGACGACCTCGTCGGTGACCTCGGCGACCGTGAGCTCGAAGCGCTTGCCGATGCGCACATCCGTGAAGTGTTCCTTGCCGAGGCGGTGGAGGGCACCGGCGACGGCCTTGCCCTGGGGGTCGAGCAGTTCGGCCTTGGGCATGACCTCGACGACGATTGTGGGCACGGTGACTCCAGGGGGATCGCGCGGATGAGTGCTCCCAGTCTACCGGGACGCGCCGCGGCACTTGTTTTGAGTGATTCAAAACAAGCAATACAATGGACGTATGCGAACGACGTCTCCGGCAGTGCTCAGCGAGCGCATCCGCGACGCCGGACTCAAGGTCACCGAACCCCGGCTCGCCGTCATGCGGGCGCTCGAGTCCCGACCCCACGCCGACGCCGACACGGTGTTCGGTGCGGTGCGCGGCGACCTCCCCGGCACGTCGATCCAAGCCGTCTATGGCGTGCTCGCGGCCCTGGCAACGGCGGGCCTGCTGCGCAAGATCGAGCCCGCCGGCTCTCCCGCCCGCTATGAGCTCCGCACGGGCGACAACCACCATCACGTCGTCTGCAGCGGATGCGGTGCCCTCGAAGACGTGGACTGCGTCGTCGGTCACGCCCCCTGCTTGATCCCCTCGGCAGATTCGGGCTTCAGCATCCACACGGCGGAGGTCACCTTCTGGGGGCTCTGCCCCGCATGCCAGGCCTCAACAGACTCACACTGACCCAACACCACCAAGAAGGAGAATCCTTGACTAACGTCACCACCACGCAGACGGGCGCGCCAATCCCGAGCCATGCCCACTCGCTCACGACCGGCCCGGATGGCGTCACCGCGCTGCACGACCGCTTCCTGGTCGAGAAGCTCGCCTCGTTCAACCGCGAGCGTGTCCCGGAGCGAAACCCCCACGCCAAGGGCGGCGGCGCCTTCGGTGAGTTCGTCGTCACCGAAGACGTCTCGAAGTACACGAAGGCAGCTGTCTTCCAGCCCGGCGCCTCGAGCGAGGTCCTCCTCCGCTTCTCGTCCGTCGCCGGCGAGCAGGGTTCGCCCGACACGTGGCGCGACGTGCGCGGTTTCGCGCTGCGCTTCTACACGACCGAGGGCAACTACGACGTCGTCGGCAACAACACCCCCGTCTTCTTCCTCCGTGACGGCATGAAGTTCCCCGACTTCATCCACTCGCAGAAGCGCATGGGTGCCACCGGCCTCCGCAACGCCGACGCGCAGTGGGACTTCTGGACCCTCTCGCCCGAGTCGGCCCACCAGGTGACCTACCTCATGGGTGACCGCGGCCTCTCGAAGTCGTGGCGTCACCTCAACGGCTACGGATCGCACACCTTCCAGTGGATCAACGCCGAGGGCGAGCGCTTCTGGGTCAAGTACCACTTCAAGTCCCGCCAGGGCGTGGAGCTCATGGAGGCGGAGGAGGCCGAGCGCATCGCCGGCCAGGACGCCGACTACTACCGTCGTGACCTCTACGAGGCGATCGCGCGCGGCGAGCACCCCACGTGGGACGTGTTCGTGCAGGCGGTCCCCTACGAGGAGGCCAAGACCTACCGCTACAACATCTTCGACATGACGAAGACGATCTCGCACAAGGACTACCCGCTCATCAAGGTCGGGCACTTCACGCTCAACCGCAATCCGCAGAACTTCTTCGCGGAGATCGAGCAGGCTGCCTTCTCGCCGTCGAACCTGGTTCCCGGCACCGACATCAGCCCCGACAAGATGCTCATGGCCCGCGTATTCGCCTACCCCGACGCGCAGCGCTACCGCATCGGCGCCAACTACAACCAGCTGCCGGTCAACCAGCCGCACGCGGCTGAGGTGCGCAACTACCAGCACGAGGGCCAGATGCGGTACCAGTTCAACACCGCAGAGACCCCCGTCTACACCCCGAACTCCTTCGGTGGTGCCGAGGCCGACGCGGCCGCGGCATCCGAGGGCGGCTGGGAGACGGACGGCGAGCTCATCCGCGCCGCCCAGACCCTCCACTCGGAGGACGGCGACTTCGTGCAGGCCGGCATCCTCTACCGCGAGGTGTTCAGCGAGGAGTCGAAGGAGCGCTTCCTCAAGACCCTCGTCGGCCAGTACCAGGCCCTCACGGTTCCCGTCGTCAAGGACCGCTTCATGTGGTACTGGACCTCGGTCGACTCCGACTTGGGCATGAAGCTCATCGAGGCCGTCGACCACGTGACGTCCGCCGACCCCGTGGGCGTCGGCGCGTAACGACTCGGTGTGTTGAGTAGGCCCGCCAGGGCCGTATCGAAACCAAGCGGCCGGTTCCCTTCGGGGAGCCGGCCGTTTCGAGCTTTCTCACGGCTTCGGCAGTAGCGTGGGCGCATGGGACTCTTCTCGCGCACGCCGTCGACGCCACCCGTCGACCCGAACCTGACCGCGTCGGAACGCGCCGAGCTGATCGACTCACCCCGCCCGCTGTGGACGGACTCCCTCGGTCGTCTTTCGATCCGCAGCGGCCAGACGCTCCTCGTGCTCGCCCTCGTGAGTCTGGTGGTCCTTGCGACCATTCAGCTCAAGATCATCGTCATCCCAGTCTTTATTGCCCTCATCCTCGCGTCCGCGTTGTATCCGCTCGTGCGCTGGCTGGTGAAGCACCGCTTCCCGCGACCGCTCGCAACCCTCGGCACGCTGTTGGCAGGAGTGGTCGTGCTGGGTGGCATCATCACACTCGTCGTCACGGGCGTTCGCAGCCAGTGGGAGGATCTGTCCGACGCCGTCACCCGGGCTATCGACACCATCCAGGACTACCTGCAGTCCGGCGCGTTTCCGATTGACACCTCCCAGCTGGAGGAGGTCCGTAAGAGCATCGGCGACTTCCTCACGAGTGCGCAGTTTGGGTCGACGGCCCTCGCCGGGGCAGGTACCGTCGTCGAACTGCTCACTGGTGCGGTCCTCACTGTCGTGCTGCTCTTCTTTTTCTTGCAGGACGGCCCCGAGATGTGGGAGTTTCTCCTGCGTCCCTTGCGGCCGAACCGCAAGCGGCGAGCCCGCCGAGTCGGCAGTCGCGCGACAGGAGTGCTCGGCGGCTATATCCGCGGCACCGCGATCGTGGCACTCGTCGACACCATCTTCATCGGTCTTGCGCTCTGGATTCTCCAGGTGCCCCTGGCCCTGCCGCTGGCCCTCCTGGTCTTCGTGGGCGCGTTCATCCCGATCGTCGGCGCGACGGTCGCGGGCACGCTCGCTGCACTGGTCGCCCTCGTCACCAACGACCTCGTGACTGCCCTGATCGTCGCTGGCGTCGTGATCCTCGTCAACCAGCTCGAGGGCAACCTTCTCGCCCCTGTGGTGCTCGGCAACGCCCTCAAGCTGCACGCCCTCGTCATCCTGCTCGCGCTGTCGGCAGGCACGATCCTCGGCGGAATCATCGGCACCTTCCTCGCAGTGCCGCTCGCCGCGGTCGCGTGGGCGGCCATCAAGGCGTGGAACGAGCCGGATGCCACGAGGCTCGAGCCCGCGACATCCGCTCGTCTCCGCAGCTGACCCGGGCGTGCGCACAGAACTTCCGATTGGGGAGTTGGCTCCCTAGGCGCGAGCGGGCGCATCCACTGTGCTGGTGGCATGCGTCTTTCTCGATTCCTCGCCGACACCGAACTCGCGCACGCGCGTGCACGAACGCGGTTCGTCGCGGCCACACTCGTCGCAATCCTGGCGTTCGCGGGCAGCGTCAGCGGTGCCGCTTCACCTGCCGCCGCCGCTACGCCGGTCACGAGTCACGCTGAGCTTCAGGCGGGCCTGGATGCTGGTGGCACGGTGACCCTCGGCGACAACATCACCGGGGCGGGCCTGCGCATTCCCGCCCCCAATGACGTCGTTCTCGAGCTGAACGGTTTCAGCCTCACCGTCCAAGGTGCTGGATCGGCAGGAAGCCCGGACGGCAAAGCCGGTATCGAGGTGCCGGTGGGGGCATCGCTGACCGTCAACGGTCCCGGAATCCTGAGGGCGACTGGCGGTGGCGGCGGCGCGGGCATCGGTGGCAGCGACCGGGGGGCCAATGGGGCGATCACCATCAACGGCGGAACCATCGAAGCGATTGGCGGCTACCGCGGTGCTGGCATCGGCACGGGCGACAGCGCGCCCGCAGGCGCTGAGCTGGTCACCATCAATGGCGGCACGGTGACGGCGCTGGGTGGGTACATCGCGGCCGCGCTGGGCAGCGGAGCAATGGCGGTCGCGCCTCCCATCACGATTAATGGTGGCACGGTGAGAGCAGGAGCCGAGCTGCCGTACCAAGGCATGGGAATCGGCGCAGGGGAACAGGGAATAGCGTCGACGATCAGGATCAACAGCGGAGAGGTGTGGGCGGCCGGACGCCTGTGGTGTGGAGGAACACTCGGGGCGTGGGCGAGTGACATCGGCGGCGTCTGCGTTCCCAATGCCCCCGTCGACATCACCATCGGCGCGACCGCGGTCGTTCACCTTCTCGCGGCGCACGACTATGGCGCCATCACATCCGTGGTGCAGTTCTCGCGTGAGGGTGAGGGCAGTTTCCGCAACGCGGGCACCATCAATGTACTCAACGCGAGGCTCACCTTCCCCGCCGGTTCGACCGCGAGCAATAGCGGAACCATCAACGGCCCGATCGTGGGGCCCCTCTCCGGCAACAACTATGTTCTGAGTTTCAATGACGCGGGCGGCTCCGGCGGCCCTGGCAGTGTGCGGGTCCTCGCCGCCACGCTCTCGGCGGGCAGGCATGGCCGTCCCTGCCGCACCCACCAGGGCGGGGTTCACCTTCGCGGGCTGGTGGTCGGCGGCGACGGGCGGAAGCCAACTCACGACCACGACGGCGCTGAGCACCAGCACGTCGCATGCCCGCTGGCAGGCGCCGGAGCATCCGGTCACCTTCGACTCGGTGGGGGGAAGCGCCGTCGCGGCGATCGCGGTCGAGGAGGGTTCGACATTCGTCCTCCCCACCCCGCCGACGAAGTTGAATCACACGTTCGCCGGCTGGTTCACGGCCGTCTCGGGCGGCACGGAGTGGACATCGTCGACCCCCGTCACGGCTGCGATGACCTTGTACGCGCGCTGGACGCTCAATACCTACACGGTGTCGTTCGCCACAGGCACGGGGGCCAGTGCGGTGCCTTCGCAGACGATCGCTCATGGCGGCACGGCGGCAGTGCCCTCGGTGGCGCCCACTCGCACCGGGCACACCTTCGGCGGATGGGTGACGACGGCCGGCGGCTCGACGGTGTGGGATGCGACAGCCGCGGTGACCTCTGATATCACGGTCTACGCACGCTGGACGGTCAACACCTACACGGTGACTTTCGACACGGGCGCCGGCGGCAGCTTCGAGCCGTCGCAGACGATCGACCATGGGCAGGCCGCGGCGGTTCCGGCCGGCCGCAGCGTCACGATCTTCGGCGAGGTGAGCCCGGCGACGGCGATCGGCACGATCGAGCTGTTTCAGGATGGCGTCTCGATCGGTTCCGGCCCGGCCGGCGACGGAAAGTACCAGATCAACACCTTCGCGCTGGCCGGGGGCACCTACGTCTACACGGCCGTGTTCACCCCTGGCGAGGCGCGTTTCCTGGCCTCGACGTCGACACCGCTCGCGCTGGTCGTGAATGGGCTGGCTCCCCGTGTGCCCGCCCCGGCTGCCGACACGCAGGGTCTATTCGATGAGATCGAGGCCAACGGATGGCCCGTGCATCCCCTGGCCGGAGGCGTCGACAGCGTGCTCGGCAAGAATGTGTCGTGGTCGAACCCGCTCGACAGCTTCGTCGATGTGTACGTCTACAGCACCGCGCAGTGGCTCGGGACCTACGCGATCGTCGGCGGCAGGGTCGACCCCTCGTACTGGAACTTCATGCCGGTGCTCTCGCCTGGGCCGCACCACCTGGTGTTCGTCGGGCAGACGACGGGGGATGTGAGCGTGTACGAGTTCAGCGTGACGGCACCTCCTGGGGCTGTGGTGACGGGTTCGCCCGTAGTCGATGGCCTGCCGGTAACGGGTTCGAACCCGAGTCCCTGGGCATCGCTGGGGCTGCTGCTTCTGGTGCTCGGCTTGGGCATGCTCGTGCGGAGACGGCGTCTGCTCGCACGAGGTTAGGCCGCCGTTGCCGCCCGCTCGAGGAGGCCGGGCGGGCGGCAACGCTGCCTACGACGCGACCGTGACGCGGATGAGGTTGGCCCAGGGGTCGTCGAACTCCAGCACGCGGCCGTCGTTGGCCTGCTGCACGCCGCGGGCGCTGAGTCGCTCGGCGAGGGCGCCGAGCTCGTCGGTGCTCGGCACCTCGATCGCGACCTGGCCCAGGCCGAGTGCGGGCGTGCGGGTGCCTGCGCCGGCGCTCTGCCAGGTGTTCATGCCGAGGTGGTGGTGGTAGCCGCCGGCTGCGACGAAGAGTGCCTGCGTGCCATATTCGATCGTGAGCTCAAAGCCGACCGTGTCGACATAGAACTGCTTGGCGGTCTGGATGTCGCCCACCTTGAGGTGCACATGGCCGATGGAGGTCATGCCGCCGGCCGCGGCGGTGAGGCCGGCTTCCGTCAGGTTCTCTTGTAGAAAGCGGTTGGGGTCGAGGTAGACGGTGCCCATCTTGACCTCGCCGTTGCTCCACTCCCAGGAGTCGCGCGGGCGGTCCCAGTAGAGCTCCACCCCATTGCCCTCGGGGTCGTCGAAGTAGAAGGCTTCACTCACGAAGTGGTCACTCGAGCCCGTGAAGCTCTGCGGGTAGGCGCGGGCCGTGGAGTACACCGATGATGCGAGGTCGCTCTTCTCGGCGAAGAGGAAGGCGGTGTGGAACAGCCCTGCCGAGTTCGAGGGTGCGTGCTTGAGCTCTGGGGCGACCTCGAGTACGAGGGTGGATGTCGCACCGCGGCCGAGCACGGCGCTCGAGCCTTCCTGTGCGATGAGGTCGAGGCCGACGCCGTCGCGGTAGAACGCGATCATGCGGTCGAGGTCGGCGACCTTGAGGGTCACGGCGGCCATGGCGGTTTCTGGGGCGAGGATGTCGGCAGTCATAGTTGTAGCAACAACCATACCACTCGCATATTCCCCCTATCCAAGACGGCGGCGGGGAACTAGTCTCCCGCCATGCCCACGCGCTTCGATCCGGATGAGGTCGCCGCCCTCGCCACATCACTGGCAGGGCCCGTGCTGCTCCCCGGCGACGCCGACTACGGCATCGAGACAAGGGGACAGAACCTCGCCTACGCCCACACGCCCGAGATCGTCGTGGGCGCCGCCAACCCTGACGATGTCGTGAACGCCGTGCGCTTTGCGGCGCAGCACGACCTGCCCGTGCGAATGCTCGCGACCGGCCACGGCTCCCACTCCGCAGTCACGGACGGCATGATCATCACGACCCGAAGGCTGAGAGGCGTGAGTGTGGAAGCGGATGCCCACACCGCGACCGTCGGCGCGGGCGTCACCTGGGGCGAAGTGCAGCAGGCGGCCGCATCCCTTGGCCTGTCCACCGTGCCGGGTGCCGCCCCCACTGTGGGCGTCGTCGGCTATCTGCTCGGGGGAGGCCTCGGACCGCTCGCCCGCAGCCACGGCTTCAGCTCGGACCACGTGCGCGCCATGCACGTCGTGACGGCGTCCGGCGAGCTTGTCCACGCAAGTGCCCTCGAGAACCAGGAACTCTTCTGGGCGCTCCGCGGCGGCAAGGGCGGGCTCGGGATTGTCACCACGGTCGAGCTCAGCCTCGTCGAACTCGCGACGCTCTACGGTGGCTCACTGTTCTTCGATGCTGCCGACATCGCGACGGTCCTGCGCGGCTGGGTGGCGTGGGCGCGGAATGCGCCCGCGGCCGTGACGACCTCGGTTGCGATCGTCAATATGCCTCCGCTCGACGCCGTGCCGCGGCCTCTGCGGGGCCGCACCGTCATGGCCCTGCGGTTCGCCTACCCGGGCGACGGAGCGGAGGGCGAGAAATTTGCGGCTCCGTTGGCTGCACTGGCGACGCCGCTCATGGGCGAGCTCGGGGTGTTGCCCGCCGCGCAGATCGGCCGCATCCACGACGACCCTCAGGAACCGATGCCCGCCTGGAGTGACGGCCTCCTCCTCGACGAGATCGATGACGACTTCGTCTCGACCCTGCTCGCACTCGTGGGCCCGGGTTCCCAGGCACCGCTCATCGCGGTTGAGGTGCGGCACCTGGGCGGCGCGACGGCGCGGGATGTGCCAGAGGGCTCAGCGGTCGGCGGCCGCACGGCCCTCCACGCGCTGACGGCGGTCGGTGCGCCAGACCCTTCGCTCTTCGAGACCGTGCTTCCCCAGTTCATGGGCGCGCTGAGGGAGGCCGTGCAGCCGTGGACCTCAGCGGAGACGACGATCAACTTCGTCGGCAACCCCCAGAACGTCGAGGACTACGGCAGGGCGTGGCCGGCCGCGACCGCCGAGAGACTGCGGGAGGTGCGGCGTCGCTGGGACCCGAAGGGCCTCTTCGCGTTCGGCCCGCTCGCTCACTGAACCGGAGGGTCAGAGTTGCTTGGCGTAGCAGACGCTCGTCACGACACCCGCGTAGGGACCGAAGTTCTCGATGCGGCTATAGCCTTCGCGCTCATAGAAGCGGATGGCAGCAGGCAGCCGGTCGCCCGTCTCCAATACGAGGCGGCGAACGCCACGATCGCGGGCGATCCCCTCAAGTGCCGCGAGCACCGCCGTCGAGACCCCGGTGCCGCGGTGGGCGGGCGTGACATACATGCGCTTGACCTCGAACTCGTCGTCGGCCACGGCACGGAGGCCGCCGCATCCCGCAGGCATGCCATCGGTGTAGGCGACGACGAACGCCGTCACGTTCTCCGAGGTCGTCGGCTCGCTCGGGTCGGAGTCCACGTTGCCGTAGGCGGCCGAGATCTCGGCTCGCTGGGCCGAGTGCAGCATGGTCGAGTCGGCGTGCTCGTAGGGCAGCTCGCGGATCTCAATCTCATCGAAGTCGATCTGGGTCATGCGGTCAGCCTTTCGATGAGCTCGCGGTAGCGGGCGGAGGTGCGCTCGACGATCTCCTGCGGCAACTCGGGCGGAGCGCCCTCTCCTGCCCAGTTGGCGCTGAGCCAGTCGCGCACGATCTGCTTGTCGAAGCTTGATGCGCGGTCGCCGGCGGCATAGCGCTCGGCGTCCCAGTACCGGCTGCTGTCAGACGTGAGCACCTCGTCGGCGAGGGTGATGACGCCGTGCGAGTCGATGCCGAACTCGAACTTCGTGTCGGCGAGGATGACACCACGCGAAAGGGCATAGGTCGCCGCACGCGTGAAGATCGAGAGTGAGAGGTCGCGGAGGGCAGCGGCGGTGGAATCGCCGACGAGGGCGGCTGACTGCTCGAAGGTGATGTTCTCATCGTGCTCGCCAGCTGCTGCTTTGAAGGCGGGCGTGTAGATCGGCTCCGGCAGGCGGTCACCGTCGGAGAGGCCGGACGGCAGAGGGATGCCGCACACGGTCTGCTTCTGCTGGTATTCCTTCCAGCCGCTGCCGGTGAGGTAACCGCGGACGACGCACTCGACCGGGAACATCTCGAGCTCCTGCACGAACATTGCCCGGTGCGAGACCGCCTCGGGGATGTCGCCCGTCGCGAGATGGTTGGGAACGTCGGCGAGTTCCTCGAACCAGAAGAGGCTCAGGGCAGTCAGGAGTTCACCCTTGCCGGGGATCTCGGGCTCGAGCACGTGGTCGAAGGCACTCACACGGTCGGAGGCGACGACCAGCATGCGGCCCGGCATCTCCTCGGAACGATAGAGGTCACGCACCTTGCCGGAGTGGGCGAGGTGCCACCCCCGTTTGGCCAGTGGTTCTGTATAGGTCATTGCCCAACCACCCCCTGTGCGATGTCGTGGCGGAACTGTCCGCCGTCCAGATGGATTGTGCCCATGGCCCTGTACGCGCGCTCCCGCGCCTGGGCGAAGTTCGCTCCCCGCGCGACGACGCTCAGCACGCGCCCTCCCGAGGAGACGAAGCCGCCCTCGGATGCTGCTGTCGCAGCATGCGCGATCGTCACGCCCTCAATTGCGAGAGCATCCGCGATGCCCGTGACGGGACGGCCCGTGATGGGCGTCTCCGGGTAGCCCTCGCTTGCGAGCACGACCGTGACGCACGCGTCGCTCGAGAACTCGGGGCGAGGCAGGGAGCCGAGGCCGCCCACCGCTGCGGCGAGCAGCAGCCCGCTCAACGGGGTCAGGAGGCGCGGCAGCACGACCTGCGTCTCGGGGTCGCCGAAACGCGCGTTGAACTCGATGACCCGGATGCCGCGCTCCGTCACGATGAGTCCGCAGTAAAGGAGGCCAATGAAGGGCGTCTGCTCCTCGGCGAGCTGGCGCACGGTTGGGAGGGCGATCGTGTCGATGACCTCATCGACGAAGGAGTCGGGCAGCCAGGGGAGGGGCGAGTAGGCGCCCATTCCGCCCGTGTTGGGCCCGGCATCCGCGTCGAGGAGGCGCTTGTAGTCCTGGGCGGGGGAGAGCGGGAGCACGTTGTGCCCGTCGGAGAGCAGGAAGAGCGAGACCTCCTGTCCGTCGAGGAACTCCTCGACCAGCACGCTGCCCTGCTTGAGGTAGAACTCGGCGTGGGCGAC
This sequence comes from Salinibacterium sp. dk2585, assembly GCF_008001035.1. NCBI lineage: Bacteria > Bacillati > Actinomycetota > Actinomycetes > Micrococcales > Microbacteriaceae > Salinibacterium > Salinibacterium sp. dk2585. Next base: position 393,238 of record NZ_CP042856.1, read on the forward strand.
GGCGGCGTCGCGGTCGCCAGTGACGAGCACGCCCTTGCCCGCCGCGAGTCCGTCGGCCTTGATCACGTGGGGAGCGCCATACTCGTCCATTGCCGCGATCGCCTCATCGAGCGTGCCGGCGCGTGTGGCGCGGCCGGTCGGAACGCCGGCGGCCTCCATGATCCGTTTCGCAAAGGTCTTGCTGCCCTCGAGCTGCGCAGCCGCCTTGCCGGGGCCGAAGACGGGGATGCCCGAGCGGCGGATGCGGTCGGCCACGCCCTCGACGAGGGGGGCCTCCGGCCCGATCACCACGAGTTCGATGTCGTTGTCGACCGCGAAGTCGGTCACGACGGTCGGGTTCGTGGGGTCGAGGTGGATGACGGGAACCTCGGCCGCGATGCCCGCGTTTCCCGGGGCGGCGATGATCTCGTGGCTCGCCTCTTCCGCGAGAAGTGCGGTAATGATGGCGTGCTCGCGGGCACCGGAACCGAGGACCAGGATCTTCACGTCTGCAAGAGTAGCGGTCGCGTGAGAGGTCTCGCCAAGGCGGTCGTCATTCGAGGCGCCACTCCGCAAAGAACTCGTCGACAGTCTTCGTTTCGAGGTCCTCCCGCACCTGCTCGAGTAGGAAATCAGGCGAGCCCGAGTCTGCAGCGGTGCGCATGACCTCGCGCCCGTTGTCGATGCGACGGATGACGAGATCCATGGGACCGTGTGCGCCCATTCCGAAGGCGGCTTCCACGAGCGCCCAGAGCCAGGCAAGGGCCCGCTTCCACATGGGCCCCCGCCGCTCTTCCAGATCGGCCGTGAGGTGATTGGCGGCGACATCCATAGCTCAATCCTGCCAGCGCGCGGGTAGCGTGGAGGGCATGGGCAAGTCGAGGATCGTTCCCCAGGTCGGCGAGGCGGCCGTGCGTCAGGTGCTCGCGGGCGCCGACGACCGCCAGGTGGAGGCAATGGCGGTGCGCTACCTGCTGCAACTGCTCGCCGATGTCGCCCCGGGCACCACGCTCGAGGTGCGCATCCCGCCGCACGGGGCCGTGCAGTGCGTCGAGGGCCCGAATCACACCCGGGGCACGCCGCCCAATGTGGTTGAGACGGATGCCGCAACCTGGATCGCCCTCGCGATCGGCAGCCTCACGTGGGCTGACGCGCTTGCGGCCGGCCGGGTCTCCGCGTCGGGTGCCCGCGCCGACCTCTCGGACCTCCTGCCCATCAAGTGGGACCGCGAGGCGCTCGCCGACACCCCGCCGCCCGCGCCTGAGGTCTGAGTCGTCGGGCCCTCCCTGTGTCCCTCCCGGGTCGCATGCGGGAGAATGGAGGCATGAGCGACATGAACCAGCCCCCGGCCGACGCACAGCAGGTCAGCATCCGCCGCGCCCCCAAGGTGCCGGTGTTCCTGCTGCTGGGCGCGCTGCTCGGTCTCCTCGTGGCGCTCGTGGCGACGGCGGCGTTCCCAGTCGACCCGCTCGTGGGTTTCGCGGCGACCTTTGGCTACCTGTGCGTGTACTTCATCCCGGCGGGGCTCGTGCTCGGCGCGCTCGTCGCCCTCATCCTCGATGCTCGCTCCCGCCGCCGCGCCCGCACGGTCACGGTGGACCACGAGTCGGTGCGCGACGAAGGCGACACCCCCGGCGCTAACTGAGCTGGGTCTGCTCCACCCAGCGCAGGTACTCCTCGCTGACGGTGCCGGTCACGTACTCACCCGTGAAGCAGCTCATTTCGAGGGACGTGACATTCGAGCCCTCAAGGATTGCCGCCTGGAGGTCTTCGACCTCCTGGTAGATGAGGTTGTCGGCGCCGAGCTCCATGCCGATTTCGGGGATCTTGCGGCCGTGGGCAACGAGCTCATGGCGTGACGGCATGTTGATGCCGTAGACGTGCGGGTAGCGCACGGGCGGCGCGGCAGAGGTGAAGGTCACCTTGTTGGCACCCGCCTGGCGAGCCATCTCGACGATCTCCTTCGAGGTCGTGCCGCGCACGATCGAGTCATCGACGATCAGGATGTTCTTGCCACGGAACTCCGTGCCCATCGCGTTGAGCTTCTGCTTGACGCTCTTCTTGCGCTGCGCCTGTCCCGGCATGATGAAGGTGCGGCCAACGTAGCGGTTCTTGTAGAAGCCCTCGCGGTATTCGACGCCCAGCTTCTGGGCGACCTGCATGGCTGCGGGGCGCGAAGAGTCGGGAATCGGCATGACGACGTCGATGTCGCCCATTGGGGTGTGCTTCGCGATCGTGTCGGCAAGGCGGTTGCCCATGCGAAGGCGGGCCTCGTAGACCGAGATGCCGTTCATGATCGAGTCGGGCCGCGCGAGGTAGACGTACTCGAAGGAGCAGGGCACGAGGCGCGGGTTGGGTGCACACTGGCGCGAAGTCATCGAGCCGTCGAGGCCGATGAAGATCGCCTCCCCCGGAGCGACTTCGCGCACGATCTCGTAGCCGCCGCTCTCGAGCACGAGCGATTCGGATGCCACGACCCACTCTGTGCCGACGAGTCCGGCAGCGCGGCGCCCCAGCACGAGCGGGCGGATGCCGAAGGGGTCGCGGAATGCGAGCAGCCCGTGCCCGGCGACAAGTGCGATCGCGGCGTAGGAGCCCTCGACCCTCTCGTGCACGCGGCTGACAGCGTTGAAGAGCTGGTCGGGGTCGAGATCTGCGCCGCTGACCTGCTCCTGCAGTTCGTGCGCCAGCACGTTGACGAGGAGCTCGGTGTCTGAGGTCGTGTTGAGGTGACGCCGGTCGATGCGGAAGAGCTCGTCGGTCAGCTCACGCGTGTTGGTGAGGTTGCCGTTGTGCACGAGCATGATGCCGTAGGGCGCATTGACGTAGAACGGCTGCGACTCCTGCTCATTGCTCGCCTCGCCCTTGGTGGCGTAGCGCACGTGGCCGAGCCCCATCGTGCCGAGGAGGGCCCGCATGTCGCGGGTGCGGAACGCCTCCCGCACCTGGCCCTTGGCCCTATGCATGTGGAACATGGCGCCGTCGGCGGTGACGATGCCAGTCGAGTCCTGCCCGCGATGCTGCAGCAGGAGGAGTGCGTCGTAGACGAGTTGGTTCGCGGGTTCATTCGAGACGATGCCGACAATGCCGCACATTCGGTGCAGACTCCAGACCGTAGAGTTGATGGTGGGTCTATTCTCCCATGTCGCACGACCGCCTCGTCACGCCCTGAAAGGGGTCCCATGTCAGACAGCTACGCCGCCGCTGGCGTCGACACCGCTGCCGGAGACCTCGCGGTCGAACTCATGAAGTCGGCCGTCGCCGCCACTCACGGGCCCCAGGTGATCGGGGGCGTGGGCGGCTTCGCCGGGCTCTTCGACGTGTCGTTCCTCACGGCCTACAAGAAGCCCCTGCTCGCGACGAGCACCGACGGTGTCGGCACCAAGGTCGCGATCGCGCAGGCCATCGACAAGCACGACACCATCGGGCAGGACCTCGTGGGCATGGTCGTCGACGACATCATCGTCGTGGGCGCAAAGCCCATGTTCATGACCGACTACATCGCGTGCGGCAAGGTGTTCCCCCACCGCATCGCGGCGATTGTCGAGGGCGTCGCGAAGGCCTGCGCCGCGACGGGTACGGCGCTCGTGGGCGGCGAGACGGCCGAGCATCCGGGGCTCCTCGGCGTCGACGACTACGACGTCGCGGGTGCCGCGGTCGGCGCGGTCGAGGCGGAGGACCTGCTCGGCCCGCAGCGTGTCGAGCACGGCGACATCGTGATCGGCATGGAGTCGTCCGGCTTCCACAGCAACGGCTACTCGCTCGTGCGCCACATCCTCGCGAGCGCCGACATGGGCTTCACTGACCACTCGGATGACCTCGGCGGCATGGTCGGTGAGGTGCTGCTCGAGCCGACCCGCCTCTACACGGGCCCGCTCGTCGAACTTCTCGCGGCCCACCCCGGCGCGGTGCACGCGCTCAGCCACGTGACGGGCGGCGGTATCGCCGCGAACCTCGCACGCGTGCTGCCGCAGGGTGCGTGGGTTGAGGTCGACCGGTCCTCGTGGTCGCCGCAGCCGGTGTTCCGCACCCTCGCCGAGATCGGCGGGCTCAGCCTCGGCGAGACCGAGGGCACCTGGAACCTGGGTGTGGGCATGTTCGCCGTCGTGAAGGCGGATGCCGCAGCATCCGTCATCGACTTCATCACCGCGGCGGGCATCCCGTCGTGGGTCGCCGGCGAGGTCTCGACCGCGGCGCGCGACTTCGAGGGCTTCGAACAGGGTGCGAAGGGTGTCGACGGCGGTGCCGTGCGCCTCGTGGGTGCATTCAGCAACTAGGCGGGTTAAGTGGCCCCGCAGCGTGCGAGCATACGGAAAGCCGGGGCTCGGACAATGCCCGGCCCCGGCCTACACGCTCAGACTCGCTAGGAGCGGCGCTCCGTGTCGTCGCCCGCGAACTCGGGCCACTTCTGCAGGTCTTCTTCGAGGCGCTCCTCGTCGATCGCCTGCTTCTCGGCGCTGGTCAGCTCGCGTGCGAGCGCGTCGTAGTTCGTCTCCGGGCTGAAGTACTTCAACTCCCGGGCGACCTTGGTGTGCTTTGCTTTTTGACGGCCGCGCCCCATGGGCTTGACCCCCTTACGATTCCAGCCCGACGCCTGTGACTGATGCTCGGGATTGACCAACAAGGAACTACAAAAACTAAGTTCCGAGTTTAGCATGCCGATGCCCGGCCCCCGGCGGGCTCGACGGGCGAGGTGAGCGACCATCGCGCCAGTATTCTGGCCGCATGGGGGAACAACGGGGCGTGCGGCCCTCGCCTGCCGTACGGTCGCTGCGAGTCGCGCTCGTCGTGATCGCTGCGCTCGGTGTGCTCCTTGCGCCGACACTGCTCCTCATCGATACGGAGGCAGACGCTCGAGGCGCGATGGCGCTCTACGTGCTTGTCGTGCTTGTGTACCTCGGCGCGGGCATCCTCGCGTGGCGCCCGACGACCATCGCCGTGTGATCGCCGCCATGCGATACCTGGCGCGGTAGCCGCACGTGGGAAGAGCAGGATGCGCCGGGGCAAGAGCCGTGCAGCCTGTGACAAGCGCGCGCACAGGCTCAGCCGATAGCCTTGCCGCGTGACCGCCGTGCCCTCCCGAACCTCCGTTGTCGTCGTCGGCGCCGGTCAGGCGGGCCTCTCGGTGTCGTACTACCTGCAGCGCCTCGGCCTGGAGGTCGGCCCCGGATTCGTCGTGCTCGACCGCGGGCCCGGCACGGGTGGCGCCTGGCAGGACCGGTGGGAAGCCCTCAAGATCGGCACCGCCCACCGCATCAACGACCTGCCCGGGCTCGACGAGCTCGGCCTCAGCTTCGAGACCGCCGATCGGCAGCGACCAGCCCGCGAGGTCGTCGCCGAGTACTACGCGGTCTACGAGCAGCACTACGAGCTGCAGGTCGTGCGACCCGCGACCGTGCGCCGGGTGTTCAACCGTGGCATCGACCTCGTCGTCGAATACACGGATGCCGCGGGGCCGCACGAGGTCGAGACGCAGGTGCTCGTCAACGCGACCGGCACCTGGGGTTCGCCGTTCCGTCCGTGGTATCCCGGCCGCGACTCCTTCGCAGGCGAACAGGTCGACACGACCACCTACCGCGCGGCGGCGGACTTCGCTGGCAAACGGGTCGTCGTGGTCGGCGGCGGCACGTCGGCGATCGGCTTCATGCTGGAGCTCGAGCACGTGGCATCCGCCCTCACCTGGGTCAGCCGGCGCGGGCTTGAGTTCCGCGAGGAGGGTGAACTCAACCTGGAGGACAGGCGGCACGCCGTCGCGGTGCAGGATGCCGCGGCTCGCGAAGGTCGCGCCTTGCCGAGTGTCGTGAGCGGCACGGGTGTGCCCCGCACGCGTCGCATCCAGTCCGCGATCGATCGCGGGCTGCTGGTTCCCAAGCCCATGTTCTCAAGCATCGAGCCCGGCGGCGTGCGCTGGGACGACGGCGACTTCGTCGAGGCCGATGTGATCCTCTGGGCGACAGGCTTCCGCCCCGAACTTCGCCACCTCGCGCCGCTCAAGCTTCGGGAGAAGGAGGGCGGCGTCACGGTCGGCAACGGCTCCTCGTGGAAGGACCCGCGCATCTTCTTCGCCGGCTACGGCCCGCAGGCCTCGACGATCGGGGCGAACCGTGCAGGCCGCACGATCGCGCGCCAGGTCATGCGCCAACTCGCTGAGTCCTGACGCCTCCGCGCCCGCTGCTGAGATCGGGCAAGTGCACCTCCAAGACCCGCGGGAACGTGTATCTCCCCGATCTCAGGCACGCTCCGGCCGGGGCCTGCCCGTGATGTCACGGGCGTGACCGCCGCCCCACTCAGGCAACGACGGCGCGCAGCGCCTCCACCGCCATGTCGCGCAACTCGTCGCGCGTCATCGTGGTGTTGTCATCCGCATCGACGTCGAGCTCTGCCAGGGCATCGCCCGTGCACACGCGCAGCTCGCCGCTCACATCGTTGTCGTCATCCGTGACCCACCACGCCTGTTCGCCGATGTCGTCGACTGCTGTGACGGTGTCGCCGGCACCCGACGGCTCGACGCACTCGACCGTTCCGCCCGCGAAGTCCGCTGCGGCCGAGTAGTCGAAGTCGATGTCGAGCTTGCCGTCAACGGACTCCCAGTCGCATCCGTGCACCGTGCGCTCGACGCCGTCGTCGTCGGAGCTGTCCGACTCCTCGTCGGGTCCGCGCAGCTCGACGCCGAAGACGTCCTGCAGGTGCTCGGTCGTGAGCCCCGAGCAGTCGAGCTCGGCCGGCGCCGAGGCCGGCGGCGTCGAGTCATCATTCTGGGGAGACTCCTCCGGGCCGACCGTGGAGGTGCAGCCGGCCAGCAGCACAGCGAGGAGTGCCGCACCGGCGAGAGAGAGGTGTCGCATCGTTGCTTCCTTTCGTCGCTCACGCTGCCGAAACCGTGCCACGCGGCAGTCGACTTCGCTCCCAGCGGGCGCACACTCCCAGCGAGCCATAGGATTCGGGCGTGGGGAACACGCGCAAGGTCTGGTTGTGGGCGGTGCTCGGCGTCGTCGTGCTCGCGCTCGCCTTCATCGCCGTGCTGCTCGTGCCGGTGCTCACCCACCAGGACCAGGGCGGCTCGCACCTCGTCGAGAGCGAGGAGGAGTGGCCGCTGGATGCCACGGCGGTCGGTGACGACGGCCGCACCCGCACGATCGACCTCCACCCCGCCGAGCCCGGCGGCGACCTCGCCACCTCCGCACTGCGCGAGGGCGACCGGCTCGTCGTGAGTGGCTCGGGGTTCGACGCGGGCCACGGCATCTATGTGGCGATCTGCAGGATTCCGGATGCCGGCGAGAAGCCGGGACCGTGCCTCGGTGGTGTTCCCTCCACGGAGGGGGAGGAACAGGTCGAGGGCAGCGTGCAGTTCGCCCCCAGCAACTGGATCAACGACGACTGGGCGTGGCGACTCTTCGGAGCCCGGGGCTACGACGACCGCGAGAGCGGCACCTTCACCGCCTACCTCGAGGTGCCGTCACCCGTCGGAGAGGGCGTCGACTGCCGGGTGGACGACTGCGCCGTCACGACCCGCAACGATCACACGGCGCTGGGCGACCGTGTGCAGGACGTGTTGATCCCCGTCGACTTCGCTGGCTAGCACTGGGTGTCGCCTCACCCGAGGATCCGCGCGCGGACCTCGCTAAGTTCGGCTTCGAGGCGGGCAGCGGTTCCCCTCGGCAGGATGTCCCGGCCCGCACGGGACCGCAGCTCCACTCGCAATTCGTTCCTGAAGTCGGCGAGCACCTGCTCGACCCTGGCCATTTCGCGCCGGCTGAAGGCGCGGGCGTCGGGCTCGGCGTCCGACTCGCGATCGGGCATGGCCTCGGCTTGCGGCTCGGGCTCGTCGACGGTCGCGTCCTGCGTGGCGGGAGGCGGGGCATCCGTCACCGTGTCTTCGCGCGCCTTGCGCTCCGGCGCGGAGGTCTCGCCCGCGACCGCCGCGAGGTCGGCGCGCAGTGTGCGCATGGCATCCGAGACGCTGGCCCGCACCTCGTCGGCGAGGCTGCGCACGGTCGTCGTGACGCCGCGCTCGATCTCGTCGAGTTCAGCCTGGCGGGCGGCGAGTTCGGCGATGCCGGCATCCGTGATCGAGTACACGGTCTTGCGGCCGTCGGCCTCGCGGCTGACGAGTCCTTCCTCGCCGAGCTTCGACAGGCGGGGGTAGATCGTGCCAGCGCTCGGGATGTAGGTGCCACCGAAGCGATCGCTGAGCGCCTGCATGAGTTCGTAGCCGTGCATGGGTCGCTCCGAGAGCAGGCTCAGCAGGTAGAGGCGCAAGTGGCCGTGGCCAAAGACGGGGGTCACTGTGCCGCCACCGCGTGATGGACCGTGACGTCGCCCGTCACCGAGTTGACGCTGAACTCGAGCCACTTGCCCGAGAGCTCGCCGAAGCTTCCGTTGTAGGTACCGTGCACGATCGAGACGCTGGAGTCGTTGAGCTGCACGCGACCGGATGCCGTGGAGATCTTGTACGACGCCGCGACGCCGGGCGCGAGCCGCATCGACACGTCTCCCGACACGGTGTTGACCTTGACGCGGTCTGGCGTTCCCGCGAGGTCGAGGAAGACGTCGCCCGAGACGCTGTCGTGCGAGACGCGGGAGATGTTGCCGCTCGCCATGAGCTCGCCGCTGACCGTGTTGGCCGAGATGTCGCCGGTGTGCTCGCGCACGGCGATCTCACCGGACACCGAGTTGAGGTCGAGCTCGCCGATCACGCGGTCGATCACGACCTCGCCGGAAACGGTGCTGATGCGCGCGACGGCGTCCCGGCCCGTCTTGCGGCTGAAGTCGAGGCCGCTGATGAGGGCGCTCGCCGTCACCACACCGAACTTGAGGGCGATCGAGCGGGGGACCATGATGCTCACCTCGGCGGTCGCCTCGTTCTTGAAGAAGGAGAACACTTGCAGGAAGTTGTCCCAGGCGAGCTGTGGGTGGTCGATCTCAAGCACGCCCTCGTCGAGCGAGACCTTGAGCGGCTTGCCGGAGACGGAGTGCACCTCGACACGGGCGCCCGGCTCGTCGTGCGCCACGATGTCGACCTGGCCACCGATCAGGCCGACCTTCAGGGTGTGGATGCTGTCGAAGTCGATGGTCTTCGGGCCTTCCAGCATCCATTTCTCGCGTGCCATGGTGTCTCCTCGAGTCGAGTTATATCGCGTTTGCAAAACTCACGCTATATCGCGTTTGCCCCGAGCGCAATACGAGTTTCTTGACATTGACGTTGCGTCAAGCTCTAGCGTCGTCGACATGGATTGGTCGATACAGCAGGTTGCCTCGCTCGCGGGCACAACCAGCCGCACCTTGCGGCACTACGCAGACATCGGGCTGCTCACGCCGAGCCGCGTCGGCACCAACGGTTACCGCTACTACGACGCCGCCGCCCTCACCCGCCTGCAGCGCATCCTGCTGCTGCGCGAACTCGGCCTCGGGCTGCCCGCAATCGCCGAGGTGCTCAAGCGCGAGACATCCGCCCCCACAGCCCTCGCGACCCACCTGCAGCTGCTGCGCGACGAGCAGCAGCGCCTCGACCGGCAGATCGCCGCAGTCGAGAAGACCATCACGAAACTGAGAGAAGGCGAGCCACTCATGGCAGACGAGATGTTCGACGGATTCGATCACACGCAATACAAGGAGGAGGTCTCACAGCGCTGGGGGGCCGAGGCATATGCGTCCGGCGACCGCTGGTGGAAGACGCTGACGGATGCCGACAGGTCGGCATTCATGCAACGGCAGAAGCAGATCCAGGCCGACTACGCCTCAGCCCTCGCGGCAGGCGAGCCGGCCGACGGCGACGTCGCGCAGGAGATCACCGCGAGACAGGTCGAGTGGATCGCGATCGGCTGGCAGGGGCGCCCGGTCACGGCGGAGGCGATCCGCGGGCTCGGGCAGATGTACGTGGACGATCCCCGCTTCGGCGCGAACTACGGCGGGCCAGATGGCGCGGCCTACGTGCGCGACGCGATGGAGGTATACGCGTCCCGCCTCCCGTGACCCGTTGTCGTACCTGGGTGCCTGCACGCCCGGTGAGTGGCCAAAGTTTCACCTTCCCCGCGCTCGGTGGGCGAAACTTTGGCCACTCGAGCCGGCGACCAATCACGGGCGCGCGTTTCGGCACGCGAATGCGGCAGCGCGCGCTTCCGGTCCGAGTGGTGGGAGTTGCATCCCCCGCGCACGCAGGAGTCTGTGCACACCGACTACGAACTCGAATGGGCGCTCGTCCAGATCCTCCGCCGTCACACGTTTGACCCGCCACCCTGCGTCTTCGAAGCGCTCGCGACGCGCGATATCGCTTCGAAACCGCAGCTTGTCGGTACGGTGGTCGTCGCCTTCGTACTCGAGCACCGTCCTGGCTTGGTCGTACTTGAGGTCTGGCGTTCCGACCTTGCGGCCCGTGGCATCCCTCACGACCCCGTTGATGACCGGTTCTGGCAGACCGGACCGCACAAGTAGCATCCGCAACTTCGTCTCGCGCGGAGAATCGACCCCGACGCGGGTGTTGCAGAGTGCCTCCCGCAGGAGACGGCTGCCCCGGATGCCTGGATTGTGATCGAACGCCGCGCGCAGCTGCTCGATGGTCGCGAGGGGTGGGTTCCGCATCCACTCGTTGCGGCGTCCAGGAACTTTGATGACGCGACCGGAGACCAGGAAGTCGCTGGCGGCGATGAGTTCGTCGATCGTCAGCTCGGTGGCGAGGTCGAGCCACGTCGATACCGGATCGGATGCGGGCACACCGCCGGGGCGCGATATCGTGATGCTTCTCTTCGGGCGATGGCCGACGACGCCAGTAGTCCGGATGCGATTGCCGGGTGCGCGTGTCGATACGTGGAGGCCAGGTGCGCGTTGCAGCACCAGGGGGAGCGGAATCCCGTGCAGGGCGGCGGCGGTCGAGTGGCTGAAGAAGTCGCCAGCGCGCAGCCTCGGTGACAGAGCCTGGCATCGCCCGAGCGTCGTGGACGTGTCGAGCGCGACGGAGCGAACCCCATAAAACAGGCGCTGCACGTCGGAACCGTGCAATCTCGCGTAAGTCAGACCCGCGGCGCGTTGGTCGCTCGGTGTGAACGCCTGGCCAACGAGCCGCGAGGGCAGCGGGACGGGTCGAGGCATCCAGAGAGTCTGAGCGGATCTTCGCGCCCGCACCGTGTCTGACCGACGCTTCCGTGGAGGCGTGCTGAGCGCTCGCCCTGTGGAGGGGCGTCGACATGATCAGTGGCCGCCTGCGCGAATGACGCGGGCTTGGCGAGTGGCCAAACTTTCGGCTTCCGCGCGCTCGGTGGGCGAAACTTTGGCCACTCACAAGAGAAGGCACGAGGCACGAGATACCCGCCCTGCGTGAGTGGCCAAACTTTTGCCTTCCCCTCCGTGGGTGACCGAATGTTTGGCCACTCGCGGAGGGGAGTGGGGGAGCGGGGGAGTGGGGGAGTGGGGGAGTGGGGGAGTGCGGGAGTGGGGGAGCCGCGAGAATCGAGGAAGCTACGGCAGCGGGGAGTACACGACCGCGAGATTCGGCAGGCGGCCGTAGCCGTCTCGCGCGACCGTCTCCAAGGTCGCAATCGCGCTCCAGGCGGCGATCGCCGCGAGGGCCAGCGCAAGGGTGAGGGCGGATGCGATCATGACGGCGCTCCTAACGGTGTCGGGCTGGTCGGGGTCGGGTCGATGACCGGCGCCGCGCCGTCGGCGATGCGCTCAGCGAGCACGGCAGTGTTCGGGATGCCGGCGGTGTCGACGGGGGCCTCGGCGTGAGGTTGCGGGGAGGAGGGCCCCGTGGCATCCGCTCGCCGTTCCGGCGCCGTGAGGAGCGGGATCGTGACGCCGACCATGGGCCCGATGAGGAGGGCGAAGGCGAGCGTGCCGAAGCCGACGACGCCGCCGAGCAGCCAGCCGATGAGGAGCACGCTGCCCTCGAGTCCCGTGCGCACCGCCCAGATGGGCCATCCGGTGCGGGCGTGAATGCCGGTCATGAGTCCGTCGCGCGGGCCGGGGCCGAAGCGGGCCCCGATGTAGAGGCCGGTAGCCAGGGCGAGGAGGCACAGGCCGCCCGCGAAGAGGAGCACCTGCGCCCACAGCTGCTCGGGCGTCGCAATCATGAGCAGGCCGAGGTCGGCGGAGGGGCCGACGAGCACGGCGTTGAGCACGGTGCCGATGCCGGGCTTCTGGCGGATCGGGATCCAGAGCAGGAGCACGACGCCCGAGATGAGCACCGTCACGAGGCCGAATTGGATGCCCGTCTGGCCGGAGGTGCCCTGCGAGAGCACGTCCCACGGCGTCGCCCCGAGGCCGGCCCGCAGCATCATCGCGATGGCGATGCCGTAGAAGAAGAGGCCGAGGAGCAGCTGGACAATGCGGCGAGTCATACCGGTATCCAATTGGCTGAGTGGCCTTAACTCAAGAGGCCAATATGAGTAGTGTGGCCTCATGGCTTCCCTTACAGCCCGAGCTTTGGCCTCGCTTCTCGGCGATTGGCGCTCTTCGAGCATGCCAGCGTATGCCTCGCTCGCCGACCGCATCCGCCTGCTCATGCTCGATGGCCGCGTCGTCTCGGGCACCCGCCTGCCTGCCGAGCGCGACCTGGCACAGCACCTCGGCATCAGCCGCACGACCGTGACAGCGGCGTACTCCGAGGTGCGCGAGGCGGGCTACCTCGAGAGCGTGCGGGGCTCGGGCAGCATTGCGCGCCTCCCCGGGCGCGGCCCGCTCATGTCGGAGCAGGGCGAAAGCGCGCTCTTCGATTTCACCAAGGCGGCCATGCCGGCGATCTCCGGGATCGCGGATGCCGCGTCCCACGCGATCGAAGACCTGCCCCGCTACCTCGGCGAGCACGGCTACGACCTCATCGGCATCCCGCCACTGCGGGAGGCGATTGCCGAGCAGTACCGCAGGCGCGGGCTCGCGACATCCGCCGAGCAGATCATGGTGACGATCGGGGCGCAGCATGCGATTGCCCTGCTGGCCCGCACCCTGATCGGGCGGGGCGACAGCGCGGTCATCGAGGTTCCCACGTACCCGCACGCCTTCGAGGCAATGCGCGGTGCGGGGGCGCGAATCCTGCCGGTGAGCGTCACTGTGGAGGACGGATGGGACGAACCCGCCCTCGAGCAGGCGATCCGCCGCAGCAGCCCGGCGATGGGCTACCTGATGCCGGACTTCCACAACCCGACGGGCCGCACGATGCCGCCGGAGCAGCGGGAGCGGGTCGCCCGCCTTGCCGCGCAGCATGGCACGCAGTTGCTCATCGACGAGACGATGGCCGAGCTCGTGATCGACGACATCGAACCCGTCGCCCCGTTTGCGGCCTTCGGTGAGGCGATCACGGTCGGTTCGGTCGGCAAGACGGTCTGGGGTGGCATCCGCATCGGCTGGATCCGAGCTGAGGCCCCGCTCATCCAACGACTGTTCCGCAACCGGCACGCCGGCGACCTCGGAACGCCAATCATCGAGCAGCTGGTCGTGCTGCACCTGCTGGCCGATCACGATCGCATCATCGAGACGCGGCGGCGCCAGCTCCGCACGGGCCGTGACCATCTCGTGGGGTTACTGCGGGCGCGGTTCCCGCAGTGGTCCGTTCCGGATGTCGCGGGCGGGCTGACCACGTGGGTCAACCTTGGAGCCCCAGTCAGTTCCCAACTGACACTTGCCGCCCGCGCGGAGGGCCTGCTCATCACGGCGGGCCCGCGCTTTGGGATCGACGGTGCCTTCGAGCGGCACCTGCGCATCCCCTTCGGCTACACGCCAGAGGAGATGGATGCTGCGGTCGACGCGCTCGACCGCGCGTGGCGCTCGCTCGCGCACGACGTGCCCGCCCCAGTGGACGAGCTCTCCGTCGTCGTATAGGCGGGATGAGCAGCGCAGCGCTCGAAGAGGACGGGTTGAGTAGCGCAGCGTATCGATACGTTCGCTGGCGCTCCCTGCTCAACCCACGGGGAGCGCTCAGCGGGCGCGCGGGCCGGTCGGGTCATCCTCGACGGTCGGCGTCGGCAGCGGCCCGCCCGGCACGAGTAGCTTCGGCATGAAGAAGCCGACGAGTGGCCCGATGAGGAGGGCGAAGGCGAGGGTCCCGACGCCGACGTTGCCCCCCAGCATCCACCCGATCGCCAGCACGACCGCCTCGATGCCCGTGCGGACCATCCAGATGGGCCGGCCCGTGACACGGTGCAGGCCCGTCATGAGCCCGTCGCGGGGGCCGGGTCCGAAGCGCGCGCCAACGTAGAGGCCCGTGGCGAATCCGTTGAGCACGAGCCCCACGGCGAAGTACACGACGCGCACCCACAGTTCGTCGGGTGAGGGAAACAGCCACAGGCCCAGCTCGATGAACGGCCCGACGAGCAGTGCATTGGCGACCGTGCCGATGCCCGGCCTCTGGCGAAGCGGAATCCACAGGAGGAGGAGCGCGACGCTGATGATGACCGTGAACACCCCGAACGGGAGGCCGAAGACGTTCACTAGGCCCTGCGTGAAGACGTCCCAGGGCGGCACGCCCACGGCGGCGCGCAGCATGAGGGAGAGGCTAAGCCCGAAGAGCAGCAGCCCCACAGCGAGCTGGAGCACGCGGCGGAGCATGCTGATTCTGAAAGGCACACCCCATTGTGCGCACATGTCAGCGAGTGGCGGCGCAGACCTGAAATACTGAACGTCCGTCGCCACCCAGGGAGAGTGCCCGTGCACCTGCTTTCCGTCTTCAGCCTGCGTAATCGGGCCCTGATCGCCCTCGTCACGATTGTGGTGGGCATTTTTGGCACGATCTCGCTGACGAGCCTCAAGCAGGAACTGATCCCGTCGATCTCCTTCCCGCAGCTCGCCGTCATCACCGCCTACCCCGGCGCGGCGCCCGAGGTCGTGAACGAAGACGTCAGCACCCCAATCGAGATTGCGATCCAGGGGGTCGCGGGCCTTGAGGGCACGACCGCGACATCCCGCACCAACATCTCGATCATCTCGGCATCCTTCGAATACGGCACCGACCTGGCGACGGCGGAGCAGAAGGTCACGCAGGCAATCAACCGCATTTCCTCGACCCTGCCAGAAGACATCGATCCGCAGGTCATCTCTGGTTCGGTCGACGACCTGCCCGTCATCCAGATCGCCGTGACGAGTGACCTGGATGTGCGCGACCTCAGCGTCGCGCTCGAGGCCTCGACCTTGACCGACATCCAGGCCTTGGAGGGCGTGCGCGAGGCGAGCCTGCTCGGCACGGTCGGCCAGCGCGTCACCATCACCCCCGACCCGGCGGCGCTCGCCGCGGCCGGCGCCAGCAACGCTGACATCACGGATGCGCTCGAGGCCAATGGCACGCTCCTGCCTGCGGGTGAGATCACGGAGGGCGAGTCGACACTCTCGGTGCAGGCCGGCTCCCGCATCAACTCGGTCGACCAGATCTCCGCGCTCCCTCTCTCCGGAGTGCTCGACCCCGCCGGCGCACCCCTCACGATCGCCGACGTCGCGGATGTCGCGATCACCGACAATCCCGTCGAGGGCATCTCGCGCGTCAATGGCGAACCGGCGCTCACGATCGCCGTCACGAAGACGCCCGCGGGCAACACCGTTGCGGTCTCGGAGGCCGTGCAGGAGGCCATTCCCGAGCTCGAGGCGGCGATCGGCGAGGGCACCGAGTTCACGGTCGTCTTCGACCAGGCGCCGTTCATCCAGCAGTCGATCGAGAGCCTCACGACCGAGGGCCTGCTCGGCCTCATCTTCGCCGTGATCGTGATCCTCGTCTTCCTGATGTCGATCAGGTCGACCCTCGTCACCGCGATCTCGATCCCGGCATCCGTGCTCATCACTTTCATCGGCATGCAGGCCTCGGGCTACACGCTCAACATCATCACCCTCGGAGCCCTCACGATCTCGATCGGTCGCGTCGTCGACGACTCGATCGTCGTGATCGAGAACATCAAGCGGCACATCGGCCTCGGCGAGGGCAAGCTCGAGGCGATCCAGACGGCCGTCAAGGAGGTCGCCGTCGCGGTGACCTCAGCGACGGTGACGACCGTTGCGGTGTTCCTGCCGCTGGCACTCGTCGGCGACATCACGGGTGAGTTGTTCCGGCCCTTCGCCCTCACGGTGACGATCGCGCTCGCCGCGTCGCTCTTCGTCTCGCTCACGATCGTGCCGGTGCTCGCGTACTGGTTCCTCGGCAACGAGAGTGAGGCGGCCCGCCGCGAGCGCAAGGAGCGCAAGAAGGCGGCGAAGTCGGGCGTTGCATCGGCGGATGCTGCGCCGACGGATGCCCCGCCCGCCGTCGAGTACGTCGACACCAGCACGGCGGCGCTCCAGGCCCTCAACCCGGGCACTCCCGTGCCGTCGCGTCGCGCCCGGCGCGAGGCAGCGGCCGCGGACGCCGAGGAGCGCGAGAAGCCCTCACGACTGCAGAAGGCCTACCTTCCGGTCATCCACTACACGCTCAAGCGCCCCGCGATCACGATCGGTGCCGCCGTGCTCGTGCTGCTGCTCACGGTCGCGATGCTGCCGTTCATGAAGACCAACTTCATCGGCGACAGCGGCCAGAACACCCTCACGGTGACGCAGACCCTCCCGCTCGGCTCGAGCCTGGAGGCACAGGATGAGGCGGCCGGCGCGGTGGAGGAAGCCCTTCGCGGCGTCGACGGCGTCGAGACGGTGCAGCTCTCGCTCGGCTCCTCCGGCGGCTCGATCCTCGGGGCCTTCGGTGGGGGCGGCGACGCGACCTTCTCCATCACGACCGATCCGGATGCCGACCAGGAGCGCGTGCAGTCCGACGTGCGGGCGGCCATCGCGGAACTCGACGAGGTCGGCGAGGTTTCGCTGGCGACGGCCGGCTCGGGCTTCGCATCGACCGATATCGACATCGACATCGAGGCGCCCGGCCGAGCCGCGCTCGAGGAGGCGGCCCAGGCCGTGCTCGAGGAGGTGCGCAGCCTGGATGTCACGGCTGAGGCCAGCAGCAACCTGTCCGTCTCCCAGCCCTACATCGGCGTCATCGTTGACCGTGAGGCGGCCGCCGCGATCGGCCTCAGCGAGATCGCGGTGGGCGGGATCGTGTCCCAGGCGATGCTGCCCCGTTCCGTCGGCACGGTCGTGATCGACGACAAGTCACTCTCGATCTACATCGAGAACGAGACGGCGCCCGAGACGCTGGCCGAGCTGCGGGCGTTCCGCATCCCGAGTGCGGATGGCCTCGTGCGCCTCGACTCGATCGCCTCCGTCGAGGAGGTCGACGGGCCGGCGAGCGTCACGACCATCAAGGGGGTCCGCTCCGCGACGGTGAGCGTCACGCCCAACGGCGATGACGTGGGAACCGCCTCGGCCGAGATCCAGGCGGCGATCGACGCGCTCGACCTGCCCGCCGGCGCGGAGGCGGAACTCGGCGGTGTCACGGCGCAGCAGAGCGACGCCTTCCGGCAGCTCGGCATCGCGCTGCTCGTCGCCATCCTGATCGTCTACGTCGTCATGGTGGCGACCTTCAAGAGCATGCGGCAGCCGCTGCTGCTGCTCGTGTCGGTGCCGTTCGCAGCAACGGGCGCGATCGCGCTGCAGGTCGTGACGGGCATCCCGCTCGGCGTGCCGTCGCTCATCGGCGTGCTCATGCTCATCGGCATCGTCGTCACGAACGCGATCGTGTTGGTCGACCTCGTCAACCAGTACCGGGCCAAGGGCATGACGGCCTACGACGCGGTCGTGAAGGGATCGAGCCGACGACTCCGCCCGATCCTCATGACGGCGCTCGCGACGATCTTCGCCCTGCTCCCGCTCGGCATCGGCCTCACTGGTCACGGCGGCTTCATCTCGCAGCCGCTCGCGATCGTCGTGATCGGCGGGCTCGTCTCGTCGACGGTGCTCACGCTCGTCGTGCTGCCGTCGCTCTACTACCTCGTCGAGGGGGCGAAGGAGCGCCGCGAGCAGAAGCGTGCCGACGCGAAGCTGGTCGCGGAGGGCGACACGAGAGAAGTCCCCACCCCGTAGCGTTCAGAACTCCGGAAGGTACACGCATGATCTGCGCTTCTGGAGATCTTGCGGATCAGGGGAGCTCGTCGCGCAGGAATTCGACGATCTCCTCCCGCAGGGGCGTCGCTTCGCTCGTGCCGAGCAGTGCGATCGAGTGGGCGATGCCCGGTACCTCGACGAGCGTGACGGGCGCGCCCGCCTCGGTGAGCGCATCCGCGAGCGAGTGTGCGTGCCCGATCGGGATGTACTCGTCGACCGAGTGGGCGATGAAGAAGGGCGGGTCCGTCTGGTCGGCGTGTGACTGGGGTGAGGCCTCGGCAGCGACGGCGCAGGAACGGTAGCTCGAGCATCCGAGGTATTCGAGCTGGATGCGGTCGAAGCCCTCAGGCAGCGCGCCCAGGTCGAGGCCGTCGCGGGTCAGGTCGGTGGGGGCACTGAGCTCGACGACGGCGGCGACGCGCGATCCGATGTCCCATGGCCCTTCGCCCGCGGTGCCGAGCAGCGACACGAGGTTGCCGCCGGCTGAGCCGCCGACGGCGCCGATGAGTGCCGGGTCGTAGCCGTAGGCCGCGACCTGTGCGGGCTGCCGCACCCACTCGACGGCGGCGCGCACATCACTGATGGCGGCGGGGTATGGATGCTGCGGCGCGAGCCGGTAGTTCAGGTTGAAGACGACGAAGCCCTCCGATGCGAGCCATTCGCAGGTGCTGCGCCACCAGGTCGAGGCTTTGTCGCCCTCACGCCAGCTGCCGCCGTGCACGAGCACGAGCGCACGGCGGGGGCCGTTGTTGATCGTGCTGGCGGTGACATCCGCAAGGTGACAGACGTCGAGGAGTTGCGTGCCGCCATCGCCGGCGGGGTAGGGCACGTCGGCGGTGACCATCACGTCGGCGTAGATGGGGACCGTGTCGACGACGGATGCCGGTGCGAGCGCGGCATCTGCGGCGGGGGTGCACGCCGCGAGGCCGAGCATGGCGGGCACCATGAGGGCGGCGCTAAGCGCGGTCGTGTGGCGTGCGCGCCGTCGGGTTCGGTGCATTGTGCGGATACTCTACGTGACGCGCGAGCGGTCGCCGCACACCCGTTCGGGGCGCAGGCTCACTGCGCCAGCAGGACCGCAACCGGCGTGAGGATCGCGAGGATGATTCCGTTGGCTGCGAGCAGCACGAGGGCGGCGTAGCGCACGTCGGCAGCGGGGGTTCCCTCGGGGCGGTTGTCGTCGGCCATGGCGGCGGCGAGGGCGATGCGGGGAGGCGAGGCCCCCACCGCGGGCCCCACCGCAGCGTTCTGCGCGCCAAGCGCAACGATGGGCGAGGCGTCGAGGGCGGTCGCGACGTGGGCGACGCCCGCCGAGAACATCGAGGCGACGGCTGTGTTGGAGGTCGTCGCGTAGCCGCCGATGAAACCGAGCAGCGGCACGACGAAGAGGAAGCCCGGTCCGAGCATCGCGGCACCCTCCGACAGCGCTGCGGCCATGCCGTTCGCGGCGAGCAGTGCACCGAAGGTGATGAAGAGCACGGTCACGAACCAGAGCGGCCAGAAGGTGCGCATCCCCTTGCCGAACCCGACGCGGGTGGTCGCCCGGTCGAGACCGAGCAGCAGGGGAGTGACCGCCGCCGTGATGACGAGCCACAGTGCGGGGCTCGCGAGCACTCCCGATGCCGCGCCCAGGGGTACGAAGGAGGTGAGGGCGGTCATGCCCAGCAGTCCCGTGACGAGTACCCCGTAGGGGAGGAGAGAGCGCGCGGTCGCGCGGTCCATGCGGGGGAACCGTCCGCCACCGATGCGCGCGCAGAGGAGGAGCCACAGGGCACCGGCGAGGGCGCTGAGCACACCGCCGAGGGGAACGCTCACCCAGAGGTTGGTGGCCGTCAGCACGACCCACATGATGGCGACCATCGCGAGGAGTTCGCCCGAGCGGCGCACGGCCGCGCGCCATCCGGAGCCCACGATCGCGACCGCGGCACCCATCACGAGCAGCACGGGAAGGCTGAAGATCGCGGCCCACGTGCCGACATCGCGGAGGGTTTCCCCGCCAAGCCCTGCCGAGACGAGCAGGCCGGGGCCGAGCGAACCCCACGGCGAGATGACCATGCCGAGGAGGGCGATCGTGGCCGCCTTCGTCGCCGAGAGGCCCAACTGGACGAGGAGCGGAACCGCGATCACGATGCCGATGCCCCAGCCGATGAGCGACTCGCCGAGGGGCGCGACCGCGAGGCCGATGAGCAGCACCGAGCGGTCATGGTCCCGTGCCGCCGCCCGCAACCACGAGCCGATGCGGGTCTGCGCCCCCGCGACCGCGAGGGTCTCGTTGAGGAGCACGCCACCGAGGATGATGAGCGACACCGCAACCAAGACGGGCACGAGCCGGTCGAGGCCGGAGGCAAGGGCATCCGTCGTCAGGGGGAACCGGAACGACAGCGCGAGGGTCACCGCGAGGGCGCCGAGCACGACCGGGATCGGCTTGAGTCGGAAGGCCAGCAGGGTCGCGACAAGCGCGATGGGCAGCGCCGCGAGGGCGACGTCGATGGGGGAGATGGTGCGTGCCTTGTCTTCAGGAGGGTGGAGCTAACCTCAAGGCTATCCTCGCTTTTCCGGCTTCGCTCCTGTACCGTAGATGGGTCGGCTCTAGACAGCGCGAGTTCTCGCGTATGGGTTTGTAAGTCTTTCGGGCCGGTTTCCACACACCATCTACTCCATGGTGTCCTCGGAAAAATCACGTATGTGAACGGTCCTGGCCAAAGATTGCCCGGGTTTCCTCAGTAGTACAGCTAAAGGTGCTGTGCCCTGCCATGCATTGAGTACAACCCGGAAAGCACCATGCCCAATTCAAAGAAACTCTCTGCGCCCCGCACCGGCGGCGCCAAGTTCGGCGCGCGCAGCGCATCCGGCTCCAAGGCCGGTAGCCGCAGCCCTGGACACCGCGGTTACAAGGCTGACGCCCCCGCCGCCGCCGCGCCGAAGAAGCGGTGGACAGCGGATGATCGTGCCGCCCGCACCGGCGACCGCCGCCCTTCCGGCGACCGCCGCCCCGACTGGACGCCCCGCGAGGAGCGCCCCACAACGGGCCGCGCACCCTACGGTGACCGCGCCCAGCGCACCGAGCGCCCCTCCTACGGTCGCACCGAGCGTCCCAGCTACAACGACCGCCCGGCTCGCGGCGAGCGACCCGCCTACAACCGCGGCGAGAACCGCAGCGAGCGTCCCTCGTACGGCGACCGTCCGGCTCGTGGTGAGCGTCCCTCGTACGGTGACCGTCCGAACCGCACCGAGCGTCCGTCCTACGGCGACCGCACTGAGCGTCCGTCCTACGGCGACCGTCCGCAGCGCGGCTCCTACGACCGCCCGCAGCGCAACTCGGATGACCGCCCCAAGCGTTCCTTCGACGACCGCGCCCCCCGTCGTGACTTCGACGACCGCGCGCCGCGCAGTGAGCGTCCCTCCTACGGCGACCGGCCGACCCGTGGCGAGCGCCCCGCATACAACCGCGGCGAGCGCCCCGCGTACGGTGACCGTCCGCAGCGCAGCTTCGACGACCGCCCCAAGCGCTCGTTCGACGACCGCGCGCCGCGTCGTGACTTCGACGACCGTGCGCCGCGTCGTGACTTCAGCGACCGTGCACCGCGTCGTGACGTCGACGACCGCGCCCCGCGCCGCTCCTACGATGAGCGCCCGCCGCGTCGCGACAGCGACCTCTACCCGAAGCGCGAGACCCGCTCCTTCACCCCGCACGACGATGTCGTGCTCGAGAAGCTCGAGGCCAAGGTCGTGACGGCCGGCGAGGTCGAGGGCAAGACCTTCGGTGACCTCGGCATCGGCGACAACATCACGCGCCAGCTCGCGGCGATGGGCGCCGAGGCTCCCTTCCCGATCCAGGCGGCGACGATCCCCGACGTGCTCGCGGGTCGTGACGTGCTCGGCCGCGGCAAGACCGGCTCCGGCAAGACGATCGCCTTCGGCGCGCCTCTCGTGGAGCGCCTCATGGAGAACAACGGCGGCAAGGGTCGCAAGCCGGGCCGCAAGCCCCGCGCCCTCATCCTCGCCCCCACCCGTGAGCTCGCGATGCAGATCGACCGCACGGTGCAGCCCATCGCGCGCAGCGTCGGCCTCTTCACGACCACGATCGTGGGCGGCGTGCCGCAGCACAAGCAGGTCATGTCGCTCCAGCGCGGTGTCGACATCGTCATCGCGACGCCCGGCCGCGTGGAAGACCTCGTCGACCAGGGCCGCCTCGACCTCAGCGAGGTCAAGGTCACTGTCCTCGACGAGGCCGACCACATGTGCGACCTCGGCTTCCTCGAGCCTGTGCAGCGCATCCTGCGCGAGACGATGGATGGCGGGCAGAAGCTCCTCTTCTCCGCGACCCTCGACAAGGGTGTTGCCCAGCTGGTCAACGAGTTCCTCGTCGACCCGGCCGTGCACGAGGTCGCTGGCGAAGACCAGGCGTCGAGCACGATCGACCACAAGGTGCTCCTCATCGAGCAGCGCGACAAGCGTGCCGTCATCGAGCAGCTCGCGGGCGGCGAGGGCAAGAAGCTCGTCTTCGCCCGCACCCGCGCCTTCGCGGAGGAACTCGCCGACATGCTCGAGGACGCCGGCATCCCCGCGACCTCGCTGCACGGCGACCTCAACCAGGGCCGGCGCACGCGCAACCTGCAGCTGCTCACCAGCGGTCGCGTGAACGTGCTGGTGGCGACGGATGTCGCGGCCCGCGGCATCCACGTCGACGACATCTCGCTCGTGATCCAGGCCGACGCACCCGACGAGTACAAGACGTACCTGCACCGCGCCGGCCGCACCGGTCGTGCCGGCAAGGTCGGAACGGTCGTCACGCTGACGACCCGCAACCGCCAGCGCCGCATCGATGAGCTGCTGGGTCGCGCGGAGATCGACGCGACCATGCACCACGTCGCGCCGGGCGATGAGCTGCTCGACCAGCTCGCCGGGCTGTAACTGCTCCCGCGGGTTGAGTAAGCCCGCCAGGGCTGTATCGAAACCCCAACGCGAAGGCGCCTCATCCGACAGGGTGGGGCGCCTTCGTCGTTCCGGTGCCCTCGTGACGGGCCGATCTTTCCTGCAAGCCGCTCTACGCGACTGACAGCATGCCCGCCGCCGCGACCGCCAGCGCCAGCCCCACCCACTGCGCGCGCGTGAGCCGCTCCCGCAGCACGATCGCCGCGAGGATGATCGTGCCCGCCGGGTACATCGCGGTCAGCACAGCCATGACGCTGAGGTCGCCGAGCCGGAGTCCCACGAGGAGGAGCGTGTTGGCCGTCGCGTCGAGCACGCCGCACGAGGCTGCAAAGAGGAGTCCGGCTTTCCATGGGTGACGTGAGTGGGCTGCGGCGACCACGTCGGAGGGGTCGGTGATGGGGGCGTCTGCCCGTTGCATCCGTCGCCGAGCGATGAGGGCGAGCACGATGACCGCGCTGAAGAGCAGCACCGTGTTGGTGGCACGGTTGGCGACGAGAGGCACGAGGCCGGAGTCGTCCGGCGTGAGGTCGATCAAGACGAGGAACATGCCGATGAGGGTCCCGGATGCGACGGCCATGGCGACCGCCCGAAGGCTGGGCCGCACGGCATCCTTCTCCGGCACGAAACCGACGAGCACGACCGCGACGAGCGCGAGTCCGAGCGCGGCATAGCCGATGGGGGCGAGGCGTTCGCCGCCCGCGAGGCCGACCGACATGGGGACGACGGCCGACATGAGCGCGGTCGTCGGCGAGAGGATGCTCATGGGCCCGATCGCCAGGCATGCGTACAGCAGCACGAGGCCGAGAGCGCCCGTGACGCCCGAGAGTGCCCCGAAGAGCACAGCCTCGAATGACCACCTCCCGCCGATGACGGGAAGGGCGAGGCACAGCGCGACGAGCCCGACGAAGCCCGCGATCGCGGTCGCGCGGATGCTGCTGATGCGTCGTGAGGCGAGTCCGCCGAGGAAGTCGGCGGAGCCATAGAACAGTGCGCCGGCGAGTCCGATGAGCACTGTGAGCACGGCACAACGTTAGTGGTCCAGCGCGTGCCCTTCGCCCCGTCTCCTGAGTGGCCAGAGTTTCGGGATCCATGGCTCCCTTGGCGCAAAGTTTGGCCACTCACGTGCCCGCGTCGGCGATACACGTGTCGCCCGGGTGAACTCTCCGTGACGCAACATATGAGCACTTGTCCACGTCCATGCCCTGCGTTAGCGTCACCTTGTCCCCCACTCGGGGAACCCCCATACGGGGGGAGAGAGCTTGCGCGTCCCACCGTCGTGACGCGCGTGACATGGAGACGCACACATGCAGAAGCCCGCCGATTCGGCCCCCACGCATCGCTCAGCACGGAGGGGCCGGCTCGCGGCCCTCGCATCCGCCAGCGCACTCACACTGCTCTTCTCCGGCCTGGGAGCGACGAGCGCCACCGCCGCCGAGGTCACGCACTCGATCGCCGAGGTACAGGGCGCGGGGGCGAGCAGCCCACTGGTCGGCCAGCCCGTCACGGTCGAGGGTGTCGTCACGGCCGACTATCGCGGCGCATCCGGCTACCGTGGCATGGTCATCCAGACCCAGGGCTCCGGTGGAGCGACGGATGCTACCCCCGGCGTCTCCGACGGAATCTTCGTCTTCCTCTCTAACGCGAACCCGGCGGTCGCGATCGGGGATCTCGTGCGGGTGACGGGCCCCGTCAGTGAGTACTTCGGGCTCACCCAGGTCAGCGCGACCTCGGCGGCCGCAACCGAGCTTGTCGAAGCGGGCGCCGGCGTGCCAGAGGCGACGCCGCTCCCCGACACGGTCGTCGGCGATGCGCGCGAGGCCTATGAGAGCCAACTGGTCGCTCCCACGGGGGACTACCTCGTCAGCTCGAGCCACCAGCTCTACAACTACGGCACGCTCTGGCTCAATGTCGGTGAGCTCGCCGTCAAGAGCACCGAGGCCACGGATGCCGGGCCCGCCGCAGACGCGGTCGCCGCCGCCAACAGGGCCAACCGCATCCTGCTCGACGATGGCTACAGCATTCAGGTGAACAACAACGCCCACCAGGGTGACCAGCCCTACTTCACGGCAGGCGAGGTGGTGCGCAATGGCGACACCGTGAACTTCGGGCAGTCGTTCATCCTCTCCTACGGCTTCGACGACTGGCGCCTGCAGCCGACGACGCCGCTGACCGACGCCAGCCCGGCGGAGGCGAAGCCCACCTTCACGAGCACGAACCTGCGGCCCGCTGAGGCGCCCGCGGTGGGCGGCGACTTCCAGGTCGGCAGTTTCAACGTCTACAACTACTTCACGACGCTGCGCTCCGAGAACTCGGATGCCCGTGGCGCGAACACGGCGGAAGCCTTCGAGATCCAGAAGGGCAAGATCGTCGCGGCGATCAACGGGCTCGGTGCCGAGGTCGTTGCACTGCAGGAGATTGAGAACTCGGTCAAGCTGGGCGAACCGCTCGACGAGGCGCTCGCCGATCTGGTCGGCGGGCTGAACGCCGCTGCCGGCGCGGGAACGTGGGATTACGTGCGCACGCCCGCAGCGCTTGCGGACCCTGCGACCACCGACTTCATTTCCAACGCGATCATCTACCAGCCGGCAGCGGTCACCCCGGTCGGTGACTCCTTCACTGACCTCGACCCCGTGTGGGACATCGCGCGTAAGCCGGTCTCGCAGACCTTCGAGTCGGTCGACACCGGCAAGGTCTTCACGGTCATCGCGAACCACTTCAAGTCGAAGGGGGGCGACGGTGAGGAGCCCGCCGACGGACAAGGCCAGTTCACTGCGGAGCGCGTGGCGATGTCTGAGCGCCTCGCGGCGATCGTCGATGGCATCGCCGCCGACCCGGAGAAGTCCGAGGACGTCTTCCTGATCGGTGACTTCAACGCCTACTCGGAGGAAGACCCCATCCAGGTGCTCACGGGCGCCGGCTATGTCGACCTCGTCGCGGCGCGCACCGACGGCCAGTACACCTATACCTTCGATGGCGAGCTCGGATCGCTCGACCACATCCTCGCCACCCCGTCGCTCGCTGAGTATGTGACGGGCGCGGGTGTCTGGTCGATCAACGCTCCCGAATGGTCCGACCGTGGCTACTCCTTCGGCGCCGCCGAGGTGGGCACGGTCTACCGGTCGAGCGACCACGACCCCATCACCGTGGGCGTCAGCGCTGAGCTTGCCCCCGTCGAGATCGACATCCTCTCGATCAGTGACTTCCATGGTCGTCTCGGGGCGGCGGCCCAGCTAGGTGGCATGGTCAACGCCTTCCGCGCGCAGAACCCCAACACCTCCTTCGTGAGCGGCGGTGACAACATCGGCGCCTCGACCTTCGACTCCTTCATCCAGCAGGACCAGCCGACGATCGATGTGCTGGGCGAGATCGGCCTCGACGTGAGTGCCCTGGGCAACCACGAGTTCGACCAGGGGCGCGCCGACGTCGACGACCGGGTGCTCCCCGCGGTCGACTGGCCGTACCTCGCGGCGAACCTCTACGACACCGCGACAGGCGAGCCCGCCTACGAGGAGTTCTTCGTGCAGGAGTTCGACGGCGTGCGTGTCGGCTACATCGGCGCCATGACGGAGGACCTGCCGGAGCTCGTGAGCCCCAGCGGCATCGACACCCTCGAGGTGCGCCCCATCATCAGTGAGGTAAACCGGGTCGCCGGCGACCTCACGGATGGCGATGACGGCAATGGTGAAGCCGACGTGCTCGTGCTCCTTGTGCACGAGGGTGCGGCTTCGGTCGACATCACCGCGTCGACGGATGACTCGGACTTCGGTCAGATCGTCACCGACCTCAGCCCCGAGGTCGACGCCATCGTTGCCGGCCACACGCACCTCGTCTACGACCACGAGATTGAGGTCGAGGGCATGGACCGCCCGCGTCTCGTCGTCGGCTCCGGCCAGTACGGCGAGAACTTCGGCCACTTCGACCTCACGGTCGCCCCGGAGACCGGCGAGGTCATCGAGTTCACTGCCGAGGTGCTGCCGCTCACCGGCTTCGAGCCCGACCCCGAGGTTGCGGCGATTGTCGCCGAGGCTGAGGCCATCGCCGACGAGCTCGGTTCGGTCAGCGTTGGGCAGATTGAGGAGTCGCTGACCCGCGCAGTGCAGTCGAGCGGTTCCGAGAACCGGGGTGGCGAGTCCACCCTCGGCAACTTCGTCGCCGACGTGCAGCTGTGGGCCGCGACAGAGCTGGGTGCCGAGATCGCCTTCATGAACCCGGGCGGCCTGCGCGCCGATCTCGTCTATGAGTCGAGCGGCGAGGGTGACCCAGACGGCAACGTCACCTACGCGGAGGCCGCAGCCGTGCAGCCCTTCGCCAACACCCTGACGACACTGACCCTCACGGGTGAGCAGATCCGCCAGGTGCTCGAGGAGCAGTGGCAGCCGGAGGGTGCCGCGCGCCCGTTCCTCAAGCTCGGTGTCTCGGCTGGGCTCGTCTACAGTTACGACCCGACGGCAGCGCAGGGTGAGCGCGTCACGTCGATCACCCTCAACGGCGAGCCGCTCGACCCGGCTGCCAGCTACCGGGTCGTGGCGAACTCCTTCCTTGCGGCCGGCGGCGACAACTTCGCCACCCTTGCCGAGGGCACCGACACGGCAGACTCTGGTCGCATCGACCTGCAGGCGATGGTCGACTACTTCGAGCAGAACGAGCTCATCGGGGTCGACTACGAGCAGCGCGCCGTCGGCGTCGCTTTCTCCGCCCCCGGCCCCTATGCGGCCGGCGAGCAGGTCACCCTCGACCTGAGTTCCCTGATCTTCAGCCAGGGCGGGCCCGCGGATGCCACGGTCGAGGTGTCGCTCGACGGGGAGGTGCTCGCCACCGCGCCTATCGACGCGACGATCGTTGACACGACCGACGAGCAGGGCCGGGCATCCGTCACCATCACGATCCCGGCCGGACTCTCCGGAGCCCAGTCGCTCGTCGTGTCGGTGCCGGAGGTCGGCACGAGCGTCGCGGTGCCGATCGAGCTCGCGGACGACCCGGCCGAGGAGGCCATCGAGTCACTCAAGGAGCCCCGCGTCACGGGGGCTGTGCGAGTCGGCAAGACGGTCAGTGTCAACGAGGGTCGCTGGAGCGTGCCCGGTGTTGAGTTCAGCTACCAGTGGAACCGCGACGGCGAGCCCATCCAGGGCGCGACGAGTGAGCGCTACCGGATCGTGGCGGCGGATGCCAGCAGCGACCTGAGCGTCACTGTCACGGCCAGCGCGGAGGGCTACAGCGATGGCTCGGCCACCTCGGGTGAGCGCGAGGTGAAGCCCGCGCCGCGCGGCATCTTCGGTGCCATCGCGGCGGCGATCGAGGACGCCCTTGCCGAGCTCGCCGACCTCCTGGAGTGGCTCTTCGGCTGACCCGTGGGTTGAGTAGCGAAGCGTATCGAAACCCAGCCGCATCGAAACCCCGGCAGTGGCCGGCTTCCCGTGGGGGGGCCGGCCATCGCCGTGTCGCGCTGCGCCGTTCGCGGAGCGTGTAGCCCCTAGCGGGACTCGCGCTCGCGGCGGATGGCATCCGCCTTCGACTCGCGCTTGCGCTCCTCTGGCAGGTCGTCGGGCGTGATGCCGGCGACGAGCACACCGGGATCCGTGTCAAGCGCGGCGGCGAGGCGGATGAGATTGTGCAGGGTGAGGTTGCGCTGGCCGCGCTCGACCTGGCCGATGAGGGTCCAGTGCACGCCGGCGAGTTCGGCGATGGTCTCCTGGCTGGCGCCGAGGGCGAGCCTCAATTGCCGCACCCGCTCGCCGAGCGTCTCGGTCGCGCTCGAACGGCCCGAGCGCGGGCGTGCCGCGGAGGTCGGGGGCTCGGGCGCCGGTTCAGGTGCCGCGTCGGGTGCAGCCATGAATGCACTCTAGAGGATCGCGCCTAGTGGTCGTGGGTGACTCCACCGATGAGTATTCCCGGGTCGGTGCGCAACGCGTAAGCGAGTCGGATGAGCACCTTGAACTCGATGTCGACGAGGCCCGCTTCGATCTGTTGCAGCTGCTCGGGGCTGAGCCCACTCGCGTCCGCGACATCCGTTCTCGTCAGGCGGTCGCGGGCACGGATGTCGCGGATTCGCTCGCCCAGCGTCTGGGCAGCGGCGGCCGGCGCGCTTCGTTGCGGTGTTCCGCGGTGTGGGGCGGGGGTCACTTTTTCAACCTACGTCAGGCCCCAGGTAGAAGCAACGTTCTGTACAGTTTTCAGCACTCGCCCCTTGTATATATGCCCTGTGCATGTATACCTTGAGCGCACACGCAGGGTTGACGCTGAGGTCATTCGGGGACGTCAGCGGCCTGGCCAGTCCACGAAAGAGGAGCTGCACGGATGCACACACGTTCTCGATCTTCCGGGCGACTGAGGTCGCCGTTACTCACGAAGGGCGCCGCCGCAACGGGCGTGGCGGCCCTTCTGCTGCTGGGGGCAGTGCCACCGGGATACGCGCTCGCGACCGACACGACAGAGGCGGAGGGTCGCGTGCTGAGCGGGGGAGGGGCGGTCAACCTCAACGGCGTCGCGTCGTTGGCCCCGGCGTATACGGCGAGCCCGAGCCAGCCCGGCGCGGAGACGGCGCCGCTTGACCTCACGGTGCTCGACGCCGTGGGCATCGAGATCGGCGGTGTCTCGCTGCTCGGCACCGATGGTGTGGTGGGTGTCGGCGCCCTGCAGCAGTACGCGTCGACGACGCCGACGGTCGCAAGCGCGGCCTCGGGTGCGGTGCTGAGCGACGGCACCATCGACGTCGGCGGCAGCGGTGTGCAGGACAACGCCTTCGTGGATCTCGGCGCCCTGCTCGGGGGCGTCCCCGCGGCCGACGGCCTGATCGACGACCTCAGGGTCGAACTGGGAGCGGTCTCTGGTACGGCCACCAATTCGGGTGGCGTACTGACAAGCGACTACCAGATCGCGGGTGGCGACCTGGTGCTCACGAGTCCGGCGCTCGGCGCACTGGTGGGCGAACTCGAGGGCGACCTTGCCGAGGTGTCGACCCTGGTCGACGCGATCGCTGCGGAGGGCGGCGCCCTCGACACGGCGCTCGACGGGCTCGACCTCGGCGGCGGCCTGGATGCCATCCTCGAGCTTGCGCTCGGCGGCCTCGTCGACATCGACGGCCTCGCCCTGAATGCAACACTCGACACCGACCTCTCGGCGGCGGTCTCGAGCCTTCCCCCGCTGGTCTCGGCTGACGGCGCAGCCACGATCAACGTCGCGGCGGGCACGATCACGCTCGACCTGGCAACCTTGCTCGGTGCGCCAGGCGGCACGCTGAACGACCTCGCGCCCAACACCGAGCTCATCGACTCCGCCGTCCTGGCCGGGCTCGTCGCTCCTGGCGGCGCCATCACCTCGGCGCTGAGCCAGCTACCCGCGGCCCTCGTGACCACGACGCAGGAAACGCTCAACGCCCAGGTGCTCGACATCGCGATCACGGGCACGGTCGCCGCGTTCGGTGAGGATGTCGTCGCCCTCGATGTGACGCTCGCGGGCACGGTCGGGGACTTCCTCGGCGTGGCAGGCTCTGAGGCGCCGGATGTCCTCGATGAGTCGACGGCGCTTGGCGACCTTGTGCCGATCGGCGACGTGACGGGTCCCGTGCTCGGATACCTGACGGGCACCTTCCTTCCCGCGATCGTCGGCCCCCTGGGCGCGGCCATCACGGGCGTCGGCATCGGAGATGGTCTCTTCGAGCCTGCCGTCGCGACCGCGGTGACGGCGCTCGGCCCTGTCGTCGGCCTCGTGAGCCAGCTGGTCTCGATCACGGCCAACGTGCAGGAGACGCCGGGTGAGTTCACGGCGGAGGGCGCGTTCGTCACGCCCGACACCTTCACGCAGCGTGCCGCGACGGTGTCGGTGCTGCCGATCCTCGGCACGCTTGCGGAGGTCAATCTGGCCTCGGCGACGGTCCGCGCTCCCGTGCTTCCGACCATCACCGCCATCGCACCAGATGAGGGTCCCGAGACGGGTGGCACGGTCGTGACGATGACCGGCACGGACTTCGCGGATGCCACGGGCGTGACCTTCGACGGAATCCCCGGCACCGGCTTCGCCGTCGTCAACCCCACGACGATCACGGTGACGACTCCCGCCCACGCGCCGGGCCCGGTAGATGTCGTGGTGACGGAACCACTCGGTGGGTCACTCCCCGCGACGTTCACGTACCTGAACGTCCCCGGCATCACCGACATCGATCCGCGCTTCGGTCCTGAGGCAGGGGGCACGCCCGTCACGCTGACGGGTGAGGGCTTCACGGGCGCCACCGACGTGACCTTCGACGGTGTTCCGGCGATCGACGTGACGGTCGTCGATGACGGGACGATCACGGCGACCACGCCCGCGGGTGCCGGCACGGTCGACGTTGTGGTCGAGCATCCGGTCGCTGGTTCGGCCCCGCTCGACTTCACCTACGTCGCTCCGGGGGCTCCCGCGGTCACGGGCATCACGCCCGACCGCGGCCCTGAGACGGGTGGCACCCCGGTGACAATCTCGGGCACTGACCTGGCGGAGGTCACGGCGGTGACCTTCAACGGCGTTCCCGCAACGGATGTGGATGTCGTGAGCGACACGGAGGTGACGGCGGTCTCGCCCGCTGGCACGCCGGGCGACGCGGGTGTCGTGCTGACGAATGACGTGGGTGCATCTGGCCCGCTCGACTTCGAGTACTTCGCAGTGACCTCGGTCGACACGGTCACGCCCGGCACTGGTCCCGAGGACGGCGGCAACGTCGTCACGATCATCGGTGACTGCTTCACAGGTGCGACGGATGTCACCTTCGCTGGCGTCTCCTCGCCCGACTTCGAGGTCGTGAGTGATACGACGATCACGGCCGAGGTGCCTGCGGGTGCCCCCGGCGTCGTGGATGTCGTCGTGGTGGGCACCGGCGACTGCGGCCCGGGCACGCTGCCTGACGCCTACGAGTACCTGGACGAGCCCGTGATCACGGCGATCGCCCCCGAGGAGGGTCCCGAGACGGGCGGCACCGAGGTGACCCTGACGGGCACCGACTTCACGGCTGCCACCTCCGTCGCCTTCGATGGTGTGCCCGCGACCGCATTCGTCGTCGTGGACGACGAGACGATTACGGCGACCTCGCCCGCGGGGGCTCCCGGCGTCGCGGACGTCGTCGTGACGGGTCCCGGAGGCAGCTCCGACCCCGTCGACTTCACGTACGTCAACGTGCCGTCGATCACCTCGGTGACCCCCGACTCAGGTCCTGTGGACGGCGGCACCGAGGTCACGATCATCGGTGAGGGCTTCACGGATGCCACGGACGTCACCTTCGATGGCGTTCCGGGCACCGACTTTGAGGTCGTCGACGACTCGACCGTGACGGTGACCACGCCCGAGGGCGAGGGTGTCGTGGAGGTCGTGGTCGAGCATCCGGTCGCCGACTCGGCACCCGCCGAGTTCGTGTACCTGGCCCCTGGCGCCGCGACGGTCACGTCGATCGCGCCTGATCGCGGCCCCGAGACGGGCGGCACGACGGTCACGATCACGGGTGCCGGCTTCGAGGCCGGTGATGGGGTGACGGGAGTGACGTTCGCTGGAATGCCCGCGACCGACGTCACGATCGTCAGTGACACGGAGCTCACGGCGGTGTCGCCCGCGAACGCGGCCGGCGTCGCGACGGTCGTCGTGCTCAACGAGGCGGGCCCGAGCGCGCCGCTCGGCTTCACGTACTTCGCGGTGATGTCGATCAATGCTGTCGACCCTGGCGTCGGCCCTGAGGATGGCGGCAACACCGTCACGATCGTGGGCGCCTGCTTCACGGGTGCGACCGCTGTGACATTCGGCGGGGTGCCGGCGGCCGAGTTCACGGTCGTCAGCGACACGGTCATCACGGCCGTCGTTCCGGCCGGCACGAGTGGCACGGTCGACGTCGTGGTCGTCGGCGCCGGTGACTGCGGCGCCGCCACCGTCGAGGAGAGCTACGAGTACACGGATGACGCGATCATCTGGAGTCTCAGCCCGACCGAGGGTCCCGAGTCTGGCGGCACCGTGGTCACGATCGATGGTGCAAACCTGGGCGGTGCCACGGGTGTGACCATCGGCGGGGTACCCGCCGAGGAGTTCACGGTCGTGACCGACGGGCGCATCCTCGCGACGACTCCGGCGGGTGCTCCCGGCGTGGTCGACGTCGTGGTGCTCGCGCCGTCCGGTGACTCGGCTGCTGCGGCCTTCACCTACCTCGCAGTGGCGGGCACGGGTGCCGGCGGGGGTCTCCCGATCACGGGTGCCGAGGCGGGCTCCCTGGGCCTGCTCGGAGCGGGCCTGCTCGCACTGGGAGCCGCGGTGGTGGGCCTGAGCCGCCGCCCGGGCACCGAGTAAGGAAATGACGGAAGCGACCCCCGGGGCCTCGGCCCCGGGGGTCACTTGTCTGCCTACCGCGCTTCCCAAGCCCGCGCAGCTCAGTCCGTAACCTTTTGCCGCTGCACAGCATGCAAAGTTATGGTGATTACCTACCCACCCCCTCGACGGAAGCAGCTCACATGGCACGCATCTACGACAACGTCACCGACCTCATCGGCAACACCCCTCTCGTGCGCCTCAACCGGGTGACGGATGGTGCGGAGGCGACCGTGCTCGCCAAGCTCGAGTTCTACAACCCCGCCAACAGCGTCAAGGACCGCATCGGTGCTGCGATCATCGATGCCGCCGAGGCATCCGGAGCCCTCAAGCCCGGTGGGACGATCGTCGAGGGGACCAGCGGCAACACTGGCATCGCTCTCGCCATGGTGGGTGCGGCACGTGGTTACAAGGTCATCATCACGATGCCGGAGACGATGTCGAAGGAGCGCCGCGGCGTCATCCGCGCCTTCGGTGCAGAGATCATCCTCACCCCCGGTTCGGAAGGGATGAAGGGCGCGGTCGCGAAGGCGCAGGAGATCGTCGCCAACACCCCGAACTCGGTGTGGGCCGACCAGTTCGGCAACCAGGCCAACGCGCAGATCCACCGCAAGACGACCGGTGAGGAGATCTGGGCCGACACCGAGGGTGGCATCGACATCCTCGTCTCGGGCATCGGCACGGGCGGCACCATCACGGGTGCCGGTGGCCTGCTCAAAGAGCGCAAGCCAGAGCTGAAGGTCGTCGCCGTCGAGCCCGTCGACTCGCCGTTGCTCACGGAGGGCAAGGCTGGCCCCCACAAGATCCAGGGCCTCGGCGCCAACTTCGTGCCCGACGTGCTCAACCGTGAGATCTACGACGAGGTCATCGACGTGACCCTCGACGAGTCACTCGACTTCGCCCGCCGCCTCGCCGCAGAGGAGGGCATCTTCGTCGGCATCTCCTCCGGTGCCGCCGTGAGCGCCGCCGTGCAGGTCGCGAAGCGCCCCGAGAACGCGGGCAAGACGATCGTCGTCGTGGTTCCCGACTTTGGAGAGCGCTACCTCTCGACGGTGCTCTTCGAGCACCTGCAGGACTAAGTGCCGACACCAGGCGTCACACGCGAGGCCGGGTCCCGGATGCTGCGGGCCCGGCCTTTCGCGCGGGCGCAGGGTGAGGCATCCGCCCCCGCGCTCGCCCCTCGGCGTCGTGCCTGCGCTCACGCCGCGCTCGCTTTTCGGCGGGATGCTCGCCCCGTTTCGCGCTCAGGCTCCCGGAACCTGAGCGCCGTGCCCGGGTCCAGCGTCGCGCTTGTGAGGGATGCCGCGTGAGCGTCTTCTCCCGCATCCGGGAGGACCTCGCGACCGCGCGCCTGCGCGACCCCGCCGCCCGCAGCAACGCGGAGGTGTTCTGGCTGTACTCGGGTGTGCACGCGATCTGGTGGTACCGCGTCGCCAATCGCCTGTGGCGCTGGCGTCGCTATTTCCTGGGCCGCGCCGTGTCGCAGTTCGCGCGCTTCATTACGGGCGTCGAGATCCACCCGGGGGCGACGATCGGCCGCCGCTTCTTCATCGACCACGGCATGGGTGTCGTGATCGGCGAGACAGCCGAGATCGGCGACGACGTCATGCTCTATCACGGGGTCACCCTGGGCGGGCGGTCCTCAAGGCGGGCGAAGCGGCATCCGACCCTCGGCAACAACGTCACGGTGGGGGCGGGCGCCGCCGTGCTCGGACCCATCACCCTGGGCGATGGCTGCGTCGTCGGCGCGCACTCCGTCGTGTTGACGGATGCCCCGCCCCGCACCGTGCTGGTCGGCAGCCCCGCCGTGCCCAAGGTGCCCAAGCCCGTGCACGAGTTCGACGCCCAGTTCTTCGACGACAGCGGCAGTTACTCGATCTAGCTTTCCCAACTCAGGAGATCCCTTTCCCAACTCAGGAGATCCCTTTCCCAACTCAGGAGCTCCTGAATTGTGAAGGCGGCCCATTCACTACGATCAGGGGATGTCTCGGAGCTCCACCATCACCGTGCCCATCCGCTGGTCTGACCTCGACCTCAACGGCCACGTCAACCACGCCCGCATCGCGACCCTCCTGGAGGAGTCCCGCCTGGCGTGGCGCCGCAGCGCGGTCGCGAACGACGGAATCGACACCTTCGAGCGGGGGCAGATCGTGGCATCCCTCACCATCGACTATCGCCGCCAGGTGGAGTGCGGTCCCGATTTCGACGTCACCATCACGATTGGGCGCATCGGCACCAAGTCGTACGAGATGCTCTTCACCGCGACGCAGAATGATCGTGTGGTCGTCGAGTCGCGCGCGACGATGGTGGTGATGGATGCTGCGGGCGTGAGCCGCCCCCTCACCGAGGCCGAGCGCAACTACCTGGCCCTCTGGCAGGCAGAGCCAGCGCACCCCGCAAGCTGAGGCTACGCGGATGCCCAGGCCCCAGTGACTGCCGCGCGCACATTTGTGCGGCACGCGCCTGTTCAGACATGCGCGCCGCGCACAAAGGTGCGCGCCCCGCAAAAACCGTTGAGCCCCGCACCCAGAACACCGCCCGCGGCCCTGTCACCCCGGTAGCAGGCCGTGCTTGCGCATCTTGGCGGCGAAGCGGTGCCGGGAGATCGCGGTGTTCCAGTCCCACCGCATGAATCCGCTCGTCACGGCACGCATCCGGTCCTCGCGTTGCTTCTCTTCCCACAGAACTTGCTCGGCGCTCTTGCCCGAGGGCGACGCCTCCCGGCCGGCGTACTTCGTTCTCCCGTCGCTTTCGCCGATGAGGTCGAGGTGCTGCCAATAGAAGTCGGCATCGCCGATGTGTCCGTCTTCGTCGGAGAAGGCCACTTGGAGTTCTGGCTTGGGGACACCAAGCAGATGTATCTGCACTCGGCTGACTGATTCGAGCGCCGAGCCGCTGAGCCCGTCGCCGAACTCGATTGCCCTGAATGCCTTTGCTGACCCGGGGTACGGCAGCATCCTGTTGAGGAGGACCCGAAGCTCGTCTTTGGTGGTGTGTGCGCGGCCGAGGTTCCAGCGGGTCTCGCCGCTGCGTGGCATCCGGAGACCACTGTCGATCATGGCGACGGCGCGCATGAAGGTTGACGTGCAGGCGACATCCACGATTGTGCGCGCGAGCGACGTCACTCTGACCCCGTCGATCACGACAGCATGCGGGTCGTCTCCGAGGCAGTGACGGTGGATGTCCCCGTGTGAGCGCCCGCCGGTGTCGCGTGGCGCCAGCACGTGCACTCTGGGCGGCCACTCGCCGACGCACGGCAGGCCCCACATGTTCGCGGCCGAGTCGTGCGAGAACACGAGTGGGCGCCGAGCGGATGCCGCAGCCGCGAGTGTTCGCTGTCGGTACAGCTCATCGTCGCTCGCCCCTTCGCGGTCTTCCCGTGCGACGTAGGCGCCGGGTCGCACGCGCACATACGCACCCGATCGGATTCCGCTGCGCAGCAGGTTCGCGGAGCCGGTCGCGAGCGCGTTGCGGTTGAGCATGATGCTCGGGATGCTTCGGCCTGAGTCCATGAGGTGAGTGTTGCGTTCGGGTCGCGCGCGGGGGTGGGGGAAGCGGTCGTCCTGTGGAGCCTGGCCGCGTCGGCGGCGCTGTGGAGTAGGCGCGCGCACTTCTGTGCGCCGCGCGCACGCCTAAACTTCAGCGTCGCGCACAGAAATGCGCGCGGCGGGGCCTCGGGCCGACTCGCGGCGCGGTGGGGTGCCCGACTGGACTCCGCAACATCGGCCCCCCGTAGGATCGACCCGTGACCTACGACTACCACCGCCTCCCCAAGTCCTGGCCGCGCTCGAGCTGGTGGAAGCCGCTCGTCACGGGGCTCATTGCCCTCGCCATCTACATCATCTTCACGGTGGTCATCGCGGTGCCTGTGGTGATCTACGCGTTCTTCGCGGCGGAGCCGGGCAGCGCATTCGAGCGCCTCATCAATGAGGGCACGATCGACATGTCTGACCCCTGGATGCTGGCGTTCGCTCTCGCATCCGTGGCCCTCATGCTGCCCGCGATCATTCTCGCGACGCTCATCATGGGCCCACGCCCCGTCGGCCTGCTCTCGTCGGTCGTCGGGCGTCTGCGCTGGGGGTGGATGCTTCGGCTCGCCCTTCCGGCGCTCGCGGTGTTCCTCGTCGTCTTCGCCGTTTACGTCTTCGTGCTGCCGCTCGTCTTCGGTGAACCGGTGGCAATGCCGGAGTGGGGTGCCGACTCGGCGCTGCTGATCGCGTTCACACTGCTGCTCGTGCCGGTGCAGGCGACGGCGGAGGAGTACGTGTTCCGCGGTTACCTCATGCAGACGATCGGCACGTGGCTGAAGCATCCGGCATGGGCGATCCTGCTGCCCGTGCCGCTCTTCGTTGCGGGTCACATCTATGACGTGTGGGGTTCGCTCGACGTCGCCGTCTTCGCCGTCTTCGCGGGCTGGATTACGTGGCGCACGGGCGGCCTTGAGGCGGCAATCGTGGCGCACGTGATCAACAACGGGCTCATCTTCATCCTGGGGGCGGTCGGCCTCATGGACACCTCGTCGACGGAGGGCAGCCCCATCGGTGTCGCCGTGACGGCCGTGACGCTGGGCGTGTATGGCTGGTGGGTCGTGCGGCTGCACGAGCGTCGCGGTGAGGCGCGCACGCGTGACGTTGCTCCAGAGCCCCTTGTCGATGCGCAACCGTAAACACCCTGTGAGTTTGTAGAGCTCCCACAGCGGGGCACGGGATGCCGCCGCCCGCCTTTGGAGGGCGGGAACCGCAGAATTCACCTCCCCCGTGGTCGTGCATAGCGTGGAGAAACGCACGCCCCACGGTTCCAGGAGGTCCACGTCATGGTCGACATCGCCAACAGCACGTCTGCAGTCCCGCCCGCAGTCAAGGATGAGGCCGAGCTCGAGCGCCACGTTGATGAGCAACTCGACAACAGCTCGGAGACGGCATCCGTCGATGTCGAGAAGCTCGGGCGCCTGCTGCTCGGCACGTGGGCGGAGGAGCGCATCGAGTCGCGTGCCGCGATGGAGGACCCGCAGTTCCACCGCATCGACAACCTCACCAAGGAGGACCACCGTGAGCGGGCCCTCGGGCAGCTGAAGGCGCTCGCCGACAGTGGCCGGGTGCTGAAGGCGTTCCCGAAGTCGCTGGGTGGCAAAGAGAACCACGGCGGCAACATCGCGTCGTTCGAAGACCTCGTCTTGGGTGACCCGTCGATGCAGATCAAAGCCGGCGTGCAGTGGGGTCTCTTCGGTGCGGCCGTGCTCCACCTGGGCACCGAGTACCACCACCGCACCTTCCTCCCGGGCATCATGACGATGGAGGTGCCGGGCATCTACGCCATGACGGAGACGGGCCACGGTTCGGATGTCGACTCGGTCGGCACGACGGCGACCTACGACGAGCAGACCGAGGAGTGGGTCATCAACACCCCCTTCCGCGGCGCCTGGAAGGACTACCTCGGCAACGCCGCCAAGCACGGCATCGCGGCCGTCGTCTTCGCCCAGCTCATCACGAAGGGCGTCAACCACGGTGTGCACGCCTTCTACGTGCCGGTGCGCGGCGAGGACGGCGAGTTCCTGCCCGGCATCGGCGGCGAGGACGACGGCTACAAGGGCGGCCTGAACGGCATCGACAACGGCCGCCTGCACTTCACGGATGTGCGCATTCCGCGCACCAACCTGCTGAACCGCTACGGGGATGTCGCGGCCGACGGCACTTACACGTCGCCGATCGAGAGCCCCGGCCGCCGCTTCTTCACGATGCTCGGCACGCTGGTGCAGGGTCGCGTCTCGCTCGATGGTGCGGCGACCACCGCATCCGGTATGGCCCTCACGATCGCGGTCACCTACGCCAACCAGCGCCGCCAGTTCGCGGGCGGCGACGGCGAGGAGCAGGTGCTGCTCGACTACGGTCGTCACCAGCGCCGCCTGCTGACGCGCCTCGCGACGGCCTACGCGCAGTACTTCGCTCATGACGAGCTGCTGGTGCAGTTCGACCAGGTGTTCAGCGGCAAGGGCGACACCCCGGAGGCGCGGGAAGATCTCGAAACCCTCGCGGCCGCCCTCAAGTCGCTCTCCACCTGGAACGCACTCGACATCCTGCAGGAGGCCCGCGAGGCTACGGGTGGTGCCGGGTACCTCGCCGAGAACCGCCTCACCGGCCTGCGCAGCGACCTCGACATCTACGCCACCTTCGAGGGTGACAACACGGTGCTGCTCCAGCTGGTGGCCAAGCGCCTGCTGGGTGACTACGCCGCCCAGTTCAAGGGGGCGGA
This sequence comes from Salinibacterium sp. dk2585, assembly GCF_008001035.1. NCBI lineage: Bacteria > Bacillati > Actinomycetota > Actinomycetes > Micrococcales > Microbacteriaceae > Salinibacterium > Salinibacterium sp. dk2585. The sequence continues at coordinate 432,646 of NZ_CP042856.1, forward strand.
TGCCGGCACCCTGGCCAAGTACGCCGTCGGCCAGGCGGCCGAGCGGGTCTATCACTTCGGCCTGCGGACGCTCGGCCAGCGCGTGAAGGACCTCGGCTCGACCCGGCGTGCCGTGACCGAGGTGCGCGACACCGACGTGCAGCGCGAACTGCTCACCGACCGGGTCGAGACCATGGTGGCGGAGGTCGCGCAGAAGCTGCGTCCGGCATCCAAGCTTCCGCCGGCCGAGGCGCAGGCGCTCTTCAACCAGCACCAGAACGCGCTCATCGAGGCGGCTCGCGCGCACGCCGAGCTGCTGCAGTGGGAAGCCTTCACGACCGCGGTCGAGAAGCTCGAGGATGCAGGCACCCGTCAGGTGCTCACGTGGCTGCACGATGTCTTCGGCCTGGGGCTGATCGAGAAGCACCTCGCCTGGTACCTCATGAACGGCCGTCTCTCGCCGCAGCGCGCGCAGGCCGTCACGGCGTACATCGACCGGCTGCTTGCGCGGCTCCGCCCCCACGCGCAGGACCTCGTCGACGCCTTCGGCTTCAAGCAGGTGCACCTGCGCGCGAAGATCGCGTCGGGCGCCGAGCAGGAGCGTCAGGACGAGGCACGCAACTACTACGTGAAGCTCCGTGCCTCGGGCAACGCTCCCGTGCACGAGAAGGACCTGCGCAAGAAGGAGAAGGCGGCGAAGAAGAAGTAGCGCGACTGCCTCCCTTCTTCGAGGGGCGGATGTCGGCTGTGCGCAGTAACGTCGGCGCATGGAGACCAAGGGACGCATCCTCTTCGACACCGCCACGACGATCAACGGCTTCATCGCCGATGAGCAGAACTCGCTCGACTGGCTCTTCGCGGTGGAGGGCGGGGACCACCCGGATGAGGGGCTCTTCCCCTCCGGTGCCGCTGTGCTGGTGGAGGGCTCGACCACGTACGAGTGGATCCTGAGCCACGATGCAGTGATCGAGCATCCGGAGAAGTGGGCCGAATTCCACGGTGATCGGCCCGTCTACGTCATGACGACGCGGGAGTTGCCCGTGCCAGAGGGGGCTGACGTGCGATTCCGCTCGGGTGCGATCACGGAGCTGCTGCCGGAGCTGCTGGGGATCGCAGCGGGCGGCGACATCTGGGTCGTCGGAGGCGGCGACCTTGCGGGGCAGTTCCTCGACGCTGGAGTGCTCGACGAGATCGCGCTCTCGGTCGCACCAGTCGCGCTCACGGGCGGGGCGCCGGTGTTCCCCCGCCGTATCGAGTCCGACCGGCTGCGCCTCACGAGCGCCGAGAAGTACGGCCAGTTCGCGCGCCTCGTCTACAAGGTCTCCCCGCGGGTTGAGTAGCGCGAATCGCTTGGGAGCAATCGCGCCAGCGATTGCGCGCTACTCAACCCGCAGATCCTGCACAGGCTCGGGCGCGGCCGCTTGTCCAGAGCGTAGGCGCAGTCGTCGGATGGCACAGCTAGCCTTGAACGCATGACCCAGGTGAGTTCACCCGACGCCGCCCTCGAGGTGCTTGGCCGTGTCTTCGGCTACGAGTCGTTCCGCGGCGACCAGGCGGAGATCATCCGTCACGTCGTCGACGGCGGCGATGCCCTCGTGCTCATGCCGACGGGAGGCGGCAAGTCCCTCTGCTACCAGGTGCCCGCGCTCGTCCGTGAGGGCACAGGGGTTGTCATCTCGCCGCTCATCGCGCTCATGCAGGACCAGGTGGATGCCCTCGCAGCCAACGGGGTGCGGGCCGAGTTCCTCAATTCGACGCAGAGCCTCGACGAGCGCCGCCGGGTCGAAGCTGCCTTCGTCGCGGGCGAGGTCGACCTCCTCTATCTTGCGCCCGAACGGCTCGCGCTCGAGTCGACCGTCGCTCTCTTCGATCGCGCTCCGATCGCGCTCTTCGCAATCGACGAGGCGCACTGTGTCGCGCAGTGGGGGCACGACTTCCGCCCTGACTACCTGCGGCTGTCGATGCTGCACGAGCGCTGGCCGAACATCCCCCGCATCGCCCTCACGGCAACGGCGACACGGCAGACCCACGCCGAGATCGCCCACCGCCTGCAGCTGGACGACGCCCGGCACTTCGTGGCGAGCTTCGACCGCCCCAACATCCAGTACCGCATCGTGCCCAAGGAGCAGCCCGCCAAGCAGCTGCTCGACCTGATTCGTAGCGAGCATCCGGATGCCGCGGGCATCGTCTACTGCCTTTCGCGCGCCTCGGTCGAGAAGACCGCTGAGCTGCTCGTCGCCAACGGCATCCCCGCGCTGCCGTACCACGCCGGCCTCCCGGCGGAGGTGCGGGCCGCGAACCAGGCGCGCTTCCTGCGCGAGGACGGCCTCGTCATGGTTGCCACGATCGCCTTCGGCATGGGCATCGACAAGCCGGACGTGCGTTTCGTCGCCCATCTCGACCTGCCCAAGTCGGTTGAGGGCTACTACCAGGAGACCGGCCGTGCGGGTCGCGACGGACTGCCCTCGACCGCCTGGCTCGCCTATGGCCTGCAGGATGTCGTGCAGCAGCGGCGGATGATCGACCAATCAGAGGGCGACCTCGCGCACCGCCGTCGCCTGAGCGCCCACCTCGACGCCATGCTGGCCCTCTGCGAGACGGTCGAGTGTCGACGGATGCAACTGCTCGCCTACTTCGGACAGCCGAGCGAGCCCTGCGGCAACTGCGACACCTGCATCACGCCGCCGGAGTCGTGGGACGGCACGATTCCAGCCCAAAAGCTCCTCTCGACTATCGTGCGCCTGCAGCGCGAACGCAACCAGACCTTCGGCGCCGGCCAGATCATCGACATCCTCCGCGGCAAGGAGACCCCGCGCACCCGGCAGCACGGCCATGAACAGCTCGCCACCTGGGGCATCGGGGCTGACCTCAGTGACCAGCAGTGGCGCGGTGTCGTTCGGCAGCTGCTCGCCCAGGGCCTGCTCGCGACGCAGGGCGACTACGGCATCCTGGCGCTGACGGATGCTTCGGCCTCCGTGCTCTCTGGCACCCGCCCCGTCTCCCTCCGCACCGAGCCGGAACGAGCCGCTCGGCGGGCACCCAAGACTCGCGCCGTTCTGGCGGACCTCGAGCCCATTCAGCTGGAGCTCTTCGAGGCGCTGCGCGCGTGGCGTGCGGCGACAGCGAAAGAGCAGGGCGTGCCCGCGTATGTCGTCTTCGGAGACGCAACGCTGCGAGCGATCGCCACGGCTCGACCCGAAACGCTCGCCGGTCTCTCCAGGCTGAGCGGAGTCGGGCAGAAGAAACTCGACACCTACGGCGAACAGGTGCTCGCCGTCGTCGCGGCAGCATGAAGGGAACGACCATGAACGGCATCACTCCCGAGGCGCTCGCCGAGGTCGACCGCGTATTCACGCGCCAGCAGGCAGGCGGTGCCTCGCCGAGCGCAGCCTGGGGCGTCTTCGACCGCGGTGGGCTCGTGCACAGCGGCTCGGCCGGTGCGCTGCGGAGCGGCGCGACGCCCGGCCCTGACACCGCCTACCGCATCGCCTCCTGCACCAAGAGCTTCACCGCAGCTGCCCTGCTCGCGCTGCGTGACGAGGGCCAGCTCGGGCTCGATGACCCCATCAGCGCGCACGTTCCCGAGTTCGCGGATGTCGTGCTCCCCAGCGCAGACTCGCCCGCCATCACGCTTCGCATGCTGCTGACCATGTCGGGCGGGCTGCCGACCGACGACCCCTGGGGCGACCGCCAGGAGTCCATGACGAGGGAGGAGCTGAACGCGCTGCTCGCCGCCGGACTCTCCTTCGATACGATTCCCGGCACGACCTTCAGCTACTCCAACCTCGGCTACGCCCTCCTCGGCCGCGCCATCGAAACCGTGTCTGGCAGTGGCTACCGCGCCTTCGTGCGCGAGCGATTCATCGAGCCGCTCGAACTCCACCGCACCGCCTTCGAGTTCGACCGCTACACGGGCGACGAGGCAGCCCAGGGCGCACGTCACCTCGACGGCACATGGGATTACGTGCCCTTCTCGGGCCCAGGCGCCTTCTCGCCTATCGGCGGGCTGTTCAGCACGGTCAACGACCTCGCCCGGTGGGCGGGATGGCTCGCGGATGCCTTCGACCCGGCGGGCAGCGACGAGCGCGTGCTCAGTCGGGCCAGTCGGCGTGAGATGCAGCAGGGGCAGCGCATCGTGCCGGGCCGCTCCGCGCATCCGATGGGCTACGGGCTGGGGCTCTTCGTCGAGCACTACGAAAGCCAAGGCCCCGTCGCATCGCATTCGGGCGGGTACCCCGGATGCTCGGCCCACATGCGCTGGTCGACCGAACTGGGGCTCGGCGTCGTGGCCTTCGAGAACGCGACCTTCTCACGCGTGCCGCTCGCGACGACGCGGGCGTTCGACCTGCTCCTCGAGCGCACGCGCCCCTCCCGCACCGGGTTCCTGCTCGAGCAGCTGTGGCCCGAGACGCGCGAGGCGCAGGCCGCCGTCACCGCGCTCCTCGCCGACTGGAGCGACGATGCGGCGCGCCAGCTCTTCACGCCCAACGTCGAACTCGACATGCCCTATCCGCAGCGCCGGGACGCCCTCGCGGCTGCACTTCGTGCCGTCGGCGGTCTCACCGGCGCGCCGGCGCGCGACGAGGCATCCGTCGCCCCGTCCCAACTGTCGTGGTCGATGCCGGGCCACACGGGGGCCGTCAGGGCCCACATCCAGCTGACCCCTGAGCGGCCGCCGCGCGTGCAGAGCCTGCGCGTCGAGACGATCGCGCCCGCCGCGGGGCCCATGCTGCGCTGAGTCGTCTCCTACTGGGCTCGACGGTTGAGCGTGAGAGCGCCCTCGAGACTGGAATTGGCGACGTTCACGAGCATCGTCGTCGGCGGCACGAGCATGTTGCAGTTGAAGCGCGACTTGCCGAAGACGTTGCGCTCGATCGTGAGGCCCGCGATGGCGCCCTTGCCCTTCTCGGCAACGTTGATGGAGCATCCGCCACCGGAAATGTGGTTGCCCTTGATCGTGACGTTGCCGACGCGACCACGGTCCTGCGTGATCTGCACGGCGGCGTTGTAAGCGCCGCTCAGCGTGCTGCCCTCGATTCGGATGTTACGGCCCGTTTGGATTTGCACGTTGTCATCGTGGCTCGGCCCTCCGCCGTGGCCCGGGTCGTTCGCGTAGTGCAGGTTGTTGTGCAGGTGGGAGTTGGTGATCGTCACGTTGTCGCCGAATATGTGGACGGAGTCGATTACGTCACGGATGTCGACTCGGGTGAGCGAGAAGCCGAAACCATAGACGCCGTTGGTGCGAATGGTCTTGTGGGTCGGGGCAAGCTGGCTATCGATCACCCGCAGCCCCGAAGAGGTGCCGCTGCCGGCGTAGAGGAGGATCGAGGTGCTGTCGGATGCGCGGCCCCGGATGATCGTGTTCTTGATCGTGACGTTGGGGGCCTCGACGCGCACGAAGCCTCGGATATCCAGCCCGTCGATCACCGCACCCGCCGTCGTGATGGTGAGGTCACCCGAGTGCACCTTGAGCTGGGTGCCCGCGGGCACCCCGACAGAGCGTGCGCCGACGCTGCCAGCTGCGCTGGGCGTCCCTGCAGGGCTGGCGGGCTTCGCCACTGGGGTGGCGGTATTCGGCTCCGCGGGGGCAGACTCCGCTGGGGCAGGCTGTGGAGCGGGAGGCACCGCAGGGGAGGGAGCTGGCGCGGGTGCAGGTGCAGGTGCAGGTGCAGGTGCAGGTGCGGGCGTGGTCACGGGTGCGGGAGACGGGGTGGTGTCGCCGTTGTCAGGGCGCACCGGCGCCGGACGCGGAGCCGGATCACGGTCGGGATCCGTCGTGGGACCCTTCGCCGCGTCAGGTGCGGTGTCCCCGGCGGTCTCGGGTTCCGCGTCGGCCACGGCTTCGGCAGACGGGGCAGCCGGAGTCGTGCTGACTTCGCTCGTCAGCATGGATGTGCCTAACGTGGCGCCTGTCGACAGGAGCGCGCAGCTCAGCACGAGGGTGAGTATGGCGCGCCAACGGGCGCGAGTGGATGGGGCCATGGCGTGAGCTCTCCGTCGGGTTCGCGGGGCGGTCGGGTGTGTGGTGCCGTGGTCGCCGAGCGATCGGGGTGCTCGAGCGCGACGTACGATACGGAGGAAACCTGAGAACCCCCCGAAAGGGGGGTCTGTGTGAGCGAGAAAAGGGCCGCCCGAGTCGGGCGGTCCTTTCGCTGCTGCGCGGGCTTACTGCTGGCGGCGGTCGACGCGCAGCGTGGAGCCGTCGGCCTTCACGTTGTTCTTCTGGTAGACGTCGGTCGTCGGCGGAATCAGCATGGAGCAGCCGAAACGCGAGTCGCCGAAGATGTTGTTGGCGATCTTGAGCCCCTTGACGGCACCCTTCTTCTTCTCTGCAACATTGACGGTGCAGCCGCCGCCGCTGACGACGTTGTTGCTGAGGCGCACGTCGGAGACGATGCCCTGATCCTGCGTGACCATCAGGGCGGCGTTGTACGAGCCGCTGATGCTGTTGTTCACGATCTGGATGTTCTTGCCCTTCTGGAGCTGGATGCTGTCATCGTGACTGTGACCGTTCCAGCCGGGATCGTTCGCGTAGTGCAGGTTGTCGTGCAGGTACGAGTTCGCGATGGTCACGTTGTCGCCGAAGATGTGCACGGAGTCGATCACATTGCTGATGTCGACGCGGTCGAGCGTGAAGCCGTAGCCGTAGACGCCGTTGATGTGGGGCGTGGGGGTGCTCGGCTTCAGGTCGACGTTGCGCACCACGAGGCCATTGGAGGCGTCGGTGCCCGCATGGATCAGGATCGCCATCTCCTTGCGGTCGGTGCCGCGGATGATCGAGTTCTTGATGGTCACGTTGGCTGCGTCGACGCGAACGAATCCGCGGATGTCGAGACCGTCGATGACGGCACCAGGTGTCTTGATGACGAGGTCACCGTAGTGGACCTTGAGCTTAGTGCCGGCGGGGACGCCGGTGTTGTCGGCGTTGGGCGTGGTTGTGGGGCCGATGGTCGCGGCGGATGCGGCGGGCGCCGCGCCGGTGGCCATGGTGGCGCCCGTGACCGCGATGAGGGTGGCGAGGACGATGTTGAGTCCCCGCTTGGGGGTGTGGCGGGGCGTGGTTCTAGACAAGGAAGTGCCGTTTCCGCTTGAGGAAGGAATGAAGGGGAAGTGCGTCGGGAGAACGCTGCAGGTCTACATGCGCTGAACGCGAACGTAAGAATACGGACCTTTTATGAGTGCTCACTCCGAGGCATCCGCATCCGCATCCGCACCAGTCAAGGGGACGAGGGACGAAACATCCGTCTACTCCTTGGCGGGTGGCCATGCGGCGCGGCAGAATCAGCGGATGGTCCTCCGCGTCAGCGTTGCACTCTGCACCCACAACGGCGCTGCCTTCGTTCGCGCCCAGGTGGCGAGCATCCTGGCACAGACAGTGCCTGTAGCCGAGATCGTGCTCTCCGACGATGCGTCGAGCGACGACACTGTGCGCATCGTCACGGAGGAGATAGAGCGCCATGAGGGGGATCGCCCCGCCCTGACGGTGCTGCGCAACAGCCCCGCGCTCGGAGTCGTGCGTAACTTCGAGCAGGCCCTGCGGCAGTGCACGGGCGACCTCGTCGCACTTTGCGACCAGGACGACGTGTGGCGGCTCGACCGGCTCGAGCATGTAGCGGCCGTCTTCGAGGAGCGGCCCGAGCTGCTCCTCGTGCACTCCGACGCGCGACTCGTGCGATCGGACGGCATCCCTTTCGGGGACGGCCTCGCAGCAACACAACGGATCAGTGCCCGCGAGCGTCGGGAACTGACGGCCGGTCAGAGCTTCGACACGCTCCTGCGCCGAAGCCTTGTGACCGGCGCCACGGTCGTGCTGCGGCGCACGCTACTCGACCGGGCGCTCCCCGTCGCGCCGGGCTGGGTGCACGACGAGTGGCTCGCGATCGTTGCCGCGGTCACGGGCGGCACCCACTTCGTCGAGGAACAGCTGCTGGACTACCGTCAGCACAGCGGCAACCAGATCGGCGTGCAGCAGCGCGGCCTCTCCGGCCGCCTCGCGCGCCTCATCACGCCGCGCGAGGCCCGGAACGCGCGCCTCGTCGAGCGCGCCGCAGTCCTGCAAGAGCGGCTACAGCGTCTCGCTACGGAGGGGCATGTATCTGACTCCGCTGCGAAGGCGGCGGCCGACAAGCTGGCACACGACCGCATCCGGCAGACGCTTCCCCGCACCAGGGTGCTCAGGTTGCTGCCGGTGATGGGCGAAGCGATGACGGGTCGTTACTCGCGATTCGGGCGAGGCGGGCAGGACATCGCACGCGACATCCTGCAGCAGGCACGCTAAGCCGGCGCGGGCGTTACTCGGCACCCTCCAGCTCGACCTTTGCCGCCGGCGACCGAGCGCCCTCGAGCAGATCGAGTGCTCGGCGGAGCCGCGTGCTCGAGGTGCCGCCCGTATAGGGAAAGTAGACCACCTCGACCCCGACGGCCCGGAACTGCTGCTCCAGGAGGATCCCGCGCTCTGTGCCCCTCCAGTCGTCGCCCTTGAAGAAGTGGGTGAATCCGACGGCCCGCCAGGTTTCGAGCTTGTCGGGCACCACCTCTGCGACGGCGTCATCGACATATCGCACGCTTCGCACGATCTCGAGACGCTCCGCGAGTGGCACGACGGGCCGCGCCCCCTTGCTCCGCTCAAGCATCTCGTCGGAGACGACGCCCGCGATGAGGAAGTCGCACTCAGATCGCGCCCGTCGCAGGATGTTGAGGTGCCCGATATGGAAGAGGTCGAAGGCGCCCGCTGCGTATCCCACGCGCAGGCCATCGGCGAAGGGTCGGTTCATCGTCACCACCACCACGGCTTGAGTCGGCTCACGGGCAGGCGATAGCGCAGGCCGCGCCGACGCGATCCGATCGGCTTGGCGGGCACGCCGCCGACCATGGTGAAGGCCTCCACGTCATGAGCCACGACGGCCCCCGCGGCGACGATCGCTCCTTCCCCGATCGTCACACCCGGCAAGACTGTGACGCGGGTGCTCAACCACGCCCGGTCGTGGATGACAACGGGGGCGCTCTCGTAGGCGAAGTCCTCGCTCTGCGGATCGTGTTGGCCCGTCCAGATATGCACGCCCGTCGAGAGGTTCACGTCGTTACCGATCGTGATTCCGGCACGCGCGTCGAGGATCGCACCGTTGCCGATAGAACTGCGCGCTCCCACTGTCAAGTGCGCTGCGCCGCGGATCTCGAAGCCGTGGTAGATCGTGGCATCCGGATGCACGGAGCCTCCCCATGCTCGGATGGCCGCAACCCGCAGGCGATGCGATGGCAGCTTGCCCGCGAGCACGAGCGATGACATCTCCGCATCGCGGCGGCGCAGCTGGAGGAGCCTCTTGATTCGTCTATTGGGCACGTCGGTCGATCCTCACTGTGCTGCCGTCGGTGGTGGTGTTGTCGGCTATATGTGCCTCGGTGCTGGGCGGGAGGAGCATTGTGCATCCGAGCCGCGAGGCGCCGAACGAGTTGCCTGTGATGTTGAGTCCCGCGATGGGGCCGCGACCCTTCTCGGCCACGTTGACCGTGCACCCGCCCCCAGAGACCCTGTTGTCGGAGAACGTCACGTGGGAGGTCACGCCCCGGTCCTGCGTGATCTGGAGCGCCGCGTTGTAAGCGCCGCTGATGGTGTTGCCGCGGATGACGATGTCGCTGCCTGACTGCACCTGCACGCTGTCGTCGTGACTGGGCCCGCCGTTCCACGCGGGGTCGTGGGTGAAGTGAAGGTTGTCGTGGAGCCAGGACTCCTCGATGAGCACGTTGTCGCCGAAGATGTGCACGGAGTCGACGACACGTTGGATCTCGACTCTGCGCAGGGTGAAGCCGTAGCCGTACACGCCGCCAACGATCGGGGAGGGGTGCGAGGCAACGAGCTCGCTGTCGTGCACGAGCAGTCCCTTGGCCGCCGGGCTGCCCGCGAAGAGGAGTATCGCGCTGCTTGCGGCCTCACGCCCGCGGATGATGGTGTTGCGGATGATGACATCCGGTGCCTCGACGCGGACGAAGCCGTGGATGTCGAGGGAGTCGATCACGGCGCCCGGGCTGGTGATGACGAGGTCTCCATCGAAGCGGCTGAGGGCGATCCCGGTCGGCACCCCCGTATTGCCCGGCCCCGGTGCTGCCGGAGCAGGCGCGGCCGGGGCAGGTGCGGGCGAGGGCGCCGAGGGGCTCGGAGCAACCCTCTCGGACGTAGGCTGCGGCGCCCCCCTGCTGTCGAGTGCCCTGGCGATTACGGGCGCAAGCGTCCCCGTCAGCACGAGGGTCGCAACCGCCACAAGCCACCCAGCTGAGACCCGGTCGCGGCTGTCTCTGCGCCCTGTGGCCCGCGCACCCCCTGATGCCAACAGTGCGCGAATCCCCGCGAGCGAGCCGCGAGCGCTGGCCCACACCGGGCGCCACGGGTTGTGGAGGAACTGTCTCTTGCCGCCGCGCAGCATCACGCGCCGCGCATAATCGGGACTGAGCAAGAGCCAGCGCAACGCATCGGCTTTGGAGAGATGGCTGGCAGCGAAGAGCAGGCGGTTGCGGCAGTTGTAGTAGTAATAGGTCGCCGACTTCGCCGTGCCCGCGGCCAGCTGGGTGCCCCCGATGCTGTGGGTGATGCGGATGTCGGGGCGCACGATGAGGTGTCCCCCAGCGGCGACGCAGCGCCAGGAGAGATCGACGTCTTCCCAGTAGAGGAAATACCGGTCATCGAAACCGCCCGTCGCCTGCCATAGCTGGTCGCTGAAGGCGAGGCAGGCACCGGTGAGCCACCCGCCCGGCTCCGAACTGTCGGTGCCGGGCGCCGTCGTGGTGCGGCCCCCGCGCACGAGCACGGTGCCACCCGCGAACCAGTGGCCGCCGTCCGTGCCCGTGATGGTGGGAGCCACGAGGGCCAAGGGATGCTGTCGGGCGTGCTCTGCGAGGGCTGCGAGCGCCGCGACATCCGCCCGCGCGTCGGGGTTGATGGCGATGAAGGCATCGCATCCGAGGTCGCGGGCCCGTGCGACGCCATGGTTGACGCCGGCGCCGAAGCCGACGTTCGGCCCACCCTCAAGGTGCCAACCGTGGATCCTCGCGAGGGCCGTGATGGCCCGCCGTTCCTCCGTGCTGCTGAAGTTGTCGACCACGATGAGCACGGCGTTGAGCCGGTCGAGGTCGAGCGTGCCGAAGTTCTCGTCGAGCAACGAGTGTGAGCCGAAGTTCACGACGATGATGCCAAGGCGAGCGTTCATGCTGTGCTCCTTGCCTTGGGAAGCATCCGGAAGATCGCGATGACCTCCACCAGGTCGCGTCGCACGCGCGGGATCAGCAGTGCACTCAGCGAGTAGACGCCGACCGCAGCGGCAGTGGCGGCGGCAAGCCCCGCCGCCACGCCGAGATCCTGCGTTCCCCAGACGGCGAAGCCCGCGGCGCTCGCCGACAGCGCCGCGAGGGCCAGCGAACGAAGTGCCGAGGCGAAGAGTCGGCGCGTGGGGATCACGGTGACCCGCGAGAGCCACCACAGCGAGATGGGCCAGGCGATGGCTGGAGCGAGCGCGAAGCCCGCCGCGACCCCGATGACGCCCCACTGCGAGCCGAGCACGATGCATGCGATGCGGATGCCCGTGCTCACGAGCGAGTAGCGCAGGAGCTCCCCCGTGAGAGCGCGTGACAGGTAGACCCAGTAGCCGACGTATGAGAGGGTCTGCAGGATGCCCGCGACGGCGAGGAGCCGGAGTACGGGAGCTGCCGCCATCCACGGCTCGCCAAGGAACACGAGTGTCAGTGGATCGGCCGCGCCGACGATAACGCTGAGGCCGGCGATGAGTGTCCATGAGAGGGCGAGCTGGCCCCGCAGGAGGAACTCGCCGAAGCGACCGTTGTCGTGCTCGAGCCGACTCAACACAGGGAGGGCGACGGTCGTCGAAGGCGTGCGCAGCTGGCTCAGCGGCACCATCAGGAGCTGGTAACCGCGGTTGTAGACGCCGAGATCCACGGCACCGAATCGCACGCCGATGATGACGGAGTCGAGGTTGTTGCCCACGTAGTTGATGAGTTGGGTTGCCGAGAGGTTCCAGCCGAAGCGAAGGAGCCCGCGCATGGGCGTCCCTCGGCGGGGGAGCCGCGGGACCCACCCGGCCATCGCGGCGAACAGTACGACGAAGGCGAGCGCCTGCACGATCTGCTGCGCCACGAGCGCCCAATAGCCCCAGCCAAGCATCGCGGTCACGATCGCCCCAGCCAGCGCCACCGTGGGAACCACCACCTCGATGATCGCGAGCGGGACAAAGCGCAGGCGCCGAACGAGGTCAGCGCGCCACTGGGCCGCCATCCCGTTGATCGCGAAGGTCACCGCGAGCACGCGCGTGATGGGCTCGAGCAGCGCTTGGTCGTAGAGGGCCGCGACGAGCGGTGCCGCAAGGAACACGACCCCGGTCAGTGCGACCCCGATGCCGGTGTTGACCCACCAGAGCGTGTCGCGTTGGGCCCTGCTGAGGTCGCGCGACTGGATCGCGGCGGAGGAGAGCCCGAAGTCTCGCAGGATCGAGCCGATTCCGATGACTGCTGCGACCATGGCGACGAGGCCGTAGTCGGCGGGCGCGAGCAGCCTCGCGAGCACCGCGACGGATGCCATCTGCACCAGAATGCGCAGGATCTGGCCGCTGACGGTGACGGTGGCTCCGCGGGCCGCCCTGCGGCCGAGCCCGGGCGACGCCGTGTCGCGGGCGGTCACGGGGTCACCCCGGTTTCGCGCGCCCTGCGGTAGGTTCCGCGCGCGGTCCGCACGGCCTGCATTGGCCGGTGCAGGGCGAGCCGGAGGAGGCCGAAGCCGCGATAGCGCGGCACGGTGCGGCCGGCGAGGCGAGCGCCGAGGAGCCGAGCGAAGAGGAGTTGGCGGCGACGTCGCTGGAGGGGCTGCACGGCGGCGAGCCGGTCGATGTGGAGGGGTGCCGCCACGATGACTCCCGCCGCGATCGCCCGCTCGACTACGTCGAGCCCGCGCGCGGTGCGAGCCACGAGCGCGCTGACCCCCTCGCTCTCGGTGAAGACGGGGTATCCACGGTCATCGGTGTGCCAGAAGTCAGCCGCGACGAGGTCAGCGCTCTCGCCCACCCCATCGGGGCACAGCTTGCAGCGCCACTGCGCGGTGGGGCCGAGGTGGGCGCCCCAGGAGTCGTCGTAGTCCGTGCTCACGGTGCGCCCGTCCGTAGCGATGGCGGTGAACCGACCCGGCCAGCCTCGACCTCGGTACCAGAGCTCCCGCAGGGGCGTGAGAGGCGGCATCCCGAGGAACTCGAGCAGCTTCTCGGTGGCATGCTGGCTCGGTGTGCCGGCGCAGAAGAACGAGATGAGCAGGGGAGCGTGCTGCCCGGGAGTCACGGAAGCCAGGGCGCGCAACGCCGCAACCTCGCACGGCTTACCCACGACCGCTGCGCCCGCATCCCGCACTGCCCCCACGCTCGCATTGGAGGTCGGCGCGTAGCGCGATCCCGCCGCCGCGAGCACCTCCTCCTTCGACTGGAGTGTCACGCTCACGGTGCGACGCGGCTCAACCGCGTCAGCGGACGCACCGATCACCTTCGCCGCCTCGCCCCGCTCGAGGAGCCAGGTCGTGATGGCCGTGATCGCTCCCCCACTGCTGCCGCGGCGGCGAACCTCCGCGTCGCTCGCGTGGACCGTCCAGACTCCGAGATGGGGGCCCATCGTCGGGTGGCGACGAGACCCCGACGGGCGGGCCGCCGCGACACCGACCCCGGGGCACAGCTTGCGGAACGCCGCGGCGTCGCCGCGCGAACCGCGCGTGCCGGCAACCCTGGTCGGTCGCGCGTAGCCGTACTCGTTGAGGTGCATCCGCAGGCCGTCATCAAGCAGGGTGCAGGCCCCGCATCCGGAGCAGTTGCCCGACGCGACGACGGCAGCCACGGCCCCATCCAAGGTCTTCATAGTGCCCTCCCAAGCGCGAGCTCGGCCTCGGCGAAGCTGGCCCTCGCGCGCTCAGCGACCGCGGAGGCGTTCGCCTCAAGGTCGACCTCGCGCATCAGGCGCACGACCGCGGAGGCCGGGTCCGGCTCCGTGCGGAGGTCGACCGTCGCATCCCACTGCAGGTCAGCGAGCAGGGGAGCGAACTTGCGCGAGTACGCGAGCGGGATCGCCGGCGTGCCGACCGACAGCGCATTGAGGCACGCGTGCATGCGCGACGCGACAACGAGCCGAGAGGATGCCACGACCCCGCGCACATCGTCGAGTCCCGACGGCACGACCACAGGCAGGCCCCACTCGGCGCCGAGCATCCGTGCCACCGGCACGTCGTTGTCGGCTGCGTCGGAGTCGAGCACATGGGCGAGGAGGCTGACCTCGCGACCCTCGGCGAGCATCCCTTCGATCAGGTCACGAACCTTCGTGCGGTAGGCGGCTGCATCGACGTGGGGGTTCTCCTCCCAGAGCAGGCCTGACACATTGAGGAGCACGTCTCGCTCGCCGGTGCGAGGGCGGCTCGGCAACGCGAAGACGACATCGCTGCTGCGGGCATCGACCGAGCGGCCATGCTGCCTCGCATAGTGTTCGCTCGCCGAGTCGCGGGCGATGACGGCTCGCGCGGTGCGGAGGGACTGGCAGCCGAGCATCCGCCCTCGCCTCGTCGTGAACGGGCCGATGGTCTGCGGCCCGAGTATGACTGGCGTGCCGGAGAGCCGAGTGCTTTCCGCGACGGCCGACATGATGCCCATGCGCCGGAGGCCGTAGCTGTCGGAGAAGCTGTCGCCCGCCCTCGTGTCGATGGCAAGGTCGAAACTCGCGAGCCAGCGCCGCATGCCCCTTCGGCCGGTGACCCACTCGCGTGCCATCGAGCCGAAGGTTCCGAGGGGGAACTCTGGCCGCCGCATCCCGAAGCTGAGGAAGGTCGTCTCTGCGCCAGGCCACACACGCTGGGCGAGTGCCGTCGTGCCTACTGCGAGTGCGCGCACGCCGAGGTTGCTCGACTTCTCGTCTGCCCAGAGCACAAGGATTCGCATGGCTCAGCCCTCCACTCGCGAGCGGGCCGGGCTTGCAAACCGCCTCTTGTGGAGGCGAGAGTGCATGCACGACACTGAGTCACCATGACCACGCGCGAGAGTTACTCGGATGCCCTCGGCCGGCTTCGTGCCGCGCAGAAGCCGGCCGCTCGGAGCGCCCCCGCCTACTCGCGCTACGTCAACCGGCGAATCGGGCGCGTGCTCGCCGCGGTATGCCATTCCCTTGGGCTCAGCCCCAACGCGATCACAGGCATCAGTGCCGTCTTCACTTTCGTCGGCATCGCGATCCTGGCCCTCGTGCCACCCGGCGTCGGCGTGGGAATCTGCGTCGCGCTCCTGCTCCTGCTGGGCTACGCCTTCGACTCCGCCGACGGCCAGGTGGCGAGGCTGCGAGGGGTCAGCAGCCCGGCGGGGGAATGGCTCGACCACGTCGTCGACGCCACGAAGGTCTCCGCGATGCCCCTCGCGCTCGCCGTGGGCTTCTACCGCTTCGACGCGGTTGAGCGCTGGTGGCTGCTCGTGCCGATCCTGTCGGCCGTCGTCTCTGCCGTCCTCTTCTTCGCGATGATCCTCACCGAGCAGCTGCGGCGCCAGCACGGTGCCGCCTCGCTCGCAACGGATGGGCCGGGGCGTCCGTCGTGGCTCCGCGCCGTGCTCGTGCTGCCCATGGACTACGGGGTGCTGTGCCTGTCGTTCCTGTTTCTCGGGGCAATGCCGGTGTTCCTCGCGTTGTACACCTTCATCGCGGCGGCGACCGCGCTGTTCCTGATTGCGGCCCTCGTCAAGTGGTTCCGAGAGATGACGACGCTCGGGCGCCCGGCATGATGCTGCTTCGCCCTCGACGCTGGGAGGTCCCACATGGCCGACACCAAGCCCGCAGAAGAGACGCGGCCGGATGGCGCGCGGCGCCGACTGCTCTTTGCGATAGCGGCTGCCGCAGCGATCGTGCTTGGGCTCGGCCTCGTTGCGCTGTATCTCGCCGTCGGTCAGGAGGAGGGCAGGGAGACCCCCGGGATGCAGACGCCGGGCGCGAGTAGCACCCCATCCGCCACCCCGAGTTCGACGCCCGTGGAACGGGATGCTGACGGCGGCACCCCTCCCGCGGACGACGCCGCGGAGGAAGTGCCCGTCGGTGAGCAGGTGGAGCTCGGTGCCGGTGTCACGGCGGAGGTCACGGATGTCGTCCCTTTCGCGGCGGAAGGACGCGGCGTCGGGGAGACGAGCGGTCCAGCCCTGCGCTTCGTGCTGGTCGTCACCAACGGCTCCGGCAATCCGATCTCGCTTGATGGCGCGAGCGTGAACCTTTACTACGGAGACGACACGACGCCGGCTTCGCCGCTGCTCAACGACGAGAGCGCTGACCCGCTCGGGGGCGAGCTCGCGCCGGCCGGGACCGCGCGCGGCACCTACATCTTTTCCGTCCCTGAGGACCAACACGATTCGTACCGCCTCGAGTTCAGCCACGCTGCAGGCTCTGGACGGGTGCTTTTCCGCCCTTAGCGCGCGGCGTCGACATCCTTGCGCGCAGACGAGCCGCGAGCCCCGCCCTCGAGTGGCCGTGTTCGCTGGTGCCGGCAGACGACATACGGGCCTCGTCGAGGATGATGCCCCGCGTCGGGAGACCTGCGGCTGAGAGTTGCTGGAGCGCTGCGTGCAGGTGCTCCGCCCTGACGGCTCCCGCATGCACGACCACGAGGGCGCCCGAGGCGAAAGCGCCGAGGATGGCGGCGTCGGCCGAGGCGGCGATCGACGGGGCCGACACGAGCACGGTGTCGACCTCCTCCTGTCGTTTCGAGAGCCCCGCTCGGAAGGACTCCAGCGCGGGCGCGTCGTCCGGGGTGTGCGCCTGCGTGCCCCGATGGCCGAGGTCGCCCACCATGGCTGCTGCAGGCAGGCCGATGGCCGTCAGGGTCGAAGCGAGCTCATCGGTGAGGCCCGACACCTCGGCTCGGCGTGCGGCCGGCGTGACGATGAGTGCCGCGCTCGGATCGCTTGCAAGCGAGTGACGCAACGCTGCGGCAAGGAGTCGGACTCCTTGGGATGCATGATCTGGGCGCCGCCGCGCGAGTGTGCCCAGCACGGGCGCATCCGTGAGGGCTGCGATGTCGGCAACCGTGCGTAGCCTGGTGTCGGCACGCAGCCTCACCATTGCCGCCAGCACGCCGGCCAGAAGGCCGAGAAGGAGACCAGCCGCAAGGTTCACCTGCAGGCGCGGACTCGAAGGTGAGCTTGGTGGCGACGCGGATGCGATGGTCGTCACCGTAAGGAGCGGGCCGAGCTCATCGTCTGCCGGCGAGTGGGCCACGGCGTAGCTCGAGAGGCTGCCAGCGACCGCGTTTGCGATGGATGCTGCGGCGCGCGGTGAGGTGTCGGTCGCCGCGATATGCAGCACTGAGGTGTTCGGTGGAGTCGTCACGGCGAGTCGCCCGGCGAGGGCCGCCGGGGAGATGGTGAGGCCGAGTTCCCTCACGACGGGCTGGAGGATCGTCGTCGAGGTGGCGAGCTCCGCGTACGACAGCATCTCGGAGCGGGTGTATGCGGCGCCCTGGTTGATGTCGGTCGCCGAGGAACTGTAGGCGAGTGAGAGTTGGAGGCTCGCCCTGGAAGTGTATTCGGGAGTGGCGGCCGATGTGAATGCCATGGCGGCGACGACTCCGAGCACCGCACCTGCGGCGACGAGCCAGGACTGCCGCAGCATCCTGCGCAGGGCGAAGCGGGGCTGTGGGGATCGAGCGGGCGGCGTGGCCGGGCGGTCAACCGCTGCAGGTGAGTGGGTCATGACGTACCTGATTTCGTGAGGCGGGAGGTGGGATGGAGGGAAGGTGCTGTGCGACGCAGGGATGGTTCGAATGCGGCGGCGGGAACCGCCCTGAGGAGTTGCTGGCCCGTCACGGCGGCGCCGACGACACACCAGAAGAGGATCGTGTACTGGGTGATGAACGCGACCGTCGCCAGCGCAGGAATCTGTGCGACCACCGCAACGGTGCCCGCGGAGGCTTCACCCCGCACGAGCAGCACGACCCCCGCGAAGAGCACGGCGCCGAGCAGCAGGAGCGGCACGAGTCCGTAGGTGAGGCCGGTCAGGATGATTGCGCTGTCGATCGACCTGAAGGTTCCGAAGTAGGCCTTGCCGTCGGGCGTGCGCTGGAAGGCCGGGGATTGCCCGATCAGTTGCATGTGGGGGAGGAGGGAGAACAACTCGCCCCGGTACGCGGCGCTGTTGTCTGCCTCGTCGCCCGCCGCCTCGAACACGCGGCCGATGAGGGGGAACGCGACGACGCCGACGACGGATGCGCCCGTCAGGAACGTGACTCGCTGGCGGCGCGTGCCCACCCCGCTCTGGAGGAGCACCGAGAAGAGCACGGCGACGATTGCGCACACCATGGCTGTGCGGCTGAAGGTCAGTGTGACGCCCGTCAATAGCGTGAGCGCGATGAGTGCCCGCTGCCAGCCGGGAAGCGGTGCGGAGAGCGCGAACGGAATCGCGAGTGAGAGCGCCCCGCCGAGGGCCAGCGAATGGCCGAACGCGCCTTCCACCCTAGAGACGCCGCCGCGTTCCTGCACGTCGCCCCAGGTCGAGTACAGGGGGTTGTCGGACTCCCACAGCACGAACACATTCGTGCCCGTCATGAACTCGACGATCGCGAGGAGCGCCACCGCGGCCACAGCCAGGGTGATGAGGAGGCTCACTGTTGGTGCCCTGAAGTGGGCCATGATGGCGCGCCCGGCAAGGTACCCGAGACACCATTGCGTGATCAGCACGACCCCGGCAGAAAGGCTCGCGTCGCCGATCACCACCGCGAACACGTAGGCGAGCACGACAAACGCGACCGCAAGGTCGACGAGTCCCGGCTCTATCTCGCGCAAGGGCAGCAGCACCGCGGCGACGGCGAGCGCGGCGATCGTCGCAGCTGACCATCCCACGCCGACCTCGACGCCGATCCAGTACGGCACGAAGCAGACGGCGATGAGCCAGACGACGAAAACAGGCAGCGCGAGGCGGCTCATTGGAGGCTCCTCATCTGCTCGCGGATGACGGGCCGCAGCGGGTCTGCGACGAGCCCGACGCGGTGATAGTCGACGGGCCCGTGGCACCCGTCGAGGGCGGTCTCGAACGTGAGCTGGTCACCTGCGAGATGTTCGGCAAGATGCACGAAGCTCGAGAAGTGGGGCCCGATGAGGTATCCGGATGCCGCGAGCAGATACAGGTCCACGATCGACGACAGCACGCCCTCCGTGGAGTTGTAGGGTCCCTTGTCGTGTTGTGCCACGCACCCCGGCACGGCCTCGAGCACGGCCGACTGGACATCGGGAGTGTCACAGGAGACGAAGAACAGTGCGTCTGGGTCGCTGCGCCGGATCTCGCGCAGGCGCGCAAGGAACCACTCGACGGGGGAGGCCTGCAGGGTCTTCGCGTGCGAAACCGAGTGTGCTCGGATCATGACGCCGATATAGGGCCGGCCGCGGAGCTGCTCGTCGAAGATCCGCTCGACCCGATCGGCGATCTGTGCCGTAGGTCGCAGGGCGCGAAAGCGCTCCTGCCATGACTCTGCTTCAGCGGGGAGCCGAATGGGGCTCCCCGTGCGAATCTGCCAGAGCGGCTGCCGCCGCGTCGCGTCGTCGAGCCACTCGAGCGTCTCGTCGACGTAGGGGAAGAGGGGGGCGATGCCGCGCGAGAAGGCGCGAGGCACGACAGGGGCGGAGAAATCCCAGAGCTCGGAGAAGCGGGGCCCGAAGAGCTTCCCCGTCGGCCACACGTAGGCGAAGGCTCGACCTTCGAGGCTGGCGAGGCTCTGCGCACCGAGCACGACGCGCACCCGGTTACCGAGCCCGGAGTCGTAGCCGTTGTAGGCGATGATGCCGGGCCGGAACATCCCGAGCAGCCTGCGAGGATCGTTCACAAGCGCGCCTCCCGCCGGTAATGTGAGGCCACTCGAGCCCGTGACGAAAGGCGGGAGGGCCCAGCATGGCAGGAACAGCACGCGCCGGGCGGCGCCTCATCGTGCTGCAGTCCGTGCGGGAGCTTCGCGACACCACCAACCCCTACCTGGTGCAACTCGTGCAAGCGCTGAAGCGCTCGGCTGACGTGCGCCTCTTCTCGTGGCCGCGCGCGATCCTCGGGCGCTGGGATGTGCTCCACGTGCACTGGCCCGAGCTTCTCTTCGTGCGTGAGAGCCGACTCCGCACCCTTGTCGGTGCTGCGCTCTGCCTCGCGCTCGAGCTGCGCCTCCGGCTCGGGCGTGGAGCGCTCGTGCGCACCGCGCACAATGTGCGGCCACATGAGGGCCGCGGCCGCCTCGTGGAGTTCATCCTCGCGCGACTCGACCGTGCCACCGATGTCTGGGTGCTGCTCAACGACACGACGCCGATTGCCGCCGCCGCCGAGCGGGTCGTGATCCCCCACGGCCACTACGCGGACTGGTATGCGAGCCGGGAACTCCCGACGCCGCGGGAAGGTCGACTCCTGTTCTTCGGGCTCATCCGTGCTTATAAGAACGTGCCGGCACTCGCCAGGTCGTTCACGACTGTGCCGGATGCCGCGGCGAGCCTCCACATCGTCGGCCGCCCCGATCCTGCCGCCCTTGCCGAGGAGCTCAGGTCCATCGCCGATGGCGACGAGCGCATCCAGCTCACCTTCGGATACGCGGACGACGACCAGCTCATACGAGAGTTCGGCGAGGCGAGCCTCGTGGCGCTGCCGTACCGAGACCTGCACAATTCGGGGGCCATGCTCCTTGCCCTCTCCTTGGGGCGCCCCGTGCTTGTGCCCGACAACCCGGCGACCGCGGCCATCGCGGAGGAGGTAGGCGAGGCGTGGGTGCGACGCTATCAAGGGGAACTCACGGGGGAGACACTCAGCGAGGCGCTCGCGGCAGGCACCCCCGCCGGCGCCCCAGACCTGTCGCGTCGATCGTGGCTGCTCCTGGGCGAGGCCCACGTTGCCGCCTATCGTCGTGCCCTCGCGAAGCGTGCTCATCGCCCGTACTCCGAGTAGACGTGCCCCCACGCTCCGGTCAGCATCCCGCCACCTCGCTGCAATCGTCGCAGTCCCTTCGCCTGCAGATGGCCCGTTCGGGTGAGGGCGCCGATGGCGCGAAGTCCTGCTCCTGAGATGACTCGGGCAAGCCCGCGCGAGCTCAGGTCCAGGCGGGTCAATGCGCGGTGCAGGGGCGTGCGTGCGAGCCGGATGCTCGTGCGGCTCCAGGAGTTGCCGCTGCGGAACGCCCGGCGCAGCACCCAGCTGCGTGTGAGTCGCGCTGCGGGCACAACGTCAACCACGATCGCCTCGTCGCACCAGAGCAGTTGGCCACCCCTCGCGACCAGCTGGCGCGTGAAGAGCGTGTCCGACCCTCCGGACAGGCCGAACTCGGGGTCGAAGCGGAGTGCCCCCACCTGGCGCAAATCGAGTAACAGGTTGTTGGTCGCCGCCACATCGACCGCGGTGCCCGTGGGGAGCCGTCGACGGTCGAAGAATCGCCCCGCGGCGACGAACGGCTCCGGCTCTCCATCGAAGCGAGAGATGACGGGCCCCACGACACCGGCTGGCCGGCGCTCGCGATAGAGGACCAGCATGCTCTCGAGCCAGCCGTCGAGCGGACGCTCATCATCATCGATGTAGACGAGCACGTCATCCCCGACGCTCGCGTCCAAGGCCCTGTTTCGGGCTGATGAGATCCCCGGCGTAGGTTCGTGGAGGTAGTGCACACTCCGGGGCGCGAATTGTTCGCAGAGTTCGCGGGCACCGGCGAGTGCATCGTTGTCGACGACGAGGACCTTCACATCATCGCGAGAGGCCTCTGCCTGCTCACACAGCTGCGGGAGGAGCTCCGCGAGGTCATCGGGGCGCCGGTAGGTGAGCACGGCGACCGTCACGAGGAGGGTGTTCGCAGTCACATCGCCCTCCCCTCGCTGAAGGCGGGCGAGGCGGGCGAGACGGGGGCCCGGCGGCCGTGCCGCGGCTGCATCGACAGCATCAGGTCGGCGATCGTCTGACGGTAGAGCGCGGGGTCGTGTCGGCGGTCGACAAGACCGACGTCGCGCCACGCCGCTTCGCGGAGCTGTGCCCAGTCCATGCTGACGGATTCCAGCGCGTCGGCGAGGGCAACCGGGTCGCCGGGTGTGACCGTGCGTGCGGCCGCGAAACCCGCCGTGGCCTCGAGAAGGCCGCTCGTGCCGCTCGCGATGACGGGACGCCCGCAGAGGAGCGCCTCGACGGCCGTGTTGCCGAAGGGCTCGTCGTGTCGCGAGGGCACCACGACGACGTCGCTCTCGGCGACGAGTGCCCATACGGAGGGGACGAAGCCGTGGAAGCGCACTGCGTCGTCAGCGCCCAGGCGTTCCGCCCGCTCGCGGAGTTCCTGCTCGTACCACTCGTAACCAGCGAAGACCGTCCCTATGACATCGAGCCGTGCCCGAACGCCTCTCGCGGCCAACTGCCCTACAGCATCCACGACCACATCGACGCCCTTCCGCGGCGAGAGCCTGCCCACATAGGCAATGCGGAGGATTCCGTCGAGTTGCTCCCGTGCTGGCATCCGCTCGACCGGGCCCGGCACCCCGTTGTGCACGAGGACGGCACGGCGAGCGATCGACCGGAAGGAGCGCCCGAGCACTGCGACGCTGAACCGGCTGTTCGCGATGACGTTCTCTGCGAGGAGCAGCGGTGCGGCGATGGCGGCGCGCACCACTGCGGGGGCGGATGCCTCGGCTTCGTGCACGTGGCAGAGCACGGGAATGCCCCGCAGTCGTGCAAGCACGATCCACAGGGGCACCGTCACCGTGCTGACGTAGACACGGTCGGGCTTCACGCGTGAGAGAAGGTGCCAACCGTCGACGATGCCACCGAAGGTGCAGGCAACGAGACGCAGGAAGCCGCGCGGACTCAGCGCGCTCTTGCGGAGCACGGGGCTGCGGCAGATCGTCGCGTCGGCGCCACGGTCGCGCAGCATGGCGGCGAGGGGCCCCGCCGATGACAGCGCGACCCATACGCGCGCACCCGCATCGGTCATCGCCTGCACGCTCTCGAGGAACATGCGGTCTGAACCATAGAGCTCCCCGCCCGGATGCGCCATGAGCACGACGCCGGGGTCAGCATCCCCGTGCCTGTGGCGACGTGTCATGCTCACGTCACTTCACCCACAACGAGGTCGTCGAAACGCACGAGCGTTGGCCCGTTGGTCGCTGAAGCAGTCAGGTAGGACTCGAGGCCGAGTGGACCCGCAGCCTGGAGGGTGCCCGTGGTGCTTGTCGCGGTGAGCTCCCACGCGGAGGGCTCGGGTTGCCCGGTCTTCCACAGCGAAGCCCTGATCGTCGTCGGCGCTGTCCCGAACACCTGGAGGTGCACCTGGAGTTGTTCTCCCGGCGCATAGGTGAATCCGGGGAGGGTGCGAGTCTGCAAGACCGTGCCGCCCTCGACGAGCTGCAGGATGACCTGGCCGGTGGCGAGCAGCCGGATGCGCGCACGGTAGTCATTCTCGGCGGACTGCCGCCCGATCACAGAGACGTAGGCGCCTCCGCCGGTCAGCGCTCGATCGATCGAGAACGCGGCTCGCACGTCTGTCGATGTCGAACTCACGGCGGGGAGGGTGGCGCGGCGCGTACTGCCCGCCGGGGTCGCCATGACGCCGGCCCCGCCCTCGACCGAGTAGTTGGATGGCGCGCCGAGCAGCGTCCAGGCCCCACCGGGTTCGGCGCTGCCCCATCCGGCCGAGACGCTGCGTTCGAAGGCGTCCGCCGCGAGGTCCGCACCCTCCGGCGGGGGTGCTGAGACCGAGACGGGATGCGTGATGCTCGCGGTGGCTCCCTCGTTGTCCGTCACAGTGAGGGTCACGGTGTAGGTGCCCGCCGCGGCGTAGGGATGTGTCACAGTGGGCCCGGTGCCGCTCTGCCCGTCACCAAAGTTCCAGGTCCAGGTCGTGATCGTGCCGTCGCTGTCGGCGGAGCCCGTGCCGTCGAAGCTCGCGGTCAGCTCCGCCGTCGAGGTGCTGAAGGCCGCGACGGGCGCCACATTGCCCGGCGGCGGCGGCGCCGTCGTCGGGGTCACAAGCAGGTCATCGAAGCGCGTCGTGATCGGACCGTTGGTCGCGGAACCTGAGACGAAACTCTCGAGCGCGATGTTGCCCGCCGTCTGCAGTCCGGCCGTCGAGCTCGTCACGCTCGTCTGCCACGCGGCAGGTTCAGCTGCGGATGCTGGCCAGAGCTTCGCCTGGATCGTCGTCGGTGACGTGCCCGTCACCTGCAGGCGCAGGTTGTACGCGGCATCCGCCGTGTGGGTCAGGCCGGGCACGGTGAGCGACTGCAGCGTCGTGCCGCCCTGGGTGAGTTGCAGCAGCACGTCACCGCTTGCGAGCAGCCGCACACGTGCGCGGTAGTCGAGCGAGCCCACCTGTCGGCCGATCGCCGAGAGGTACTCACCGCCCCCCGTGAGTGCCTTGTCGGTCGAGAAGCGCAGCCGGAGGTCGACATCATCCGAGGTGGCGCCCGGGAGCGACGCCCGGAGCGTCTGGCCAGCGGCCACCGTCATCAGCCCGGCGCTGCCCGACACCGTGTAGCGAGACGCGGCACCGACTGTGCTCCACTCCCCGCCCAGATCGGCGGTGCCCCACCCGGAGGACGAAGTGCGCGTGAAGCTGTCGGCCGCGATGCCCACGGGCGGCTCCGGTGGCTCGGTCGCCTCGACCGTCTTACTCGTCGAGTTGCTCGCGCCGCCGTTATCGGTCACCGTGAGGGTCACGGTGTAGCTGCCCGCCTCTGCGTAACTGTGCGAAGCGGTTACTCCCGTGGCAGTGTTGCCGTCGCCGAAGTCCCACACGTATCCGGCGATCGTGCCATCGCTGTCGGAGGACGCCGAGGCATCGACGCTCACGTCGAGGTTCGACACGGCCTCGGTGAAGGCGGCCGCAGGAGCGGCGTTCGGCGGTGCTCCCGTCGTGCCAAGGGCGTATCGGGCAGCGACCGTGGGGCCGTCGAGGGTCGTCGAGTAGACGGCGACCTCGTCGAGGAGGCCCGAGAAGTAGGGGCTCGACGAACCCCAGGTGTTGTCGCCTCCGATCTTCCAGTGGCCCGTGTAGTCCTGCGCCTGGGTCTGCGGATGCGTGCCCACGAGTGCGCCGTCGATGTACAGCTGCATGCCCGCACTCGACTGCGTGGCGACCGCGTAGTGCCACGCACCGTCGTTGTAGGGGTTCGGCGTCGTGATGGTGTTGGCGGATCCCGTCCACGTGCCGAAGACGAGGTGGCCGTCATCCTGCATATAGAGGTGGCGGTCGTAGTTGCTCGACAGGCCGTTGCGCTGGTCACCGAAGCCGATGATCTTGCCGCCCGTTTCCGTTGAAGTCTGGAACCACGCTTCGAGGGAGTAGGTGCGGGGGTTAGCGAACGACTTGTTGCTGCCGATCACGGTGTTGCCCGTGAAGCCCACCGCCTCGTCGTCGCCGTCGGCGAGCGCGCCGGGCTGGCCGAGCGTCGCGCTGCCCGAGTACGTACCGGGGGTGTTCTGCATGCCCGAGTCGGCCGCCGTCGTTGCTGTGTCATCGGCGAGACGCCAGTAGAGCGTCGGATCGTCGTTGTAGACCGACTGGCCGTAGGCGTCGGCTGGGGCGGCGGGCAGGGGAGAGGCGTTCCCCGCCGCGACGAAGTGGCTCACGACCTGCTGTCGGGTGAGCACCGCGGGGTAGACCGCGACCTCATCGATGTCGCCGTTGAGGTAGTCGCTCGATGGGTCCGAGGGCCAGCCGCCGAGGTTGTCGCCGCCGACCCGCCACACTCCATTGAACTCCTGCCCACTCGTGACATCGTCACGAGTGGCAACGAGCATCCCGTCGATGTGCAGGCGCATGCCGTTGGCGCCCAGCGACGCCGTGATGTGGTGCCACTGCCCGTCATTGAACGACTGGCTCGAGTTGACCGTGCGAACTCCGCCCGGGTGCACCCCGAACCAGACACGGCCGGAGTTGTCCATGTAGATGTGCCGGTCATAGGAGCCCGAGTTGCCGGTGGCCCGGTCGCCGAAGCCGATGATCTTGCCGCCGCTGTTCGAGGTCGTCTTGACCCATGCTTCGAGGGTGAAGGTCGACGGTGCGGGCACGGCGGACTGCGTGCTGCCGAAGCCATTCGATGTGCCGCTCAGGTCGATCCCGGCGCTCTCGCTGATGATGCCTTCCGCACCCCTCGCGGCGCCCGCCGCAAGGGTCAGGTCCTGCGCGCCGGCGTGGTCATATGCGGTCGTGCCCGAGTCCTCATCGAGCGGCCAGTAGGAAAGCGGCGCGTCCTCCAGCACCGCCTGCGTGTAGTCGTTGCCGACGTCGTCCGTCGCGACATCCACCCAGATCGCAGCCCTGCTCGCCCAGTTGCCGAAGGGATCGTAGGAGTGCACTCGATAGAGGTGTCGCGCACCCGGGGTGAGGCCCTTGTCGGTGAAGGTCATGACGGGCCGGGTCCACTCGTTGGAGGGCTGCGTGACCGTGTGCACGACGGCGCCGTCTCGTGTCACCTCGTAGCGGATGTTCTCGTTGTCACGGTCGTGGGTCGCCTGCCACGAGACCCTCACCTCACCGGCCTTGAACGAGATCACGTTGGGGGTGAGCCCCACGTTGGACTGCGGGCCGACAGTGTTTGGTGCGACACTCGGCGCCGCGAAGCGCACGAGGCCCTGCTGGGCGACGCCGTTCACGGTCGTGAACTCGCCACCCTGCACGATGTAGTTGCCGCTGCCGGTGATGTGCCATGGTCCCTGGTTCTGGCCCGTAAAGGAACCAGCGTTGATGCTCGGGTACCAGTGCAGGAGGCTCGGTCGCGGGTGTCCCTCGAAGTTGAAGTAGCCGTGCGGGTCACGCGTGATGGTGCCCGTGGCGGCCTTCGTGGTCGCGATGGCTCGGTAGAAGGTCCAGGGCTCCGTCTGCGGGAAGCCGCCGATGTTGCCGCAGTAGTGCGCGTGGCCCACCGAGTAGACAACCTCACCAACGGGGTAGACCGAGTGCGTGTCGCCGTGGCAGTCGTTGAGCCAGACGATTTCACCCGTCGCAGGGTTCGCCGAGAAACTGCCCTCGAGGTTGCCGTCGTTGCGCCCCCACGCCCACGCGGTGCCGTACACCGCATCATCCGTCGCAGAGAGGCTCGTGAAGGCGGCGTTGGAGCCGGAGGCATAGATCGTGTTGTTGATGGCCCACGGCAGCACCGCACCAGTGATCGGATGCACGGCCGCAAGCCCGCGGATGGCGACGCCGCCGAGCGCGGCGAACTTGCCACCAACGACGACCTTGGAGCCGTCCTTCGTGAGCGTGATGGCATTGACCGCGCTTTCGGCGTTCGGGTTGAAGTCAAGCGTGGAACCATCGGCCGCGCTTACGGCCGCGATGCGGTTGCGGGGCACGCCGTTGACGGTCGTGAAGTTGCCGCCGACGTAGACGGTGGAATCGGTCGCGTGGACGGCTCGGCCCTGGCTGCCGAGGATCGGGCGCCACGACATGACGAGTGCGCCTGTCGCGGTGTCGAAGGCGGCGGCCCGGGAAAGGCCAGTGCCATTCACGTTGGTGAAGTCGCCGACCGCGTAGATGCGCGAGCCGTCTGGCGATGCCGTCAGCGCGAGCACCTGGCCGTTGAGTGTCGGGTTGAAGCCGCTGATGAGTGCGCCCGTCGTGAGGTTGTAGGCGAGCAGGTGCGTGCGTGGCACCTCGTTCGTGCCGGGGGCCGCCCCCGCCGGTCGCGCCGCCGTGAAGTCGCCGCCCACATAGACGGTGTTGCCGACGATGACCTGCGACCATGCGACCCCATTGATCTGAGTCGTCGGCAGGCCGTCAGCCGTGACCGTCGGCGAGACGGCGGGATCCGCCGGCGCCGAGTCGGCGAGGGCCGGACTTGCGTGCACGAGCACGCCCGCCGCCAGCACGAACGCGAGGGCCATCGCAACCACGCGAGACCTGGCGGCGGAGGAGCGGGGCATGGTGATCATGGCAACCTCGGGATCGAATGGGAGGGACGCGGTGCACGGAGCGGGGAAGAGGCGCGAATCGTGTAGCCGGAGGCGAGGCGAAGCCCCAGGTCTTCGTAGCCACGACTCACGGCGTCCCAGTTGTAGAGACGTTGGGCCCGTCGCTGAAGGCGCCGCCCGAGCGCCACGTGGCGTTCGGGCTCACTCTCAACGTCATCGAAATGGCGCGACAGTGCTGAGGCTGAACCGAAGTAGGCAGCCTCCTCACCGAGCACCTCCCGATTGAAATCGATGTCGTACGCGAGCACGGAAGTCCCACCTCCCATGGCGCGCAACAGCGACGGGTTGGTACCCCCGACCGAATGTCCATGGACATAGGCGAGGGCGTTTGCGTACAGCTCATCGAGCTGCAACTGGTCGTAGACGCCGCCGAGCAGCCGGATGCGAGCATCCGACTCCGCGACCTGGCGAATCCTCTGTGTGTACGCCGCCGCGTACGGGGCGCTACCCACGACCACGAGGGGCAGTGCCGCCGAACTCCGGTGGTAGGCATCGACGATGACGCCGACATGATTCTCGGGCTCGAAGCGGGCTACGACGAGGTGGTAGCGCTTGGGTTCCAGGCCGAGTGGGCGGATGCGGTCGTGCCCGGCATCGTCCTGCACCGTGGCCCCATAGGTGAGCAGCTCGGTCGGTGCGCCGAAGTTCGCGGCGTAGTAGTCGGCGATACCACGGGCATCCGCAATCAAGGCGTCGGCCCAAGCGACCGCGAGCCGCTCGACGAGCCGGTAGTAGCGGCGGCCGAGGCCGTTCCACTTGGCGCGCTTCCACTCCAGCCCATCGACGTGCACGGCGGTCGGGATGCCGAGTGCACGGAGCCAGGGCACGAAGGGCGCGTTCGCGGCATTGAAGACGAACGCGACATCCGGGCGTCGTCGGAAGGTCGCGTGGGCGACCGAGAGTGCGGTGTGGCTCAGCGTCTCGCCCACCTTGACCTTGACGGCGGGAAGGTGCACCAGGTTCATGCCGCGGTGACGCCGGAGCGAGGCATCCGCGTTCCTGCAGTAGACCGTGACCTCGTGTCCGGCCTCGACCAGTCGTGCGCCGATCTCCTCAACCGCCGTCTCGAAGCCGCCATACGCGGCGGGCACGCCCCGGGTGCCGATCATCGCGAAGGAAAGACGGGGCGGGGAGATGTGCGGTGCGTTCATCAGTAGGCCCCGACCGGGTGGCTCACCTGGCGGAGGGTGCGCCACATGATGACGATGTCGCCGACGAGCGACCAGTTCTCGACGTAATAGAGGTCGAGCTTGACGCTCTCCTCCCAGCTGAGGTCGGAGCGCCCGTTGATCTGCCACATGCCCGTGAGACCGGGGCGGATGTAGAGCCGCCTGTGCACGTGGTCCTCGTAGTTCTCGACCTCGCGTGGCAGGGGCGGGCGCGGGCCGACGACGCTCATGTCGCCGACGAGGATGTTCCAGAGCTGCGGGAGCTCGTCGAGGGAGTGGCGCCGCAGCATCCGGCCCACCCGCGTCACGCGCGGGTCGTTGCGCATCTTGAAGAGCACGCCCTTGCCCTCGTTGTGGTCGAGGAGCCCCGTGAGGTCATCGCTCGCGCTCGTCACCATCGTGCGGAACTTCCACATCGTGAACCGGCGGCCGTCGCGGCCCACGCGCTCCTGCGAGAAGAGCGCCGGCCCGGGACTATCGAGCCGCACGGCGAGGGCGATGACGGCGAAGACGGGGGCGAGCACGAGGAGCGCGACTCCCGAGACCGCGACATCGAACGCTCGCTTGAGCACGTGACGGCCGCCCTCGAACTGCGGGATCTCCACGTGGATGAGGGGCAGGCCCTCCATGGGGCGCAGGTGGATGCGGGGGCCCGCGACATTCGCGAGGTTCGTTGCGAGCACTAGGTCGGTGGCGGTGCCCTCGAGCTGCCAGGAGAGGTCACGGATGAAGTCGGGCCGACCGGGCGGCGGTCCGGCGACCACGACCGAGTCGGCGCCCAGTTCGGCCGCCGTAGCGGCCACAGAGTCGAGGTCGGTGCTCATGGGGAGCCCGCCGAGCTGCGCGGGGAGAGGTTCGGACCCGGAGGCGTCGACGACGGCGCCAACGACGGCGTATGCGGCAGTCGACGCCCGCTCGATCTGCTTCGCGACATAGGCCACATCACTTCGGCTGCCGACCACGAGGACCCTCGAGAGACAGTGCCCCTCACGTCCGCGACTGATGAGCCACTTGCGCCACGACCAGCGACCAAGCACGAGCGCGACGAGGCCCAGAGGGAAGGCGACGAGGAACGGCGGGGCGATCGGGCCGACGCCCGCGACAACGAATGTCATCGCAAGGAGTCCCATCACGAGAGTGCTCGCGCTCACAACCCGCTTGTATTCGGTGACTCCGACGCTCAGGACGCGGCAGTCACGCGTGCGGAAGATGCTGAGCACCGTGAACCACAGCAGGGCGATCCCAGCTGCGATCAGCCAGTTCGCCGCGATCTCGGCCGAGCTCCATGACGACTGGGCGCTCCAGGCGATGAAGGGCCCGCTGACCGCGAGGCAGATGATGAGCGTGTCGCTCAGGAGGAGGCGCTGTTGGTAGCGGCGTGCCCACGCGGGTCCTGATTCCGCTGTGGGTGCATTGGATGCGAAGGGCTCGACGAGTCGCAGCGCATTGCGTGGGTGGGCAGAGAGCTGTCGTCTCGGGGTTCCGAGGCTCACTCCTGAATGGGTCATCGGGAAGTCCTCCTGCAGGCATGGCAAGCACAGGTGGGGGCACCCGCGGGCAGAGGCGGGTACGACGATCAGGACGTCGTTGGCGCAGATCGCTACGGGGGCGCAGGGCACAGCGCAGCAACGCCGCAGGAACAACGGCGAACAGGCACTGTCAGCAGCGCGGCGCTGTGCGCGCCGGCGCTGTACGGGTGCAGCGGGGCTGCGACGGGGTTTCGCGTCACCGTGGGAAGCGACGCGATATTCGGGTCAAGCTGGGCGGTCGCCGTGCGGCCATCGCTGCGGGAACAACGATTGAGGGTCCGATGTCATGGTGCTGGCCGGCGACCGGCCCGACATCGGACTCCTGGGACTGCGGTTCTCCTCGGGGGAGGACGGGTAGTGCGTGGTTTGGGGCGGCGAGCGGGAACTGTGGCCCCCATTCACGTGCCCCCCGGAAAGGGGGAGTGAATGATTCGCTCACAGTAGCTCGGTCACCGACAGGTCCGTACCCCCCCTTTCGGGGGTGATATTTCAATGGGTGGGAATCGCTTGCGGGGGTACCGTCAGCCCTATGACCTTCAATGACAACGCGCGGAGTGGAGGGTCCCGGGCCAGCAAACGAGGGCGCGGCGCGGCGATCGCCGGTGGTGGTGGAATCGTCGGCCTGATCGCTGTCTTCCTGATCGCGCAGTTCACCGGGGTGGACGTCAGTGGCCTCCTCGGGCAGGGCCAGGCGTCGTCGGGTCCCGTGGGCGTCGTCGAGGACTGTGAGACGGGCGCGGATGCCAACGAGAGCACCGAGTGCCGCGCAGACTTCGCCGCGCAGTCGATCGAGGCCTACTGGGAGGACGAACTCGGCGAGGACTATCGCCCGCCGGGCTACGTCTTCTTCGAGGCCCAGACGAACACCGGATGCGGCGGCGCGACGAGTGCCGTCGGCCCGTTCTACTGTCCCGCCGACGAGACCGTGTACCTCGACCTGTCGTTCTACAACGAACTGCAGTCGACCTTCGGAGCCGAGGGTGGGCCCCTCGCCGAGATGTACGTCATCGCGCACGAGTGGGGTCACCACATCCAGAACGTCACCGGCACCATGGGGCAGATTCAGCGCGGTGACGCCGGACCGACATCCGATTCGGTGCGCCTCGAGCTGCAGGCGGACTGCTACGCGGGGGCGTGGGCGGGGGCTGCCGCGACTACGCAGGACGAGTACGGCACCGCGTTCCTCGAGCCGCTTACGCGCGAGCAGGTTGCGCAGGCCCTGGACGCGGCATCCGTCATTGGGGACGACCACATCCAGGAGACGATGCAGGGGCAGGTCACGCCGCACAACTGGACGCACGGCTCGAGCGAGCAGCGGCAGCGGTGGTTCACGAGCGGCTACGAGCGGGGCGCGAACGCGTGCGACACCTTCGCGGTGAGCGGCACCCAGCTCTGACCTCTTCCGCCTCAGGAGCTAACGCTCCCAACTCAGGAGTTCACTCTCCGAACTCAGGAGTTCACTCTCCCAACTCAGGAGTTCAAACTCGAGTTCCTGAATTAGGAAGGGTCAGGCGTTGCCTTCGGCCTCCTGCTGTGCGCGAACCTGCGCCCAGACGTGATCCATGTCGAGGCCCTTAACCGCGGTGATGACTTCCTCGAGCGCGGGAGCGGGCAGGGCACCCGGCTGCGAGAAGACGAGCACGCCGTCGCGGAATGCCATGAGCGTCGGGATCGACGTGATGTTGGCGGCACCCGCGAGCGCCTGCTCTGCCTCCGTGTCGACCTTGGCGAAGGTGACATCCGCGTGCTGCTCGCTCGCGCTCTCGTAGACGGGGGCGAACTGCTTGCAGGGGCCGCACCAGTCGGCCCAGAAGTCAACCAGCGTGATGCCGGGCTCCGTGACGGTCTTCTCAAAGTCTGCGGCCGTCAGATCGATGGTTGCCATGCTGTCCTCGTTTCGTTTCGTGGGCGTCGTTCGAGCCTAGGTGCTGAGCGGTTCGCGGCGAGCGGCGGTGGCGACGGAGCGCACGCGCGTGAGCGCCGTCACCGCGGCGACGGCCACGACCGCGACGATGGCAGCGATCGCTGTGGGCATGCTCTCGGGCTCGCCCGTGATGCGCTCGAAAGCGACCCATGCGAGACCCCAGCAGAGGGAGAGGGTGGGGGCCACACGTCCGCTCGAGCGAAGAGCGTAGCCGCAGCCGACCACGCCGGCCGCGAGCGCGAGCACGACGCCCCACGCGTCGGGTGAGAGGGGTCCTCCGTCGAAGCCCATGTCGGCGAGCCACGCCGCGATGTTGACGATCGTCGCGACGCTGACCCAACCGAGGTAGAGCCCGACCGTGCCATCCGTCACGACGGCGTCGACGGGTCCATCGGATGGGGTGTCGACGGCGATGAGGAAGGCGATCACGAGCACCACGAGGAGTGCGATGATCGCGACGACGCTGAGGAAGACGCTGCCCGCCTGCACGCTGAGGATCCAGGCCGCATTGAGCAGCATGCTTGCCGCGATGGGGTAGCCGAGTCGCCGATGGCGCGCCGCTTCACGCTGGCCGGGCAAACACTGCCAAACCGCGTATGCCGCCAGGCCGAGGTAGATGACCGACCAGATCGCGAAGGCCGGCCCTCCCGGGGCGATCGTGCTCGTGTCGGTCTGCAGGGCTCCGTCCGCGGCATCCGCTATCTGTGTTCCTCCTGCTGCGCCGGAACCGATGAAACCGCCGACGAGCGCGAGGAGCGCGCTCACCGCGACCGTGATCTGTCGTGCGAGATCTTTTCCCCTGGTGGCTGTCATGGCTCCACAGTCCCCGCATCGCCTGAGTGTTCGCTGGCCGGGTAGGTCACGGTCGTGCCGTCGACGACCGCGAACGACGTCAGCGTCTCTTCGCGGGCGTTGGCGGGGGTCATGATGTCGGCGACGCGGATGCTGCGGGCGAGGAGTGCGTCGCCCACGAGCGAGCGGTGGCACCGCCACGGTACGGCTTCCGCGCACATGATCGCGACGGTGTGTTCGTCGGTGAGCGCGAGGAGCTCCTCGAGGGCGGCTTCGAAGTCTCGAGTCTGCATGTAGTCGGCGTAACCGCGGAACGAGAGGTTGCGCCATGCGCCGTTCGGCGAGTTCGCGCGGGCCTTGCGGAGCCCCCCGAGGCCAGCGATTCGCGTGTAGCCCATGCCCTGCTCCGGCAGCGTCACTCGCATGGAGTCCTCCCAGTACTGCGGGTTACGGCGCGACTTGGGCACGGTGCGGATGTCTGCGACGAGCGTCACCCCGTGGGCGCGCACGAGTGCCACGAACTCTTCGAGGCTCCTGGTCGAATGGCCGACCGTGAAGACCGGGGTGGTCATGGCGCACAGGATGGCAGCGCTGGCTGAAAGCCGAGTGGGATCGTTGCAGACGGGGTTCGGGCGGCGGATGCCGCTATAGGCATATAGCCCGCGATGGCCCCCGCTTTGGTGGTGAAATGTCCCCCGCATGTGGGCGTTTCGGCCGACTGCCCCCCGAATTCGGGGTATATCGCGGCGCAGTTGTACCCCGTTTTTCTCTCAGAAAGGAAACGCCCCGGCCTAATCTTTGACTACTGCAGACATTGCAGACCCAGAGAACAGCAAAGGCAAACCCGGAGAGATTCGGGGACGCAAAGCCAACGGGGCCCGTCGGGGGTCGGCCGGGTTGCACCACCGATTGGAGTCTCACATGACCAAGTTCCTCATCACCCTGCAGGGCTTCGTGAACGACCGTCTCGGTCGCGAAGAGCGCGGCGCGAGCGCCGTCGAGTACGCGATCCTGATCGGCGTCATCGTTGTTGTTGTCGCTGCGGCGCTCTGGGCCTTCGGCGACCAGCTGTCCACCTTCTTCACGGGGATCCTTCCCGGCAGCGTGGGCAGCACCAAGCCCACCCCGTAGTCAGATCATGCGACGACCCGGCCGGCGTCGGCCGGGTCGTTCGCGTATTCCCCGGGAGGAATGCATGCGAGGGATGCGAGGCGATGAGCGCGGCGCGGTCGCGGTCGAGTTCGCGCTCGTGGTGCCGGTGCTCCTGATGGTGATCTTTGCGATCGTTGAGTTCGGGCTCATCTACAACGCGCAGATCCAGGTGACGGCGTCCGCGCGCGAGGGCGCCCGGGCGGCGGCGCTGGGTGCGCCGCTGGCCCAGGCGAAGTCGACGGCGGTCGCCGCTGCGCCGTCGCTCTCGCCCGCGCTCACCGCGGAGAACGTCTCCGTCTCGCCTGCGAGTTGTGCACCCGGCACCAACGTGACGGTCACGATCGTGAACTACCGGCTGAACTCGATCAGCGGGATGTTCACTGGGGGTATCGAGCTCAGCGGCAAGGCCGTCATGAGGTGCGGGGCATGAGCGGCTACGAGCGGTCCCTCGCGGCGTGGGCGCGGCGACGGCTAAGGGTGCTGCTCAACCTCCGGAGCGACGAGCGGGGTGCGACGGCCGTCATGGTCGCGATCCTCAGCGTGCTCATGCTGGGCATGCTCGGTTTCGTGGTCGACTACGGCGGCGTGGAGGCCAAGCGCAGCCAGTTGCAGGTCGCAGCGGATGCCGCGGCCCTCGCGATCGCGAACGACTGCAGTTCCGGCAACACGGCCCAGTGCCGCGCCAACGGCACGGGCCTCGCACTGGCCACCCAGAACGAGGCCAGCGCAGCGTCCGCGACGCTCGACACCACGTCGCGGCGGGTCACGGTGACCGCCGAGGGCTCCGTGAGCTTCTCGCTCATGCACACGCTTGGGCTCATCGGTGCCGACCTCGAGGCTGAGGCGACGGCGGCCTGGACCCCCTCCGTCACGAGTGCGGGAACCGTCTCTCGCGCCAACGTCTACCCGATCGCGCTCGAGGGCTGCCAGAAGCGCACCGAGCTGACGGTGCAACCGATCACCTACGGGCTCTCGAGCTCGTCCGTCTGCTACGGGAACGTCATTGCGTGGCCCAGGGAGGCCGTCTACATCGGCGGCCTGTTCAGTTGCGGCACGGAGAGGGTCACGATGGGTGAGCGCGTGCGTGCCGACATCCGCCTCTTCTCCTCCTGCAGCGTGCCCTCCTCGCCCGTCATCGTCGCCCTCTGGGACGACCCGAGCGGCATCCTGATCTTCAACAGCTACCGGGTCAGCGAGTTTGCCATCTTCGAAGTGACCCAGGTCAACAGCTCCCGCATCGTCGGCCGGTTCCTCCCGTGGAACCCCAACCACCCCGATATCGTCACATCTACCGGCGGCACGACAGTGCCCGGCTCCGCAAGACTGATTGGTTGATCACAGCACATGTTCAAGAACCGTGTCATCGCCGTCGTCGTCGCGGCGCTCCTCGCCGTCGCGGGGGCGATCCTCGTCTTCATCTACGCCTCGAACGCGGAACAGCGCGCCCTCGAAGGGGTCGAGCTTCGCCCGGTGCTGGTGGTGACGGAGTTCGTGCCGGCAGGCACGGTCGCCGCGGACCTCGGCACGAGCGTCGCGGTGCAGGAGCTGCCGGCCCTCTCGGTCGCTGAGGGCACCGTGTCGTCGGTGGAGCAGCTCGGCGACCGCGTCGCATCCGCCGACCTGCTGCCGGGGGAGCAGGTCTTCGACGCGCGCTTCGTCGCGGCGGACGAGAGCGACGCATCCGTTCCGGAGGGCACGCAGCAGCTGAGCTTCTCGCTGCCGACCCAACGCGCGGCGGGGGGCACGGTGCAGGCCGGCGACCTCGTCGGAGTGTTCGTCTCGATCGCCACGGCGGATGGACTGCCTTCGACGCAACTGCTGCTCGACGGCGTGCAGGTGCTGCGGGTGCAGGGTGGCGTGTCGGATGACGGCGCGGAGGTCACCGAAAACGTGACCGTGACGCTCGCCGTCACCGCGGAGCAGGCGCGCAGCATCGTCTATTCGCTCGAGTACGGCAGCGTTTGGCTCACGGAACAGCCGGAGGAGCTCGACGACACGGTCTCGGGAGAGCTGACGCGCGAGGGGCTGGCACAGTGAAGCACTACCTGGTCGTCAGCGACGACACCGCGCTGCACGCCCGTGTCTCGGAGGCACTCGGCGAAGAGGCGACGGAACTCGAGGCCTGGGCCCTCGCTGACGCGGAGGCCGACGGTGGCGCGCGCATCACGGCGCCCATCCGGGGCAAGCACCCCGACACCGTCATCCTTGGCCCCGACGCCGTCGCCGGCTCCTTCGTGCTTGCCGACCGCATCGCGACGCACTGGCCCGGCGCCGCGCTCCTGCTCGTGAGTGGGGCGGATGCGGCGACCCTCCGTGCGGCGATGCGCGCGGGCATCCGCGACATCCTCGACCCGGCCGAAGCGTCCGAGGTGTGGACCGAGACGATTGCGAGTGCTCGGGATTCTGCCCGCGAGCGGCTCAGCGCCGCCCTCCTCGAGGAGAGCACGGCACACGCGGGGGAGGAGCCCGCATCCCAGCTCATCGTCGTCGTCTCGTCGAAGGGCGGCAGCGGCAAGACGACCATCGCGACGAACCTCGCGGTCGGCCTCGCGACGGCGGAGCCCCGCTCGACCGTCATCGTCGACCTCGACATCGAGTTCGGCGACGTCGCGAACGCGCTGCGCCTCACGCCCGACCGCTGGCTGCAGGATGCCGTCTTCGGCCCCGCGCGCAACGACACGATGGTGCTCAAGACCTTCCTTGCCGAGCACGAGAGCGGACTCTTCGCGGTCTGTGCGCCCGAGACCCCTGAGGGCGCGAGCGGCATCACGGCGGAACACGTCTCCCACCTGCTCGGCCAGCTCGCGCACGAGTACCGCTATGTCGTCGTCGACACCGTCCCCGGGCTGTCGGAGCACACGCTGGCCGCGCTGGAGCAGGCCACCGACACCGTCTATGTCTGCGGACTCGACGTGCCGAGCATCCGGGGCCTCCGCAAGGAGTTCGACGTGCTGACGGAACTCGGCCTGCGGGCGAAGCGCGAGCACCTCGTCATCAACAATGCCGATGCGCGCGCCGGCCTCGTCGTGGCGGATGCCGAGAGCACGCTCGGCAGGTCGGCCGACGTCGTGATTCCCGCGCATCGCTCGGTGCGGCTCTCGACGAATGAGGGAGTGCCGCTCGTGCAGTCCGCTCGCCGGGGACGGATCGTGAAGCCGCTCCGCCAGCTCGTCGAGCTGATCCGCACGCGTCGGGGAGCCCAGCAATGAGCCTCGCCGATCGCCTTGCCGCCGCGCGCAGGGCCGAGCAGGCGCCCGCTCCCCAGCCGGCGGCCGAGCGCACGGGCGCGCTCCCGCCGCCAAGGGAAGCCCTCGGCAAGCTCAAGGCGCGCGCGACGCAGGCGCTCTTCGCCAACCTCGGCTCCCGCCTGACCGACACGACCCTCACGCAGCAGCAGTTGCACGAACTCGTGCGGCGCGAGCTTGCGACGATCGTCGCGGCGGAGGAGCTGCCCCTCACGACCGAGGAGCGCACGCGCCTCAGCCAGGAGGTCATCGACGATGTGTTGGGCTTCGGCCCGCTGCAGCGGTTCCTCGACGACGACGAGGTGACCGAGATCATGGTCAACGGGCCCAACCAGATCTACATCGAGCGTTCCGGTCACCTCGAACGGAGCCGCGTGCGCTTCGCGTCAGAGCAGCACCTGCGCAACATCATCGAGCGCATCGTGCTGCGCGTTGGTCGGCGCATTGACGAATCGTCGCCGCTCGTCGATGCCCGCCTCGAGGACGGCTCGCGTGTCAACGCGATCATCCCGCCGCTCGCGGTCGACGGCTCGACCCTCACAATCCGCAAGTTCTCGCGTGACCCCTTCCAGGCCGAGGACCTCGTGCACTTCGGCACCCTCACGCCGCAGCTCGCGACCGTGCTCGACGCGTGCGTCAAGGCGCGCCTCAACATCCTCGTCTCGGGCGGAACCGGCACGGGCAAGACGACGCTCCTCAACGTGCTCTCGTCGTTCATCCCCGAAGACGAGCGCATCGTCACGATCGAGGACGCCGTTGAGTTGCAGCTGCAGCAGCCCCACGTCGTGCGGCTCGAGAGCCGCCCGGCCAACATCGAGGGCCGCGGCGAGATCAGCATCCGTGACCTCGTGCGCAACTCCCTCCGAATGCGTCCCGATCGCATCATCGTCGGTGAGGTGCGCGGCGGGGAGAGCCTCGACATGCTGCAGGCCATGAACACGGGCCACGACGGCAGCATCTCGACCCTGCACGCCAACTCGCCGCGGGATGCCCTCTCGCGCCTCGAGACGATGGTGCTCATGGGTGGCCTCGACCTTCCGCTGCGCGCCATCCGCGACCAGATCGCCTCGTCGATCGACGTCATCGTGCAGATCACGCGCCTGCGCGACGGAACCCGCCGCGTGACGAACGTGACGGAGGTCGTCGGCATGGAGGGCGATCGCATCCAGCTGCAGGATGCCTTCGAGTTCGACCACGCCGCGGGCGTCGACCCCAACGGGCGCTTCCTCGGCACCGTGCGCCCGAGCGGCCTGCGCCCCGCCTTTGCCGACCGCTTCCAGGAACTCGGCATCACCGTGCCGGCTGACGCGTTCATCCCGCCGAGCGGCGCCCCCGGGGCGGGTCGCTGATGGAGCTCGTGCTCGGAGCCCTGCTCCTCGGCATCGGCCTGCTGGTGCTCGTCATCGGCGTCATCCTCCCGCCGCGCATCCACCGTTCGCCCGCGACCGACGATCCGGATGCCGCAGCCGAACCCGGCGCGATCGCCGCCCTCGAGCGTGCTGTGGCGGCCATGCTCCCGCGTGGATACCGCGGGTCGCTCTCGGCGGACATCGAACTGGCAGGTGGTGGCGTCACGCCCGGTCGCGTCGTGCTGCGCACCCTCGCGGTGAGCATCGCCGCCGGCGTCATCCTCGGCGGACTCACGGTGCCGCTGCTCGGGGTGCTCGCCGTGCTGGTGCTGCCGTTGGGCACGCCCTTCGCGCTGCGCTTGAAGGCCGACAGCATCCGTCGCCGCTTCGAAGACCAGCTCACCGACACGCTCCAACTGCTCGCGAGCTCGCTCCGCGCGGGCAACAGCCTGCTCAAGGCGCTCGACACGGTCGCGGAGGAGGCCGCCCAGCCAACCGCGCGCGAGTTCGTGCGAGCCGTCAACGAGGTGCGAGTCGGCAGCGACCTGGGTCACGCCCTCGACAACATCGCCCAGCGGATGCACAGCACCGACTTCGAATGGGTCAGCCAGGCCGTTGACATCCACCGCGAAGTCGGCGGCAACCTCGCGGAGGTGCTCGACCAGGTCTCTGAGACGCTGCGGGACCGCAACCAGATGCGACGCCAGATCCAGTCGCTGAGCGCCGACGGCAGGCTCTCCGCCTGGGTGCTCATGGCGCTGCCGCTCGTCGTGCCGCTCCTGTTGAGCCTCATCAACCCTGGCTTCCTCGCGCCCATGATCTCGTCACCGATCGGCTGGGCGCTGCTCGGGATCTCGGCCGTGCTCCTGCTGATCGGCGGCATCTGGATCCGACGACTGGTGGCGATGCCGCTGTGATCGCAGACGGGGGAGGTCGCCCATGCTGATGCTCGGCATGGCCGTGCTCGTGCTCGGCGTGCTCGCGCTCGGGTGGCTGCTGCTGGTCCCCGACGCACACGCACACGCCCGCGGCAACCTCTCCCGCGGAGCGGCGGAGGCGGCGGCGGGCCCTGCCACGAAGGGGGCGACCCAGGGGGCCTCCCGCGGCGGGGTCCGCAGGCTCATGCCCGCGGCATCCGTCGGCCGCATCACTCGGCTCGTCGACGCGGCGGGGCGTCCTGCCGAGCAGGTCGAGCGGATGCTGCAGCGCAAGGTCGTGCTCGCCGCGCTCGGCCTCGTCCTCGGCGTGCTGATCGGCGTCGGCACGGCATCGCCGATCGGCTGGCTGCTCGCAATTGCGCTCGTCGTGCTGGGTTGGTTCGGCCCGGAGATCTACCTCACCGGTCGGGCGGGGGACCGGCGCAAGGCGATCGACGCCGCGCTCGCCGACACGCTCGACCAACTCACGATCGCGGTCGAGGCGGGCCTGGGCTTCGAAGCCGCCCTCGCGCGCATCGTGCACAACGGGCGCGGCCCGCTCGCGGAGGAGCTGGGCCGCACGCTCCAGGCGATGCAACTGGGCGTCACGCGCCGGGAGGCGTACCGTGCGCTCGCCGACCGGGTGCAGCTGCCCGACCTCGATCGCTTCGTGCGCGCCGTCATCCAGGCCGACGCCTACGGGGTGCCGATCTCCACAGTGCTGCGCATACAGTCGGATGAAGTGCGGATGCGGCGACGGCAGCGGCTGGAGGAGCAGGCGATGAAGATTCCTGTCAAGATCACCTTCCCGCTCATGCTCTGCCTCATGCCCGTGCTCTTCATCATGGTGCTGGGCCCGGTCATCATCAACGCGGTCGAGGCCTTCCAGTGACGGGCGGCGTCTTCACCCTCGCGGCTGCGCTCGTGCTCGACAGCCGGGGCAGGGCACTGCTCGTGCGCAAGCAGGGCACGAACGCCTTCATGCAGCCGGGAGGCAAGATCGAGCCGGGCGAGACGGCGCGCGACGCCGTCGTGAGGGAGCTCGCCGAGGAACTGACGCTCGAGGTCGACCCCGACTCGCTCACGCCTCTCGGTCGGTTCTCCTCCGCGGCGGCAAATGAGCCGGGCTGGATGGTCGACTGCGAGGTCTTCACGCTCGTGACCGACGCCCCCGTCGCGGCAGCGGCCGAGATCGCTGAGGTGCGCTGGTTCGACCCCGCCGACACGGGTGATGCTGTCATCGCGCCGCTCACGGTCGAGCACGTCTTCCCGGCAGTCCCGCTTGTCGGGGGCTCTTGATGGAGCGGCCGACCGGGGTGGGCGAGTGGGCCTTCTCCATCGGGAACGATCCGGAGCTTCGCGAGATGATCGTCGGGTCGATCCACGAGGGCGTGCTCGTGACCGACGCCGAGGAGCGCATCGTCGCGGTCAACGATGCGGTGTGCCGCATGACGGGCTATGACCGCGCGGAACTTGTCGGCAAGACCTGCGCGCTGCTGCAGGGACCCGAGACGCAGCCCGAGCTGATCGAGGCGATGCGGGCCGCCATCCAGTCGGAGGAGACCTTCATCGGCGAGGTGCTCAACTACCGCAGGGATGGCACGCCCTATTGGAACGGCCTCTCGATCGCGCCCGTGCGGCGGGGCGGCGTCGCGACGCACTTCGTGAGTGTGCAGCGGGATATCACCGACTTCGTGGCCGACCGCACGCTTGCCGAGCGCGGACAGGAGACGGCGGCGATGATGCTGCGGGTCTCCCGGGAGCTCAGCCGCGCGACAACGGGCAGCCAGGTTGCGCAGGTCATCGCGGATGCCGTGCCCGCCCTCTGGGGTTCGGACCGCTCGGTGGTGCTTTTCTGGGACGACAACTCGGCACGGTTCGTCATGGCTGGGCTGAGCGGCTGGGGCGGCGCGGCGGCGGAGATGGTGCGTGCCTGGGAGAGCACGCGTGCCGAGAGCCCCGACCTTGCCGAGCTGATGGACTCCGGCATGCCGGTGCTCCTCCACCGTTCGAGTTCGGCGTGGGCGCGCGAGCTCATGGAGACCTTTGACTTCGAAGCGCTCGGCCTGACCCCCGTCCAGATCGGGGGGCGCTTCCTCGGCATCATCGGCGGCCACTGGGCGAGCACGCCGCCACCCACGACCCTCAACGACACACTGCACGAGCGGATGATGGCCATCGCCGGACTCGCGGGTGTCGCCCTCGGCCACAGCCGGCTTCGAGAGGCGATCGACTGGTCGATGACACACGATGCCCTCACAGGGCTACCCAACCGACGGATGCTTGAGGAGCACATCACCGAACGGATGGCCGAGTTGGCGGAACACGGTGGCGACGGCGTTGTCGTGCTGGCCTGCGATGTCAACCGGTTCACCGCCATCAGGGAGACCTATCCGACGGCCGTCGTGGACTCGGTGCTGCGAGAGATCGCCGCGCGACTGGTCAGCACGATCGGCGATGAGGGCTTCGTAGCACGCCTGGGCGGCGACGACTTCGTGATCGTGATTCGAGCCCGCCCCGAGGATCTCGAGGCCACGGTGAGTCGGCTCCTCGACGCCTTCCTCGCCCCCTTTGCCGTGGGCGACGACACCGTCCATGCGGGGCTCGCGGTCGGCGGAGCCGTGAGCGCCGACGTTGCGCGGTCCCCGGCCGAGGCCGTCGAGGCTTTCGGCCCCACCGTCGCCCAGAGGCTCATCTCCCTCGCCCGCGCCGACCTGACCGCGCAACGCCTCGCCTACCGGGCAGGCCAGAAGCGCGAGGATCCCGAGGATGCGGGGCTTGACTCCGACCTGCGCTCGGCCGTGCGCAACGGTGAGATCGAGGTCTACTACCAGCCGCAGGTCAGGCTGCATGATGGAGCACTCGTGGGGGTCGAGGCCCTCGTGCGGTGGAACCACCCGCGATTGGGCCAGGTCAGCCCAGTGCGCTTCATCCCCCTCGCCGAGTACAACGGCTCGATCCGCGAGATCGGCCACTTCGTGTTCGAGACCGCATGCACGGATGCGGCGCGCTGGGCGGCATCCGGGCATCCGCTCGAGATGTCGGTCAATGTGGCCGTGCACCAACTCGAAGACCCCACCTTCTCAGACCGGGTCGTGCGCACCGTCAGCACGAACGGGCTCCCCAACGATCGACTGACGCTCGAGGTGACCGAGACGAGACTGGTCTCCGACCGCAGCGTGCCCCAGGCGCAGCTGCATCGGCTGCGCGAGCTCGGCTTTGTGATCTCGATCGACGACTTCGGCACCGGCTTCTCTTCGCTCACCCAGCTGAGCAACCTGCCCGTCGGCGAACTCAAGATCGACCGGTCCTTCGTCTCGGGCGTCACCGCCGCCGGCCGCTCCATCGTCGCGGGCGTCATCGGTTTCGCCCGGGGCCTCGGGCTGCGCGTCGTGGCGGAGGGTGTCGAGGACGCGGAGCAGTACGAGGTGCTGCGGATGCTCGGATGCGACAGGGCCCAGGGGTACCACCTGGCGCGCCCCATGCCGGCCGAGCAGTTCGAGCGGGAGTGGCTCAGCTGATCGGGCGCGTCCCCGCCGGGCCCCTCTCCGGTCGCGTTGCGCTCGGTGCCCGGCCCCGGATGCGACGGGAGAGCTCCGTTGCGGCCCTGCTTGCCTCGTCAGCGATCTCGTGCCAGCGCTCGCGAGGCATGTCTGCCGCGAAGGTGACGGCGATGCTCGCGGCGGGCCATCCGCTGTGGTCGAGTGCCGCAACCGCGACAGATGCGAGCCCGGGGGTGATGTCCTCCTCTTCCGTTGCGTAGCCGCGGGTGCGGGTGTCATCGAGCATCCGTGTGAGCTTTGAATAGCTGTTGACGGAGTGGTCGGCGCGCTGGGCGAAGGCGCTCGCATCCGGGAACAGGGCGCGGAGCTGGGCCTTGGGCAGGGTTGCGAGCAGCGCGCGTCCGCTCGCGGTGAGGTGACTGGGCAGACGCACGCCCACGTCGGTCACGAGCGAAGGGCGCCGGGGTGCCCGCTCCTCGACGAGGTAGATGACGTCGCGCCCGTGGAGGACGGCGAGGTGGGCACTCTCGCCCAGGTGGTCGACGAGCGTCGCGAGCACGGGACCGCCGAGCCTCGTGAGGGGCTCCTGGCGGGAGAAGCCAGAGCTGATCTCGAATGCCGCGAGGCCGATCCCGTAGCGGCGTGCCTCAGGGAAGTGGATCACGAAACCGGCGGCCTCGAGCACGCCGAGAAGCCGGTACACGGTGGAACGGGGGATGGCCAGCGTGTGCGCGATGCTCGACGCGGCGACGGGGCCTCGCTGGGCGGAGAGGTGGGTGAGGATCTCGAGTGTCTGGCGCGCGGCGGGTGAAGGGTCGCTCAGGTTCGGCATGGGGTCTCCTCGCGATCGTCTTGCGCCTTCTGACTGTCTCATATCTGAGACAGCAGGTGCGTTCACGAGCCCGTGAACGACACCGCTGTGTCGTGAGATTGAGACATGAACACACGAGCCATCCCCGCAGCAGTGAGCGTCGGCGTCGGGCCGGTCACGATCGAGGAGGTCGTCGCGGTCGCTCGACACGACGCCCGCGTCGTGATCAGCGATATGGCGCGCACGGCGGTCTCTGCGAGCCGCGAGATCATCGACGGCCTCGCAAGCGACCCGACGCCGCACTACGGCATCTCGACGGGGTTCGGTGCGCTCGCGAACACCTACATCGCGAGTGACCGGCGCACCCAGCTCCAGCAGAGCCTCGTGCGTTCCCACGCTGCCGGGTCTGGCCCAGAGGTGGAACGCGAAGTGATTCGCGCCCTCATGCTGCTGCGTCTCTCGACCCTCCTCACCGGGCGCACGGGCGTGCGGATCGAGACAGCTGATGTCTACGTGGGCATCCTCAACGCCGGCATCACCCCCATCGTGCGGGAGTACGGCTCGC
This sequence comes from Salinibacterium sp. dk2585, assembly GCF_008001035.1. Classification (NCBI taxonomy): domain Bacteria; kingdom Bacillati; phylum Actinomycetota; class Actinomycetes; order Micrococcales; family Microbacteriaceae; genus Salinibacterium; species Salinibacterium sp. dk2585. The sequence continues at coordinate 477,526 of NZ_CP042856.1, forward strand.
TGGGATGCTCGGGCGACCTCGCCCCGCTCTCGCACTGCGCCCTCGCGGTCATGGGCGAGGGAACGGTGCGTGATCGCAAGGGGGTCGTCATGCCTGCCGCTGAGGCCCTCGCCGCGGCGGGCATCACCCCCGTCGTGCTCGCCGAGAAGGAGGGGCTCGCCCTCATCAACGGCACCGACGGCATGCTCGGGATGCTTGCCCTCGCGATCGACGACCTGCGGATGCTGCTCAGCAGCGCGGATGTCGCCGCGGCCATGAGCGTTGAGGCGCTCCTCGGCACCGACGCGGTCTTCGCCGATGACCTCTCGGCCCTGCGGCCGCAGGTGGGCCAGGGTGTCTCCGCCGGCAACCTGTCCCGACTCCTGGCGGACTCGCCGATCGTGGCGAGCCATCGCGGTGAGGACTGCACTCGCGTGCAGGACGCCTACTCGTTGCGATGCGCACCCCAGGTGCACGGCGCTGCCCGCGACACCCTCGCCCACGCCGACCTCATCGCGGGCCGCGAGCTCGCCTCTGCCGTCGACAACCCCGTCGTGACCCCCGACGGGCGGGTCGAGTCCAACGGCAACTTCCACGGCGCCCCCGTCGCCTACGTGCTCGACTTCCTTGCGATTGCGGTCGCGGATGTCGCCAGCATGTCCGAACGTCGCACCGACCGGATGCTCGACCCGGCGAGGAGCCAGGGCCTCCCGGCCTTCCTCGCGCATGATGCCGGCGTCGACTCCGGGCTGATGATCGCCCAGTACACGGCGGCGGGGATCGTCTCCGAGCTCAAGCGACTCGCGGTGCCGGCATCCGTCGATTCGATCCCCTCCTCGGCGATGCAGGAGGACCACGTGTCGATGGGCTGGGCCGCGGCTCGCAAGCTGCGCACCGCGGTCGATGGCCTCAGCCGGGTCATCGCGATCGAGGTCATGACGGCCGCCCGTGCGCTCGACCTGCGCGCGCCCCTCCTTCCCGGGCCGGCCACGGGGGCCGTGCTCGCGAAGGTGAGGGAGACGGTCGACGGCCCCGGCAGCGACCGCCACCTCTCGCCCGAGATCGAACTCGTCGTCGAGGCCGTGCGCGGCGGTGCCGTGCTCGAGGCCGCCGCCACCGTCGCAGAACTCTCCTGACCATCCCCAACCAGACATCGAGGAACCGATCGTGAACCAGCACCTTCCCCGTCCCGTGCGTGCCGCGCGAGGCCAGCAGCTCACCGCGAAGTCCTGGGCAACCGAAGCGCCCCTTCGCATGCTCATGAACAACCTCGACCCCGAGGTGGCCGAGCGTCCCGAGGAGCTTGTCGTCTACGGGGGCACCGGCAAGGCGGCGCGCAACTGGGAGGCCTACGACGCCATCGTGCGCACCCTCGAGACGCTTGAGGCAGATGAGACGCTCCTCGTGCAGTCGGGCAAGCCCGTCGGGGTGTTCCGCACCCACGAGTGGTCGCCGCGCGTGCTCATCGCCAACTCGAACCTCGTCGGCGACTGGGCGAGCTGGCCCGAGTTCCGCCGCCTCGAGCAGGCGGGGCTGACGATGTACGGCCAGATGACGGCGGGTTCGTGGATCTACATCGGCACCCAGGGCATCCTTCAGGGCACCTACGAGTGCTTCGCCGCCGTCGCCGACAAGCGCTTCGGGGGCAGCCTCGCTGGCACGCTCACGCTGACGGGCGGTGCGGGAGGCATGGGCGGCGCACAGCCGCTCGCCGTCACCATGAACGACGGTGCCGTGTTGATTGTCGACGTCGATCCCGCGCGCCTTCGCCGCCGCGTCGAGCACGGTTATCTCGACGAGATGACCCACGACCTCGACGATGCGCTCGCCCGTGTGCTCGCCGCGAAGGCCGAGCGTCGCGCCCTCTCCGTGGGGCTCGTCGGCAATGCGGCGACCGTGTTTGCCGAGATCCTGGCCCGCGAGGTGCCAGTCGACATCGTCACCGACCAGACCTCGGCGCACGACCCGCTCAGCTACCTACCCGAGGGAGTCGCCCTCGACGAGTGGCACGCCAAGGCCGAGGCCGACCCGGAGGCCTTCACCGAGGCATCCCGCCGCACGATGGCCAAGCAGGTCAAGGCGATGGTCGAGTTCCAGGATGCCGGCGCTGAGGTCTTCGACTACGGCAACTCCATTCGTGCAGAGGCGTTGCTCGGCGGGTACCCGCGCTCCTTCGAGTTCCCTGGTTTCGTGCCTGCCTACATCCGTCCGTTGTTCGCGGAGGGCAAGGGGCCATTCCGCTGGGTGGCGCTCTCGGGTGACCCCGCCGACATTGCGGCCACCGACCGAGCGATCCTCGAACTCTTTCCCGAGGATGAGAAGCTGCGCAGGTGGATCACGGGCGCGAGCGAGAAGGTGCACTTCGAGGGGCTTCCGGCACGCATCTGCTGGCTCGGCTACAAGGAGCGCCACCTCGCTGGTCTCAAGTTCAACGAGATGGTGGCCTCTGGGGAGCTGAGCGCCCCCATCGTGATCGGCCGTGACCACCTCGACTCCGGCTCCGTCGCCTCGCCCTACCGCGAGACCGAGGGCATGGCTGATGGCTCGGATGCGATCGCCGATTGGCCGCTCCTCAACGCGCTGCTGAACACGGCGTCGGGAGCCACCTGGGTTTCGCTCCACCACGGCGGTGGTGTCGGGATCGGCCGTTCAATCCACGCTGGGCAGGTGCTCGTCGCTGATGGCACCCCCCTGGCTGCGGAGAAGATCGAACGGGTGCTCGTCAATGACCCCGGTACCGGTGTCATGCGCCACGTCGACGCGGGCTACGAACGCGCCTCGGAGGTCGCACGCGAGCGGGGCCTGCGTGTGCCCATGTGGGAGACCGAATGACGAACCTCGCCGCACCGGCTGTTGCCCACGGTCGCCTCGCTGGCCTCGACGACATCGTCGAGGTCGGCAGGGACGCCCGTCGCGGCGGGTACTCCCGTCACGTCTGGCAGGGTGCCGAGCTCGAACTGCGCGCCTGGTTCATGGAGCGCGCCGCCGAGCTCGGACTTGATGTCGAGGTCGATCGCAACGGCAACCTCTGGGCGTGGTGGGGTGCGCGGGGCGCAGACGCGGTCGTCGTCGGCAGCCACCTCGACTCCGTGCCGGGCGGCGGTGAGTTCGACGGGCCGCTCGGCGTCGTCAGTGCGCTCGACGCCATCGCGATGCTCAAGGTGGAGGGGTTCGTCCCGAGCCGACCGTGCGCCGTCATCGTCTTCGCTGAGGAGGAGGGGTCCCGCTTCGGCGTGGCCTGCCTCGGCTCCCGCCTCATGACGGGTGCGATCTCGGCCGACCGGGCGCGCTCCCTCGTGGATGCCGACGGTGTCAGCTTCGCGGAGGCCGCCGACGCGAACGGCGTTCCCTCCCGCCACCTCGGGGTTGATCGCGACGCAATGGGGCGCATTGGACTCTTCATCGAACTCCACGTGGAACAGGGCCGTGGCCTGATCGACCTCGACAGTCCGCTCGCGGTGGCCTCGAGCATCCTGGCCCATGGTCGCTGGCGGCTCGACTTCGCGGGGGAGGGGAACCATGCGGGCGCGACTCGGATGCGTGATCGCCGCGACCCGATGGTCGCCGCCGCACGCTCCATCGTCGCGATACGGGATGCCGCGGCCGCCCGCGCAGACGACCGTGCAACAGTGGGGCGCATGGAAGCGGTGCCGGGCGGGACCAACGTGATCCCCTCGCGGGTCTCCGTGTGGCTGGACGCCCGCAGCCAGGAGGACTCCGACATCCGCGCGCTTGTCGGCGAGATCACCGAACTGGCCACGGAAGCCGCAGCCGCGGAGGACTGTCTCGTCAGCATTGCCGAGGAATCCTGGAGCGGGCGGGTGTCGTTCGACACCGCCCTCCGCGACCGTCTCGTCGCGGGGCTCGGGGGAGTGCCCGTGCTGCCGACCGGGGCCGGCCACGATGCGGGCGTGCTCGCCTCGCGCGTGCCCACAGCGATGGTCTTCGTGCGCAACCCGAGCGGGGTGTCCCACTCGCCAGAGGAGCACGCGACGCTCGATGACTGCATCGCCGGGGTCCGCGCCCTTGAGGCAATCCTGCGGGGGCTTCTGTGATCCTGCACTGCCAGACCGCGCTCATCGACGGTGTTGCGGTGCCAGACGTGCGGATCCACTCGAGTGCCGACGGCCGGATCGCTGCGATCGAACGCGGCACGCCGCCGCGCGAGGGTGACGCGAGGCTGGGCCTCGTGATGCCGGGGGCCGGCAATGCACACTCGCACGCCTTCCACCGTGCGCTGCGGGGCCGCACGCACGACAAGGGCGGCGACTTCTGGCGGTGGCGCGACAGCATGTACGCGGCTGCCGCGCGCCTCGACCCCGAGACCTACCACGAGCTCGCGCTCGGGGTGTTCGGCGAGATGCTCACGAGCGGGTGGACGGCGGTCGGTGAGTTCCACTACGTGCACCACCGGCCCGATGGCTCGGGATGGCCCCGCCCCCATGCCATGGAGCTGGCCCTCGCTGAGGCGGCGAGCCGCGTCGGCATCCGGCTCACGCTCCTCGACACCTGCTACCTCGCGGGCGGCATCGGCCAGCCGCTCGCCCCCGCCCAGTTCGCGTTCACCGACGGCTCGGCTGACGCGTGGCTCGCGCGCTGGTGGCGACTGCGAGACGCACTGCCCGATGGGGTCGTGCTGGGCGCCGCCATCCACTCCGTGCGGGGGGTGCCCCGTGATGCCATCGCCGAGATCGTGCGCTCGGTGCCCGCAGACGTGCCCCTGCACATCCACCTCTCGGAGCAGCCGCAGGAGAATGCCGACTGCCTGCGCGAACACGGCGTTACCCCTACGGGCCTGCTGGCGCAGTTGGACGCGTTGTCGCCGCGGCTCAGCGTCGTGCATGCGACCCACCTGAGCGATAACGACGTGCGGATGCTCGGCGAGGCGGGCGTCACGGTCGTCATGTGTCCAACGACCGAAGCCGACCTGGGCGATGGCATCGGCCCAGCGTTGCGCCTCGCCGGCGCGGGGGCGACGATCGCGCTGGGGTCAGACCAGAACGCCGTCGTCGACCCGCTGCTTGAGGCGCGCGGGCTCGAGGCGGGGGAGCGCCTCGCCTCTGGCCTGCGCGGGCGCTTCACCCCCGCCGTACTCCTCGACGCGCTCTCGGTCGCCGGATACGGCGCGCTCGGCCTGCAAGGCGGGCTGCGGGAAGGTGCGCACTGCGACCTCGTCGAACTCGATGGGAATTCGGTGCGCACGATCGGGTCGGAATCGGCACAGCTTGCCCTCTCCGCGACCGCCTCGGATGTCATGCGCGTCATTGTTGGGGGCGAGATCGTGGCCGACAGGGGGCGCCTCGTCCTCAGCGCAGAGACAAGCGCGGACCCGGTCTCGCTCCTCTCCCGGGGCCTGCGCCGCCTCGATGAACCCGCCGCGATCGAAACGCCATCGGAGGATGCACCATGACTGGCTCACAGCTCATCACCGACATCGGTGAACTCACAACGAATGATCCCGAGCTTGGCCGCATCCGTGATGCCGCCATCGTCGTCGATCGCGGGCGGGTGGCCTGGATCGGCCCCGCCGCTGGGGCACCCGACGCCGACCAGTCGCTCTCCGTCGGCGGCCGGGCCATGCTGCCCGGCTGGGTCGACTCGCACACGCACATGGTGTTCGCCGGCGACCGATCCGCCGAGTTCGAGGCGCGCATGGCGGGCCAACGGTATGCGGCGGGTGGCATCGCAACGACCGTGGCGGCGACGCGCGCCGCGAGCGAGGCGCAGCTCGCCGACACGCTTGCCCGGCTCCGGCGGGAAGCGCTCCGCCAGGGCACGACCTCCCTGGAGACGAAGACGGGCTACGGCCTCGATGTCGAGACCGAGGCCCGCTGCGCCCGCATCGCCGCCGAGGGTGCCGATGTCGTGACCTTCCTCGGGGCACACGTCGTGCCCCAGGAGATGGATGCGCGCGCGTACCTCGATCTCGTGACCGGCCCCATGCTCGATGCCGTGCTGCCCTGGGTGAGCTTCATCGACGTCTTCTGCGAGGGTGGTGCCTTCGACGTGGAGCAGAGCCGGGAGGTGCTCGAGGCGGGTCGCCGCGCCGGGCTGGGCCTGCGCGTGCACGGCAACCAGCTCGGCCATTCCGGGGGCGTCGCCCTCGCGGTCGAGCTGGGGGCGGCGAGTGTTGACCACTGCAATGCGCTCAGCCATGACGACATCGCGGCGCTTGCCGACTCCGGCACGGTTGCGACCGTCCTGCCGGCCTGTGACCTTTCCACCCGCGAGCCCCTCGCTCCCGCTCGAGCGCTCATCGACGCGGGGGCCACGGTGGCGATTGCGAGCAACTGCAACCCGGGCACGTCCTACACGACCTCCATGCAGTTCTGCGTGGCCACCGCGGTGCTGCAGATGCACCTTTCGATCGAGGAGGCGGTGTGGGCCGCGACCCGCGGCGGCGCCGAGGCCCTGGGCCTTGCAGGCAGCCCCGACGCCGTGGGGATGATCAAGGTTGGGGGCCGGGCCGACCTCCAGGTGCTTGAGGCACCTTCCATCTCTCATCTTGCGTATCGGCCGGGTGTGCCGTTGACGGCGGCCGTGTGGGCCGATGGCGAGCGCGTCGCCGAGACCACACCGCTCGGGTCGTGAGCGGACTCGGTCTCGTCCGCGCCGGTGACCGTGTGGCGACGCCGTGGCGAAACGGTGAAGGGCTGACGAGCGAGGTTGCGGCGGGCCCGGAGGGGGCGGGCCTGAGTGATTTCGCCTGGCGAGTGAGCATTGCCACGATCGCGCAGGATTCCGAGTTCTCCCCCTTCCGCCACGTTGACCGCTGGCTCGTGCCGCTCGACGAACCGGGCCTGGAACTCGATATCGATGGCACGCGGCGCCTCATCGAACGTCATTCGACGGTCACTTTCACCGGCGAGGCGGATGTCGCGGCCCGTGAGGTGCACGCCCCCTCGCGTGACCTCAACCTCATGGTGGACCGCCGACGTTGCCGGGGCGCGCTCTCGGTCATGCAACTTCAGGGCGAAGCCCTCGTGCGCACAAGCCCCGCCCAGTGGGTGGTCGTGGTCGCCCTCGATGGCCCGGTGCGGGTGCATCCGCTCGGTTGCATGGAGGCCCTCGACGCCCTCGTCATCCCTCCGTCGGAGACCGTCGCGCTGTCGGGGGACGGCCCGCTGGCGATAGCCCAGGTGGAACTCCGGGCGCGCTGAGGGCGACAGCTGCGCGCTCAGCGGCGCCGCCCATACAGGCGCTCCTCGAGTTCGAGCGCGCCCTGCGCTGTGAGGCTCGCGAGACGCCGACGGCGATCGAGGCCCGCCTCCTCCGATGCATCCTCGGCGCGGTCCACCTCACTCGTGGCAAACGTGAGGGCAATGCTCGCGATGGGGTGACCGTAGGGATCACGCACGATGCTCGCGACGGAAGACATGCCCGGCGTCACGTCGTCATCGACGAACCCGAACCCGAGTTTGCGCACCCGGTCGAGCGTGCGCGCGAGCGCCGCCGGGCCCGCGGGCCCGGTGCCGTGGCGGGTCGTGAAGGCGTTGCGGTCGGGGTAGAGCGCCCGAACCTGACTTCTCGGCAGCTCGGCAAGGATCGAGCGCCCACTCGCGGTCAGGTGTGAGGGGAGCCGCACTCCCACCTCTGTGACGAGGGGAGGTTGGGACGGGTCACGCACCTCATCGATGTAGAGCACGTCGCGCCCGTGAAGCACACAGGTGTGCGCGCTGTAGCCGGTGTGTCGCACGATCTCGTTCAACACCTGTCGGCCCTGGCGGGTGAGGGGCTGATGGTAGGAGAACGCAGCACCGATTTCGAACGAGGCGATGCCGAGCGCATAGCGGTGGGTGCCATCGAGGCGCACGAGGAAGCCCTCGTCGACGAGGATCTTGAGCAGCTGGTAGACGGTCGAACGGGGCAGGCCCAACTCGTCCACGATGAGGCGAGCACCAATGGGGCGCTGGAAGCGCGACATGAGACGCAGGATCGCCAGGGTCGCGCTCGCCGCGGGAGCCTTCGAATCGATGATCTGCCCCTCTCGTCCCCCCGATTCTAGGGTGTGTCTGAGATACCGGACACAAATTGCCTCAGCCCGGCGCGCGAAACTTTGCCGAAATACGGCGCTCGCTTGACTTGAGCCACAGCACAAAACGATCGTGATGGAGCCCAAGATGAAGCCTGACCTCAAGACCTACTGGAAGCCCGGAGAGCATGTCGCATGGGATGACGAGCTCAAGGACTTCGGCAGCGCCGACGTGCCCGGCGAGATCCTCCACGACGTGCTCGTGCCCGCTCGCGGCTTCCTCCGCGCCCGCGTCGTCGAGGCTGGTGACGTCATCCGCATCGTCAACGTCGCAGGCCAGCAGGTCATGGATGTGATGCTCTACGACGCCGACAACATCAAGAACGTCGCATCCATGAGCAACACCATCCTCGCCGGCGGCACCAACAAGCTCACGACCGGGGTCACGATCTACGCCAAGCAGGGCCAGAAGCTCGCGACCGTGGGGCTCGACACCCGCGGTGTCGCGGCAGCCGACGGCGGCTACTGCTCCGACGCGGTCAACGAACTCCGCTACGGCATCGAGGGCAGTCCCAACTGCAAGCAGAACCTCGTCGCCGCCATGGCGGACTACGGCATGACCCCCGACGACCTCGAAGAGGGATGCTTCACCGCCTTCCTCAAGCTCGAGCACGACCACGATGGCACGACCCGGCTCTACCCCTCGCCGAGTGAGCCGGGCGACATCTTCGAGCTCGTCGCGGAGCGGCGCATCATCGTCTCCGCCTCGGCGTGCCCTTCGGAGCGAGCCGTCACCAACAACCACAACCCCACCCCGATGAAGGTCATCATCTACCGACCTGACGCGGCCTAAACCCCCACCCCGCTCCCTGCGAGCACCACATATTGGAGACACATTGAGAACACCACGGTTCCGCAAGGCAATCGCCGCGGCGCTCGGCACCGCCGTCGCGCTCACGCTCGTCGCCTGCGCGCCCAGCACCGAAGCCGACGACTCGGCGGATGCCAACCCCACCGTCGTCTTCGGCTGGCTCAAGTCCACCGCCGACCTCGCGGCGTACCACGCCGAGACGGTTGCCGAGGATGAGCCGATCGAGCTGCAGTCCGAACTCTTCAAGACCGCCGTCGACGTGCAGACCGCGCTCAACAGCAACCAGATCAACATCGGCATGCTCACCCCCGTGCACCTGCTGCGCGGCATCGAGCAGGGCCAGGACCTGCTCCAGATCTCGGGCAACACCCGCGGCAACTCGGGCATCATGCTCAGCAGCGAGCTCGGCATCGAGAACGGTGACTGGGATGCGCTGAAGGAGCTCCTGGAGGAGCGCAAGCTCAAGATCGCGGCATCCCGCGGCTCGATCAACGAGGCCCTCGCCATCGCGACGTTCGAGCACCACGGCATCGACGTCGAGAAGTCGATCGAACTCATCAACGTGACCGACTTCTCGCAGCACGGCGAAGGCATCCGCCTCGGCGAGTTCGATGGCGCCTTCACGATGGAGACCTTCGCGACCCTCATGCAGGTCGGTGGCTACGCCGAGCTCTTCGCGACGCCGTACGACACGGAAGCCGGCGACATCAACACGATCTTCGTCGCCAACGGCACCTGGGCCGAAGAGAACCCCGAGGCAGTGCAGGCCTTCGTCGACACGATCGCCAAGGCCTCCGCCGCGCTCGCATCCGACGAGGAGCTCAACATCGAGGTCGGCATGGAACTCATGGGCATCGACCGTGAGACCGCCGAGATGGCGCTCGCCAACAACCGCTACGAGCTCGGCCTCGGCGTGGAAGAGACCAAGGTGTTCGCCAAGCTCTTCTTCGAGCTCGGCCACCTCGAGCGTGACCTGACTGACGAGGTCGACGACTACGTCGACGAGTCCTTCGTGCAGGCCGCCACAAAGTAACCCCGTTCCCGTTCGTACGGGCCGCTGACAGAAGGTGCACCACATGAAACCCGGTCTCGCGAGACGCTTGCTCCTCGGAAGCGTCCTTCCCATCGCCCTCGTGGCGGTGTGGTCGCTCAGCTCGATTCTCGAACTCATACCCCGCACCTCCCTCCCCGCGCCGTGGAAGGTTGTCGAAGCATTCGGCACCTGGATCTTCGGCACGGGCAGCGGTCCGTACGACGGAACCTGGATCGAGGCGATCGGCGCCAGTGGTGGCCGTGTGCTGCTCGGCTTCTCCGTCGCCCTCGTCCTCGGCGTCGTGCTCGGGGTGCTCGCCGGCTACTTCCGCCCCTTCGGCGAGCTGGTGGACCCCTTCGTGCAGATGCTCCGGCCGATCCCCAGCACCGCGTGGGTACCCCTCACGCTCGTGTTCTTCGGGTTTGGTTTCCAGGGGGCCGTGTTCCTCATCGCGCTCGGCGCCTTCTTCCCCATCTTCCTCAACACGATGGAAGGCATCCGCGGCGTCACCGGCTCCCTCACCCGGGTGGGGCGGATGCTCGGATCCAATACTTTCCAACTGCTGCGCCACTTCGTCGTGCCGGCCTCGTTGCCCAATATCTTCATCGGCATCCGCCTCAGCGTCGGCCTCTCCTGGGTGCTCGTCGTCGTCGCCGAGATGCTCTCGGTGCGGGCCGGCATCGGCTACACCCTCATGGACGCCTACTCCATGGGCCGCTACGACGTCATCATCTCCGCCATGATCACCCTCGGCCTGCTCGGGTTCCTCTCCGACCGCCTCGTCGTGATCGTCCAGAACAGCGTGCTCAAGTGGCACAGAGAGACGAGCATCCAGAATGGCTGACGCAATCGTCACGTGCGCCGAGATCGTGCGCACGTTCCCCTCCAGTGACGGCACAGAGAACCAGGTGCTCCGCGGCCTCGACCTCGAGGTGCAGCGCGGCGAATGCGTCGTGATCATCGGGCCCTCCGGCTGCGGCAAGTCCACCCTGCTCAACATCCTCGCCGGCTTCGACAAGCCCAACTCGGGCACCGTCACCGTCGCGGGGAAGCCGGTTAAGGGTCCAGGCCCCGATCGTGCCGTCGTCTTCCAGGACTACGCGCTCCTGCCCTGGCTCACCACCCTCGAGAACGTCGCCGTCGGCCTTCGGATCCGGGGCATGCGCAAGAAAGAGCGACTTGCGCGAGCGCAGCAGTACCTCGACATCGTCGGCCTCGGCCATGTTGCCGACCGCGAGGTCTATCGCCTCTCGGGCGGCATGCAGCAGCGGGTCTCGATCGCGAGGGCACTCGCGCTCGAACCGTCCATCCTGCTCATGGACGAGCCCTTCGGTGCCTTGGATGCAATCCAGCGGGGCATCATGCACAAGGAGCTCACGCGCATCCGGCGCGAGACGGAAAGCACCGTGCTGTTCATCACCCACAGCCTGGAAGAGGCCGTGTATCTCGGTGACCGCGTGATCGCGCTCAGCCACGGCACGGCCGGTGCTCCCACCGAGGTGGCCGTGCCGCTCTCCTACCCGCGCGACCCGCTCTCGGATGAGTTCACCGAGATCATGCGGCAGGTGCGGGCTCTCCTCCCTGAGGAGCACTGAGCCGGTCGGGCCGGAGGGTGCCCCCTCGTCCTCCGGTCCGGCCTCACCCCGCCCCATGCCCGCCCAGCAGTTCGAGCGGGAGTGGCTCAGCTGATCGCGACGTGGCGGAGCTTCTCGGGGTTGCGCACCACATAGACCTCGGTGATGAGTCCGCCGTCGAGCAGGAACGTCGCCACGGTGTCGACCCCGTGCGCGCCCACGGCGATGAGGGCAGCGCGGCCGTTGAGCTCGCCGATGCGCAGCTCGACGGGGGCATCCGGGTTCTGCATGACGCCGAGGCCGAAGCGCAGCACCTTCTCCGCACCCGCAATGGGCCGCAGGGCCGCGCGACGCAGTCCGCCCCCGTCGCGGGCCATGGTGTCCTCCTTGTGGTGGTCGTTCACAAGGTCAGACACCGCGGGTCGCGAAAGTGTGACATCCGTCCCTTCGTGCGCTGTCCTTCACGGCGATGCGTCCGTTCGTGCGCGATGCGCGCAGCCGGGGAGGCGCATCACGCACACACGGCCGCATCGCTGTGGCGAGAGGGGTCGCGCCGATCCTCGCCGGCGGATGCGATGATCGACGGATGCCCGTGACCTTCCACTCCGCGCCCACCCGAGACCTCCCGGCCGAAGTGCTCTACCGCATCCTGTGGCTCCGCAGCGCCGTCTTCGTGGTCGAGCAGGAGGCCGCCTACGACGACATCGACGGCCGAGACCTTGAGCCTGGCACGGTGCAGTTCTGGGCCGAGCGCGACGGTGAGGTGCTCTCGACGCTCCGCCTGCTCACGGATCCCGAGGGCATGCGCATCGGCCGGGTTGCTACCGCGCCGTCGGCCCGGGGGCTGGGCCTATCAGCCCGCCTGATGACGGATGCCATTGCTCGCTGCGGCACCGCGGCCATCCGTCTCGATGCACAGAGTCACCTCGCCGACTGGTACGCCCGCTTCGGCTTCGCGGTCGACGGCGCCGAGTACATCGAGGACGGCATTCCGCACCTCCCGATGCTCCGCCCCGCGGGGTGAGTAGCCCCGCAGATTGAGTGGGTCGCCAGGGTCCTTTCCGCCGGTTGAATAGGCCCGCCAGGGCCGTATCGAAACCCGAACTACCGATCCCAGACCCGCAGCGTCAGCGCATCGAAGCGCTCACCCGTGCCGTAGACCCCGTTGAAGAGGGGCGCCGCGTTCATCCGATTCGAGCCACGGCTCGGCGAGCGTGAGGTCGAGCGCCCCGGAGTGCCCTGAGAAACGCACGTTCCCGCCGAAACGGATCGTGCCGCGGGCGGTTGCGAGTTCGAAGTCCGACTGGTCGACGAGGGGAAAATGCACGAGCCCGTCGGCGGATGTCGCACCCTCCGACACCCGGACGTCGCCGCCGGTTCCACTCGCGTAGCGCACGAAGCTCTCCTTGACGCCCCAGATGAGGCCGGGGTGGCTGCTGTTGTGCGCCGTCACAGGAAAGGAGAAGGAGCCGGTCACTCCGTGAGTTCGGTGCGAGTGCGAGGTGCCTCCGCGCGATACTGCCGCAAGGCAGAAAGCACGGCCCCTCGGATGATCGCCCAAAAAACGAGCAACGAGATGGCGATCACAACGAAGGCGAAGATGAACCCCACGATGTTCGCCTGAAGGAATACGTTGTTCATCCGGCCACTCTAGTGTTGGCGTCGCCTTTGTCCGCTTAACGAAAAGAACCCCCACCATGTAGAAGCTAGGTGAGGGTCCAGTGGCTCCGACCGGCGTCGATCCGGTGACCTTTCGATTTTCAGTCGAACGCTCTACCAACTGAGCTACAGAGCCGCACCTGGTGCGAAACCAGATGAAGAAGGCACGGAACACTGGCGAGAGTGTACCGTGCCTTGCGACCCTGACCGGACTTGAACCGGCGACCTCCGCCGTGACAGGGCGGCGCGCTAACCAACTGCGCTACAGGGCCAAGCTATGAAACTATGTTGTGTTGTGGTGACCCCAACGGGATTCGAACCCGTGCTGCCGCCGTGAAAGGGCGGTGTCCTAGGCCACTAAACGATGGGGCCGTGAAGAAACATCCTTCGTAGCTACCGAACGACAAGCATACGGATGCCGGGGCGTTTTGCCAAACTGAGCATCCGTTTTCATTTTGCGCCCGTCTGGGGGTGGGCAGTGGACTCTCCGAGAAAGTGCGCGTTGCTCCCCATTGGGCGCGCTTCGGCGGGCTAGATTCGGGGCATTCGGTGCGCAGCATCCCGCCTGTGCGCCACCGGGGTGCGCCGCTTTGGGGGCCCCGCCTGATCTCACAGCAGGAGTCGAGGAAGCATGGCGACGGCAAGCGTTCGGCCCCGGATGTCCCGGCTCCGCCTCGTCCTGGCTGTCGCTGTTGCCGCGGCGGTCGCGGTGACGGGCGCCGTTGTGGGCGACCCCCGCCCGCTGTCGGCCGTGGCTGCCGACTATCCCAGCTGGGACGACGTTCTCGCGGCCCGAGACAACGAGGCGGCGAAGGTGGCCGAGGTTGCGCGCATCGAGGCGCTGCTGAAGGCGCTGCAGGCCGATGTCAAGGCGAAGCAGGCGACCGCCGTGAAGCGCGGCGACGAGTACTTCGTTGCCCAGCAGGCCTACGACGAGGCCGCCTACCGCGCCCAGCAGCTGCAGGCCCAGGCCGATGCGGCCCGAGTGGTGGCGGATGCGTCGATGCTGCAGGCGGGCCAGCTCGCCGCCCGCACCCAGCGCGTCGGCGGCCCCGACATCACGGCGACCCTCCTCTTCGGCGAGGGCAACACGGCGAACCTGCTGAACCAGTTAGGCATGGCCTCGAAGGTCAACGAGCAGTCGAGCGGCGTATTCGCGAAGGCGAAGCAGGACGAGAACACGGCCCAGTCGCTGACCGACCAGGCGAATCTCGCGAAGGCTGCGCTCGAGGAGCTGGCGGCGGTCGCCCAGGAGAAGATGGAGATCGCCCAGAAGGCGGCGGATGCTGCGGCCGCGGCCCTCGAGGAGGAGCAGGAGAATAGGGCTCGCCTGCAGGCGCAGCTCGCCTCCCTCAAGGAGAACCGCATCGCGACCGAGGCCGAGTATACGGCCGGCATCAAGGCGCTCTGGGGTGAGGGTTCGGCGGGCGTCGTTTCGGCGACAGGCTGGGCTCGACCGTCCGGTGGCTTCATCTCGAGCAGCTATGGATGGCGCGTGCCCCCGAAGCGCGGCGCGAGCACGCTCCACGGCGGCGTCGACCTGGCGCCCGGTTGCGGCGCGCCGATCTTCGCGGCCCACGCCGGCACGGTCGAGTACGCGGGCTGGAACGGCGGCTACGGCTACTACGTGCGCATCAACCACGGCAATGGCCTCGCGACCGCCTACGGGCACATCGTCGCGGGCGGACTGCGAGTGGGTGTCGGCCAGAGCGTCGGCCCGGGCCAGCTCATCGCGCACGTCGGCACGACAGGCACCTCGACCGGGTGCCACCTTCACTTCGAGGTGCGTCCGGGCGGCGGAACGACCGATCCGGTCGCCTTCCTCCGCAGCCAGGGCGTCAGTATCTAGCCCCTGCCGCTAACCGCCGCCCCGCGGCATCCGACAGTCAGTGGGGCGGATGCCTCATTCTCCCGTTCAGTGAGAAGCTATTGCCATTGGGCCGCGAGTTGTTATTGTTACTTGTGTTAACAGTGTGACGGGGGATTCCACTGTGATTGCCGAGGCCGGGATACGGGGACACATGAAGCAGCACACCACCAAGACGCGTCGATCGCGGTCGCTTGTCGCGACCCTCGCAGTCCTTGGAGTGCTGCTCACCGGCGGACTCACGGGCCAGGCCACGCAGGCCGCCCACGCCGCCGACTACCCGAGCTGGCAGGACGTGCTTGCCGCCCGTTCGAGCGAGTCGTCCAAGAAGAACGAGATCGCCCGCCTTGAGCGACTGCTCGCCCAACTTGAGGCCAACGTCGCCTCAACCGAGGCTGAGGCGATGGCAAAGGGTGACGAGTTCATCGCCGCCCAGCAGGCATACGACGAGGCCGCCTACCGGTTCGCGACCCTCGAGCAGCAGGTCGTCGAGGCCAAGGCCGCGGCCGACGAGTCGATGACGAAGGCTGGCCAGCTCGCGGCTCGACTGCAGCGCGCCGGCGGCGGGGACCTCACGGCGCAGCTGCTCTTCACCGACTCGGATGACCTGCTCGGCCAGCTGGGACGGGCCACCAAGGTCGGCGAGCAGTCGAGCGGGATCTTCGCGAAGGCGAAGCAGGACGAGAACGCGGCACAGGCGCTGAGCGACCAGGCCAAGGTCGCCGAGGAGGCCCTCGCGGGACTCGCGGCCAAAGCCGAGACCGCCATGATCGAGGCGCAGCAGGCAGCGGATGCCGCCAATGCTGCACTCCAGGAGCAGGCGGGCAACCGCGAACGGCTCGAGGCACAGCTGAGTGTGCTGCGCGAGAATCGCGCCGCGACCGAGGCTGACTTCGCGATCGGCGAGCAGATCCGGCTGGCCGAGGAAGCGCGGCAGCGCGCGGCAGAGGAAGCGCGCCGCCAGGCCGCAGCCGCAGCGGCCGCCGCCGAGGCTGCCAAGAACCGGCCAAGCCCCTCGACCCCGACGGCCCCGAGCCAGTCGGGCTGGGTGCGCCCGTCAGGCGGCTACATCTCGAGCTCCTACGGATGGCGCGTTCCGCCGACCAACGGTGCCAGCACCCTGCACGGCGGTGTCGACTTCGCCCCCGGCTGTGGCGCCCCCATCTATGCGGCATCCGCCGGCACGGTGGTCTTCGCCGGCATGACGGGCGGCTATGGCAACTACGTCAAGATCAACCACAGCGATGGTTCGCAGTCGGCCTACGCCCACATCCGCCCCGGTGGCATCGCGGTCGGCTACGGCCAGTGGGTCAACGCGGGCCAGGTCATCGCCTACGTCGGCACGACCGGTATCTCCACGGGCTGCCACCTCCACTTCGAGATCCGCGTTGGCGGCTCAACGGTCGACCCCGTCCCGTACCTCCGGGCCCGCGGAGTCGGCGTCTAACCACCGCTGAGACGACATAAAAACACCCTCCCCGGCTCGGGGAGGGTGTTTTTATGTCGTCTCAGCGAGGGGTCAATGGTCTTCGGGGACGTAGGCGGCGTAGCCGGCCTGCACGATGGCCTCAGCCTCGTTGACGTCACCCCAGCCCTCGGTCTTGACCCACTTGCCGGGCTCGAGGTCCTTGTAGTGCTCGAAGAAGTGCTCGATCTCCATGCGCTTGTACTCGGGGATGTCGTTCACATCCTGGATGTGGTCCCAGCGCGGGTCCTTGGCCGCGACCGCGAGGATCTTGGCGTCGCTGCCGCCGTCATCCGTCATCTTGAAGACGCCGACGACGCGCACGCGCATCTGGATGCCGGGGAACAGCGGGTACTCGCCAAGCACGAGCACGTCGACGGGGTCGCCGTCGTCGGCAAGGGTGTTCTCGAAGAAGCCGTAGTCGGTCGGGTACGACATGGGCGTGTACAGCACGCGGTCGAGCACGACGCGACCGGTCTTGTGGTCGATCTCGTACTTGTTGCGGCTGCCCTTCGGCACCTCGATGATCACGTCATAGTCGGGCATGCGGCTCCTGCTCCTCGGTTCGGCGAATGCTGCAATAACGTTACTGGATGCACGCTCGACGCCCCCGACTGACCCCGGCGATCGCTGACACCCGGCGGGCGGTGCGCGAGTGCCTCGACGGCGTTCCGGCCGATGCGCTCGTGCTCGTCGGGCTCAGCGGTGGTGCCGACTCACTCGCGCTCGCGGCCGCGACCGCCTTCGAGGCGCCGCGAGCGGGCCTGCGTGCGGGCGCGATCATCGTCGACCACGGCCTGCAGCACGGATCGGCGGATGTCGCGGCGCAGGCCGCCCGCACGGCAGAGCAGCTCGGGCTCGACCCCGTCGTCGTGCGGCGGGTCGAGGTCGCGGCGCACGGCAGCCCGGAGGCGGCCGCGAGGGAGGCCAGGTATGGGGCGTTCGCGGCGACGGTGGGCGAGCACGGGGCATCCGCTCTCCTGCTCGGGCACACGCTCGACGACCAGGCGGAGACCGTGCTGCTGGGGCTCGCGCGCGGCGCCGGCGCCCGCAGCCTCGCGGGCATGGCAGCGCGCGGCACGCTCGCGATGGGACCGAATGCTGATGCGCGCGAACCCCACTCGGGCACGAGCGAGGACGTCGCGGTGCTGCGACCACTGCTCGGCATCACGCGCGCCGAGACCGAGCAGGCCTGCACCGACGCGGACCTCGAACCGTGGAACGATCCCCACAACGCCGATCCGGCATACGCGCGGGTGCGGGCGCGGCGTGCCGTGCTGCCCGTGCTTGAACGCGAGCTCGGCCCGGGCATCGCGCAGGCACTCGCACGCAGCGCCGAGCAGCTGAGGGAAGACGCGGATGCCCTCGATCACTTCGCCGAGGAACAGATCGAGGAACTCGCCGAGCACGCCGAAGCGGGGCTCTCGTTGCCGGTGCGGGCGCTCGAGGCGAACCCGCCCGCGCTGCGGCACCGGCTCATCCGTCTTGTCGTCTCGGCGGAGTTCGGCGTCTGGCTCAGCCGCACCCACACGCTCGAGGTTGCGCGACTCGTCAGCGACTGGAAGGGGCAGGGCGAGCTGCATGTGCCGGGCGTTAGGGTTGAACGCAGAGGCGCGCGCATCTTCTTCAGCGCGGCCGCTCGGGCCGCCGAGGGCGCTGGCACCGCAGAACATACCGACGAGAACGACCCCCGGGGCCAATAGGGAGCACGCGATGGAATCGCACGAGATCGAAGCCGACCTGACCAAGGTGCTCATTACGCAGCAGGAGATCCACGACAAGATCGCCGAACTCAGCCGCCGCATCGAGGCCGACTACGCGGGCGAGAAGGTGCTCCTGGTCGGCGTGCTGAGGGGCGCGGTCATGGTCATGGCAGATCTCGCGCGCGAGCTGAAGCTGCCAATCGAGATGGACTGGATGGCGGTGTCGTCCTACGGCTCCGGCACGAAGTCATCCGGCGTCGTGCGCATCCTCAAGGATCTCGACACCGACCTGAGCGGCCGCAAGGTGCTCATCGTCGAGGACATCATCGACTCTGGGCTGACGCTCTCCTGGCTGCGTGCGAACCTCGAGAGCCGTGGGGCCGAGTCGGTCGAGATCTGCGCGCTCCTGCGCAAGCCGGAAGCCGCGAAGGTGCAGGTCGACGTGCGCTACGTGGGGTTCGAGATCCCCAACGAGTTCGTGGTCGGCTACGGCCTCGACTACGCCGAGAAGTACCGCAACTTGCGCGACATCGGCGTGCTCGCACCGCACGTCTACAGCTAGGCCGCTACCCCCGTTACGCCCCCAGCAAACACCGGGCGGGCGCATAGGAGGCGCACGGTAGCCTTGCAGAACTATGAATCTGAAGAAGTTCCTGCGCGGTCCGTTCATCTATGTCGCGGCGGCCCTGATCATCGTCGCCATCGGCTTCGGCCTGCTTGGCAACTCAGGTGGGTTCCGCGAGATCAGCACGCAGCAGGGGCTTGAACTCCTCGCCGACGACAAGGTCAAGACGGCGACGGTGGTCGACGGCCAGCAGCGCGTCGACCTCGTGCTGAAGGAGGCCGATGAAGAACTCGGCGGCGCCCAGGTGCAGTTCTACTACGCGCTCCCGCGCGGCGAAGAGGTCATCACCGCCGTCAATGATTCCGCGCTTGAGAGCTTCGATGACGAGGTCGACCTCGGCAACTTCTGGACTTCGATGCTCGGGTTCATCATCCCGTTCCTCATCATCGGCCTCATCTTCTGGTTCCTCCTCTCCCGCATGCAGGGCGGCGGCGGCAAGGTCATGCAGTTCGGCAAGAGCCGCGCCAAGCTCATGTCGAAGGAGACGCCCAAGGTCTCGTTCGACGACGTCGCTGGGGCGGATGAAGCGATCGAGGAGCTGCACGAGATCAAGGAGTTCCTCACCGACCCGTCACGGTTCCAGGCGGTCGGCGCGCGCATTCCCAAGGGCGTGCTCCTCTATGGCCCTCCCGGCACGGGCAAGACGCTCCTCGCCCGCGCTGTCGCGGGAGAGGCGAATGTGCCCTTCTACTCGATCTCTGGTTCTGACTTCGTCGAGATGTTCGTCGGTGTCGGCGCGAGCCGCGTGCGCGACCTCTTCAAGGAGGCCAAGGAGAACGCGCCGGCCATCATCTTCGTCGACGAGATCGACGCGGTCGGTCGGCACCGCGGCTCCGGCATGGGCGGTGGGCACGATGAGCGCGAGCAGACCCTCAACCAGCTCCTCGTGGAGATGGACGGCTTCGACGTCAAAACCAACGTCATCCTGATCGCGGCGACGAACCGTCCCGACATCCTCGACCCGGCCCTCCTTCGCCCCGGCCGCTTCGACCGACAGATCGCCGTCGACGCACCCGACAAGAACGGTCGCCTGCGCATCCTGCAGGTGCACGCGAAGGGCAAGCCCCTCGCGGAGGGCGTTGACCTTGAGGTGCTCGCGCGCAAGACGCCCGGCTTCACGGGTGCCGACCTCGCCAACGTGCTCAATGAGGCGGCCCTGCTGACGGCCCGCTCGCACGCGCAGCTGATCGACGACCGCGCGCTCGACGAGGCGGTCGACCGCGTCATGGCGGGCCCCCAGCGCCGCACCCGCGTCATGCGCGACCAGGAGAAGCTCATCACCGCCTATCACGAGGGCGGCCACGCCCTCGTCGCAGCGGGACTGAACCACACCGACCCTGTGACGAAGATCACGATCCTGCCGCGCGGTCGCGCCCTCGGTTACACGATGGTCATGCCGATCGAGGACCGCTACTCGGTGAGCCGCAACGAGCTGCTCGACCAGCTCGCCTACGCGATGGGCGGTCGTGTCGCCGAGGAGATCGTCTTCCACGACCCGACGACGGGGGCCTCGAACGACATCGAGAAGGCGACATCGACGGCCCGCAAGATGGTGACCGATTACGGCATGAGCGCCGCGGTCGGCTCGGTCAAGCTCAGCTCGAGCGGCGGCGAGTTCTACGGTCGCGACATGGGTTCCACCCGTGACTTCTCCGAGAAGCTCTCGGAGCAGGTCGACAGTGAGGTGCGCCAACTCATCGAGGCAGCCCACGATGAGGCCTACGAACTGCTGACGGTCAACCGCGACATCCTCGACCGCCTCGCGACGGAGCTGCTCGAGAAGGAGACCCTCGACCAGAATCAGATCGCCGAGATCTTCAAGGACATCAAGAAGCTGCCGCCGCGCCCCCAGTGGCTCTCGAGCGACAAGCGACCGGTCGATGAGCGGCCGCCGGTGCCGCTGCCCGAGAAGGCACCCATCGACGCCGGTATCGTCGATGGCGGTGTCGACTCGACGCCGGAGCCCAAGCCGAGCAGCGGTCCCCGCACTTCGCCGGGCATCGCGACCGCATAGGGGAGGCACCCGTGCACGAGAGCAGCGCTGGGGTGCCGGGCGGGAGCGCCGCGTCCCGGGCATCCGTTGACCGGCCTCGCATCGAGGCCGCCGTCTCGGAGTTGCTCGCGGCCATCGGCGCGGATGCCTCGCGCCTGGCCGAGACACCGCGCCGTGTCGCCGAGTCTTACGCGGAGTACTTCTCCGGCATGGGCGTCGACCCCGCCGTGCACCTCGGCGACCTCATCGACCTCGAGGACGGGCGCGAGGGTGGGCTCGTGATCATGCGCGACATCGCGTTCCGCTCGATGTGTGAGCACCACCTGCTGCCCTTCGTCGGCCTCGCCCACATCGCCTACCTGCCTGGGCGCCGCGTCGTCGGGCTGGGCGCACTGCCGCGGGTGGTCGACACCCTTGCGTCACGGCCCCAGTTGCAGGAGCGGCTGACCGACGAGATCGCGGATGCCCTTAGCGACGCGCTCGACGCACGGGGCGTGCTGGTCGTGCTCGATGCGCGCCAGGACTGTGTCTCGACTCGCGGCACGAGGCAGGTCGGCAGCACGACCGTAACGCTCGCGAGCCGGGGGGAGCTCGCCGACAGTGGGCAGAAGGCCGCCGTGCTCGCCCTCGTGGGCGGTGCAGCGGCGGCAGGTGACGACGCAGGAGGCCCTCATGCCTGACTCTCCCCTCATCATGGGCGTGCTCAACGTCACGCCGGATTCCTTCAGCGACGGTGGCGATTTCGCCCGCACCGAGGCGGCGATCGCCCACGCGGTGGAGCTGGTTGCCGCGGGCGCCGACATCATCGACGTCGGCGGCGAGACTACCAAGCCGGGCGCTGGGCGGGTGAGCGTCGAGGAGGAGCAGCGGCGCATCCTGCCGGTTGTGCGGGAACTCGCGGGTCGTGGCATCCGCGTCTCAGTCGACACCATGAACGCGGCGACGGCGGCCGTGACCGCTGGTCTCGGGGTCGAGATCATCAACGATGTCTCCGGCGGACTCGCAGATCCGGACATGGCACGCACCGTCGCCGACCTCGACGTGGACTTCGTCGCGATGCACTGGCGTGGCCCGAGTTCGGGCATGGACGGTCAGGCCGTCTACTCGGATGTCGTCTCGGAGGTGCACGCGGAACTCGAACTGCGCCTCGCAGAACTCATCGTCACGGGAATCGCACCCGAACGCATCATCGTCGACCCGGGCCTCGGCTTCGCCAAGCGGGCTGAGCACACCTGGGAGGTGCTCGTGCACCTGCGGCGGTTCCAGTCCCTCGGTTCGCGCGTGCTCGTCGGCACCTCGCGCAAGCGCTTCCTCTCGAGCCTGCTCGAGGCGGATGCGGGGCCGAAGCAGCGAGACCGGGCCACGGCCGTCACGAGCGCGCTCGCGGCGGAGGCCGGCGCCTGGGCCGTGCGCGTGCACGATGTCGCCTCGACGCGTCTGCTCCTCGACGCCTGGGCTGCCGTCGAGAGCGAGCAGCCGCCCATGCCCCACCGCGCCCGCTCATCGTTCCGGCAGCCGCGATGACCGCGCCGATGCCGCTCACGGAGCGCGATCACATCACCCTGACGGGACTCCGTGCGAGCGCGCACCACGGCGTCTTCGAGCACGAGCGTCGCGACGGCCAGGTCTTCGTGATCGACGTCACTGTCTGGCTCGACCTCTCCGTGTCGGCCGGGAGCGACGACCTCGGCCGCACGATCCACTACGGCGAACTCGCGAATGAGATTGTCGCATCCGTCGAGAGGGACCCGGTCGACCTCATCGAGACCGTCGCGCAACGGATCGCCGACACGGTGCTTGCGCACGAGGTCGCCGAGGCCGTGCGGGTGACCCTGCACAAGCCCTCCGCGCCGATCGAGGTGCCCTTCGACGACGTGTCGGTCACGATCACCCGGTGGCGCTCGTGAGCCACCTCGACGCGCATCGCGAGCGGGCGGTCATCGCCCTCGGCAGCAACCTTGGCGACCGTGAGGGCACCCTCCGCTCGGCAGTGCTCGACGTTGCGGCGACGAGCGGCGTACACCTCGTTGGGGCATCCGAGCTGTTCGAGACGCCCGCGCTGACCCTCGAGGGGGTCGATGAGTCGGCCCCCTCCTACCTCAACGCGATCGTGATCGCGGAGACCCCGCTCGCCCCCCTGGTGCTGCTCGACCGCCTCAATGAGATCGAAGACGAGCACGGCCGCGTGCGCGAGGTGCGTTGGGGCGACCGCACCCTCGATCTCGACCTCATCGCCTATGGCGAGCTCACGCTCTCGACCGCGAGATTGACGCTGCCGCACCCGCGGGCGCACGAACGCGACTTCGTGCTCGCGCCGTGGCTGCAGGCCGACCCGGATGCCTCGCTCCCCGGCTTCGGCCGCGTGCAAGACCTGCTCGCCCGGATGCCCGTGGGCGGCGTGAAGCCCATAGCGGCCGCGCCGCTGCTTGCCCGCCCGGTGGGGGAGTCATGAAGCGCACCACACCGGCCCTCGTGCTCCTGCTCATCGCGATCGGTGCGGCCGTCGGGTTCCTCGCCCAGCAGGGGCTCGCGATGTCGGGCCGCGCCGGCATCACGCCACCCGTCACGCTCTCGATCGTGCTCATCGCTCTGGGCGTCATTGTCGTCGTGCTCGCCCTGCCGGTGCGCCGCGCCGTCAAGGGCAAGCGCAAGCGCGTCGACCCCTTCTACGCGCTCCGGGTGCTCGTGCTCGCGAAGTCGAGCGCCCTCTCCGGCGCGCTCCTCGCGGGCGCGGCGATCGGCTCCGTCGTCTTCCTGCTGAGCCGCACGGTGCCGGCCCTCGGCGTCGTCGGATACTCGGTCGGCACGGCGATCGGCGGCCTCGTGCTGCTCGCGGGCGGCCTCGTCGCCGAGGGCATGTGCCGCATCCCACCGCCTTCTGACGATGAACAGCAGGCGGCCGGCGCGGCCACGTGACCGGCACACGGCCGCGCGTGACGTGAGCCGCGGCATCCGTCGCTCGGACTAGCCTGCGAGAGGGTCGCAGCGCCCGCCGGGCGCCGGATAGGCTCGGTCGCGTACTCGCCCGGGCCGTCCCGCGGCGTTGCACGGCAGCCCCAACACACGGATCGGAACAGCAATGTCCACTCTCCTCGACCCTCCCGGCATCGAATGGCGGCGCGTCTCCCCGCGCTACGTCTGGGCCGAGGTCGTGAGCAACATCATCTGGTGGGGTGCGATCACCGCGGGAGCCCTCGTGCTGCGGTATTTCGTCGACGAGACCTGGACCCTCTGGGTGGCCATCGCCGCCGCCGTCATGTTCGTGCTGAGCACGATCTTCACGGCACGCCAGGTGCGCGCGTACGGCTACCAGCTGCGCGATGACGACCTCATCGTGCGGCGCGGCATCATGTTCCGCCGCATCGTCGCCGTCCCCTACGGCCGCATGCAGCTGGTCGACATCAACCGCGGTCCCATCCAGCGTTGGCTCGGGCTCAGTGAGCTCAAGTTCGTGACGGCGGCAGCGGCATCCGCCGTCGTGATCCCGGGCCTTCCCGAGAGCGAGGCCGAGCAGCTGCGTGACCGCCTCGTCGAGCTGGCCGAGAGCCGCCGGGCGGGACTGTGAGCGACATCCCGATGCAGCCAGTTCCGGATGCCTCGGGGCCGGCCCCGAGCGAGGCTGCTGCCATTGCCCCCGAGGTCGCCCCGATCGTGCAGACGGGGCTCGCCGACGGCGAGTGGCACCGCCTGCACCGGGCGTCGCCACTCTTCAAGGGGGGCATCGCGCTCATCGCGATCCTCGGCGTCGTCGTCGCGAACCTGCGGGAGCGAGTCATCGACCTCTTCCTGCCCGGGTACACGGAGGGTGACGACCCCGTCGACCTCGTGCTCGAGAATGGCTTCCTCGGCTGGGCGCTGCTTGCCGTCGCGGGGCTCCTCGTCGTGCTCATCATCGGCTTCTACATCTCGTGGCGCATGCACACCTTCCGCGTCACCGACGAGGTCGTCGAGGTGCGCTCCGGCATCATCTTCCGCACCCACCGGCGAGCGCCCCTCGACCGCATCCAGGGCATCAACATCGGACGCCCCTTCATCCCGCGCCTCTTCGGGGCCTCGAAGCTCGAGATCAGCCAAGCGGGGCAGGACGCCAACGTGCAGCTCGCCTACCTTGGGTCTTCCGATGCCAACGAGCTGCGCCGCGAGATCCTGCGCCTCGCATCCGGCACTCGTGAGGGGCGAGCCGCTGCGCAGGCACAGACGGCGGGCGTCGAGCGCTTCATCGACGCACGCGTGCAGGAGTTCCTTGCACCCGAGATCAGCGACAACGATGCCCCGCCGGAGTCGATCGTGCGCATCGGCATCGGGCGCCTGATCGGTTCCATGCTGCTCAGCATGTCGACCTTCGTGCTGATCGCGGTCATCATCGGCTCGATCGTTGCGATTGCGATCACGGGTGAGCTCAGCATCCTCTTCGGTGTCATCCCCGCGTTGATCGGTTTCGGCAGTTTCTGGCTGCAGCGCTTCACGCGATCCCTCCGGTACTCGATCGCCGGCACGCGCGACGGCGTGCGCATCGGCTACGGCCTGCTCTCGACCACGAACGAGACCCTGCCACCCGGGCGCATCCACTCGATCGCGGTTGACCAGCCGATCCTGTGGCGTTTCGCCGGGTGGTGGGAGATCAAGGTCAATCGCGCGAGCCATGCGACCGCACAGAGCGTCTCTGGGGGAATCGCGAACACCACGATCCTCCCGGTCGGTGACGAGGCCGACGTCATGAATGTGCTGCGCCTGCTCCTCCCCGATCTCGACGACGCCGCAAGGGCCCTGATCGTCACGGGCCTCGCGCCCCACGGTGAGACTGGCGACGGCTATGAGAATTCGCCTAAGCGCGCGGCTTGGCTGCGCTGGTTCTCGTGGCGCCGCAACGGCTTCGCGGTCACGCCCGACGCATTCTTTCTGCGCCGCGGCGCGATCTGGCGCGAACTCGTGATCGTGCCTGCGCCGCGCGTGCAGAGCGCCGCGATCCAGCAGGGGCCGGTCGGGCGCATGGCGAGGCTCGCGACCGTTCACCTCCACACCGTGATGGGCCCCATCACGGCAAGCCTCGGCGCCATCGACGTCGACAAGGCGATGGAGTTCTTCGCCGACACGAGCCACCGACTTGTGGATGCCGCGGCTCGCGACCGCTCGCACCGGTGGGCCGAGGCGAGCGACGAGCTCGGGGCGCCCGAGGTGCTCGTGACGGAGGCGGCTGAGCCCGAGGCATCCGTTCCTCCCGCTGCGCCGGCTGCTCCTCGACCCGAGCAGGATCTCCGCGAGTGAGTGTTTCGGAGCGCGCTGGTCGCCTCGGCGTCGGCATCATCGGCGCGGGCCGCGTCGGGCCTGTCCTGGGGGCGGCCCTCGCCGCGGCCGGCCACGCCATCACGGGCATCACGGCCGTGTCGAACGATAGCTTCGACCGTGCCGAGGCGATGCTGCCTGGCGTGCCCATCCTCGACGTGCCGACGGTTGTCGAGCGCAGCGAGCTCGTGATCCTCGCGGTGCCGGACTCCGAACTCGAGGGCCTCGTCGCTGGCCTCGCCGCGACGGGCACGTGGCAGCCGGGCCAGCTCGTGCTGCACACGGCGCCCGGCTTCGGCACCTCGGTGCTGGCGCCTGCGATGCAGGCTGGCGCGATTCCCCTCGCGGTGCATCCGGCGCTCGCCTTCACGGGCACGAGCATCGACCTCTATCGTCTGCGCGAGGCATTCTGCGCTGTCACGGCGCCCGCTCCCGTGCTGCCCATCGGGCAGGCGCTCGTCGTGGAGATGGGCGCCGAGCCCGTCGTGATCCCTGAGGGCAGTCGTGCTGCCTACGCGGAGGCCCTGGCAACGGCGACGACCTTCTCGACCGCCATCATCGGCCAGGCGATGCGCATCCTCGGCGAGATCGGCGTCGAGGTCCCCGGCGCCGTGCTGACGCCGCTCGTGCGCTCCGCCGTCGAGAATGCGCTCGCGAGTGAGGAACTCGCCCACCGCGACATGCTGGCCGACGAGGTCGACCGCAGCGTCAACAGTGACCGGGCCCGTGACAGGTACAACACGCTCAACGACCTTGACACTGACGACCCCACCCCGAGGAACGGAGACGAGGAATGACCATCGACGTCGTGCATCACATCGCGCAGGTGCGCGAGCGTGTCGCATCCGCCCGCGCCGCGGGCCGCACGGTCGCCTTCGTACCGACGATGGGCGCGCTGCACTCGGGTCATCTGTCGCTCGTTGAGCGCGCGGCATCCCTCGGCGACTTCGTGGTGGTGTCGATCTTCGTCAACCCGCTGCAGTTTGCCGAGGGCGAGGACTTCGGCAAGTACCCGCGCACGCTCGACGCGGATATCGCGAAGCTTGAGCCGCTCGGGGACGCCCTCGTCTTCGCCCCCACCGTCGAGGAGATGTACCCGCACGGGCCGACTGCCACTCGCGTCAAGGCGGGGCCGGTCGCGTCGCGCTTCGAGGGTGCCGTGCGGCCAGGGCACTTCGACGGCACCCTGACGGTCGTCGCGAAGCTCTTCAACATCGTGCAGCCCGACGTCGCGGTCTTCGGTCAGAAAGACGCGCAGCAGGTCTTCCTCGTCAAGCAGATGGTCGACGACCTCGACCTGCCCGTACGCATCGACGTCGCGCCGATCGTGCGTGAGGAGGGCGGGCTCGCCCTCTCGAGCCGCAACCAGTACCTGTCGCAGACGGATGCCGCGGCCGCCCTGTCGCTCTCGGGGGCGCTCGCCGCCGTGGCCGATGTCGCCGCAGGGTTCCGCGGGGGGAGGGCTTCGACGGCGATCGCCGCGGGTCTCGAGGTGCTCGAGGCGGAGCCGCACGCGTCCGTCGACTACCTGGATATCGTGAACCCGGAGACCTTCACCCCCGTGCCCGACGAGTTCCGCGGTGAGGCGCTCGCGATCGTTGCGGCACGCTTCGGCACGACCCGGCTCATCGACAACCGGGCGGTCACGTTCGGCGAGCCGCCCAGCTGCTGACGGGGCCTAGCGTCCGAAGATGCGCGCGAAGAATCCCGTCGAGGGCTCGTTCTCGTGACCCTGGCACTGCTGCGCCCGTGGGACGTTTCGCATGACCTGGTCCACGTGCTGGCCGCAGCCGGCCCACGTGGTCTTTCCGCATCGGCGGCAGGTGACTGCTGAACACATTGTGTTGCTTCTCCTTCGTGTGGTGCTGCTCAGGCGAGCATCAAGAAGAGCTTCTCGAGCTCTTCGGGGGTCATCTTGCGGTCGTCGTCTTCGTGGCTGTCGGGGCTCAGGCATTCGCGCAGCGCTGACGAGACGATCGCGAATCCGGCACGGTCGAGGGCGCTCGAGACCGCGGCGAGCTGCGTCACGACGTCTTTGCAGGGCGCTCCGTCTTCCATCGCGACGATGAGCGCACCGAGCTGACCCTGCGCTCGCTTGAGGCGGTTCACGATCTTCTTCTGCGCTGTGGCGGCATCGATCGCCTGCTGGCTCGTCATGATTCGGCTCCTTGCGTCGTGAGGATGTCGCGGCCGCCGTGAGGCAGCGCCGCCTTGAGGGTGAGGATGCCGCCCGAGAGGGTGGCGGAGTCGAGCCCGGCCTGCACGAGCTGGCGGTGCGCGATGTTGGAGCGCACGCCGGAGGCACACAGGGCGCGCACGGGCCGGCCGGCGGCAGCGTCTCGCACCTCCTGCATCCGATCGCGCAGTTCGGTGTGGGGGGTGTTGAGCGAGCCGGGGATGTGGCCGCTCGCGAACTCCGCGCGGGAACGCACGTCGAGCACGAGGGCCTCGGATGTCACCGACTCAAGCTCCGCGGCATGCCAGAGCGACAGGGTGCCGTTGAGGAGGTTCTCGCCCGCCATGCCCGCAAGATTCACGGGGTCTTTTGCCTGCCCGTAGGGGGGCGAGTATGACAGGTCGAGGTCGATGAGGTCGTCGACCGCCATTCCTGCCCGGAGCGCGGTCGCGAGCACATCGATGCGCTTGTCGACTCCGTCGGCGCCAACGGCCTGGGCGCCGAGCAGTCGTCCGTCGCCGGGGGCGAAGTGCACGATGAGGTGCACCTGCTGGGCGCCGGGGAAGTAGCCGGCGTGCTGGTTGGGGTGCAGGTGCAGCGTCTCGAACTCGATGCCGGCCTGCTCAAGCGAGGAGCGGTTGGCGCCCGTCATGGCGGCGGTGAGTTCGCCCATGCGCACGATGGCCGTGCCGAGCGGCGCGGGGATGGGGCGCGCGGCGCCTGGCCGCAGGATGTCGTCGGCGACGAGGCGTCCGGCGCGATTGGCCGGGCCCGCGAGGGCGACGGGGCGACGGATGCCCGTGACGGCGTCGGTGCTGACGACGGCGTCTCCGACGGCCCACACTCCGGGCGCGGAGGTGCGACCGTGCTCGTCGACGACGATCGCGCCCCGCTCGACCTCGAGGCCGGCTGCCTCGAACGCTTCGGTGTCGGGGCGCACGCCGACGGAGAGCACGATGATGTCGGCGGGGATGCGGGCACCGTCGCTCAGCACGACGGTGTCGTGGGCGTCGCCGGGTTCGACGCTCTCGGCGCCGACTCCCTCGCGCACGGTGATTCCGCCCCTGGCCATCTCGTCACGGATGAGCGAGGCGAGTTCCGCCTCGAGCGGCGGCAGGATGTGCGGGGCGAGTTCGATGACGTCGACCTCAAGGCCCTGCATGCGCAGCGCTTCGGCGGCTTCCACCCCGATGAATCCGGCGCCCAGTACGACGGCACGCTTCGCGCCTGCCTCGACGCGCTCGCGGAGACTGATGGCGTCGCCGACCGTGCGGAGGGTGCGCACGCGGGGGGAATCGAGCCCCGGCAGTGGCGGACGCACGGCGCGGGCGCCGGGAGAGAGCACGAGGGCGTCGTAGTCGATCGTGCTGGTGCCCTCGGCGGTGCGGACGGTGACCTGGCGTGCCTCCGTGTCGAGGGCGATGACGTCATGGCGCACGCGCACGTCGAGGCCAAGCGCCGCGCGCAGGCTCTCCGGGGTCTGCACGAGGAGGGCATCGCGACTCTCGATCTCGCCGCCCACGTAGTAGGGGAGGCCGCAGTTCGCGAACGACACCTCGTCGCCGCGTTCGAGCACGACGATCTCGGCGTTCTCGTCGAGGCGGCGGGCTCGGGCGGCGCAGCTCATTCCGCCGGCGACGCCCCCGACGATGACGATTCTCTGCTGTGACATGCTGCCAAAGATACCCCCGGGGGTATCCTGATGCAAGTCGAGCCCCGCCGCCGCCCGGCTCGCGGGCACGCCGTAAGCTTGATGCGTGACTGAGACGACTGCACCTGCCCTGACCCACGAGGAACTCGAACGCGAGGCCTCCGAGCAGACCCAGGTGCGTCTCGCCAAGCGCGAGCGGCTCATCGAGACGGGCGTCGAGGCGTACCCGGTCGCCCTCCCCATCACGACGACGATCCCGGCCGTGCGGGCGCAGTTCCCCGACCTGGAGCCCGACGCACAGACGGGCGAGAAGGTCGGGCTCGCGGGCCGCATCGTGCACCTCCGCAACACCGGCAAGCTCTGCTTCGCATCGCTGCAGGCGGGCGACGGCTCGCGCATTCAGGCCATGGTGTCGCTCGCATCCGTGGGCGAGGATTCGCTCGCTCTCTGGAAGGAACTCGTCGACCTCGGCGACCACCTCTTCGTCTCGGGCGAGGTCATCTCGAGCCGCCGCGGCGAGCTCAGCATCATGGTCGAGGAGTGGAAGGTCGCCGCCAAGGCCGTGCGCCCCCTCCCGAACATGCACAGCGAACTCAACGAGGAGACGCGCGTGCGCCAGCGCTACCTCGACCTCATCGTTCGCGAGCAGGCCCGCAAGACGGTCGTCGCCCGCGCAACCGTCAACGCCTCGCTTCGCGAGACCTTCAAGGGCCACGGCTACCTCGAGGTCGAGACGCCCATGCTGCAGACGCAGCACGGTGGGGCATCCGCTCGTCCCTTCGTCACCCACTCGAACGCCTTCGACACCGAGCTGTACCTGCGCATCGCGCCCGAGCTGTTCCTCAAGCGCGCCGTCGTTGGGGGCCTCGAGCGGGTCTTCGAGATCAACCGCAACTTCCGCAACGAGGGCGCCGACTCCACCCACAGCCCCGAGTTCGCGATGCTGGAGGCCTACCAGGCCTACGGTGACTACCACCAGATGGCGGACCTCACGCAGCAGCTGATCCAGGATGCTGCGCTCGCCGTCGCCGGCGGGCACGTCGTCACCTGGGCCGACGGCACCGAGTATGACCTCGGCGGTGAGTGGGACCGCGTCTCGATGTATGACTCGCTCAACGAGGCATCCGGACTCTCGGTCACGCCCCAGACGCCAGTCGAGGAGCTCGCCGCCCACGCCGCCACGCTCGAGATCGAGGTCGACCACCCCACGCACGGCAAGCTCGTCGAGGAACTCTGGGAGCACTACGTCAAGGGTGGGCTCACGCGGCCGACCTTCGTCATGGACTTTCCCGTCGACACCTCACCCCTCGTGCGCGACCACCGCTCGATCGAGGGCGTCGTCGAGAAGTGGGACCTCTACATCCGCGGCTTCGAGCTCGCGACCGGCTACTCGGAGCTCGTCGACCCCGTCATCCAGCGCGAGCGTTTCGTCGAGCAGGCGAAGCTCGCCGGCCGCGGCGACCCCGAGGCGATGCGCCTCGACGAGGAGTTCCTGCGGGCGCTCGAGCACGGCATGCCGCCGTCGGGCGGAATGGGCATGGGCATCGACCGCCTGCTCATGGTCATCACGGGGCTCGGCATCCGCGAAACGATCCTGTTCCCCCTCGTGAAGTGAGCCGGTGACGTGATGTCCGAACCCAAGAAGCCACACAAGAAGGTGCCGCCGGCGCGCGTCGGCCTCTGGTTCATCATCGGCATCGTCGGCATCTACTTCGTCATCACCGGCCTCGTCGGCATCCTCGGCGGGTGACTCCAAGCATCCGCAACGTAGACTGTCGCCGTGCTTGAGAACTTCTGGGCGAACGCCGTCTTCTCGGTGACGCCGACCATCCTGCTGGGTCTCGTCTTCTGGTTCGTGATCCGCTCGATCCTGCGCGCCGACCGCACGGAGCGGAAGGTCTACGCCACGATCGAGGCCGAGGAGCGCGCCAAGCTCGGGCTTCCCGTCAAGGACTGACCGTGCGCAGGCCACTCTCTGCCGCGCTGGCAGCAGTGCTCGCGGCCGTCCTCCTCGCCGGATGCTCGCTCATCGAGTCGACCGTGCAGCAGAGCGTCGACGGGGCGATCGAGAGCGCAAGGGAGAGCATCGAGGGCAACCTTGAGGGCGCCTTCGAGGGTGTCACGGGTGTCGATGTCGAGGCGAGCAACGAGCTGCCCGCCGACTTTCCCGCGGGGGTCCAGCTCATCGACGGCACGGTCGTGCACGCCGGCAGCGCGACGGTGCAGGGTGAGGGCAACTGGATCGTCGGGGTGCAGACGGAAGCGACGGTCGCCGACGCTTTCGCTCAGGCACGCGAGCGACTCGTTGGCGCCGGCTTCACGGCCTCCTTCGCGACCGAGACAGGGGAGCGCAGCCTGGGCGCGTTCACGGGTGCAGGGCTCAACGTGCTCGTGACGGTGACGCCCGAGACATCCGGCACCATCGTCAACTACGCCGTCACACCGCTCGGCGCGCGGCAGTAGCGGTTCAGCCGCGCGAGCGCAGCCGCACGGTCGGCATCGGTGGGGCTGGCAGCGACGGTCCGTCGTAGACGGTGTTCCCGAAGCGCCCTTCGGCATTCGCGCCCCCGATGACGTCGCGCTGCCATTCCTCGCGGTAGGCGACGACCTCCTCGTGCGTGCGGCCGATGAAGTTCCACCACATGACGATCTCCTCGCCGAGCGGTTCGCCACCGATCAGGATGAGGCGCGCGCCCGCGTTACCGGATGCGAGTGCGATCACCGACGCGCCGGGGGACCGGTAGGCGAGGTGGTCCGGCTCGATCGCGACATCATCGACCGTGACGGCGCCCGTGTCGAGCAGCACCCCGTGCTCGAACGCGGGGTCGACCGGCACGAGGATCTCGGTGTCGGGCGGCAGGTCGATCTGCGCGCCGACGAGCGGGCTGAAGGCTGTGGCATCCGAGACCTGTCCCAGCAGGCTGCCGATGAAGACGCTCACCTGGGCGCCCTCGTGCTCGACGACGGGCGGCACGGTGTGCTCGAAGAACGGTTCGGTGTGACGGTGCGGGTCGGGCAGCGCGGTCCACAGCTGCACGCCGTGGAGCACGTTGCTTCCGGATGCCCCGCCGCCCGTCGTCTGGCCGCCGACGTTGCCGGTGTCGACCGAGGCATCCGTCGGGTTCGGCGCTGAGGGTCGCGCCCCGAGCGAGACCTCTGAGTGCTGGATGCCCCGACCCGCCGTCATGAGGTTGAGCTCACCGGGTCGCACTGTCGCGCGGCCGCCGCTGGAGTCGCGATGCTCGATCTCGCCCGCGAAGAGCCAGCTCACGGTCTGGAGTCCCGTGTGCGGATGCGGTGGCACGACCATCCCGCCGCTCTCGTTGACATCGTCGGGGCCGTAGTGGTCGAGGAAGCACCACGCGCCGATAAGCGAACGTCCTCGCTGGGGGAGCGTGCGGCGCACCGTCATGGCCCGCGGTCCGCCGAGGGGAACGTCGCGTGGCTCCAACAGTTCGATCGTGCCGTCGCCGCCGGGGACTGAGACGCAGAGCAGTTCCGTGGGGCGTTCGTCGAGGTCGGACATGACAGGAGCCTATGTCGCGGGAGCCTCCGGCGTCTCTGTGGGTGCCGGCGCCGGGGTGTCCGTCGGTGTCGGGTCCGTAGGAGTCGGCGCCGGGGTGGATGGGGCTGGCTCCGGCTCGGGTGCCGGCGGTGCCGGCGGTGCCGGCGGTGCCGGCGGTGCCGGTTCGACCGGCGCCTCGGTGGGAGTCTCGACGGGTGCTTCGCCCGGCTCCTCGTCGACACTGGGCGACGGCGGTGGTGTCACGGAGACACTGGGCCGCGGCTTGGGCGAGTGTGAGGGCTCCGAGTCATCCGCCCCGCTGTTGGCGAATGCGAAGGCGACGCCGATCGCGATGAGGGCGAGCAGCACGATGCCGACAATGATCCACGGCCACGGGAAGCCGCGCCGGTCGTCGCCGCCTGGCGGGGTCGGGGGAAGCCCGCCGCCGCCACCTGTCGCGGCAGAAGCGGTCGCGATGGGCACGTGTGACGCAACGGGGGCCGTTGCTCCGCCCGACAGTGGGGCGTTGTGGCCGCCCCCACCGTTCTCGATGGCCTCGAGCCGAGTCGTCTCGGCCGCATCGTCGGCCGGAGTTGCTGCCGGCGTGCCGATCTCGCGCGCCCCGCCGTCATCCGGTGCGCCGTAGACCTCAGTGCCCGGTTCTCCCGCCTGCTCAGCCTTCGGCAGTGGTTTGGTGGCGTCGAGGTCGTCGCCTCCCTGGCTGTTCACGTCGTCGTCGGGCATATCGCCGCTCCCATCGTCGGATGCCGTGCCCATTCGACGTTACCCCGGCGGGCACGCGCCGGTCAGGGGTCGACGACGAGCAAGTCACCGACCGTGCAGTCGAGGGCCCGGCAGATGGCGGTGAGGGTCGAGAAGCGGATGGCGCGTGCCCTGTCGTTCTTCAGCACCGAGAGGTTCACGACGCTCACGCCGACGAGTTCACTCAGCCGCGTCAGCGTCATCCCCCTCTGCTCGAGCAGCTCATCAAGCCTGCAGTGGATGCCTGTCTCTTCGTCTTCGGCGGGGGCCATCAGACGAGGCCTTCCGTGTCGCGCTGCAGGCGCTCGCCCCGGCGGAACGCGATGGCCACCGCAGCGATCCCCATCGCGGCGAGGTACGCCGGCCAGAAGTCGTCCATGACGGCGGACTGCCCATCGAACTCCGCTCCCAGGGCGGCATAGGTGCCGTTTGCTCCCATGATGGTCGCCCACTGGGTGAACAGGGCGCCCAACAGCACGATCAACGCGGTCGCGAAGACGAGACGGGTGTTGCCGCGGGTGAACGACCGGCCCCGCATGAGGTTGATGCAGAACGCGATCGCGCAGCCGATGACCGCGAGGTAGGCGAGCGCGGGGATTATGATCGCCGCCGCGAGGGAATCGACAGTCGCGCGGGCGAGGTCCTGCGACGTGATCTGCGCCTCGAAGACGACGGATTCGACGGGGTTGCCGCCCAGCGGCAACTCCGCACCGAGGCCATCCGGAATCGGCACCCGTGCCGCGATGCCATCGACGCTGAAGAGGTCGAGCATCCGCAGCACGGTGACAACGATGACAATGACGGCCGCGATCGCCCCAGCCGCGATGGTGGTCCAGAGGTCGGTGCTCTCGCGGGTCCAGAAACTCTTGCTCATCAGATGAGTCCTTCCGTGTCGCGCTGCATGCGCTGTCCGATTTCGAATGCGCCCGCCACGACGGCGAGGGCGAGGCCCCAGCCGAGGGGCGCCATGTCGATGTCGACCATGAAGAGGGGCAGCCCCGCCTCCTCGAGGTTCAGGCTCTCCACGATCTCCGCGTGCGCCAGGCCCGTGAGAAAGGGGGTTCCGAGGCCCGCGAGTATGACGAGAATCGACGCCACCCCGATGCCCCACGTTGCGGAGCGCACGAATGGTCGGCCGACGAACACCCGCACGCACAACCACGCGACGACGGCACAGATGCCGATCACTAGGAGCGAGCTCAGGATCGCCGCCGCGATCAGGAAGCCCCGTGCCTCGACGGGGATCGACTCGACCGTGATGCTGACGCTCTCGTACTCGGCAGAGGTAATGAGGGGGGATGCGTCGACGACACCGGTGGCGGGCGTATCGACCAGGGTCATCCCCGAGACGGTGGTCGTGGAGCCATCTGCCAGACTCACAATTCTCCGCCGTACTAAGAAGACGGCCTCGGTTACCGCGATGGCAGCCGCTCCTCCCGTGATGAATCCGAGGACGACCTTCTCGAGGCCTCGTCCCTTTCTGATGTGTAGTACCGGGGTCGCCGTCATTATCGTTCCATATCGATTATCGATGCCAATGAATATCGATAACCTAACGAATATCGATATGTAACGCAAGCGTCGTGCTCCGCAAAACCGCGTCACGCCCAGGGCGAACACGGGCAGTATCCACGGGGTTGGCTCGTTACCCTCGATGTACCGGCATCCACACCTGCCCCGATGCCAGAGGAGTTAGAGAATGTTCGAGAGATTTACCGACCGTGCTCGTCGCGTTGTCGTCCTGGCCCAGGAAGAGGCCAAGATGCTCAACCACAACTACATCGGCACCGAGCACATCCTGCTCGGCCTCATCCACGAGGGTGAAGGCGTCGCCGCCAAGGCCCTCGAGTCGCTCGACATCTCGCTCGACTCCGTGCGCGAGCAGGTGCAGGACATCATCGGCCAGGGCCAGCAGCAGCCGACCGGCCACATCCCCTTCACGCCGCGCGCCAAGAAGGTGCTTGAGCTCTCGCTGCGCGAGGCGCTCCAGCTCGGCCACAACTACATCGGCACGGAGCACATCCTCCTCGGCCTCATCCGTGAGGGCGAGGGTGTCGCCGCGCAGGTGCTCGTCAAGCTCGGCGCCGACCTCAACAAGGTGCGCCAGCAGGTCATCCAGCTCCTCTCCGGCTACCAGGGCAAGGAGCAGGTGCAGGTCGGCGGCAACGACCAGCCGGCAGCGCAGGGCGGCTCGCAGATCCTCGACCAGTTCGGGCGCAACCTCACGCAGGCTGCGCGCGACGGCAAGCTCGACCCAGTCATCGGGCGCGAGAAGGAGATGGAGCGGGTCATGCAGATCCTCTCCCGCCGCTCCAAGAACAACCCCGTGCTGATCGGTGAGCCCGGCGTCGGCAAGACCGCCGTCGTCGAGGGCCTCGCCCAGGCCATCGTGCGCGGCGACGTGCCCGAGACGCTGAAGGACAAGCAGCTCTACACGCTCGACCTCGGCTCGCTCATTGCGGGCAGCCGCTACCGCGGTGACTTCGAGGAGCGCCTCAAGAAGGTCACCAAGGAGATCCGCACGCGCGGCGACATCATCACCTTCATCGACGAGATCCACACGCTCGTCGGTGCAGGCGCTGCCGAGGGTGCAATCGACGCCGCGAGCATCCTGAAGCCCCTCCTCGCCCGCGGCGAGCTGCAGACCATCGGCGCCACGACGCTCGACGAGTACCGCAAGCACTTCGAGAAGGATGCCGCGCTCGAGCGCCGCTTCCAGCCCGTGCGGGTCGAGGAGCCGAACCTGCCCCACACGATCAACATCCTCAAGGGGCTCCGCGACAAGTACGAGTCGTTCCACAAGGTGTCGATCACGGATGGCGCGCTCGTCTCCGCGGCGAACCTCGCCGACCGCTACGTGCAAGACCGCTTCCTCCCCGACAAGGCCATCGACCTGATTGACGAGGCCGGCGCCCGCCTGCGTCTCTCGATCCTCTCGTCGCCGCCCGAGCTGCGCGAGTTCGACGACAAGATCGCCGATGTGCGCAAGCGCAAGGAAGCCGCGATCGAGGACCAGGACTTCGAGAAGGCCGCATCGCTGCGCGACGAGGAGAAGAAGCTCCTCGGTGAGCGTCTGCGTCTTGAGAAGCAGTGGAAGAGCGGCGAGGCCGGCTCGACCGGAATCGTCGACGAGGGCATCATCGCCGAGGTTCTCGCCGCGGCGACCGGCATCCCCGTCTTCAAGCTCACGGAGGAGGAGACCGCGCGTCTCGTCTTCATGGAGAAGGCGCTGCACCAGCGCGTCATCGGCCAGGAGCAGGCTATCTCGGCCCTCTCCAAGACGATCCGTCGTACGCGTGCCGGGCTCAAGGACCCGAAGCGTCCCTCTGGTTCCTTCATCTTCGCCGGCCCCACGGGTGTCGGAAAGACGGAGCTTGCCAAGGCGCTCGCCGAGTTCCTGTTCGACGACGAAGACGCACTCATCTCGCTCGACATGTCGGAGTACGGCGAGAAGCACACCGTCTCTCGCCTCTTCGGTGCCCCTCCCGGCTTCGTGGGCTTCGAGGAGGGCGGCCAGCTCACCGAGAAGGTGCGCCGCAAGCCGTTCTCCGTCGTGCTCTTCGACGAGATCGAGAAAGCGCACCCCGACATCTTCAACTCGCTCCTCCAGATCCTCGAAGAGGGGCGCCTGACGGATGGCCAGGGCCGCGTGGTCGACTTCAAGAACACGGTCATCATCATGACGACCAACCTCGGCACGAAGGACATCACGGGTGGCCCCGTGGGCTTCACGATCGAGGGTGACGCCGCCCAGGACTACGCCGGAATGAAGGCGAAGGTCGTGGAGGAGCTGAAGAAGAACTTCAAGCCGGAGTTCCTCAACCGTGTCGATGAGACCATCGTCTTCCCGCAGCTCAACCAGGACGAGCTCCTGCAGATCGTCGACCTCTTCGTGAAGCGCCTCGGCGAGCGGATGCTCGACCGCGACATGACCGTCGAGCTCACGCCCGCGGCGAAGGCCCAGCTCATCAAGGTCGGCTTCGACCCGACGCTCGGTGCGCGTCCGCTGCGTCGCGCGATGCAGTCCGAGATCGAGGACCGGCTGAGCGAGCGCATCCTCCAGGGTGAGCTCAACGCCGGGGACCACGTGCACGTCGACTACGTCGATGGCGGCTACGTCTTCACGACGACGCGCCAGCCGGGCCGCGAGCCCGTCGAGGCGGCCACCGCCGGCGCGATTGAGGGCACCATCATCAGCTAGCTCGCGCTCCTCAAGAAGCCCGTCCTGCATCCCGCGGGGCGGGCTTCTTGCATTCTGGCTTCGCCTCGCGCGGCTGTTGAGGCACTTCTGCACGGGCCCCCGGTGTGGCGACGCCGCCGAACGGCGCGTCGCCGCGATTCAGTATCAGAAACCGCAGCCGGTGCGCGAGAAGGCGCCCCGCAGCCGCAGTAGCATCGAAACGTGACCTCCGCCGCCCCCGCATTCACCGTGCGCCCCGCCCATACGAGTGACGTGCGGCAGATCCAGAAGCTCGTTGAGCCGCTCGTGCACCAGCGCATCCTGCTCGGCAAGGAGCTTGTCGTGCTGTTCGAGAGCCTGCAGGAGTTCCGCGTCGCGGTCGACGCCGACGAGCGGGTCATCGGATGCGGCGCTCTCCACGTGATGTGGGAAGACCTCGGCGAGGTGCGTACCCTGGCAGTGGCATCCGAGTGGCTGGGCCGTGGTGTCGGGCACGCCATCCTCGACTCGCTCGAGGAGCAGGCACGGGAGCTCGGGCTCAGTCGGCTCTTCTGCCTGACCTTCGAGGTCGACTTCTTCGGACGGCACGGTTTCGAGCCGATGGGGGAGCAGCCGATCGACCCCGAGCTCTACGCGGAACTGCTCCGTTCGCCCGATGAGGGTGTCGCCGAGTTCCTCGACCTTTCGCGTGTGAAGCCCAACACGCTCGGCAATACCCGGATGCTGAAGACCCTCTAGTTACGCTGGTCGCATGTCGACGCTCCGGAATCCGGTTGGGCCGCAGCCACCGCAGGTGTACTGGCGGCGGCGCCTCATGGTGCTGCTCGGCCTTGTCGCGGTCATCGTCGTCATCGTGTTGATCGTCGTGCGGCCGGGGGCGGATGCCAGCACCCCCTCGAGCGAGGACGAGACCTCCAGCTCCTCGCAGGAGACCGAGGCCGACGCATCCGACGAACGCGACGTCGCCAACGCGGAGGATGAGACCGCGGACGACGGAACCTGCAAGACGCAGAACCTCACGATTGAGGCGCTCACCGACAAGGACGCATACGCGGGCGGCGAGCTGCCGCAGTTGACGATGCGCCTGACCAACATCGGCACCGTGCCGTGCATCCTCGACGTGACGCCCAGCAAGCAGGTCTTCGAGGTTGGCAGTGGCGCCGAGGCCTACTGGACCTCGAGCGATTGCCAGGCCGAGTCGGAGGCGATCATGGTGACCCTCGCCCCCAACGAGCCCCAGTCGACCACAGCACTCTCCTGGGACCGCACGCGTTCGCTGCCCTGTGACGCGAGTACGCAGCCCGTGCCAGCAGGCGACGTGACCTACCACCTGCAGGTGCGGCTGGGCGAACTCGAGTCGGCCAAAAAGCCCTTCCGCCTGCTCTAGGAATTCGAGCGGCCCGCGGCTGTTGCATCCGGTGTGAAGCGCATCGGGTTCCTCTCCTTCGGCCACTACCAGGACGTGCCAGGCTCGCTCGTGCGCACGGCACGGGATGCCTACCAGCAGGCCGTCGAGCTCGCGGTCGCCGCCGAGGAAGTGGGTGCGGATGGCGCCTTCGTGCGCGTGCACCACTTTGCCCCGCAGCACGCATCGCCCATGCCGCTGCTCGCCGCGATGGCGGCACGCACCTCCCGCATCGAACTCGGCACGGGCGTCATCGACATGCGCTATGAGAATCCGCTCTACTTCGCGGAGGAGGCGGCCATCACCGACCTCATCAGCGACGGCCGGCTGCAGCTCGGCATCAGCCGTGGCTCACCCGAACCCGCCCAGCACGGGTGGCGCGCCTTCGGCTACCCCGACGACGGGATGCCGCGCGACAAGGCCGCGCTCTTCCTTGCCGCGATTCGCGGCGAGGGTGTCGTCATGTCCGACCCGGCCATGACGGGCGTCTCGCGCCCGCTCGCGATCGACCCCCTGTCGCCGGGGCTGCCCGACCGCATCTGGTGGGGTTCCGGTGGCCTCGACACCGCCGTGTGGGCGGCCGAGCAGGGCATGAATCTCATGAGCTCGACGCTCGTCTTCGGGGAGGCGGCATCCCTCGGTGACCTCCAGGCGGAGCAGATCGCCGCCTACCGCTCAGCGTGGGCTGGGGCGGGGCATGAGCGCGAGCCGCGCGTCTCGGTGAGCCGCAGCATCATCCCGCTCGTCACTGAGGAAGACCGCCACTACTTCGGACTCCGCGCCCAGGCTGAGGCGCGCGACCAGGTCGGCGTCATCGACGGGCTGCAGGCGACCTTCGGGCGCAGTTACATCGGTGAGCCAGACGAGCTCATCGAACAGCTCGCGGATGACGCGGCCGTCGCCGACGCCGACACCCTGCTCATCACCGTCCCCAACCAGTTGGGCGTCGAGTTCAATGCGCGACTCCTCGACTCGGTCGTGACGCACGTGGCGCCGGGACTCGGCTGGCGTTAGGGCTGTCGCCGACTGATCGCTAGGGTCGCCCGCAATGGCGCGCGATCGCGAATCGGCTGACGAAAGTGGCGGTTACGCCCCTGCATCCGCCATGTCCAAAGACGGTGACTGGCCAAACTTTCGGCTATCCGGTCTCCCTTGGCCGAAAGTCTGGCCACTCGGTGAGCGTGCGGGATCTATGAAGAACTGTTCACGCGGTAGTGCAGGAACATGACGCCGGAGTCGAAACGGCGGGAGTCGAGGAGATCGAGGTCGACCTGTCTCCGGTCGTTGGCGAACAGCGGGATGCCTCCGCCGACGAGCACAGGATGGATCATGATGCGGTACTCGTCGATGAGCCCGAGGTTCGCAGCTTGGGTGGCGAGGGTGGCGCCGCCGATCCCGATGTCGCCATCACCGGGTTCGTTGCGGAGTCGCTCGATCTCCTGGGCCAGGCCATCAGTGGCGAGCCGGGCGTTGCCCTCAACGGTGGCGAGGGTCCTGGAGAACACGACCTTCGGCAACGGATTCCACAGGCTCGCCCATTCGTGTTCGGCGGCGGTGAACGAGGCCTGCCGCTCGGGCTGCTCCCAGTAGAGCATCGTCTCGTAGAGTCGTCGCCCCATAAGGTGCACGTCGACGCCTTTGATCTCGTCGATGGAGTGCTGGAAGACTTCGTCACTCGGCACCGACCAGTCGATCCCGCCATCTGGGCCGACGATGTAGCCGTCGAGGGACATGCCCATTGAATACATGACTGTGCGCATCAGCAGCCCTTTCGTCGGGTGAACGAGCTTATGGCGGCAGCGACGGCTCTGCCAGAGTCTGCGGGTGTCGGAATCTGCGGGCGTGCCGCATTCGACATAGGGTCGAACGTGGCGAAGGAGGGCGGTCGGCATGGGTGGGCACGGCTCGGCGCGGGACGGGATCGCGGTCGGCGGCGTCCTGCGGGCTGGCCTCGCGAGCGCCCACCGGCGGAGTTCGTGTCGGGGCCAGTGACGAGGGCGCTGCGGTGGCTTTCGGTGGGAATGCCTGCGGTGGGGGCTGCCGTGCTGCTCGCCGTGTATGGCTCCTTGCCGGAGGTGGTGCCGACGCATTTCGGCTTCACGGGTGAGGCGGATGCGTGGGGCCCGCGCTGGAATGTGCTCGTGTTGGCCGGCGTGTGGTTGGCGATGAGCGCGGGCCTGGTGGCGCTGTCGCGGTTTCCGCGGGTGTTCAACTATCCGGTGCCGGTGACGGAGGAGAATGCGCAACGCCTGTATCGGGAGGGCGCGCGCATGACGGTGTGGACCGCGTTCGGGTGCAGTGTGATCTTTGGCGGGGCGGTCGCGTCGATGCTCGGCTGGTCTGCGGGTCCGGTCATTGTGGCCGGGATACTGGTGCTGCTGGCGGCCCTGTTTGGTGGCATCGCCCGCATGATGCTGGTGGCGGACGCGCCTCGACGGTGAGGGGAGGACTCAGCCGAGGCTGAAGCCACCGTCACTCGTGAGCACCTGCCCGACCACCCAGCTGCCGGCGGATGTCGCCAGCCAGCCGATGAGCTCGGCGGGATCCTGGGGCCTCCCGACGCGTCCGAAAGGGGTCGACGCGACCCAGTCGTTGAGGCCGTCGAGGGGTCGGTCTGTCGTCTCGGGGTCCATGTACCCGGTGTTCACCGGCCCGGGGTTGATCGTGTTGAGGATGATGCCGAGTTCGAGCAGTTCGGCGGCGACCGTGGGGGTGATTCCGGCGAGGGCGGCTTTGCTGGTGGCGTAGGCGACTTCGCCGCGCATGGGCCCGTGGAGTTGGCCGGAGGTCATCCAGAACACGTGGCCGCGCGGCGCCGCGTAGGGCTTCGCGCCCACAATGCGTTCGCCCGGCCGCCGTGTTTCCCCGGTGTCGGGTGTCTTGCGCCTGGCGAACTCCGCGGTGAGGAGGAGTGTGGCGCGTGCGTTGACGTCCCAATGGGCGTCGAGGCGCTCTGGGCTCATGTCGAGGATGCTGCCGTCGTCGCCGCTCTTCGCGTGGTTACAGACGAGGATGTCGAGGGCGCCTGTGAGCGCCTCGCCCGCGTCGATGACGGTGCCGATCGAGTCGGCCGCGCTGAGGTCGGCGGCGACGTCGGTGAACTGCGCGCCCGGGCTGAGGTGGGCGCGGATGCCCTCGCGCACGGCGTCGAGGTCGTCACCGCCCCACGGCTGGGTGAGGTCGTGTTGGCGGTGGTGGTGGATGACGATGCTGGCGCCGAGTGACGCGAGCTTGACGGCGACGGCATAGCCGATGCCGCGCCGTCGGGAGGCGCCCGTGATGAGGGCAGCCTGGCCGCGGAGGGGGAGTACTGCGCTCACGGTCGCCTTTCGACAGAGCTGGGGCGCGTCGGCTTGCACGGCTTCGGGGGTGGCGAAGGCGGTGCGCATGGCGTCGCGCAGGTGGGCATTGCTGCTGTCGATGAGGGTAGCGAAGCCGAGGCCGCGCGTTCCGAAGGCGCGCTCTTCGCGGAGCAGACGCAAGCGGATCTCACCGCGGAGGCTGATCTCGGCGGCGGCGGCGGATGCGAGGGGCGGTTCCGCTGTGAAGAGCGGAGGCCCCATGTCGCTGCTGTTCACACGGTGGCGACATGGGGCCTCACGATGTGGCGCCTACGTCGTCCTGCGTCGTCCTGCCCAGA
Source organism: Salinibacterium sp. dk2585 (assembly GCF_008001035.1). NCBI lineage: Bacteria > Bacillati > Actinomycetota > Actinomycetes > Micrococcales > Microbacteriaceae > Salinibacterium > Salinibacterium sp. dk2585. The sequence continues at coordinate 520,869 of NZ_CP042856.1, forward strand.
GTGCGGTCAGCACCAGCAGTAGCCCGATGCCGAGGAATCCGGCACTGCCGAGGAGCGTTGCGAGAGAGGCATTTCCGCCCGTGACCGCGAGTAGTCGCCCAGCAGCCGTCCCGATGCTGACTACCGTGTTCGTGAGCGTCGCATCCGCTATCTCACCCGGCGCGATGGTCACGGTGACGGGAGCCTCCGTTGTGACGCTGACGGAACTATTGGCGCCAGACTCGAGTTCCGTCACGGTGCATTCCGTGCCCGCGGGCAGCTCGGCGAAGGTCTCCATATAGCGGCCGGCGGCAGCCCCCGCGGGGATGTCGAATGTCTCGCTCAGGCCGTTGTCGCAACTCACGGCGACCGAGATTGCGGACTGCAGGCCCGCTGCCGATCCGGTGATCACCTTGACCACGTTCAGTGCACCCGGCCGGAATGTCACGGTGTTGCTCAGATCGGCGGCAGCGGCCGTCGCCGGCTCGATCGTCACGACGAGCGGCTCGCTCGCGACCACCTCCACGACGCTGTTTTCGCCCGAGGCGAGTTCCGTGATGGTGCAGACGGATCCCGCCGGGATCTCCTCATAGGTCTCGGTGTACTCGCCGGCCGCCGAGCCCGCGGGGATCACAAAGGTCTCGTCCAGCCCGCTGTCGCAGACGATGCTCACGGAGATCTCGGACTGGGATCCCGCGGCGGCGCCCCCGATGCTCTTGCTGAGGTTGAGCGAGCCCGGCCGGAATTCCACAGTGTTGCCCACCCGGGCCTCGACCGCCTCGCCCGGGGAGATGGTCACGGTGACCGGAGCATCCGTCGTCACCTCGACGACGGTGTTCTCCCCTGATTCGAGCTCCGCCACGGTGCACTCGTCGCCTGCGGGGAGATCGGCGTAGGACTGGGTGTACTCGCCGGCAGCAGAGCCAGCCGGAATGACGAAGGTGTCCTCCAAGCCGCTGACACAACTGATGGATACCGAGATTTCGTCCTGGGCTCCGGCCCCGCCGCCGCTGATGACCTTGAACAGGTTGAGCGACCCGGGGGCGAATTCGACGGTGTTCGTCACCGTCACGACAGCCCCTTCATCCGCCATCACGACCTCCTGGGGCGCGTCGGTCGTCACCAGGACGGCGGTCGTCGCCCCCGTCGTGGGCTCCGTCACGGTGCAGGTGTTGCCTGCGGGTATGCCGGCGAACGGGAAGGTTTGGGTCGTGCTGGTGCCTGCCGGGATGTCTGCAGTGAAGGTGTAGCCCTCCCCGCAGTCGATCGCCAGCTGGATGGCCCCCTGTTGCCCGACGGCGCCTCCCGCGAAGGCCTTGTTGACGGTGAGATCGCCGACCGCGTAGAACTCAGTGGTGGCCGTGGCGACTGCCTCGAGTTCGGTCGTGTCGGCGAGGATCAGTCGCTGCGCGTCGGTGAGCCCGGTGGTATTGCCGTCATAGAGGTAGACGTTGCCCCGCTGCACCGTCACCGCGGCTCTCGCATTCAAGACAGTCTCCACCCCCGTCACTCTTGGCCCGGTGATCCAGATGGACGTCCCCGGGGCGACGGTGCCGGGATTACTGAGCGGGGTCGTCGCCGCCGCGTCCGTATACATGGTGTAGCCAGCCGGCACGCTGACGGTGATTTCGGTAGCGCCCGCGGCGGAGACGACGTAGGGGCCTGCCGCGGTGCCTTCTGCCGCTGCGACGGACTCCGGCGTAATGTTCACCTCCGGGGCGGGGGGCTCCGTCACGGGACCGTTTGTCTGAGCGGCCGCGATGATGGCCGCGGTGGCCGCGCGCACGGCGGGGGGCATGGTCGGCCCGAGCACGAAGCCGTCCGTGAAGTACCAGATCGCCGCTTGCACGGCCGCGGCCCGCTGGTTGACGTTGAGTCCTGCCGGGGCGGCGACCGTCGGGTGGTAGTTATTGAGGATGTACGTGACGTAACCGATGTTGGGAACGTTGGACTCGGCCCAGGTCGCCGACTCGTAGCCCGTGTCGACGTACGTGGGCACCCGAAGGTTGATGCAGTACATCTCAGCGGTCAAGGTGAAGTCTTCCACCGACTCGGTGTTGATCACCCCGGCGAAGGCCGTCTCCGCGACATAGCCAGGGGGCGGCGCAGCGGGGTAGGGCGCCGTCGGGTTTTGCACGATCACGGTGGGGGGCAGAGCTCCCGTGACCGTCAGGCCCGATCCTTGACCCGTGACTACGATCTCGGTACCTGTGGTCGTCCGCGGCGCGTTTCGAGGCACATCGTTGTCAAGGCGTGCTTGGGCGGGGCTCAGCGACGTGAGCACGAAGAAGGCGGCCACGAGGGAGGCGACAACCGTGAGGGAGCCGCCGCGTCCCCAGCGTGGGCGGGGGCGGGGCCGGGAACGAGGAGCAGCGGCGCGGGCTTTCATGGCGATGACGTGACCTTCCGGTTTCGACGACCAACTCGAGCGCCAACTCGGGAGCTTTTCCCGAGTCATACAGCCGAGCCGTGAGCCGAACGTACAGAGAGCCATTCACGGCAGACAGGGACGAAGGTCCCGTGAGAGGGCCCTACCGCCCGGGGCGCGGGTTTGCTGCACGCGGCAGCGTTCGGCTTGGGGCGCGACGGCGCTAGAACTGCGGAACGTCGGCTTGCATGGTCTCCGCCGTGGCGAACGCGGTGCGCATGGCGTCGGGGAAGTGGGCGCTGTTGCTGTCGACGAGGGTGGTGAAGCCGAGGCGGCGAGCTTCGGATGAGCGCTGTTGGCGTGGCAGACGCAAGCTGGTCTCGCCGGGGAGGCTGATCTCCGGCGGCGGCGGATGCACGGGGCGGGTTCTCTGTGAAGAAGGGAGGGCCCCATGTCGCTGCTGTTCACACGGTGGCGACATGGGGCCTCACGATGTGGCGTCTACGTCGTCCTGCGTCGTCCTGCCCAGAGTGCGGTCAGCACCAGCAGTAGCCCGATGCCGAGGAATCCGGCGCCGCCGAGGAGCGTTGCGAGAGAGGCATTTCCGCCCGTGACCGCGAGTAGTCGCCCAGCGGCCGTCCCGATGCTGACTACCGTGTTCGTGAGCGTCGCATCCGCTATCTCACCCGGCGCGATGGTCACGGTGACGGGAGCCTCCGTTGTGACGCTGACCGAACTATTGGCGCCAGACTCGAGTTCCGTCACGGTGCACTCGGTGCCCGCGGGCAGATCGCTGAAGCTCTCGACGTATTCGCCAGCTGCAGCCCCTGCGGGAATGTCGACGGTCTCGGCGAGACCGTTGTCACACGTCACCTCGAGAGAGATGGCGGACTGCAGTCCGGCAGCCGCGCCGGTGATCACCTTCACGACGTTCAACCCACCGGGGCGGAACGTCACGGTGTTGCTCAGCTCAACTGCAGAGGCCGCTGCTGGCTCGATCGTCACACTGACGGTTTGGCCGCCAACGACCTCCACCACGCTGTTCGACCCCGATTCCAGCTCCGTCACCGTGCATACGGTGCCCGCCGGGATCTCCTCGTAGCTTTGCGTGTACTCGCCCGCTTGCGAGCCTGCTGGGATGGTGAAGGTCTCGTCCAGCCCGTTGTCGCAGGTGATGCCGACCACGATGTCCGACTGGGAACCGGCGGCAGCGCCGTCAACCAGCTTTGTGAGATCAAGCGACCCCGGCCGGAACTCAACGGTGTTCGTCACCCTCGCCTCGGCGGCGGCGCCGGGAGCGATCGTCACCGTGACCGGGGCGTCCGAGGTCACCGTAACCACGGTGTTCTCGCCGGATGCCAGCTCGGCCACCGTGCACTCGTCGCCGGCGGGCAGTCCCGGGTATGACCGGGTGTACTCGCCGGCTGCCGAGCCAGCCGGGATGACAAAGACGTCCGTCAGACCGCTCACACAGGTGACGCTCACAGATATGGCATCCTGTGAGCCGGCTCCACCTCCCGCGATCGCCTTCACCAGGGACAGTGATCCCGGTGCGAACTCGACCTGGTTGATGATGGTGACCGCTGAGCCTTCGTCAGCCATCACAACGCCCTGTGGCGCGTTGGTCGTCACTAGGACCTGCGCCGTGGCTCCCGTGGTCGGCTCGGTGACCGTGCAGGTGTTGCCCGCAGGGATACCGGGGTACGTGAAGGTCTGCGTGGTGCTGGTTGCCGCAGGGATATCCGCGGTGAAGGTGTACCCCTCCCCACAATCGATCGCGAGTTGGATGGCACCCTGCTCTCCGACGGCACCTCCCGTGAACTCCTTATTGACCGTGAGGTCACCGACCGCGAAGAACTCCGTCGTCGCCGAGGCGACCGCTTCGAGCTCGGCCGTGTCCGCGAGGATGAGCCGTTGCGCATCGGGCCTGCCCGGAGTATTTCCGTCGTACAGGTAGACGTTGCCGCGCTGCACCGTGACGGCTGCTCGCGCACTCAGTACCGTTTCTGGTGCAGTCACCCCCGGTCCGGTTATCCATATGGATGTGCCAGGGGCCACCGAACTGGGATTGGCGATCGGGGTCGTGGCCGCAGCGTCGCTGTACATTGTGTAGCCCGCGGGAACGCTCACGGTGATCGTTGTGGCGCCCTCGGCCGTGACGACGTACGGGCCAGCTGCCGTGCCCTCAGCAGCCTCGGCGGATGTTGGGGTGATGTCCACTTGCGGTGCGGGAGGCTCGACGACGGGACCGTTCGCCTGCGCGGCGGCGATGATCGCGGCGGCAGCGTTGCGCACGGGCGGCGGGCCGGTCAACACGAAACCGTCGGTGAAGTACCAGATGGCCGCTTGGGTGGCTGCGGCCTGCTGGTTCACGGTCAGGCCGGCGGGAGCGGCCACCGTGGGGTAGTAGTTGTTGAGGATGTACGTGACGTAGCCGATGTTCGGTACCGCCGATTCCTCCCAGCTGCCCGATTCGTAGCCCGTGTCAACGTAGGTGGGAACGCGGATATTGATGCAGTACATCTCGCCCGTGAGTGAGGGGTCGTCGATCGATTGCGTCTCGATGACGCCGGCGAAGCTGGACTGGGGCGCGTAGCCTGGCGGCGGTGCGGCGGGGTATGGCGCCGTCGGGTCCTGCACGATCACGGTTGGCGGCAAACCTCCCGAGACGGTGAGTCCGGCACCGAGGCCGGATACGCGGATCTCAGTGTTGGCGCCGATGGCCGCCTCACCTGCCGGCGTCTCGTCGTCGAGCCTCGCGTGCGCGGGGGTCAGTGACATCAGCACGAATGCGGCGGCGGCAACGGTTGCGAGTGCGGCGCGCAGTCCGTTCTGCGCTCGCGAGGGCCGAGTCGGGTTTTCAGACTTGTCGCTCATGGGGACCTTCCAGGTTCGCCGCGGCACACGGGGGGTGTGCCCATTGCTCAGCACGGTCTGGCTGACGGTAGCTGCGACCTTCAGGCGCGAACAGGGACCAAGGTCCCGAGCCGTCCGCGGCGGAGAGCGCCCTGTTACCTGGCGGGCGAACTTGTCTTGGTGGGGTGCCGCGGTCTCAGAACTGAGGCACGTCGGCTTGCACGGTCTCCGCCGTGGCGAATGCGGTGCGCATGGCGTCGCGGAGGTGGGCACTGCTGCTGTCGACGAGGGTGGTGAAGCCCAGCCGCCGAGCTTCGGAGGCGCGCTGCTTGGCGTGGGAGACGGGGCGGATCTCGCCGGCCAAGCTGATCTCGCCGACGGCGGCGAGTGTGCCGGGGAACGACTTGTCGCTGTAGGCGCTCGCAATGGCGAGGGCAATCGCGAGGTCGGCGCCGGGCTCGGTGAGTCGGATGCCGCCGACGGTGGAGACGTAGACGTCGTTCTCGCTGAGCTTCATGCCGGCGCGGCGTTCGAGCACGGCGAGCAACATGGCGACGCGGGAGGAGTCGACCCCGTTGGTGACGCGTCGAGGTTGCGGTGCCGAGCTCTTGACGATGAGGGCCTGCACCTCGACGGGGAGGGCGCGGCGCCCTTCGACGGAGATGGTGACGCAGGTGCCGCTCACGGGAGCGCTGCCGCGGCTCATGAAGAGGCCGCTGGGGTCGGCGACCTCGGCGATTCCGTCGCCGGTCATCTCGAAGCACCCGACCTCATCCGTTGGGCCGAAGCGGTTCTTGTGGGCGCGGATGAATCGGAGCGCCGTCTGTCGGTCGCCCTCGAACTGGCACACGACGTCGACAAGGTGTTCGAGCACGCGCGGGCCGGCGATCGTGCCGTCCTTGGTGACGTGCCCCACGAGGAGGAGGGGGAGCCCGCGATCCTTGGCGACACGGATCAGGGTGGACGCGACCTCGCGCACCTGCCCCGGCTGCCCTGCGAGGCCGTCGTTCAATGAGGAGGAGACGGTCTGCACGGAGTCAACGATCAGCAGCTCCGGCTGCACCTGGTCGACCTGCCCGATGATGGTCGCGAGGTCGGTCTCGGCTGCGAGGTAGAGATTGTCGTGGAGAGCGTCGGTGCGTTGCGCGCGCATCCGCACCTGGTTGACGGACTCCTCGGCGGAGACGTAGAGCACACGCTGCCCGCCCTGTGCCGCCTTCGAGGCGACCTCGAGCAGGAGCGTTGACTTGCCGACGCCGGGTTCGCCGCTCAGCAGGATGGTCGCGCCGGGCACGATGCCCCCGCCGAGCACGCGGTCGAACTCGCGGATGCCGCTGGGCCAGTGTTCGACGTCAGGGGCCGTGATCGACGTGATCGGCTTCGCGGCGCGATCGTCGCTCACGGCAACGGCTTTGACGGCACGCACGATCCCGGTCTGTTCCCCCGTCTCGACGATGGTTCCCCACGCCTGGCACTCGCCGCAGCGCCCGGCCCATTTGGGGGTGGTCCAGCCGCACTCGGTGCAGCGGAAGTTGGTGGTAGCGCGGGCCATGCCTCCAGCGTAGGCGCGACCACCGTCACGCGAGGGAGGCACCGTGCTCAGGGGCGGCGGGCCGTGATCCGGTACTGCATCTGTATCGGATGCCCCGGGGCCACACCGTGTCGCTCGTCGAGCGCCAGTACCGACGGCAGGGGTGCCGTTTCGACCTCGGCGAAACCGGTATGGCGGAGCAGCTCGGTCACCCCGGTGAAATCCGGTGCCTCGGCGAACGGAAGATGCTGCACAGCCTCCGGGTCATAGGCGGCGGCAAACTCCCCATCCGGCTCGGGCCCGTGCCCGGCATCGCTGGCCGCGATCCCGGACGGGTACCAGCAGGAGTCGACGGCAACGAGCACCCCGCCGGGTCGCAGGAGGCGAAGCCAGGCAGCGAAGGCGCGTCCGGGGTCGCGAAGCGTCCACAGCAGGTACCGGCAGGTCAGGGCATCAAAGGCGCCCGCCGCGAAGGGCGGGGAGACGGCGTCCCCACACCGGAAACGCGGCGCGGGCGATCCGAAGGCTTTCTTCGCTCGTGCTTGAGCGAGCATCCCTTGCGCGAGGTCTATCCCCACGACACGATGACCCAGACTGGCCAGCAGATGCGCGACGTTGCCGCTGCCGGTGCCGAGATCGAGCACCTCTGCGGGTGCAGGAGGCAACGACGCATCCCAGACGCCACGCCACACCTCCAGTGCACCGGGAAGGCGTTGTCGCCGGGTCTGGCTCTCGTCGTACGCCAGCGCCCGCGCGCTCCAGTACCGCGTCATCCTGCGCTGCGCTGCGGACTCAGACATGTGCGCTGAGTTCTCTCACGGTGTTTGCCCTGTCCGCATCCTCGGGTTGGAACAGCAACTGCGGAATCCCGTCGCGCGAGTCGGGTCGTACTGCGAGAGTCCGGCCCGGGCGGTCATAGCTGCGAAATTATCGCAGCAGCGGGGGCGCTGAAGGGCCGTTGGTCCTGAGCGACACCGATGCCCAGGCGCCACTCAGACGCCCGGAGTGTTCCGAGTGGAACATGGCACTATGACCCCCATGCCGGTCTCCGACGCACCCCACGAGCACGCGGCAATGCACGCGGGAGCTACGGCCGAGGACCTGCGCGCCGCGATCGCCGCGCTGCGGATGCTCGGCCAGCGTGTCACCGCGCCGAGGCGTGCAGTCCTGGGTGCGCTCGCCTCGCGGCCCGATCATCTGACGGCGGAGGAGGTCACCGACATCCTCGAAGGCGGCGATGTGCACCGGGCCACGGTCTACCGCACGCTGGAACTCCTGACCGAGACGGGAATCGTGTCCCGAGCCCCGTCACCGGGGGGTGCCATGCGCTACCACCTGGCCGCGCCCGGCGCCGGTCGCGCCCACCTGCATGGTCACTGTGTGCACTGCGGGCAGGTCGTCGTGCTTCCCCTCGAGGTGTTCCAGAGCGTCGAGCGAACCGTGGAGGCGGCGACGGGCTTCGGTCTCGCGCTCGAGCAGAGCACCCTCGCGGGTCGCTGTGGATCGTGCGCGCACGCCGCGGAGCAGGCTCGCTAGCGCAGCATCCGCGTCACTGGGCGCAGCATCCGCATCACTGGGCGGGAGCGCCTGGCCCGGGAGCGCCTGAGCCCGAAGCCTCCGCACCGCTGGTCTCCACCGGCCGGACCCGCAAGCCCCGAGCCACCTCGCGCACGAGGGGCAAGAACGCCCGTGCCCACGCCTTGTACCCCCGGTCATTGGGGTGGAAGAAGTCTGCGGCAACCTGATTGAGCGCGTAGCGCAGCACGCCAAGTCGCCGGGTTTCGCTGTAGACGGGCGCGACGACAAGCCCGTGTCGGCGTGCGGTCTCGTGCAGGATGGCGTTGGCCTCGCGCACCCGCCGCTCCCCCGCCCCGATGTAGAAGCTCGGGATGTCGCCCACGATGGTGTGAGGCGGCATCGCCGAATACAGCTCCTCGATCTCGCGCTCGAAGCGCTCCCGGTCGTAGCTGCCGATGTCGTTGGCCCCGATTCCCACGGTCACGAAGTCGGGCGGGCCAAGTCGGCGCATTGCGGGCAGCTGTAGCTCGAGGGCCTCGCGCAACCGAGCGCCCGCGATGCTCAGATTGACCACACGGATGCTGCGCCCCGTCGTTTCCGCGAGCTCATTCATAATCGCGCCGACGTAGCCGCGGTTGGGCTTGCTCGCCCCGATGCCCTGCGCTGCCGAGTCGCCGAGCACGACGTAGAGCAGCTCGCCCTCGCGTTTGGCATGCTCCCGCCACCATTTCGAGTGCACGGGGAGGGTCTGCGCCAGGGTTTCCATCCCGCGCATTCGTCGCTGTTGCACGAGCGTCGTGGCGAGGGCGCCGGTCGCGGCGAAGAGCGCGGTCGCCCCCGCCCCGATCGCAATTCTGGTGAGCTTCATGCTGGGATCGTACGAACCATTTGCTGAGAAGGGAGCGGACGCCACGCGACGGGACACGGTCTCTCCGTGTACTACAATCGATCCCGGTGACGTGTCCGAGCGGCCGAAGGTGCAACTCTCGAAAAGTTGTGTAGTGAAAGCTACCGTGGGTTCAAATCCCACCGTCACCGCCAAATCCGAAGGCCCCGAATCCCAGTGAACTGGGAATCGGGGCCTTTGTCGTTTTGTCCGTGCTCTTGCAATGCTGCCCAGAAACACCGGCGGGCAGGCCCGACCGTGTGGTCGTGACCTGCCCGCCGGTGTGCGATGGGTGCGTCAGAGGGTGCGGAGGATGTCCTCCACGCGCTCCTTGGCGTCACCGAACAGCATCTGCGTGTTCTCGCGGAAGAACAGCGGGTTCTGCACGCCGGCGTAACCGGATGCCATGGACCGCTTGAACACGATGACGTTGCGTGCTTCCCACGCCCGCAGCACCGGCATGCCGGCGATGGGGGAGCTGGGGTCTTCCGCAGCGGCGGGGTTGACGGTGTCGTTGGCGCCGATCACGAGCACGACGTCGGTCTCTGCGAGCTCGTCGTTGATCTCGTCCATTTCGAGGACGATGTCATACGGCACCTTCGCCTCTGCCAGCAGCACGTTCATGTGCCCAGGCAGACGACCGGCGACCGGGTGGATACCGAAGCGCACTTCGACACCACGCTCACGCAGGCGGCTCGCGAGTTCCGCCACCGGGTACTGCGCCTGCGCGACGGCCATGCCGTAGCCCGGAGTGATGACGACGCTGGAGGCACCGGCCAGCAGCTCGGCCGTCGCCTCAGCGTCGATCTCGCGGTGCTCGCCCTGGTCTTCGTCTCCGCCCTTGGCGGGTGCTTCGATGCCGAAGCCCCCCGCGATGACGGAGATGAAGGAGCGGTTCATCGCCTTGCACATGATGTACGACAGGTAGGCACCCGAGGAGCCCACGAGCGCACCCGTGACGATGAGCAGGTCGTTCGAGAGCAGGAAGCCGGCGGCGGCCGCAGCCCAACCGGAGTAGCTGTTCAGCATCGAGACGACGACGGGCATGTCGCCGCCACCGATCGAAGCGACCAGGTGCCATCCGAGGAGCAGTGCCAGCACCGTGACCGTGACGAGGAGCCACATCTCGGGGGTGATGACGTACCAGACCGTCAGCGCGACGAACGCGACAAGAGCGCCCAGGTTGAGGAAGTTCTTGCCCGGCAGCACGAGCGGCTTCGACGACATGCGTGCCGACAGCTTGAGGAACGCCACGATCGAGCCCGTCAACGTCACGCCACCGATGAACACACCGATGAAGACCTCGGCGTGGTGGATGTCCTTCAGTGCGCCCTCGAGGTGGGGTGCGTCGAGCGCGCCGTTCCAGCCGACGAGCACGGCAGCGGCACCCACGAAGGAGTGCAGCAGCGCGATGAGCTCGGGCATGCCCGTCATCTCGACGACGCGTGCCCGCCAGAGGCCGATGGCGGCACCGACGACCATGACGCCGACGAGGATGGCAAGGCCGAGCATCCCCGAGGGGCTGTCCCAGGCATTCTGCACCGCGATGACGCCGGTGGCGATGAGGGCGATCGCCATACCGGCGATACCGAACGTGACGCCGCGACGGGCCGTCTCGTGCTTGCTCAGCCCAGCGAGGCTGAGGATGAACAACAGTGCGGCGATCAGGTACGCCGCCCCCGCGATCGTGGTGGCGCTCACTGCTGGGCTCCCTTCGAGAACATGCTGAGCATTCGACGGGTCACAGCGAAGCCACCGAACACGTTGATGCTGGCCAGGAGCACCGCGATGCCGGCGAGGATCTGCACGACGAGGTTCTCGGAACCGAGCTGCAGGATCGCGCCGACGATGATGATGCCCGAGATCGCGTTCGTCACGCTCATGAGCGGGGTGTGGAGGGCGTGTGCGACCTTGCCGATGACGTAGAAGCCGACGACGACCGACAGTGCCAGCACCGTGAAGTGCTGGGGCAGCGGCTCGGGCGCGACCGCGACCACGAAGAACAGGAGGGCGATGCCCAGGCCGTAGAGCGTGTACTTCGCGCCCGCCGACATCGCCTTCTTCTCCTTGGCCGGCGCGACGGCGACCTCAGGGGCCTTCGTCGGTGCAGCCGAGACCTGCGCGGGGGGCGGAGGCCAGGTGCCCTCACCGTTGCGCACCACCGTGACGGAGCGCTGCACGATGTCCTCGAAGTCGATCGTCAGCTGGCCGTCCTTGCCAGGGGTGAGGAGCTTCAGCAGGTTGAGCAGGTTGGTGCCGTAGAGCTGCGAGGCCTGCGCGGGAAGGCGCCCCGCCAGGTCGGTGTATCCGAGGATGATCACGCCGTTGTCCGTGACGACGCGCTCGCCGGCGACCGAACCCTCGACATTGCCGCCGGAGCCTGCCGCCATGTCGACGATCACGCTGCCCGGTCTCATGGTCGCGACATCCGCCGCCGTGATCAGCCGCGGCGCAGGACGCCCGGGGATCTGGGCAGTCGTGATGATGATGTCGACCTCGGCCGCCTGCTCGGAATAGATCTCCGCGGCACGTCGGTCGTAGTCCTCGCTCGTGGCCTTGGCGTAGCCGTCGGTGGACTGCTCCACCTCGACCTCGACCTTGAGGTATTCGCCGCCGATGGACTTGACCTGGTCGGCGACCTCCGGGCGCGGGTCGGTCGCGCGCACGATCGCGCCGAGGCTCGAGGCGGCGCCGATCGCGGCAAGACCGGCGACACCGGCGCCGGCGACGAGCACCTTGGCGGGCGGAACCTTGCCTGCCGCCGTCACCTGGCCGGTGAAGAACCAGCCGAACTCGTGGGCCGCCTCGACGACGGCACGGTAGCCGGAGATGTTCGCCATCGACGACAGCACGTCCATCGACTGGGCGCGCGAGATGCGGGGTACTGCGTCCATGGCGAGGGCCGTGATGCCGCGGGTCTCGAGCGACTCGCGAATCTCGGGGCGGAGCCCAGGCGCAAGCAGGCCGATGAGCGTGGCTTCATCGGCGAGCAGCGCGACCTCATCAGTCGTCGGCGCCTCGACCTTCAACACGATCTCTGAGGCCCAGGCGGTGGCGCGGTCGACGACCTGCGCTCCCGCCGCGACGTACGCCGAGTCGGCGAATGACGCTGACGCGCCAGCTCCCGATTCCACGACGACCTCGTAGCCGAGCTGGATCAACTTGGGAACCGTCTGCGGCGTCGCCGAGACCCTCGTTTCCTTGTCGCGCTCGGTGACAATACCGATGCGTGCCATGTAACTTCCTCTCTGAAATCACCGCGGCGCCGCGATTCGTACCGGCGCCGTACGTGCGGCCAGCGGCAGATCCGTCCAGGCGCGCGCAAGGGCAGGCGCGAGCCAGGACAGCTCAGCCACGGGCTTGTTTCGGGAACTGGGGGTCCGGTGCTCATCGCCTGAGATCCGGATCCGGCCCCAGAGAGACAGTCTGGCGTATTCCAGGCACGCGAGCCGCCATGTGACAAGGCGAAGGTCAATCGAACGGCGGCAATGAGGGGGACGAACTTAGAGGAATACCCAAAATCCGCAAGGGACGCCGTCGGCGGTGGAGCAGATCACCCGCCAGGCCACAGGGCCCCCGGCTCCGTCGCGATGCCGCGCCAGACGACGTCCACCGCTGCTCGGCACCGCGCGAGCGTCGACGGTTCGCTCGGTGACTCGCCCCGCACGACGAGTTGGTAGTAGTAGGTGCCCGAAAGGATGTCGAGCACGGCCTCGGTGTCGGTGTCCGCCCGCAACTCACCCGACTCGATCGCCCGCGTCAGCACGGCAGCCATGGGGATGCGGCGACGGGCTGCGTGGGCCTGCCAGTAGGTCCTTTGGAGTTCGGAGTCAGCGAGGCCGAGTTGCAGGCGCCGCCGCATCCGCGATTCCGGGTAGTCGCCGACGAGGTCGGCGGCGTCCATCCCGTAGCTGATGCGTATCGCGTCCTTCGCGGTGCCGAGCAGCCGTTCGTCGAGGGGGCGACGCCCGCGGTCCAGCGCCTCGGCAGTGAGGGCGACCAGGCTCGGCCAGCGGCGGTAGATGGCCGCCTTGCTGACCCCGCTGCGCGCCACCACGGCGCGGGTCGTGACCTCGGCACCCTCATCGATCAGGGCGACGACGGCGTCGAGGATGCGCGGTGCAAGACCTTCATCGCGGGGACGGCCGGGGCGGCGCTCCACCCCGGCCGAGAAATCCGTCGCGGTCATCGCATGTTCACGCCACCCCGGCGCGCTCCCGCAGGCGCGCGACGAGCCCCCCGCTGAGTCCCGCGGCGCGGAGGGGGGTGAGCGGGTCGCCGTGGCGCTCGCGAAGCGTGCGGAGGGTGACCTCCATGGCCCGGTCGGCACTGAAGTCGATCGCGGCGGCGCGAGCCGCGACATCCGTGTCATATCCGAGCTTCTTCATGACGGCACCGAGGTTCGCCCGTGTGCGCTCGCCGACGCCGGCCATGTTGGCGTGGGTGAGCTCGTAGTCGGCCACGATGACGTCATCGCTCGCACCGAGGGCGAGGAGGAGGGATGCCGCGAGCACCCCGGTGCGGTCGCGACCGGCCGCGCAGTGGAAGGCGACCGCGCCCGTCGAGTACGCCATGATGCCGAGGGCCGCGACGAGTTGTCCCGCGGCCCGTTCGAAGATGAGCGGGTAGAGCTCGCCCATGGGCGGGATGGTGCCCGGTTCGAAGGCGGGCATGCTCGCGGCGCTGATGCTGCGCATGAGCGGCACGTGATGGTAGGTGACGGGCTGCTCGCCGAAGGGGCCGCGACCTGTCGCGCCGAACTCGTCGGAGGAGCGGAGGTCGATGATCGCGCCCAGCCCGCCCTCGACCAGTTCGCTCGCGAACTCGGGGGTGACCGTCGCGAGATCGTCGCTGCGGATCGCGAACCCTTCCGCGATCACGCCACCGGCGACCGGGAAGCCCCCGAGGTCGCGCAGGTTCGCTGGCCGGCTCAGGACTGTGTCGATGATGGTGCTCATGTGATCCTCCTGCGGATGAAGGCGCTGCCCTGGTCGATCACCGTCACCACGAGGATGATGCAGATGATGATCGCGCTGAGGTGGCCGTAGTCGTACATTCTCATTGCGGTGGTGAGTTCGAGGCCGATGCCTCCGGCGCCCACCAGGCCGAGGATTGTCGCGCCCCGCACGTTCCCTTCGAAGAGCAGCAGCGTGTAGGAGACGAGGAGTGGTGCGGCCTGCGGCAGCACGCCGTACTGGATGACCTGTCGGTGTGACGCCCCTACGGATCGCATCGCGACCATCGGCCCCGTGTCGACCGACTCCATCGCCTCCGCGTAGATCTTGCCGATCGAGCCGAGCGACCCGAGCGTCATGGCGAGGATGCCCGCGAAGGGTCCCAGCCCGACGGCGGAGACGAACATGAGCGCAAACACGAGGTCGGGCACCGCGCGGATCACGTTCATGGTCCACCGTGCCGGGTAGTAGATCCACTTCGGCGAGAGCGTGGACGCCGCGGCGAAGGCGATGAAGAGGGAGAGCACCGAGCCCAGCACGGTGCCGACGATCGCCATCTGCACCGTCTCGATCAGCAGCTCGACGATGAGGCCCACCCTGGAGAAGTCCGGCGGGAACAGCCGCGCGAGGAACGCCCCCATGTTGACGGTGCCCTCGCCGAGCTTCGCGAAGTTGAAGCCGACCCCCTGGAACGACCAGAGGAGAAGCACGACCGCCAGCACGCCGCCGAGCATGAAGCGGGCGCGCGGCACCGCGAAGGCCTGCTCCAGCCGTCGCCGGGCCGCGGGGTCGAGCTCCTTCTGTGACTTCTTCGGCTCAAGCGTCGTCGTCATGGCCCGCGTCCTCCCCGTCGTAGAGCATGTCGAGGCTGCGCGGGTCGATGCCTTCGGTCGGCGCCGACACGAGCATCCGCCCGTGCTGCAAGCCCACGATGCGGTCGCTGTGGCGCAGGGCGAGCGGCAGCACGTGCAGGCTCACCAGCACCGGGATGCCGTCCTCGCGCGCGATCGAGCGCAGCAGTTCGAGCACCGAGTCAGAGAGCTTCGGGTCGAGGGATGCGACGGGCTCGTCGGCGAGGATCAGCTTCGGTTGCTGCATGAGCGCCCGCGCGATGGCGACCCGCTGCTGCTGCCCGCCGGAGAGGGAGCGCGCCTCATCCCGGGCCTTGTGGGCGATGCCGACCCGGTCGAGCAGTTCGAGTGCGCGCTTGCGCTGCTCACTGCGGAATCCACCGACGAGGTTGTACGGCCCTGCGTGGTGCAGCCCGCCGGTCAGCACGTTCGTCAGCACGCTGAGGCGGCCGATCAGGTTGAACTGCTGAAAGACCTGGCCGGCGGATGCTCGCAGGCTGCGGAGCTCGCCGCGTCGCAGGTTCGCGACGTCGTAACCGGCCGCCCGCACCGTGCCGCTCGTGATGGGCGCGAACCCGGTGAGCGTGCGCATGAGGGTGGACTTGCCGGAACCGGAGGAGCCGAGCAGGGCGACCAGCTCGCCGGGGAACAGGTCGAGGTCGACCCCGTCGAGCACGAGCCCGTCCGCCGCGTTGTACTCGACCTTCAGGTCGCGCACCTGCACGAGCGGCAGCATGGCGCGGAGTTCGGCGGTCGTGGCGGGTGCCTGCGCGAGTTCACGCGCAGGCACCACCGTGGTGTCGGCCGTCATCACTTGAGGTCCGAGATGTCGACGCCGGCGACGGCGGCCACGTCGACGAGGGACTGGAATGCCTCGCGGCCCGGCGTGAGGATGGGGTCAACCCCGATGATGCCGGCCTCGGCATAGACACCGAGTGAATCCTTGTTCTTCTCGACGAAGACCTTGGGCAGCGCCTCGAGCAGGGCGTCGCGCTTCGCGTCGCTCATCGCCTGGCTCGCGATGACCGCCATGCTGACATCCATCGGGATGCTTTCGCCGATGAAGCGGATGTCGCCCTCCTCGAAGGGGAAGAAGTCGGTGCCGAGCATCTTCGTCAGCATGGTGGCGGTGCAAGCCGCGTCGACCTGGCCCTCCTTGACGGCGATCGCGCTGCGGTCGTGGCCGCCCGTGAAGAGCGCGTCGTAGTCGGCGTCGCGCTCGAGACCCACGCTGTCGAGCAGGTGCACGGGCATGAAGAAGCCCGAGCTTGAGCCGGGGTCGGCGAAGGCGACCGTCTTGCCCTCCAGCTCCTTGACCGACTGGATGGGGGAGTCGGCGAGCACGTAACACTTCGAGACCGGGTCGGGCGAGCCCGGCCAGGTCATGAGGGCATCCACCTCGCCCGTGTTGACGGCGAGGGCGCTCGGGAAGGCGCTCATGAGGGCGATGTCGACGTGGTCGGCCCGCACGGCCTCGACGACCCCGAGGTAGTCGGGGGCGTCGATGATCTCGACCTCCATGCCGGTCTCGGCCTCGATGAGGTCGCCGAGGGCTTCGATGGGATTGACGGCGGTTGGGTCGTCGCCAGCAGGGAGTGTGGCGATGCGGATGACCCCGGCCGATTCGTCGGCGGATGCTCCGGCCGTGCAGCCGGTGAGCGCAAGGGTGCCGACGAGGGTGATGGCGCCGAGGCTCGCGAGGGGGCGGATGTTCATGGCTGTGCCTTTCGGGAGGGGAAGCAGACGCGGGAGAGACAAGCAGGTGCAGGAGACGACGAATTACGAGACCGCCAGACTTCGAATGAATGCGAGGTGAACATCCGGTGCGCGGATACCGCTCGACCTGTGAGCCCCGTGCAAATCGTTGAATGCTCAGGCGCGCGGTGGCACCGTGGCGGCATGAAGATCCAGGCACTGGTTGTTGAAGAGCAGGACGCACCGTTCGAGCAGCAGGAGGTCGAGCTTGAGGCACCCGGCAGGGGTGAGGCGCTCGTGCGCATCGCCGCCGTGGGGGTCTGCCACACCGACCTGATCTCCCGCGAGGGCGACATGGGAGTCACCTTTCCTGCGATTCTCGGCCACGAGGGTGCTGGCGTCGTGGAGCAGGTCGGCGAGGGGGTCACGCAGGTCGCCGTCGGCGACAAGGTCATCATCGGCTGGCCCTCGTGTGGCGAGTGCCGCAACTGCCTCGACGGTGAGCCTCGCTACTGCCTGCGCACGGGTGACGCGCTCGTGTCCGGGCGACGCTTCAAGGGCGAGCAGGCGGGCACGAGTGCCTACAGCCGCGATGGCCAGACGCTCAGCGGTCACTTCTTCGGCCAGTCGTCGTTCGCCACCTACTCGTTGACGAGGGCGGATGCGCTGGTCAAGGTGCCCGGCGACACCCCGGTCGAGCTCTTGGGGCCGCTCGCGTGTGGGCTCGGCACGGGCGCCGGTGCCGTGCTCAACGAAACGCGGCCACGGCTCGGCGATTCGCTGCTCATCGTGGGCGTCGGTGCGGTCGGCCTCGCCGCGATCATGGCGGCCACGAACACGGGCGCCACGACGATCATCGCGGCCGACGTGCACGACAACCGTCTTGCGATGGCCCGCGAGTTCGGCGCGACCCACACGATCAACTCCCGCGACAACGACCTCGTCGAGGAGGTCGCAACGATCACCGGGTCGACGGTCGACTTCGCCTACGACTGCACGGGCGTCATTCCCGTCATCGAGAAGATGGCCGACACGGTGGGGATGCTCGGCACCCTCGTGCTCATCGGCGGTGCCCCCGCAGGGGCGCGCTTCTCCCTCGACCACCTCTCCACGCTGTGGGGCAAAAGGGTCGTCGGTGTGCTCGGCGGCGGAGGGCGCTCCGGCCAGCTCATCCCGGCGCTCGTCGAGCTCTTCAAGCAGGGCCGGTTCCCCTTCGACAAGCTGGTCAGGTATTACGAGTTCGACCAGATCGAGCAGGCGCTCGCCGACTCCAAGTCGGGCGAGGTGATCAAACCGATCCTGCGGCTGCCGAAGTAGGCGCAGCAACGAGGAGGGGCCAGGCTCACACGAGCCGGGCCCCTCCCACATCGTGCTCAGACGAGGTTTGCGGCCTTCTTGCGGCGACGCAGCTCGTGCAGGATCGGCTCCGTGTAGCCGCTCGGCTGCGAGGCGCCCTCGACGATGAGCCGACGCGCGGCCTCCCGCGCGATGTTGTTGGCGGAGTTCTTCGTCAGCTCCTCATAGAAGGGGTCGCCCGCGTTCTGCTCGTCGACGACGATCGAGTACTTGTCAATCGCCTCGTCGATCTGGGCTTCCGTGATGAGCCCGTGCGTGAGCCAGTTGGCGAGCAGCTGGCTCGAGATGCGGAGGGTCGCGCGGTCCTCCATGAGGGCGACGCCGTGGATGTCGGGCACCTTCGAGCATCCGACGCCCTGGTCGATCCAGCGCACCACGTAGCCGAGGATCGATTGCACGTTGTTGTCGACCTCGTTCTGCACGACCTCGGGCGTGAGTTCGCCCTCGCTCGCAAGCGGCACCTGCAGCAGCACGTCGAGGCTGTCGGCGCCGACCTTCGGCAGCGCCGCCCGAGCGGCGAAGGCGTCGATGCGGTGGTAGTGCGTCGCGTGCAGGGTCGCGGCGGTGGGGGAGGGCACCCAGGCGGTGGAGGCCCCGGCTTCAACGTGCGCACCCTTCTGCTCGAGCATGTCGGCCATGAGGTCGGGCATCGCCCACATGCCCTTGCCGATCTGACCGCGGCCGTCGAGCCCCGTGTCGACACCGATGCCGACGTTGCGCGCCTCGTAGACCTTCATGAACGGCTGCGCGCGCATGGTGCTCTTGGGTGCGAGCGGTCCCGCCTGCATGGAGGTGTGAATCTCGTCGCCCGTGCGGTCAAGGAAGCCCGTGTTGATGAAGACGACCCGATCGGATGCCGCGGCGATGCAGCCCGCGAGGTTGGCCGAGGTGCGGCGCTCCTCGTCCATGATGCCGACCTTGAGCGTGCGGGCCGGCAGGCCGAGCAACTCCTCGACGGCGCCGAAGAGGCGCACGGCGAACGCGACCTCGTCGGGCCCGTGCATCTTGGGCTTCACGATGTACATCGATCCCGCGCGGGAGTTGCCGCCCGCTTTATCGCCCTCGAGGTCGGCAAGCGAGCCGAGCGCCGTCATGATGGCGTCGAGGATTCCCTCGAAGACTTCATTGCCTGCGGCATCCTTCACCGCGTCGGTGCGCATGAGGTGGCCGACGTTGCGGATGAAGAGCGTCGAGCGGCCGGGGAGGGTGAGCGTGCCGCCACTCGGGGTCGTGTACTCGCGGTCCTCCGCAAGCACGCGGGTGAAGGAGCTGCCGCCCTTGCTGACCTCCTCCGAGAGGGTGCGGTCCATGAGTCCGCGCCAGTTGCGGTAGCCGAGCGACTTGTCCTCCGCGTCGACAGCGGCGACGGAATCCTCGAGGTCCATGATCGTCGTGATGGCGGATTCGAGCACGATGTCCTGCACGCCCGCGGCATCCGTCGAGCCAATGGTGCCGTCGCGGTCGATGACGATTTCGATGTGCAGGCCGTTGTGCTTCAGCAGCACGCGGGACGGGGCGGATGCCTCGCCCACGTAGCCGGCGAAGGCATCCGTCGTCGAGCTGGTGCCGTCGAGCTCGACCACCAGGCGTTCGCCTTCGACGCGGTAGGCGGTCGCCTGCGCGTGCGAACCCTCCGCGAGCGGCGCGACGAGGTCGAGCAGCTCGCGGCCGCGGGCGATCACCTGGGCGCCGCGTGCCTCGTTGTATCCCTTGCCGGGGGCCAGTTCGCCCTCCGTGCTGATCGCATCCGTGCCGTAGAGCGCGTCGTAGTAGGAGCCCCAGCGCGCGTTGGCGGCGTTGATCGCGAAGCGGGCGTTGAGCAGTGGCACGACCAGTTGCGGCCCGGCGATGCTCGCGATCTCGGGGTCGACGTTCTGGGTCGTGACCTGCACCGAGGCGGGTTCGGGCTGCAGGTAACCGATCTCCTCGAGGAATGCGCGGTACTCCGCCGCGTTCGGCCGCCCGGGGTTCGCGCGGTGGTACTCGTCGATCTGCGCCTGCAGTTCGTCGCGCACGCGCAGCAGCTGCTCGTTGATGGGGGTCAGGTCCCGGATGATTCGGCTCACGCCCTCCCAGAACGCCCCGCTGTCCCGCCCGAACGACGCGAGCGTCTCCTCGGCGAACTCGGCGATCTGCGGCGCAACCGAAAGGTCGCTCCTCGTGACGTAGGCGCTCATGCGTCTCCTTTTCGTGGCTCGGTGGTGGTGCTGGTTACCCTAGGCTTCGAGTCGTAGGAATGGGGCATCCGTTCCATGATGTGGAATGGGGTGGGTCGTGCCGCAGGAGCCCAGCGGAGTCCAGTCGGTCGTGCGGGCGTTCCGGGTGCTCGAAGCGCTCGCCGATGCACCCGGCGATGCGACGGTGGCGGATGTCGCGTCCCGCGCCGAGCTCGCCCCCTCGACGACGCACCGGCTCCTCGCCACGCTCACCTCGCTCGGCTATGCCCGCCAGACGGACGACCGTCGCTACGCCCTCGGCCCCGCGCTCATCACCTTGGGAAGCCGGGCGACTCCCCAGGCTGCCGTCATCGCGGGGCCCGTGCTCGAGGAACTCGAGCGAGCAACCGAGGAGACCGCGAACCTCGCCGTGCTCGACGGAGACCTGGTGGCATACGTGGCGCAGCGGGCATCCCGCCACCACATGCGCATGTTCACGGAGGCGGGACGGCGCGTGCTGCCCCACGCGAGCGGGGTCGGCAAGGCGATCCTCGCGACGCTGCCGCAGCAGCGGGTCACGGAGCTCGTGCGGCGCACGGGGATGCCGCGCTTCACCGACTCGACCCTCACGACCGAGTCGGCGCTCCTCACAGACCTCCGTGCGTCGCGGCGCCGGGGCTTCACGATCGACGACGGAGAGCAGGAGGTTGGCGTGCGGTGCATCGCGGTGGCCGTGCCGGGCGCGCCCGTGCCGACGGCCGTCTCGATCTCGGGACCTGCGGCGCGCATCAGTGACGCTTCACTCCCTGCAGCGGTCGAGGCTCTGGCGACCGCGGCAGCTCGCCTCAGCGAGCTGCTTGGGGCTTCCCCATCGCGCGCATGACCGAAGGGCTAGAGGACTCTTTCGCGGCCGCGAGCAGCTGCCGCGCGATCACGAGCTTCTGCACCTCGCTCGTGCCCTCGTAGATGCGGAAGAGGCGGGCCGCGCGGTAGAAACGCTCGACCGGCACGGTGCGCATGTAACCGAGCCCGCCGTGCACCTGCACGCCGCGGTCGGCGACACGGCCGAGCATCTCGCTTGCGAAGAGCTTGGCTGACGACGGGCCAAGCTTGCGGTCCTCACCCGTGTCGTAGCGGCGGGCGACGCCAAGCACCATCTCGCGTGCGGCGAGCAGTTCGGCGTACGACTCGGCGAGCATGGCCTGCACGAGCTGGAAGGTTCCGATCGACGTGCCGCCCTGCTTGGCCTCGGCGGCATAGGCAACGGACTCGTCGAGGATGCGCTGCGCCTGTCCGACACAGATCGCGGCGATGTGGAGGCGGCCCTTCGCGAGTGACGCCATGGCGGCCTTGAACCCGACCTCCTCCGCTCCGCCCACGAGCCGATCGAGCCCCACGCGCACACCGTCGAAGAAGAGTTCGGAGGTCCAGGTGCCTTCCTGGCCCATCTTCTTGTCGTGCGGTCCGATCGTCACGCCCGCGGCATCCGCGTCGACAAGGAAGGCGGAGATGCCGGCGGAGCCCTTGGCGGATGCGTCGGTGCGGGCGAAGACGACGAGCACCTGCGAGAGGTCCGCGTTGGTGATGAAGCGCTTCGAGCCCGAGATGACGTATTCGTCGCCCTCGCGCACGGCGGTCGTGCGCATCCCGCTCGGGTCGGAGCCTGCCTCAGCCTCGGTGAGGGCGAAGCAGGCAATCGTCTCGCCGGACGCGAGCCTCGGCAACCACTTGGCCTTCTGCTCCGCCGTGCCGTAGTTGACGAGCACCTGGCCGGCGATGCCGTTGTTGGTGCCGAACATGGAGCGGAACGCCGGGGTCGTGTAGCCAAGCTCGAAGGCGAGCTGCACCTCCTCGTGCATGCTGAGGCCCAGGCCCCCGTACTCCTCGGGGAGCGAGAAGCCGAAGAGTCCCATCTCGGCGGCCTCGCGCCGCAGCTCGTCGGGGATCGCGTCGAGCTCCTCGATCTCCTCCTCGCGGGGGACCACCTGCTCGCGCACGAACCCGCGCACGGTCTGGAGGATGTCGGTGAGTTCGTCGCTCTCCATGGAACGTCCTTTCGTGCCGCGGCAAATGGCCTACCGGCCGGTCGGTTTTTCGGAGTCGCTGGAGATTGTAGTGAAGCTCGTTCCGCTCTCGACGCGTCGGCGCTGAGTGGCGCAATCGCGGCGCACCCCGTGTACACGGGCCTGCGTTACCGGAGTTCGATGGCGCAGCAATCCGTCACAACTCCGCAATGGCAGGGAAACAGACGCTGGATAGCTTCGAGCCAGTCGACGGAGCGTCGACCGAGCAGCGCCGCTCGATCCTTGCGTTGACGAACTGATGCAGATCGGAGCGACAGTGACCCAACCTCTCGTGACCACCGGCACCGCGGCCCCTGCGACGGGCGCTCACGCACCCACGGGTGGCGGCGCCTCCGACCGTCCCTCACTCCTGCGCAGGCTCAGCGGCGACCACCTCACCCGAACGGCCTCGGTCATCACCCTGCTGCTGCTCTGGATGCTCGGATCCATGCTCCTGCCGTCGACCGTGCTCCCGGGGCCCGTCCTGGTCGTCGAGCAGCTCATCAAGATCATGGCGAACGGCGACATTTGGCCCCATCTGGTCGTGACCCTCGGTCGTGTGGTCGGCGCATTCTGCGTCGCGATGATTGTCGCGAGCGTGCTCGGCGTGCTCATGGGGATGAACTCGCGCATCGAGAAGTTCTTCGACTCCTGGCTCGTCATCGGCATGACAATCCCCGCACTTGTCACGATCATCGTCGTGTTCATGACGGTCGGCATGAACGAGACCGGCACGATCGTCGCCGCAGCACTCGTCACGATCCCGATGCTGACCGTCAACGTCTGGGAGGGCGTCAAGAGCATCGACAGCCGGCTGATCGACATGGCCAAGGCGTTCCGCAACTCGCGCTTCACGATCATTCGCTCGGTGGTGCTGCCGCAGCTCGCCCCAACGCTCCTCGCCTCCGCGCGCTTCGGGCTCGGCCTGGTGTGGAAGATGATCCTCTTCATCGAGCTGCTGGGCCGCAGCGACGGCGTCGGCTACCAGGTGCAGCACTACTACATGTTGTTCAACATGACGCAGGTACTCGCGTACGCGATCGGGTTCCTCATCATCATGCTCGTCATCGAGATGGGCATCTTCGGATTCATCGAGCACAAGCTCTTCCACTGGCGGCGATCGCCCAGCAAGTCCTGACCCATCCCCGCGACACCAACGACAGTAAGGATGCCCACCGTGTTCCAGTCAGCAGTCGTACAGACGGTCTCCACCCCCACGCTCCCCGACGCCGTCCGCGCCGCCCCTCCGAGTGCCGCGATCGAGTGCCTCGGTATCGAGAAGTCATACCCCGGCCGGCGCGGGGAACCTCGCCGCATCGTGCTCAAGGAGGCGAGCTTCACCGCAGCCGAGGGCGAGTTCGTCTGCATCCTGGGACCCTCCGGCTGTGGCAAGTCCACCTTCCTCAACATCCTCTCGGGCCTCGACACCGACTTCCAGGGTGAGGCCCGCGTGCACGGCATCGACGTGACGGATCCCCGGATCGGGGGAGTGCGCAGCGCCTACATCTTCCAAGAGGCCCGCCTGCTGCCGTGGCGCACGGTGCAGGGCAACCTGGAGTTCGCACTCAAGGCGGCCGGCTACCCGCAGCAGGAATGGGCGGAGCGAGTCGACCACTACCTCGCCATGGTCGGGATGCTCCAGTTCAAGCACCTCTACCCGGGCCAGCTGTCGGGTGGAATGCAGCAGCGCACCTCCATCGCCCGCGCCTTCAGCATCGAACCCGAAGTGCTCTACATGGACGAGCCCTTCAGCGCCCTCGACGAGCTCTCCGCCCGTCGACTCCGCACGGAACTGCTCGAGATCTGGGCGCAGCATCGCACGACCGTCGTGTTCGTCACCCACAACTCCTTCGAGGCCACCTACCTCGCCGACCGCATCCTCATCATGAAGCGCGGCCCCGAGAGCACATTCGCCGACGAGATCGGCCTCGGTTGGCTCGAGCGCCCGCGGTCCAACGAGAGCGCCGAGGTGTTCGAGGCGAGCCGCGAGGTCGTCCAGCGCCTCGTGACCGTCATCGGTGACAGCCCCGACTGAGTTCCGCAGCATCCGAATCCCACTCCGAAACACCAGGAACGAGCACCACTCCACCACGAGAGCACCACCACGAGAGAACTGAGGCACACATGACCACCACGTCCACAGCCAAGGGCTTTGTCGCCCTCGGATTCAGCGCACTCCTCCTCACTGCATGCTCCGCGCCCGAAGTGGCGGCCGGCCCCACCGGCGATGACGCGATCGGCAACGGGGGAGTCGTCGAACTGCTCGTCAGCCCCAGCGGCACGCAGGCCTTTCCTGCCTATGTCATCGAGCACATGGGTCTTGACGAGAAGTACGGCTTCGAGCTGAAGATCGTCGACACCAACGATGCCCAGACCGTCTATCGCACGGGCGAGGGTGACGCGATGACGACCTCGTGGAATGTGCTCACCAACCTCAAGGCCGCCGGAGTCGACACGACCGCTGTCGCCCCTTTCACGAGCTGGGTCAACACGGTCGTGGCGTCGAAGGACTCTGGCGTGGAGGACATCGGCGACCTCGACGGCAAGCGCCTCGGCATCATGGGCAAGACCTCGTCGGACTGGTTCATCCTCTCCGCCTATGCCGAGCAGGAGTTCGGCATCGACCTCGAGTCCGCCGTCACCCTGCAGGAGTCGCCCTCGCCGGCCCTGCTCCAGGGGCTGATCGGGCAGGGTGAACTCGACGCGACCCAGATGTACAACGACATGACCCCATCGATGACGGCGTCGGGCGACTACACCGTCATCGCGACCCTCGAGGAGATGGCGACGGGCATCGGCCTGCCCGCAGAGGTGCCCTACCTCGTCTACGGCTTCCGCGACAGCTACATCGAGGAGAACCCCGAGAACGTCGAGGCCTTCGTCGCCGCGTACCGCGAGGCGTACCAGATCCTCATGGACGACGACCAGGTGTGGGCCGACAAGGCGGCCGACATGGGCATCACGGATGACGCGGTCATCGCGGAGCTCCGAGAGATGAGCCGAGTCGCCCTGCGCTCAGAGTTCACGGAGGAGTCCCAGGCAGCGCTCGAGGCGATGGCAGAGGTGCTCATCCCCCTCGTCGGGGCGGAGAACCTCGGCTTCGACGAGCTGGCCGACGGCATCCTGACCCTCGACTTCCAGTGACACCGACTCAACCCCAGGGAGACAGCATGTCGACACCACGCAAGCCCAAGATCGTCATCTTTTCGGGGCCACGCGCAACGATCCAGAACAGCCCCGCCCTCGTGACGAGCCCATCCGTGCGCAATGAGCGCGGCCTCGCACCCGTCGTCGCGGCAGGCTCCTACGACACGGTGCGTTCGCAGCTGCTCGCCGCGCCCGTCACCGCCTACGTGGAGGCGTACTCCGCGCATCCGCTCGAGGGAGATGCCAAGGGGCTCTACGGAGACGTCGACGGATACATCGACCCGGTATCCGGTGAGTTCACCACTGAGTCCGTCGCAGGGGGCAAGCCCGTCTACCGGGTGACCCTGGAACCCGGTCACGGCCCGTACATGCTCCCTTATGCGGCACGTCAGGCAGACGGCTCGGCCTGGGACTCCCAGATCTCCGTTGATGGGCAGGCTCGCCAGCTCTTCTATCCGGATGCCTCGCGAATCGTCGCAGAGATCGACCGCTACGCAGTCGACGGCTCTGGTCACAACAACCAGATGAGCCGCCTCGCTGACTACGAGTTCGTGCGCGCCGCCCCCTCAGGGGGTTACACGCAGGGCCAGCCGGAGCATGAGCGCACCGACAAGGGCGAGGGTCCCATCGAGCCGGAGGTGCTCGGTGAGGACTTCTTCCCCTACATGCCCATGCGCCAGGAGCCGGCGATCTCGACGCTCGCGAAGCTCACGAACGTGGTGTCGCAGACACTCGCGACAGGTGAGTATGACGGTGCGATCTGGTTGGAGGGAAGCCCCACGACGGAGGAGACCGTCTACTGGCTTGGACTCCTCACCGACTCGACAGTTCCGATCGTCGGCAACTGCTCGCAGTATGGGCACGGTGTGCTCGGCAACGACGGCGATCACAACCTCGTGCAGTCGGCCGCCTACATCAGCTCCAGGGTCTGGGCTGACGGCGACGGCCTCGATCGCGTCGGCGCAGTCATGATCCAGAACGGCCAGGTCTTCACGGCGCGGGAGGTCGTCAAGGCCGATGCGCGGCCCGGTGGCTATGTCGCGATGGGCGGCACGGGCGGTGTCGTCGGCAACACGGTCGAAGACCCGGTGCTGACCTTCGTGCCGGTCGCCAAGCACACGCACTCCTCGGATCTCACGCTGGCGCGCCTGCCCGATCGGGTCGTGGGCACGATGCTCAAGGGTGAATCGCTCGCCGCGGTCGAGGTTGCGGTCAAGGACGATACGGGGGCGCTGCTCGCCTCGGCGATGCCGAAGGTGACCGTCGCGAAGTACGTCAACTATGGCCAGGACGACTTCAGCGACTGCGCGGACAGCGAGGTGGAGGTACTGGCCCGCATCGAGAAGAACCTCCGCGACCATGCCCTCGCGGGCTTCGTGGCGGAGGGCTCGGCACCCTACGGCGGTGTCTACGAGTCGCTCGCGGCGGCGCTGCGCAAGGCGCTCTTCCGGGGGATGCCCGTGGTCGCTGTCGGGCGGGGAGGGGGAGGCTTCGCCTTCCGCTCGGCGACCCAGGGTGGCCTCGTCATCGCGGGCAGCAACCTCATGGCGCACAAGGCCCGGATGCTCCTGATGGCCTGCCTCCTCAAGTTCGGCTCCCTCCCGGTGCCCGTCGACCCCGACAACCCGACGGCGGAGGAGGTCGACGCGATCAAGGCGGCGGTGGCCCGCTACCAGCACGTCTTCGACACCCACTGAACCCGAGATCCCACCGAGAGAAGGCAGCACCATGGTCAGTTACGGAGTTTTCCTGCCAGTCGGCAACAACGGATGGATCCTGTCCGAGTCGTCACCCCAATACATGCCGAGCTACGAGCTCAACCGCGAGATCGTGCAGCGCGCCGAGAAGTACGACTTCGGCTTCGCCCTCGCGATGCTCAAGTACCGCGGCTTCGGGGGTACCACCCAGCACTGGGACCACACGATCGACCCTTTCACCCTCATGGCGGCGCTCGCGCCCGTGACGGAGCGCATCAAGCTCTACGCCACGATCTCGCCACTCACCTACCACCCCGTCGTCGCCGCGAAGATGGCGGCGATGGTCGACGACGTCTCGGGTGGGCGTTTCGGCCTCAATCTCGTGGCCGGGTGGAACCGGAGCGAATACGCCCAGATGGGCGCGTGGCCGGGCGACGACTACTACGGCTACCGCTACGACTACCTGAGCGAGTTCACGCACATCCTCAAGGAATCGTGGGCGGAAGGACGCGTCACCTTCAAGGGGGAGCACTTCGCGGTCGAGGACTGTGAGGTGCTGCCCAAGCCGAAGGGACGCATCGACATCATCTCCGCCGGTGCCTCGCCACGCGGGCGCCGCTTCATCGCCGAGTACGCCGACTTCCACTTCGGCGCGGGTTCCACGCCAGAGCAGGTCGAGGAATCCCACTCGGCGCTCATGCGGGAGTCGGCTGGCACGGGCAGGAACCCGCAGTCCTTCGCTTCCTCGATGTTGATCATCGGCGACACCGACGCGGATGCCGCGCGCAAGGTCGAGCTCTATGCGAAGGGTGCCGACGCAGGAGCGCTCGAGGGTATGTATCGCGAGTATTCCAACGACACGTCGACTGAGGGATCGAGCGCGGCCATCGCGGAGAAGGTGGCGCAGGCCAAGAACAATCCCTTCTACGGCGGCGGCGCACCCGTCGTCGGCTCGCCGCAGACCATCGCGAACCACCTCAACCGGCTCGCCGCGGTCAGCGGGACAGCCGGCATCATGCTCACCTTCGACGACTTCATCGAGGGAATCGAGCGTTTCGGCGCCGAAGTCATGCCTCTCCTCGATCACGTCGACGTCGCGATCGCGGCGTAGGCGGCAGCACCAGAAAGAGTCACGATGCCTTACCAGATGAGCCTCGCGCTCGACCTTTCCTTCTCCCACCACCAGGGCCGCTGGCGGCTCCCGGGCTCCTGGGTCGGCTACAACTTCCCCGACCTGCGCGTCTACAAGGAGCTCGCCCTCGCTGCAGAGCGCGGCTGCATGGACATGATCTTCTTCGGCGACGGGACCGGCATCCCCTCGACCTACGAGAACTCAATCGACGCGGCAGTGCGCTGGGGGATCGGCAGCCCACGCCAGGACATGTCGCCCTTCATCGCGGCTCTCGCGCAGGAGACAAGCAACATCGGCTTCGGCCTCACCTACTCGTCGACCTTCCTGCCTCCCTTCTATGTGGCTCGCCTGCTCAACTCGCTCGACCACATCACGAAAGGGCGGATGGCCTTCAACATCGTCACCTCGAGCCGTGGGGCGGATGCCGCGAACTACGGCTTCGACGAACTCATGGACCATGACGCCCGCTACCGGCGCATGGAAGAGTTCGTCGAGGTGTGCACCGCGCTGTGGAGGAGCGTTGGCCGGGATGCCTACCAGTGGGACCGCGAAAGTGGCCACGTGGCCGACCCCTCCCTCGTCGCTCCCATCAACCACGACGGTGAGTTCTTCAAGGTGAAGGGCCCACTCAACACGGTTCCCAGCCCGCAGCAGGCGCCCGTGCTCATCCAGGCCGGCGGCTCCCCCCGGGGCATCCAGGCCTCGTCCCGTTTCGCCGATGTGATCTTCGGCGGTGCGTTCAAGAACCAGCACAGGGCTGAGCACCGACGCGCGCTCGACGCGGCGCTCGTCGAGTCGGGCCGGGACCCCGAGAAGGTCGGCATCCTGTGGGACTTGCAGCTCATCGTCGGCCAGTCGAGTGCCGATGCCAAGGCGCGCAAGGACCAGCTGCAGGGCCTCCTGCCGCGGGAGGCGGCGGCAGCCCAGATGTCGCACAACTCCGGCCTCGATTTCTCCCAGCTTCCATCGAGGTTCACCCTCGCTGAACTCACGCAGGAGGTCATTGCCAAGAATGCGAGCCCTGTGACCTTCCGGGATCTCATCGCCGAATACGGCGAGGGCTACGAGATGACGCCTGATGAGCTGATCGACAGCGCCTGGCGCACCGCGACGGGCTACGATCACACGATCGCGGGCAGCGCTGAGGAGGTGGCCGACTATCTCGAGGAGTCCTACGAGGCCTCCGGTAGTCGCGGTGGCTTCATGATCGCCCACCCTCAGGTGACGCCGCGCGACCTCATCGATGTCGTCGGCCTGCTGATTCCTGAGCTGCAGAGGCGGGGCAGGTTCCGCACGAGCTACGAGGGCACGACGCTGCGCGACACCCTCGGCGTGCCAGCCTTCGCCTAGGCGATGTTTGCGACAGACGAGAGCGCTGGGGCGCAGCAGGCGGATGCCCCCCAGCGAGTCGCCCGCGTCCTGGCGGGTGACCGTATCCTCGACCTCGGGCAGCACCGGCGGCAGGATGAGGCGCGCCGTCTTCGCGACCTGCTCGCGGAATACGTGGTCGACTCGCTCGAGAAAGACGAACGGCTGCCCTCCGATGAGCAGGTGGCGCGGCAGTTCCACTGCTCGCGCAACGCCGCCCGGATCGCCCTCCAGATGCTGGCGGATGAGCGACTGATCGACCGAACCGTGGGCGTGGGCACCTACGTCATGACCGATCCTTCGCGCTGGCGCACCGATCACCTCGTCGACTCGCTGGTCGTGCGTGGCGGCGGAGCCCTGCGCTGGGAGCGCCTCGTGGGATGGCGGGTGACGACGACGATTCCCGCCGCCATGCGGGCAGAGTTTGACCCGGAGGCAGAGAGGCTGGCGATCTTCGAGCGAGTCTTCTCCTACAACGGCAAACCGGGCTCGCTGCGCACCTATCACGTGCCCTTGCGGGGGAATGATGTCTTCGAGCCAGCAGACGCGAACGGAGACATCTTCGAAGTCCTCGAGGGGCGATTCGGGCACGCTGGCCTTCGCGCCTCCCGAACGATCTCGGCGATCGCGGCGGATGCCTCGGCAGCTGAGGTGCTCGAGGTGCAAGTGGGCACCCCCCTGCTGCTCATCGAGACGATTGTGCGGGCACCAGCGGGAGACATTGTGCTGAGCTACTCAGGCCGGCAGCGCACCGACGTCGTGCGCATCGGCCTGGAGCCGGAACGGGTCGCCGTCATAGGGGAGGGATCGTGAGGCCCCGACTCCGGCATGGGCATCCGCTGGGTCCACTGCCCGGGCTGCTCGTGCTCCTGACCCCACTCTCCCAGCTGGGGTACATCCCCGTGGCTGTCGTGCTCGGCCTACAGCTGGGAGCAGACCTCGCCCTCGTCGGCCTCACGATTGGGGTCTATAACGCGGCCGCAGCAGTCGCCACGCTCGTCTTCGGTCCACTGTTCGACCTCATTCCGGCACGGAAGGTGCTGCCGTGGGCGGTTGCCGTCAACGTCGCGGTTTCGCTCACGCTCATCGTGGTGCCGAACGTTGCCGTGCTCATGGCCGGGCGGATACTCACGGGGGTCAGCACGAGCGTGCTCATGCTGTGTGCCTCGATCCTGGTGGCGGATGCGCATAGCGACGACCCCAGGGCGCGCGACCGTGGTTTCTCCAACCTTCAGACCTTCAACAGCTTCGGGGCCGCGAGTGGCCTCGCGATCGGTGCCCTCGCCGCCGGTCTCTCCCTGCCGTGGCTCTACTTCAGCGTCGTCGCGCTCTACGGCATGGGCATCCTGTGCATCACGCCGGCCCTGATGCGCCGCATGCCCGACCACTCACCGTTGCGGTCCATCGTCGTCACGGGCTCGTTCGGGATGCGGTTGCGGGCGCTTGTGCGTGAGGCCGCTCTCACAGCGCGGAGTCCATCGACCCTCTGCTTGCTGCTCGGCGCTGCGGGGGTCGGATGGATTATCCAGGGTGGCCACTATGGGGTCAGTCTCATCCTCGCTGATCTCGATCCGTCGCTCGTGCAGCGCATCGGCTTGGCGGTGCTCATCCCCTTCGGCGTATTCATCGGCAGCAGCCTCAACCAGCTGAGCTTGGGGCGCTTCACCGCGACGGAGTTGCTTGCTCGGGTGTACTGGCTGCTGCCGCTCGCCTGCATCGCCTATGCGGCATCCGTGTCATCGCAGCTTCTCGTGGCACAGGTGCCCGCTCTCGTCGTGCTGGGAGTGCTGACGGGCATGCTCATGCCGCTCAGCCCCGCCGTCATTGTGTCGTGGTACCCGGGGATCAGGGGCAGCGCGGCCGCCGCGGAGTCGATCGCGAAAGCAATGGGCGCGACCCTGAGCCCCGTACTGCTCGGGATGCTGGCCGCGGAATGGAACCTTGCGACGGCCCTTGTGGGCGTCGCCGCTGTTGCGCTCGTGGGTGCCGTCGCAACGCTCGGCTTCGTCCGCCGCGCCGCCATCGCCTAAGAGGCACGAAGAAGGCCCCGGGACCGATGGTCCCGGGGCCTTTGAGAGGCGGGGTGCTGACCCGAACAGCACCCTGCCGGAGAAGCGGCGGAGACCCGAATCTCCACCGCGGGGATCTCTTAAGCGTCTGCCAGTGCACCCCTGAACTCGCGCGCACGAAGGGCGCGCAGTGCCCGCTGCTCGATCTGGCGAACCCGCTCGCGCGAGATGCCGAAGACAGCGCCCACCTGGTCGAAGGTCATTGGCGCGTCACCGTCGATGCCGAAGCGGAGCTTCAGCACCTTGGCGTCGCGCTCCGGCAGGGTCGCGATGCACTTGTGCAGGAGTTCGTGGCGGATGCCCGTGCTCACGATGTCGATGACCGGCGCGTGCTGGTCATCCTCGATGAGGTCACCGAGCACGGTGTCCTGTTCGTCGCCGACGGGCGTGTGGATGCTCACGGGGTCGCGGTCGACATCGAGGTACATCTGCACCTTCTCCGGTGCGAATCCGGTCTCGGCGGCGATCTCCTCGATCGTGGGGCGGCGCCCCGACTCGGCTTCGAGTTCGCGGTAGAGCTTGCGCACCGTCACAACCTTCTCGGCCGCGTGCACGGGGATGCGGATGAGCCGCGACGAGTCGGCGATGCAGCGGCTGATCGACTGCCGGATCCACCACGTGGCGTAGGTGGAGAACTTGTAGCCCTTCGCGTAGTCGAACTTCTTGACCGCGCGGTCGAGGCCGATGTTGCCCTCCTGGATGAGGTCCATGAAAGGCACCCCGTGGCCCAGGTAGTTCTTCGCGACACTGACCACGAGGCGCAGGTTCGCCCGCACGAAGTGGCGGTAGGCGGCTTCGCCGTCCTGCACGAGCTGGCGGTACTCGCGAGCCAGCTTTGCGTCGTCGACACCTGCGTCGAGCTGTTCGCGGGCGAGGACGCCCGCTTCAATGGTGCGGGCCAGTTCCGGCTCCTCCTCGGGGAGGAGCAGCGGGATGGCGGCAATGCCCTGCAGGTAGTCCCGCACGGCGTCATCTGAAACCCGCGCGTCGATGGCAGCAGGCCGACGAACTGCTTCGGCGTGCGGGATTTGTGCTGCAGCTGAGGCGGCAGTCTTGTTCACGTTGTCCCTCTCCTGTCGATGCAATCTGCGAGAGAACGATTCCTCTCATGAGAACGATCTCTCTATACCTATATAGGGGGGAGAGAGAGCGTTCTGTCAAGTCCAAATTCATAGAGAACGTTCACTATGATGAGAACGAAGTCTCTAGCCTCGTTCGGGGGGCAGTGGACGGACCGGTACGCGAGTAGAGAGAACGTTCCTATGTGGATAGGATGGGGCGGGCCATGACAGACACACCGAAGCAGGGCGCACGCGAGCGCATCCTCGAAGCCGCGTACGACCTCTTCTCTCGTCGTGGCATCCGCGATGTGAGCGTCGACGAGATCATCAGTCGTTCGAAGGTCGCGATCGCGACCTTCTACCGTCACTTCAGTTCGAAAGACCAGCTGGCCGAGGCGTTCCTCAACCGGCGCGAGCAGGTGTGGACCTCCGAACTCATCGTTGCCGAGGCGGCGAAGCGCTCAGACAAGCCCGACGACCAGCTCCTCGCGATCTTCGACATCTTCGACGAGTGGTTCGCGAGCGAGGACTTCGAGGGTGACTCCTTCGTCAAGGTGCTGCTCGAGATGGGGCCGGAGCATCCGCTCGGCAAGGCGAGCATCGCCCACCTCAATACGGTGCGCTCGACCATCCGCGGGATCGCAGAACGTGCCGGGCTCGTCGAGCTCGACGAGTTCGCCCATTCATTGCAGATCCTCATGAAGGGCAGCATCATCACGGCCACGATGGGTGACCGCGGCGCCGGTGCGCGGGCCAAGCTCATGGCCGAGGGGCTCATCAAGGATCACACCCCGGCCGCGGAATAAGCCTCTGCTAGGCGTCGGACGCGCCCCAGGCGCCGCGTGCCGCTTCGCGAGCACCGCCTGACCCCCGCTCCGCGAGAGCGGCGGCACGCTCGGCGAGGCGACGCTGCACCTCGTTCTCGGCATTCACGGCCAACTCGGGGTCGAGCGGAGCGCTCGTGTGCTCGCTCGTGCCGTGCCACTTCTCGATATAGGCGTCGAGCTGGGGTCCGGACTCCCACGACGTGATGAGGCAGTAGCGGTTCTCGGGCCCCGGATGCCACACGGCGTGCCAGAAGCGCTGCGTGTCGACGATGATCTGGGCGCCGGCCGGCAGCGGGATCCGCACCTCGGTGTCGGGGTCGTAGCGTTCCTCACGCAGGATCAGATAGGAATCCGCGTCGTCGCTCAGGTTGAAGAAGCCCCGCACGATCCAACCGTTGCCATCAGGATTGAGGCGGTTGTTGTCGTCCTGGTGGAGGTTGTAGAGAGCCTCCGCATACTCCGTCGGCTTGAGCTCGATCACACGGCAGCGCCCCACGTTCGCCCCGGGCTCCTGCGCCCGACGGGCAAGCGTGGGGGCCTTCTCGACCTGCGAAGCGATCCAGACACCGTCCTTGTCGGTGCGCGGGGGCATGTGGTTCCAGAAGCCGTTGACCTCGATCTCACCCTTCGCACTCGTGAGGGGCGCGAACCGGGTGTCGCCCGATGACTTCCACTCGACGTACTCGAGGTCGAGCCATTCCTTCGGGTCGTTCGCCTGCTCGTAGCGGTCGAGGATCACGAATCCCGTCTCCTCCAACGCCGCGGACTTGATGTAACTCATGCAGGCGCGCCTTTCGAGAGAGGGTCGGTGCGGCACGGCGTGCGACGCCGTTTCCACGCCACACTAACACCGGCGCTTACCCATCCAGGACTCGGCGCCTGGCGGCTCAGCGCTGGCAGTTTGGGCACCAGTGACTCCGGCGCGGGTGCTCTCCGGGCGACTCGAAATCAGCGCTGCGGATGGGGGTGCCGCAGCGCAGGCAGGGGCGCCCCGTGCGTCCGTAGACCCAAGCCTTCGCCCCTCGCATCCGCCCCGTCGTGATGCGTTCCGTGCGGTCCTTATTGGCGTGGATCAGTCGATAGGACAGGTCGATCAGCTGCTCCGGCTGCCGAACTTCCGTGACCGGGGTCGTTGGCAGGATGCCGCGCAGGAAGCAGATCTCATTGACGTACTCGTTGCCGAGCCCAGCGAGGTTCCTCTGGTCGAGCAGCGCGTAGAACACGGGACGATCGGGTCGCTCGAGCACGCGGCGGAGCGCCTCCTCGGCGTCCCAGTCGCCACCGAGCAGGTCAGGGCCGAGGAAGGCGAGTGCCGCTTCCTCCTCGTCTCGCCGGATGACCTCGACCAGTCCCAGCTCGAAGCCGACGGCGAGACGCTCCTCAGTGCCCAGGATGACGCGCGCCTGGTAGGCGGGGCGCTTCCACTTGGTGCCGTGGCTGTAGAGGTGCCAGGCGCCCTCCATCTTGAGATGGGTGTGGATGCTGTGGTCCCCGATGCGAGCCAGCAGGTGCTTGCCGCGGGGGACGACGGAGTCGATCGTGTTGCCACTCAGGTCGACCGTCGCGAACGCGGGGACGCGGATGTCACAGCTCTCGAGCATCCGACCGGCCAGTGCCTCGTTGAGGTTCTTGGCGGTCAGGTAGACGGTGTCTCCCTCAGGCACGCAGGCTCAACCCCTGCGGTGTGACGCCGAACCCTGCTGTCGTGAGGGCATCGCCGAGGGGCGTCCCGACGACGAACTCGCCGTTGACCCGTTCGACGCGCGTGCGTCGACCGCTTGCCCGCACGGCCGCGACGAGACCCGCGGCCGCCGCGTCGACGACGGCGGGTTCGTCGTCGAAGAGGAGGGTGCTCTTGCCGCCCTTCTCGACGTAGAGCACGAGTGCCCCGTCGACCAGCACGACGAGCGCCCCGGCCTTGCGCCCGGGTCGATGCGATCCCTCATGCGCGGGCCAGGGGAGCGCGGCGCCGTAAGGGTTGGCCGGGTCCGTCGCGGCGAGGGGGACCGCTTGAAGCCGGGGAGCGGCATCCGGGTCAACGGCGAAGCTGCGCAGGCGGTCGATCGTCGGCCCGGTCGCGAACTGGGCCGCGCCGAGGCCCTCCACGAAGTAGCCGCGGCGTGCCCGGCCGCTCTCCTCGAAGCGGCTGAGCACCTTGTAGGCGAGCGAGAACCCTCCGCGGATGCCCTCGCTCATGACTGCGCCGCGGGTCACGATCCCGTGCCGCTCGAGAAGCGCCTCCGCGACGGCGACCCCGCGCACCGTCGTGTCGTCACCCCCGGCACGGCGCACGAGCGACCAGCGGCCCGAGACGTTGGGGCCACCGGACTGGCTCGGCATCGTGAGCCGCGCACGACCGCGGAACGACCGCGTGCGCGGCGAGGGCCGGCGTGCGGGGCCGCCCGCGTAGGAGCGCAACGGGGCGAGCGTGTCGTTCGTCACGAGTCCCGCCCACACGAGGTCCCACAGTGCCGTCGACATCGCCTTGTCGTCGGCGACGGCCGACCCCAGGGCGGTGCCAACGGCATCCGTGAGTTGGCGGAAGAAGTAGGCGCCACCACCCGCGAGTGCGTCGAGGATGCCCGTGTGGAGTTCGCTCTCGTCGTGCGTTCCCGCCTCGGCAACGGTGAAGGGCATGGTCTCGGCGAGGTGCAGGGCGACCCAGCCGTCGGAGGAGCCGAGCGAGCCGACGCCCGTCCACGCGACCTCGCCCGTCGCGGTCAGCTCGTCGAGCATGGCGGGGGAATAGTCGCGCACTCGCGCGGGCAGAACGAGGGTCTCGAGGGCAGAGGCGGGGATGGGAACGCCAGCGAGCTGCTCGATCACCTGGGCAACGCCGTCGACGCCCTTGAGAGGGGCATCGATGTGCTGCCATGACGTGAGGAAGCGCGCGAGCGTGGGCCCGTCGACCGGCTCGACCTCCTGTCGCAGCGCGGCGAGCGAGCGGCTACGCAGGCGCCGCAGCACCTCGGCGTCGCACCACTCCGCACCGCTGCTGCCAGGGCGGAACTCGCCCTCGACGACCCGTCGCTGCAGTTCCAGCCGACGGAGCGCTTCCGAGACGACGGCCGTGCCCAGCCCGAGCCGAGCGGCGCACTCCACCACTGTGAACGGCGCGTGGGTGCGGGCGTAGCGGCTCACGAGGTCACCGACCGGGTCCTCGACCGATTCGAGGAACGCCTCGGGGATGCCGACCGGCAGCGGCGTACCAAGCGCGTCCCTCAGGCGGGCCGCGTCCTCGACGACGGCCCAGCGCGTCGACCCCGCCATGGAGACCGCGAGGAGCCGATTGCTGCGCTCGAGCTCCCGCAGTTCGACCTCCTGCACGGGCGAGGCCGTGCGCTCCTGCAGTTCGTCGAGAGTCATGGGTCCGAGCATCCGCAGCAGGTCGACCGCGCCCTCGAGATCCTTCGCCTGCCGCTCGGGGGCGAGTCGCTGCAGTTCCCGTTCGGTCTGCTCGATGACGTCCGCATCGAGCAGCTCGCGCAACTCGGCGCGGCCGAGCAGTTCGCCCAGCAGGGCCGAGTCGAGCGAGAGTGCGGCGGCTCGTCGCTCGGCGAGCGGGGCATCCCCTTCGTACATGAACGCGCCCACATAGCCGAAGAGGAGTGAGCGCGCGAAGGGCGACGCTGAGTTCGTCTCCACCTCCACGATGCGGATGCTGCGTGCCTCGACTTCGCTGACGAGCTCCGTGAGCGCGGGGAGGTCGTAGACATCCTGCAGCACCTCGCGCACTGTCTCGAGCACGATGGGGAAGGTCGGGTACTTCGCCGCGACCGAGAGCAGCTGGGCGGCCCGCTGCCGCTGCTGCCACAGCGGCGAGCGCCGGGCGGGGTTGTAGCGGGGCAGGAGCAGGGCGCGGGCGGCGCACTCCCTGAAGCGCGAGGCGAAGAGCGCGGAACCGCCCACCTCCCGCGTCACGATGTCGCCCAGCTCGTGCGGGTCGAAGGCGAAGAGGTCGGCACCGGGCGGGGGAGCATCCGTATCGGGGATGCGCACGACGATGCCGTCATCGGCGGCCATGGCACCACCGTCGATGCCGAGGGTGTCGCGGATGCGCGCGCTCACCGCCAGCGCCCAGGGGGCGTGCACCGGCATGCCGAAGGGAGAGTGCAGCACGAGCCGCCAGTCGCCGAGTTCGTCGCGGAACCGTTCGACGACGAGCGTGCGGTCGGTCGGCACGTGGCCCGTCGTCTCCTTCTGCTCGCGCACGAAGGCGATGAGGTTGTTGACGGCGCGCTCGTCGAGACCCACCTCGGCGAGGCGCTCCCTCATGGCCTCCTCGCGCCCGGCTGAGAGCTGTCGCGTAAACTCGCCGATCGCGCGGCCGAGCTCCGCGGGCCTCCCCAGGCCATCGCCCTTCCAGAAGGGAACCCTCCCCGGTTGCCCGAAGGCGGGGGAGACGACGACCCGGTCGTGTGTGATGTCCTCGATGCGCCAACTCGTCGCCCCGAGCGCGAAGACATCGCCCACGCGCGATTCATAGACCATCTCCTCGTCGAGCTCGCCGACGCGCCTGCCACCGCCCTCGTCGCCGACCATGAAGACGCCGAAGAGGCCGCGGTCGGGGATCGTGCCTCCCGACATGACTGCGAGCCGTTGCGCGCCCGGCCGGCCCGTGATCGTGCCCTTGACCCGGTCCCAGACGATGCGGGGTCGCAGCTCCGCGAATTCGTCGGAGGGATAGCGCCCGCTCAGCAGGTCGAGGGTCGCGTCGTAGGCGCTGCGAGGCAGCGAGGCGAAGGGGGCGCTGCGTCGCACTGTGTCGAACCACTCCTCCACATCGAGTTGCTCAAGGGCCACGGCGGCGACGGTCTGCTGCGCGAGGATGTCGAGGGGGTTCTGCGGAACGGCGATCTGCTCGATGAGGCCCTGCGTCATCCGCTCGGTTGCCACGGCGGAGTGCAGCAGGTCAGCCCTGTGCTTGGGGAACAGGATGCCGCGCGACACCTCGCCGACGCCGTGGCCGGCGCGCCCGATGCGCTGGAGGCCGGATGCCACGGAGGGAGGTGCCTCGACCTGGATCACGAGGTCGACCGCCCCCATGTCGATGCCGAGCTCGAGCGAGGAGGTCGCGACGACGCAGCGCAGGCGGCCCGACTTGAGCTCGTCTTCGATCATGGCTCGGCGCTCCTTCGAGACGGAGCCATGGTGCGCCATCGCGAGCAATCCCTGGGAACCACCCGTCTGTCCCGAGGCCCCCATCATCTGCGCTGGCGCGCTGGAGCTACGGCCGGCGCGCAGCGACGGCGCGACGCCAGCGCCGACTGAGCCTGCGAAGGAGGTTTCGGCATCTCCCCACAGCCGCTCCTCATAGATCTCGTTCAACCGCGCGGTCAGGCGCTCAGCGAGCCGCCGCGAGTTCGCGAACACGATCGTTGACCGACACTCCAGGATGCGGTCGACGATCTCCTCCTCCACATGCGGCCAGATGGATGCCTGGGGCGCCGCGCTCGCCGTCGCACCCTCCCGCACGGGCGCGGAGCCGAGCTCGGTCATGTCGTCGACGGGCACGCTCACCGCGAGGTCGAAGCGCTTCGCCGCCTCGGGCGCAATGATCGAGACGGGTGCCGAACCCGCGAGGAAGCGCGCGATCTCCTCGCGGGGGCGCACGGTCGCCGAGAGGCCGATTCGCTGTGC
The DNA here is from genome assembly GCF_008001035.1 of Salinibacterium sp. dk2585. Classification (NCBI taxonomy): domain Bacteria; kingdom Bacillati; phylum Actinomycetota; class Actinomycetes; order Micrococcales; family Microbacteriaceae; genus Salinibacterium; species Salinibacterium sp. dk2585. The sequence continues at coordinate 560,024 of NZ_CP042856.1, forward strand.
CGGCTTCTCCAGCTGGGAGTCGAGTCGTTCGAGGGAGACCGCAAGGTGGGCGCCACGTTTGGTCGCCGCGACGGCGTGGATCTCGTCGACGATCACGGTGTCGACCGTGCGCAGCGTCTCCCGTGCCGAGGAGGTCAGCATCAGGTAGAGCGATTCCGGTGTCGTGATGAGGATCTCGGGCGGCGACTTCTGCAGGGCTCGCCGTTCAGCTGGCAGCGTGTCTCCAGAGCGCACGCCGACGCTGACCGCGGGCTCAGGCATCCCGAGCATTGTCGCCGTGCGCGTGATGCCGACGAGCGGCGAGCGCAGGTTGCGTTCCACGTCGACGCCGAGCGCCTTGAGTGGCGAGATATAGAGCACGCGCGTGCCCGGCGCGCGGTCTGCGGATGCCTCGGCCGCGAGTCGATCGATCGCCCAGAGGAACGCGGCCAGCGTCTTGCCGGAGCCGGTCGGCGCGACCACGAGCGCGTGCCCGCCGCCCGAAATGGCCCGCCACGCGCCATCCTGCACGGCGGTCGGCGCCGTGAAGGCACCCTCGAACCAGCCGCGCGTGGCAGGGCTGAAGAGGTCGAGGGCGGAACCCATGTCATTCATCCTCGCCGACACCACTGACAGTTTCGCCCCTTGCAGTGGGACAGAATGAAGCATGAGCTCAACCGGAACCCCCGACCCTGGCAATGCGTGGCTCTCCGATGTCGAGATGCTCGAACTGCGACGGCGGATGCCGATCCTCTATGTCGAGGCGGTGCCGGTGAGAGTCGACCCACTCGGGATCGTGACGCAGGTCGGCGTGCTGCTGCGGGCATCCGTCACGGGGGAGATGACGCGCACACTCGTCTCCGGCCGCGTCATGTACGGCGAGACCGTGCGGGAGGCGCTGTTCCGCCATCTCGAAAAGGACCTCGGGCCGATGGCGTTCCCGCAGCTGCCCGCGAGCCCCGTGCCCTTCACGGTCGCCGAGTACTTTCCCATGCCGGGCATAAGCCCGTACACGGATGACCGGCAGCACGCCGTCTCGCTCGCCTACGTTGTGCCCATCACGGGAACGTGTGAGCCGCGGCAGGACGCCCTCGAGATCACGTGGATGACGCCCGAGGAGGCGACGAGCTACATCGTCGCCGACGAGATGGAGGGCGGGCGTGCGACGCTCATGCGCGCGGCGCTCGCCCACGTGGGAGTGCTCCCCTAGGCGACTACCGCACGAAGCGCACCTCGACGAGGTCTTCGCCGAGCAGCTGGTGCACCTCTTCCGCGCCGTCGAGCACCATGCCGTTCCGCTTGTAGAAGGCGTGCGCGCGCGGGTTGTCTTTCGCGACCCACAGGTAGCCGGGGTTCGAGCCGCAGGCGGCGTCGAAGAGCTTCTGCCCGATGCCGGTGCCCTGGTATTTCGCGAGCAGGTAGATGAAGTAGAGCTCGCGCTCGCGGGGCGGGTTCTCGTCGCGGGCCGGGCCCGAGCCGACGAATCCCACGATCTCGCCGTCGACGAGGGCGGCGAACTGGTTGTATTCCTCGCCCCTCGTCGCCATGCGAGACCACAGCTCGGCCATGCGGCGCGGCGAGAGATTCTCGAGCGCGGCCTTGCTGATGAGAGTGTCGTAGGTCTCGTGCCAGCAGGTGGCGTGCACGCGTCCGAGGTCTTCGACATCGGAATCGCGGACGGGACGGATCAGTACTTCGGCAACTTCGTTGGTGCTCATGCCCGAGAGCCTAGGACGCGCGGCGCCCCACGCGAAATCGGCCGTCGCCCCGGCGCGATCCGGGGCTGGGACGCGCGGTTTCTGATGCACTTTCCCGGCGGCATCCGGTGTGTCCTCAGTCTCCGGCCCGTGTCGCAGCCAAAAGTGCATCAGACACCGCAGCCGCCGCGCACAGAAGGGGCGGATGCAACGGCACTCCGTCGCATCCGCCCCTCCTGTCAAGCGGTGTTAGCCCTGTGCCCGGCGTCCGGCGCGGCGCTGGCCACCAGCTGCGGCGGACGGCGTCGAGGTGCTGTAGCTCGTGGTGCTGCGGGTGCGCGGCGCGTGCGACGCGGAGCCCGAGCCGGCGCGGGCCGGGCGGCCCTGGCCGCTGCGAGCCCCACTGCGTGCGGCATCCGTTGAACCGGCGCGGGCGGGACGTCCCGAACGCGTCGAGTCGCTGCCGCTGGCGGCGGCGGGGCGTCCCGAACGGTCGCGGCGGGGTGCGCCGGTGCCCTCGGAGCGGGCGGCACGCTTGCGCTGCGCGTTGGCGCCCTGCGAGCGTCCGCCACCCTGGGGCTGCTCCTGGCGCGGCACGGGCTTGACGTATGCCGCGACCTCGCCGACGAGCGAGACAACGGCGGGGGACTCGGATGTCACACGCTGCGCCTGCACGTCGATGGCCGCCTTGCGCAGCAGCGCGAGCGTGTCCTTCTTCTGCGCGGGCGTCATGAGCGTCACGACGTCACCAGACTCGCCGGCGCGGGCGGTGCGACCACTGCGGTGCAGGTAGGCCTTGTGCTCGGCGGGCGGGTCGACGTGGATGACGAGTTCGACGTTGTCGACGTGCACGCCGCGAGCCGCGACATCCGTGGCCACAAGCACCTTGGCGCTGCCATCGCTGAAGGCCGCGAGGTTGCGGTCACGCGCGGGCTGCGAGAGGTTGCCGTGCAGATCGACGGCCGGGATGCCCGACTCGGTGAGCTGCTTGGCGAGCTTCTTGGCGTGGTGCTTGGTGCGCATGAAGAGGATGCGACGGCCGGTGCCCGAGGCGAGGGTGCGCACGAGGGCGGTCTTCGCCTCGGCGCTGTCGACCTCGAAGAGGTGGTGGGTCATGTCGGCGACGTGCGAGGTGGCCTCGTCGACCGAGTGGAGCACCTCGTTGTGGAGGAAGCGCCTGACGAGCTTGTCCACGCCGTTGTCGAGCGTCGCGCTGAAGAGCAGGCGCTGGCCGTTCTGGGGGGTCTTGTCGAGGATGCGCGTGACGACGGGCAGGAAGCCGAGGTCGGCCATGTGGTCGGCCTCGTCGAGCACCGTGATCTCGACGGCGTCGAGCGAGACGAATCCCTGCTTCATGAGGTCCTCGAGACGACCAGGGCAGGCCACGACGATGTCGACGCCGGCCTTGAGCGCGGCGACCTGGCGCTGCTGCGAAACGCCACCGAAGATCGTGGTCGTCTTCAGCCCGTAGGCCTCGGCGAGCGGGTCGATGACGGCGCTGATCTGCGTTGCGAGCTCGCGGGTGGGGGCGAGCACGAGTCCGAGCGGACGGCCCGGACGGCGCTTGCCGCCGGCGAGGTCACCGCCGAGGCGCGCGACCATGGGGATGGAGAAGGCGAGCGTCTTGCCCGAGCCGGTCTTGCCGCGGCCGAGCACGTCGCGACCCGCCAGCGTGTCGGGGAGCGTGTCGACCTGGATGGGGAACGCCGTCGTCTTGCCGACCTTCTCGAGGGCGGTGACGAGGGCTGCGGGCACGCCGAGCGCGCCGAAGGTGATGTCAGTCAAAGTGTTTCTTTCATGCAGGCCCGAGTGTGGCCAGCGCACCGCGCTGAGGAGACCGGGACAATGGGCGAAGGTGGCGATGGCCACATCCGTTCGCCGTAAGAAGATGTCAACCAGGTGTGGTGAGTGATGCGTTCTACGACGCAGGGAACACGTGAAACGCGTTCGCAAGTAACACCACCATAGCAGTGCGAGCCTGGGCGATACGATTCCCGGGTGAATGACGCCGCTTCCCGCCCCGATTCCCAGCACTCCTACCAGGTCCGTTTCGACTGGGGCCACACGGGCGCGGCGGCGATCGTCGATGGTGCGGACGCGATCGTCTGGGTCGATGAGCTCGGCGAGAGCGAGGTTCCGGATGTCGCGGCCGCCGTCGTCGCGGGAGGCATCGCCAACGCGGCCGCCGTCGCCGACTGGGTCATCGCCAAGCAGGCGGAGCGCGGCGACCGCTTCCGCATCGCGGTGGTCGCCGCCGGCGCCTCGCGCGACGGGGAACTGCGGTTCGCCGTCGAGGACCTCCTCGGTGCGGGCGCCGTCATCGACGCCCTGACCGCCGTCGGAATCGACCACAACTCACCTGAGGCGGCCGCAGCATCCGCCGCCTACGAGGGGCTGCGCCGGGCGGTGAAGCACTTGGTCGGCGCGTCGGTGTCAGCGCGCGAGCTGGGCGGTGTGCGGCCCGACTTCACTCCGTCGACGGATGTCCCGGTGCTCCGCGACTTCGCCTGAGCAAGCCTCCTCAACCCGCCTTGCGGCTCCACGCGATCGCGTGCCTGGGGTTGAACCCCCGCGCGCACTTGCCGCACGACTGCACGCGCTTCGGCTCACGATGTCGGTAATACACGTGCCCGCCGGGGCACTGTCCGACCCAGGGGGCGAGGTGGTCGGCGGTCGGGCCGTCGTGCGTGGTCTTGCCGACGTAGCCGAGTTCGGCGGCCACCTTCTTCCACTTCGGTCCGTGGCCTGTGCCGGGGCCCGCGATCGCGTGGGCCACCTCATGCAGCAGCACCTGGTGGATGTCGTCGTCCTCGAACATCCCTGCGAGGTGGCGTGACACCGTGATGCGCTTGTCGCTGTAGTTGCACAGCCCGGCCCGGCGCCGCGCGTGGTCGAAGTCGAAGGTCCACGAGGGGTCGAGGTGCAGGGCGATGAGGGCGTTCGCCCACACGCGCACTCGAGCCAGGTCTGCCACGGGATGCTGCGGTTCAGTGGTTCGGGTCGGCGCCTTGGCTGCGCTGCACGGCCGGGTCGTCGACATATGACTCCGCGATCGCGGTCGCCATCATGGCGTTGTCGACGTCGGCGGCACTCGCGCCGATGCGCACGCGGATCGTGACGGCGCCGCGGAAGTCGATCAGGGCCGCCTTGTACTCGCCGAGTTCGAACTGCACACGGCCGCGCTCGAGCAGCGCCCGCGCCTCGATCTCGGCCCATTCGTGCGCTCGCGCCTCATCGACGCAGGAGTTCAGTTCCACGAGGGCCGGCTCGAGCTTGCCGAGGTCGCGCTGCACCATGGCACGACGGATGCGCGCCATGCAGATCTCGTCGCGGGTGGTCGAGAAGCGGGCGGTGCGGAGGGTCTGGTTCGCGAGCTCCCAGGCCTCGTCGAGGCGGCCGACGAGGCGCAGCAGTTCCACCTTCTCGTTGAGGGCGAAGGAACTGCGCAGTTCGCCGAGTTCTTCAAGGCGCGCGGCGGCGCCGTTCAGGTCGACCTTCTCGCGAAGGGTGGTTGGGTCGTAGCCCAGGATGATGCTCACGTGCTGCCCCGATCGGTTTCGTCTCAGGTTATCCCGGCTGCTGGCCAGCAAGCTGGATCTGCAACAGCTTGTCATCGCCTTCGCGGGGTGAGCCGCGCCCGTCGGTGTTGTTGGTGAGCACCCAGAGCGTTCCGTCAGGTCCGGGAATGGCGTCGCGCAGGCGTCCATATTCTCCCGCGAAGTAGGGAGCGGCATCCACGGATTCGAGTCCGACGACGATGCCCCAGAGGGTCTCGCCGCGGAGGGCGGCCATCAAGAGGGTGTCGTGCGTGTGGGCGAGTCCCGAGGGGCTCGCCTCGTCGGTCGACCAGTGGCGGATCGGGTTGACGAAACCCTCGGTGTCGGCGATGCCCTCGACGACGGGCCAGCCGTAGTCCTGGCCCGCGACGATGATGTTGAGCTCGTCCCAGGTGTTCTGCCCGAACTCGCTCGCGTACATGGTGCCGTCGTCGCCCCACGCGATGCCCTGCGGGTTTCGGTGGCCGATGCTGTGCACGACGGAGCCCCAGGGCGCATCCGGTGGCGTGCCGCCCTCAGGGGTCATGCGCAGGATCTTGCCGCCGAGCGAGGCCGGGTCGCGCGCCAGGTTTGGTCGGCCCGCGTCGCCTGCAGTCGCGTAGAGCATGCCGTCCGGCCCGAATGCGATGCGCCCGCCGTTGTGGTTGCCGGCCTTGGGGATGCCCGCGAGCACCACCTCCGCCGTGCCCAACTCGAGTGAGCCTGCCGACCCGAGGAGTGGCATCCGCACGATCCGGTTGTCGGATGCCGCCGTGAGGTAGGCATAGAGCCACGCAGTGTCGCCCTGCCGCAGTGTGGCGAGGCCGAGCAACCCGCCCTCCCCGCCGGGTGACACCCCCGGCACGGTGCCCGCGTCGCGGAGTGCGCCCTCGGCCGTGAGCTCGCGAACCTTCGCCGTGTCACGCTCGCTGACGAGCGCCGAGCCGCCCGGCACCGTCTCCTCGTCGAGGCGCACGACCGACCAGGGCGCGTTGAGGCCTTGCGCGAGCACCGTGGCCGCCCCCGTCGGTGCGACGGGGCCCTCGAGGCTGGGCTCGGCGCTCAACGAGGGGCTGGGGCTGCTCGGGGCCGGCGTCGGGGCAGGCGCGGGTTCGGCGCACCCTGCGAGCACGAGCGATGCCGCGAGCACCCCGCCCGCTACCGCTCGCGCGTGCCGTGTCGCCATGCGCTGCACGCTACCCCCGGAACCATCGTGCCGAAACTCTCGCTCGTTCCAATGCGCCCCAGGGCGTATGGGCAGGGCAACTTCGCGAAGCGCTCAGCCCGCGCCGAAGACGCTCTTGTTTGGCGTGGGGGAGGGTACCGCGGTCTGGTCGGTCACGACGGGTGCTCCGGCGATCCAGTCCCGCAGTTCGCGCCCGGTCACGACCTTGGCGGGGTGGGGTCCGCCGGCGAGGAGTCGCGGCATCCACTCCATCGGCAGCGAGGAGGTCGAGCCGACGAGCACGACATTGCCGAAGCGGCGCCCCTTGAGGATCTGCGCCTCGGCGAGGGCCGCGACATCCGCCACCGCCATCCCGAGCGTGGCGGCCTGCCCACGCGCGAAGGCGAGGCCGGGCCCGTCGGCGATGTTGACGGCGACGATGCCGCCGGGCGCGAGGAGCGCGGCGACAGACCGGTAGAACTCGACACTCGTCACATGGGCTGGAGTACGCGAGCCGCCGAAGACATCGACGACGACGAGAGCGACGCTGCCGCGCAAGCCGGCAGGCAGCTTCTCGAGCACGGCGCGCGCATCGCCGTGCCGCACCCGGATCGACGCCTGCTTTGGCCAGGGCAGGTGCTCCCGCACGAAGTCGACGAGGTCGCTCTCGAGTTCGATGACCTGTTGGCGCGAGCCTGGCCGGGTCACTTCGACATAGCGGGGGATGGTCAGCGCGCCGGCGCCGAGGTGGACCGCCGTGATGGGGCCGTCCGGCAGCTGGTCGATGACATGCCCGATGCGCTGCACGTACTCGAAGAAGAGACGGCTCGGGTCGCCGAGGTGCACGTTCGACTGGGGTGTGCCGTCGACGACGAGGGTGTAGCTGCCGTCGAACCACTTCTCCGGCTCGATCACGGCCCGGTAGCCGCTCAGCGAGAGGACGGTCGACGGATGCTCGGAGTGGCCCATGCACGCATCATTCCACCATCCGCGGGTTGAGGAGCGAGCGTATCGAAACCGCGCTTCGATGAGACCCTGCGGCCCCACTCAACCGGCCTTATAGTCCAATTCCGGATTCAGGTCAAGATTCGACTGGACAAGGCGGGTCGCGCCGAACTATAGTTGACCTTTGCGCTCCCAGAATTGCTCTGCCTTCATATTGCGGTCGGCCTGTGCGTATCGGATCCCTCGATCCGGTAACCCAAATGTAGGTTCTGGCGTGCGCTTCTCGAACGATCGACTCCACCAACAAAGCACACAACACTCACCGGCTGGCAACGCCCGACTGTATTGGCCCCATGAGGGCCACGGAGGTTATTTCCTTGGCTGCTGCGCGCAACGCATCCACCACGAACTCATCACAGAAGGGACAGCCGAAGAACGGTCGCAACCATTCTCGGCTCTCCTTCGCCAAGATCACGGACAACCTCACCGTTCCGGATCTGCTCGCTCTCCAGACTGAGAGCTTCGACTGGCTCGTCGGCAACGACGCGTGGAAGGAGCGGGCCGCTGAGGCTGCTGCCTCCGGCCGCCAGGACCTCCCGTCGCTGACCGGCCTCGAGGAGATCTTCGAGGAGATCTCCCCCATCGAAGACCTCGGCGAGACGATGCAGCTCTCCTTCACGAACCCGTTCCTCGAGGAGAAGAAGTACTCGATCGACGAGTGCAAGGAGAAGGGCAAGACCTACTCGGCTCCCCTCTACGTCGAGGCCGAGTTCATGAACCACCTCACGGGTGAGATCAAGACCCAGACGGTGTTCATGGGCGACTTCCCGCTCATGACCCCCAAGGGCACCTTCGTCATCAACGGCACCGAGCGTGTCGTCGTGTCGCAGCTCGTCCGCAGCCCGGGCGTCTACTTCGACCGCTCGCCCGAGAAGACCTCCGACAAGGACCTCTACTCGGCGCGCATCATCCCGAGCCGCGGCGCATGGCTCGAGTTCGAGATCGACAAGCGCGACCAGGTCGGCGTGCGCATCGACCGCAAGCGCAAGCAGTCGGTGACGGTCTTCATGAAGGCCCTCGGCATGACGAGCGAGGAGATCCTCGAGGAGTTCAAGGGCTACGCGTCGATCGAGGCGACCCTTGAGAAGGACAACATCCTCACCAAGGAAGAGGCGCTCAAGGACATCTACCGCAAGCTGCGCCCGGGCGAGCAGGTCGCCGCGGAGGCCGCTCGCGCGCTCCTCGACAACTTCTACTTCAACTCGAAGCGCTACGATCTCGCCAAGGTCGGTCGCTACAAGATCAACCGCAAGCTCGGTATCGAGGCGCCGCTCAGCTCCTCCGTGCTGACTCGCGAGGACATCATCGCGACCATCAAGTACCTCGTGGCCCTCCACGACGAGCGCACGACCCTTCCCGGCATCCGTGACGGCAAGAAGGTCGACATCCGCCTCGACGTCGACGACATCGACCACTTCGGCAACCGTCGCATCCGCGCCGTCGGCGAGCTCATCCAGAACCAGGTTCGCACCGGTCTCTCCCGCATGGAGCGCGTCGTTCGCGAGCGCATGACCACGCAGGACATCGAGGCGATCACGCCGCAGACCCTGATCAACGTGCGCCCCGTCGTCGCCGCGATCAAGGAGTTCTTCGGAACCTCGCAGCTGTCGCAGTTCATGGACCAGAACAACCCGCTCGCGGGCCTGACCCACAAGCGTCGTCTCTCGGCGCTGGGCCCGGGTGGTCTCTCCCGTGAGCGTGCCGGCGTCGAGGTTCGTGACGTCCACCCCTCGCACTACGGCCGCATGTGCCCGATCGAGACTCCGGAAGGCCCGAACATCGGCCTGATCGGTTCGCTCGCATCGTTCGCGCGGATCAACTCCTTCGGTTTCATCGAGACGCCGTACCGTCGCGTCGTCAACGGCAAGGTGACCGACCAGATCGATTACCTCACCGCGAGCGAGGAAGACGAGTACCACGTCGCCCAGGCCAACGCGCCGCTGAAGGCCGACGGTCACTTCGTCGAAGACCGCGTGCTCTCCCGCAAGAAGGATGGCGAGGTCGACCTCATCCCGATCGACGAGGTCGCCTACATGGATGTCTCGCCGCGCCAGATGGTGTCGGTCGCGACGTCGCTCATCCCCTTCCTCGAGCACGACGACGCGAACCGCGCGCTCATGGGCGCCAACATGCAGCGTCAGGCTGTGCCGCTGCTGCGCAGCGAGTCGCCGTTCGTCGGAACCGGTATGGAGAACTACGCCGCGATCGACGCGGGTGACGTGATCACGGCCGACAAGGCCGGAGTCGTTGCCGAGGTCTCGGCCGATGTCGTCACGCTGCAGCTCGACGAGGGCGGCACGCAGGACTACTACCTCCGCAAGTTCGACCGCTCCAACCAGGGCACGAGCTACAACCACCGTGTCATCGTCAGCGCGGGCGACCGCGTCGAGGTCGGCGAGGTCATCGCCGATGGACCCGCGACAGAAGATGGCGAGCTCGCGCTCGGCAAGAACCTCCTCGTGGCATTCATGCCCTGGGAGGGTCACAACTTCGAAGACGCGATCATCCTCAGCCAGAACCTGGTGAAGGACGACACGCTCAGCTCGATCCACATCGAGGAGTACGAGGTCGACGCTCGCGACACCAAGCTCGGCAAGGAGGAGATCACCCGTGATCTCCCCAACGTGAGCCCCGAGCTCATGGCCGACCTCGATGAGCGTGGCATCATCCGCATCGGTGCCGAGGTTCGCCCCGGCGACATCCTCGTCGGCAAGGTCACGCCGAAGGGCGAGACCGAGCTCAGCGCCGAGGAGCGCCTGCTGCGCGCCATCTTCAACGAGAAGAGCCGCGAGGTGCGCGACACCTCGCTCAAGGTTCCTCACGGTGAAGAGGGCACGATCATCGGCGTGAAGGTGTTCGATGCTCTCGATGGTGACGACGAGCTCGGCTCGGGCGTCAACCAGCGTGTTGTCGTCTACATCGCCCAGAAGCGCAAGATCACGGCCGGTGACAAGCTCGCAGGCCGCCACGGCAACAAGGGCGTCATCTCCAAGATCCTGCCCGTCGAGGACATGCCGTTCCTTGAAGACGGCACTCCCGTCGACATCATCCTCAACCCGCTCGGCGTGCCCGGTCGAATGAACTTCGGCCAGGTGCTCGAGATCCACCTCGGGTGGATCGCCAAGCAGGGCTGGAACGTCGAAGGCATTCCGGAGTGGGCGGCCAAGCTGCCCAAGGAGGCCTTCTCGGCTGCTCCCGGCACCAAGGTTGCGACCCCCGTGTTCGACGGTGCGACGGAGGAGGAGATCGAGGGTCTGCTCGACTCCACGTTCCCGACCCGCGATGGTGACCGCCTCATCGGTTCCTCCGGCAAGGCGCGTCTCTTCGACGGTCGCTCCGGCGAGCCCTTCCCGGACCCGATCTCGGTCGGCTACATGTACATCCTGAAGCTGCACCACCTTGTCGATGACAAGATCCACGCGCGCTCGACGGGTCCGTACTCGATGATCACCCAGCAGCCGCTCGGTGGTAAGGCGCAGTTCGGTGGACAGCGCTTCGGTGAGATGGAGGTGTGGGCCCTCGAGGCCTATGGTGCCGCGTACGCGCTCCAGGAGCTCCTCACGATCAAGTCGGATGACATCCTCGGCCGCGTCAAGGTGTACGAGGCGATCGTCAAGGGCGAGAACATCCAGGAGCCCGGCATCCCCGAGAGCTTCAAGGTCCTTATCAAGGAAATGCAGTCGCTCTGCCTGAACGTCGAGGTGCTCTCGGCTGACGGTACCGCCGTGAGCCTCAGGGACACGGACGACGAGGTGTTCCGCGCTGCGGAGGAACTCGGCATCAACATTTCCTCCCGGTTCGAGAACTCGTCGATCGACGAGATCTAGTCCCAGGCCTTTACGACACACAAGTTTCATTTCCAAGGAGAAAAATTGCTCGACGTAACCACGTTCGATGAGCTTCGTATTGGCCTCGCGACCGCTGACGACATCCGTCGTTGGTCGCACGGTGAGGTGAAGAAGCCGGAGACGATCAACTACCGCACGCTCAAGCCGGAGAAGGATGGCCTCTTCGGTGAGCAGATCTTCGGACCCTCCCGCGACTGGGAGTGCTCGTGCGGCAAGTACAAGCGCGTGCGCTTCAAGGGCATCGTGTGTGAGCGCTGTGGCGTGGAGGTCACGAAGTCGTCTGTGCGCCGTGAGCGCATGGGCCACATCGAGCTCGCCGCCCCCGTCACCCACATCTGGTACTTCAAGGGTGTTCCGAGCCGCCTCGGCTACCTGCTCGACATGGCGCCGAAGGACCTCGAGAAGGTCATCTACTTCGCCGCCTACATGGTGATCTCGGTCGACGAGCAGGGCCGTCACGACGACATGCCCGGCCTGGAGAACGAGATCCGCCTGGAGATCGCCGAGCTCGAGAAGCAGCGCGACTCGCGCATCGCCGACCGACTCGCGAAGCTTGAGACCGACCTCGCCGCTCTTGAAGAAGAGGGGGCGAAGGCGGATGTCAAGCGCCGCACCAAGGACGGCGCCGAGAAGGAGATGTCGCAGACGCGCAAGTCCTTCGACGAGCAGATCGCCCAGCTCGAGCGCGTGTGGGAGGACTTCCGCACCCTCAAGGTCGGCGACCTGAAGCCTGAGGACAGTGTCTTCCACGAGCTGCAGGACCGCTTCGGCATCTACTTCGAGGCCCACATGGGCGCCGAGGCGATCAAGAAGCGCCTCGAGACCTTCGACCTCCAGGCTGAGTCCGACGAGCTGCACGAGCAGATCGCCAACGGCAAGGGCCAGAAGAAGATCCGCGCCATCAAGCGCCTCAAGGTCGTCAACTCGTTCCTGCAGACCGGCAACTCGCCCGCCGCGATGGTGCTCGATGTCGTTCCGGTCATCCCGCCGGAGCTTCGCCCCATGGTGCAGCTCGACGGTGGCCGTTTCGCGACCTCCGACCTCAACGACCTCTACCGTCGTGTGATCAACCGCAACAACCGTCTCCGTCGCCTGCTCGACCTCGGTGCCCCCGAGATCATCGTCAACAACGAGAAGCGGATGCTGCAGGAGGCCGTCGACGCGCTGTTCGACAACGGTCGTCGTGGTCGCCCCGTCACGGGTACCGGCAACCGCGCCCTCAAGTCCCTGAGCGACATGCTCAAGGGAAAGCAGGGTCGCTTCCGCCAGAACCTGCTCGGCAAGCGCGTCGACTACTCGGGCCGTTCGGTCATCATCGTTGGTCCGCAGCTCAAGCTGCACCAGTGTGGTCTTCCGAAGCAGATGGCGCTCGAGCTGTTCAAGCCCTTCGTCATCAAGCGCCTCATCGACCTGAGCCACGCGCAGAACATCAAGAGCGCCAAGCGCATGGTGGAGCGTTCGCGTCCGCAGGTGTGGGATGTGCTCGAGGAGATCATCCGCGAGCGTCCCGTGCTGCTGAACCGCGCACCCACGCTTCACCGCCTCGGCATCCAGGCCTTCGAGCCCCAGCTGGTCGAGGGCAAGGCCATCCAGCTCCACCCGCTCGTCTGTGCCGCGTTCAACGCTGACTTCGACGGTGACCAGATGGCCGTGCACCTGCCGCTGTCGGTCGAGGCCCAGGCCGAGGCTCGCATCCTGATGCTCGCCTCGAACAACATCCTGAAGCCCTCGGACGGCCGCCCGGTCACCCTGCCCACGCAGGACATGATCATCGGCCTGCACCACCTCACGACCATTCGCGAGGGTGGCGAGGGCGAGGGCCGTGCGTTCTCCTCGGTCGCTGAGGCGATCCTGGCGTTCGACCAGAAGTCGCTGCACCTCAACTCGAAGGTGCGCATCCGTCTGATCGGCGACAAGTTCGAGAACGGTGCCGAGCTCAAGGAGACGACCCTCGGTCGCGCCCTCTTCAACGAGGCGCTGCCGGAGGACTACCCCTGGGTCGAGGCTCTCGCCGACAAGGGCCAGCTCTCCGCGATCGTCAACGACCTCGCTGAGCGCTACCCCAAGGTGGAGGTCGCGGCGACGCTCGACCGAATCAAGGACGCCGGTTTCTACTGGGCGACCCGCTCGGGCGTGACCGTCGCGCTCTCGGACATCCTCACGCCGCCCACGAAGCGCGCGATCATCGAGGGCTACGAGAAGCAGGCCGCCAAGGTGCAGAGCCAGTTTGAGAAGGGCCTCACGACCGACGCCGAGCGTCGTCAGGAGCTCATCGAGATCTGGAACAAGGCCACGGCTGAGGTTGCGACGGCGATGCAGGAGAACATGCCGTCTGACAACAACATCAACCGCATGGTCACCTCTGGTGCTCGTGGTAACTGGATGCAGGTGCGTCAGATCGCCGGTATGCGTGGTCTGGTGTCGAACCCGAAGGGTGAGATCATCCCGCGTCCGATCCTCTCGAGCTACCGTGAGGGCCTCTCGGTCGCCGAGTACTTCATCGCGACGCACGGTGCGCGTAAGGGCCTCGCCGACACGGCACTCCGTACGGCTGACTCCGGTTACCTCACGCGTCGTCTCGTCGATGTCTCGCAGGACGTCATCATCCGTGAAGACGACTGTGGCACCTCGCGCGGCCTCGACCTCGTGATCGCCGCCCCCGACGCCAACGGCGTGCTGGTGCGCGACGCGAACGTCGAGAACTCGCTCTACGCCCGCAGCCTCGCTGAGGATGCGGTCGACGCGAACGGCACCGTCGTGGCGAAGGCCGGTGACGATGTCGGTGACGTGCTCATCAACACCCTCATCGAGGCGGGCATCACGCACGCCAAGGTGCGCTCCGTGCTCACGTGTGAGTCCGCCGCGGGTGTCTGTGCTGTCTGCTACGGCCGTTCGCTCGCGACCGGCAAGCTCGTCGACATCGGTGAGGCCGTCGGTATCATCGCGGCCCAGTCGATCGGTGAGCCCGGCACGCAGCTGACGATGCGTACCTTCCACACCGGTGGTGTTGCATCCGCTGATGACATCACGCAGGGTCTGCCCCGCGTCACCGAGCTGTTCGAGGCTCGTACCCCCAAGGGTGCGTCCCCGATCGCCGAGGCGGCCGGAAAGATCACGATCGAGGACACGGATCGCAGCCGCAAGCTCATCCTGACCCCCGACAACGGCGACGAGCCGATTGCCTATCCCGTGCTCAAGCGCGCCACGCTCCTCGTGGAGGACGGCGAGCACGTCGAGCTCGGCCAGCAGCTGCACGTCGGTGCGGTTGACCCCAAGGAGGTGCTCCGCGTTCGCGGTGTCCGCGCGGTGCAGCAGCACCTCGTGGACGGCGTGCAGGGCGTGTACCGCTCGCAGGGTGTGCCGATCCACGACAAGCACATCGAGGTTATCGTGCGCCAGATGCTGCGCAAGGTCACGGTCGTCGACCACGGCGACACCGACCTTCTCCCGGGTGAGCTGGTCGACCGTTCGCGGTACAACGAGCTCAACCGTGCCGCGCTGACGGAGGGTCGCAAGACCGCCTCGGCTCGCCAGGAGGTCATGGGTATCACGAAGGCGTCGCTCGCGACCGAGTCGTGGCTGTCGGCCGCGTCGTTCCAGGAGACCACGCGTGTGCTCACGCAGGCGGCAATGGACGGCAAGTCCGACCCGCTGCTCGGCCTCAAGGAGAACGTGATCATCGGAAAGCTGATCCCGGCAGGTACGGGTCTTCCCCGCTACCGCAACGTCTCGGTCGAGGCGACCGAGGAGGCGAAGGCGGAGCGGTACCCCAACCGCATCTTCTCCGACGACTCCTCGTTCAGCGAGGCCGACCTGAGCTTCGTCGACTTCGACAGCTTCAGCTCGGACGGCGACTTCACGCCCGGTACATACAACTAGAACCCCGCGGGTTGAGTACGCGCGCCAGCGCTGTATCGAGACCCAGCAACGAACGGCCCGTCACCTCACGGTGGCGGGCCGTTCGCCGTTTCAGCCCTGTCGCCTGCGCCGCGCCTGCCGCTAGAATCGGGGGCGCTCGGCCGAGGGGGAGACGATGGAGCGCGGCCGACTGGTTCGCTCTGGAGCTAGGGGAGTTCTCCCCATCGACGTGCGCCTTCGCGTCTGATGCAATACAGAGGATGTATTCTCCTGTCGTTGTCGCCGTTCTGACGGCGGCCGTCGTGCTTTGCGCCGCGGCCGCGGCGGTCATGCTGTCGGTCGGGGTCGCGAGCGGGACCACAGCGTGGCTGCTCGTGCGCTGGCGCCGAAGCGAGGGCGGCAGTGCGCTGCCGGCGAGTGTCGAGATCACGGTGACCGAGCCGCATCCGTTCGAGCCCTCCGCGCCAGCTCGCGCGACGACTGCGGCGGCGTCCGTCTGGAAGCTCGAGACGGCACAGGGCCAGCGCATCGAACTCACGGAACGCACCGTGATCGTCGGCCGGAACCCCGTTCTGCCCGCCGGCGTGGAGCGCGCCCAGCTCGTGCCCCTGCGCGACTCGGACCTCTCCGTCTCGAAGACCCATGCGCGCCTCGACCTCATCGACGGCACGTGGGTCGTCACCGATCTCTTCTCGACGAATGGCGTGCGGCTCGCGGCGAGCGAGCGCTTCACGGGCGACAACCGGCTGGATGCTGGCGTGCCGTCGTATGCCGAGGCGCATGTGACCTTTGGGGAGCTCGCGGCACGCATCCGCCTTGAGCGCCGCGAATCGGCCGAAGCATCCGGAGCCTTCTAGGGGCCGATGGCCGACTCAACCACTAGATGTGGTGTCCTCAGCTTCTTCGGCGTGTTGCCGTGACGTGGTCCCCGGATGCGGGTATGGCACTTGGGCGGTCCGTAGGGTAATTTGACTGAACCGATCGTGTCTACCGGCGCGATCGGAAGCTTACCGGGGGCGGTAGTAAGCAGGGGGGTCCAGCTGTCATGTCATCTCTTACCGAGATCCTGATCATTCGCGGTGTCATGCCGATAGAGGCGCTTGACAATGTCGTCGACGGCTGGAAGGGCGATGACGAGATGGTGCGCCAGCTTGTCGCCGACGGCACGATCTCCGCCAAGGACTACGCCTCGGCGCGGGCAGCGCAGCACGGCCTGCCCTTCGTCGAACTCACGGAGTACCCGGTCGACAAGATGGCCGTATCGCAGGTGCCGGCGACGATCTGTCGCCGCCACGAAGTGTTGCCAATCGCGAACATCGGCAACACGCTGACGCTCGCCGTCGTCGACCCGGGCAACGTCTTCGCGATCGACGACGTTCGCGCGGCAGTGCGCATGCAGGTGAACCTCGTCGTGGCGGAGCGCACCGACCTGCTTGCCGCGATCGACCGCTACCACCGCGCCGACAACGAGATCAACTCGCTGACGACCGTGCTCGAGGAGGAGAGCAGCGGGCAGGAACTCGCACTCGCCGACAATGAGCCGGGCCAGGATGACGCCCCCATTGTGCGCTTCGTGAACCTGCTGATCGGGCAGGGAATCCAGGACAAGGCATCCGATATCCACATCGAGCCCGGCCAGCATGACATGGGCGTGCGCTACCGCATCGACGGTGTGCTGCACGAGGTGCAGCGGGCGCCCAAGGCCATCCAGAACGGCGTCATCTCGCGCCTCAAGATCATGGCCGACATCGACATCGCCGAGCGTCGCAAGCCGCAGGATGGTCGCATCTCGGTCAACCACGGCGGCCGCCAGATCGACCTCCGCGTCGCGACGCTGCCGACGGTGTGGGGCGAGAAGGTCGTCATGCGTATCCTCGACAACTCGGGGACGACGCTGAGCCTGAGCGACCTCAACATGCTCGACGGCAACCTGGCGAAGTATCGCGCATCGTTCGTGAAGCCCAACGGCATGATCCTCGTGACGGGCCCGACCGGTTCGGGCAAGTCGACCACGCTCTACACGACCCTCCACGCGGTCGCGAAGCCCGAGGTCAACGTCATCACGGTCGAAGACCCCGTCGAGTACCGCATGGAGGGCATCAGCCAGGTGCAGGTCAACGTCAAGGCGGGCCTCACCTTCGCCGCGGCGCTCCGAAGCATCCTTCGTTCCGACCCGGATGTCGTGCTGATCGGTGAGATCCGCGACAAGGAGACGGCGCAGATCGCGATCGAGGCGTCGCTCACCGGTCACCTCGTGCTGTCGACGCTCCACACCAATAGCGCGCCGGCCGCCGTCACGCGTCTCATCGAGATGGACATCGAGCCCTTCCTCGTCGGCTCCGCGCTCGAGGCCGTTGTGGCCCAGCGTCTTGCCCGTCGGCTCTGCGACCGCTGCAAGGAGCACTACCAGAGCACGATCGAGGGCCTCGCGAGCCTTGGCTTCTACCTCGATCCCAGCAAGCCGGCGCCCATGCTCTACAAGCCCGTCGGATGCACGCACTGCTCCAACACGGGATACCGGGGTCGCATCGCGCTCCACGAGGTCATGATCGTGACCGAGGAGATCGAGCGCCTCGCGGTTGCACGGGCATCCAGCATCGAGATTTCGAAGATGGCGGTCTCGCAGGGCATGGCGACCCTGCGGCAGGACGGCTGGACCAAGGCGCTCATGGGTCACACGGCGGTCGAAGAGATCCTCCGCGTGGTGGTGTGACGTCATGATCGGTGTCGCTGCGGGCGGGGGACGACCCGCAGTGCGAAGCAAGGCCGGCGGATGCGTCGGAGGCAGTGAGCAAGGGGGAATCGCATGAACGATCCGGTCTACGACCTTTCGACCTCGGTCGACGGGGCTGCAGCGCCCACGGGCGACTCGGAGCCGATGTACGAACCGCCGGGGTACCTCCCATCGAGCTACCAGCCCGTGACGGGGCCGGTGAACCTCGTGCCGCAGTTCGACGCGCCCTTGCCCTCTGCCGCGCCGCCGTCTGCCGCGCCGTCGTCTGCCGCGCCGTCGTCGACTGTCGCGACGAACCGTCCCGAGTCGATGGCCGAGTTCCTCCAGAGCCTTCCCGCGCCGACGGATGCCCCGGTCCCTGCGCCCGCGAAGGAACCCGCCATGGCGGGTGCGCCAGCGATGGCGGCAGCGCCTGCGTCAGCCGCCACCCTGTCGAGCATGCCGGCGCCCTCCGCTGGGACGGCCGCCCAGCCGGGTGCCGCGGCCGTGCCGGGGGCTGTCGCCTCTGCGCCGCCGCCCGCGGTTCCCGCCGCCGCGCCCAGTGGGGCACCAGCCACGAGGGCGGAGGCGCGCGCGGCGAGTGCGTCGTCATCCGTCGCCCAGGCAGCGTCCGCGCCGTCGGCATCGGGTGCGCCTCCCTCGCAGCCAACGGCGGCGCCTGCGGCTCCCCAGTCCTCAGCGGCGCAGCAGCCGCCCGTGAGTCGTCCTGCCGCGCCTGCCGCTCCGGCGCCTGCAGCGTCGGCATCAGCGGCACCTACTGGCCAGACGACGACCTCGCCTCAGCCGACTGCGGCCGCTCCGACCGCGTCGATGGTGCCGCCCGCCGCCGCCTCATCGTCGCCCGCCACTGCGCCTACTGCTCCCTTGCCGGGCGCCCCGGCAGCAGCTGCCCCGGCGCAGCCGAGCCCTGCGGCATCCGCCCCTCGTCCTCCCGTCTCGGAGTCGAATGTGCACACGCTGCCCGGCCCGGTGCCGGTCGAGTCTGCCGCCGTCGTGCCCGCGCCCGAGCCGACCGCTGCGCCCGCGGCGGTGCCCGCTGGCTTCGTGTCGCGCCGTAACCCGAACCTCAAGGCCGACCCTGACCTCGACGGGGCATTGCAGCAGGTGCTGCTGACGAGCGGCTCCGACCTGCACATCTCCGCCGGTGCCCCGCCGATGATCCGCGTCGATGGCGCCCTGCGTCCCATCAAGGACGCCCCCGTGTGGAGCCAGGACAAGGTCGCGGCGGCCCTCAGGAGCATCCTGACTGAGAAGCAGAAGGAGATCTTCGAGGAGCACCTCGAGTTCGACTTCGCCTACACGCTCTCGGAGAATGCGCGTTTTCGCGTGAACCTCTACCAGCAGCGGCACAATATGGGCGCGGCGTTCCGTCTCATCCCGACCGAGATCAAGCCTCTCTCGGCGCTCGGCGTGCCGGAATCTATCGGCTCCTTCGCGAAGCTCGCGCGCGGTCTCGTGCTGGTGACGGGACCGACGGGTTCGGGAAAGTCGACGACGCTCGCAGCGCTTATCGACCTCGTCAACAAGACGCGCACCGACCACATCATGACGGTGGAGGACCCGATCGAGTTCCTCCACCAGAACCAGAAGTCGCTCGTCAACCAGCGCGAGGTCGGCCATGACACGCACAGCTTCGCGGCGGCGCTCAAGCACGTGCTGCGCCAGGACCCCGATGTCATCCTCGTCGGCGAGCTTCGTGACCTGGAGACTATTTCGGTGGCGCTGACGGCGGCCGAGACGGGCCACCTCGTCTTCGCCACGCTGCACACGCAGGATGCCCCGCAGACGATCGACCGCATCATCGACGTCTACCCGCCGCACCAGCAGAACCAGGTGCGCGCGCAGCTCGCGGCGACCCTGCAGGGCGTCGTCTGCCAGACGCTGCTCAAGCGGGCGAACGGCAAGGGCCGTGTCGTCGCGACGGAGGTGCTCATGGCGACCCACGCTGTCGCGAACCTCATTCGTGAGGGCAAGACCTACCAGGTGCACTCGGCGATGCAGGCGGGCCGCGAGGCGGGCATGCACACGATGGACCAGCACCTTGCCGACCTCGTCAACAGCGGCCAGATCACCTTCGATGCCGCCGTCGAGAAGGCGCACGACTTCGAGGTGCTCAAACGGCTCGTGACCCGTGTCGAGACGACGGGCGCACTGGGCGCCAACATGACGGATGGCGTCAACTACAGCGACGCCTACTCGGTGCAGCGCTGATGGCCACCGCGACGAAGGAGTTCGCTTACAAGGGCCGGGATGTCTCGGGCAAGGTCGTGAAGGGCCGCCTCGAGGGCGCATCCGAGGGCGCCGTCATGGCCAAGCTGCGCGCCATGAACGTGACGCCCATCGACATCAGCGAGGCGGCGACAGGAACGGGGCTCCAGAAGGAGATCTCGATCCCCGGCATGCAGAAGGGCGTCGGGCTCAAGGACCTCGCGGTCATGGCCCGCCAAATGGCGACCATGACCTCGTCGGGTCTCTCGCTCATCCGCACGCTCACGATCCTGTCGGAGCAGACGGAGAACAAGACGCTCGCGTCAACCCTTGCGACCGTGCAGGCGGATGTCGAGGCCGGCTTCGCCCTGTCGGCGGCGATGGCGAAGCATCCGAAGCACTTTCCGCCGCTGTTCATCAACCTCGTGCGCGCGGGTGAGGCGGGTGGCTTTCTCGAGGACACGCTCGTGTCGATCGCCGAGAACTACGAGAACGAGGTCAAGCTCCGCGCGACGATCAAGTCGGCGCTGACCTACCCGGTCGCGGTGCTCTGCATCGCGGTCGTGGCGGTCATCGGCATGCTGATCTTCATCGTGCCGGTCTTCGAGACGATGTTCTCCGACCTGGGCGGCGACCTGCCCCTGCCGACCCAGTTCCTCGTGATCCTGTCGAAGAACATGGTGTGGGCGGGGCCGCTCATGCTCGTGCTCACGGTGATCTTCGTCTTCTGGTGGCGGGCGAACAAGAACACCGACAAGGTGCGCAACTTCCTCGACCCCTTGAAGCTCAAGATCCCGGTCTTCGGGCCGCTCTTCGCCAAGGTGGCCATCGCCCGCTTCACGCGAAACTTCGCGACCATGATGGGGGCGGGTGTGCCCATCCTCCAGTCGCTCAACATCGTGGGGGAGGCATCCGGCAACGCGGTCATCGAGAACGCGCTCAAGAAGGTCTCCGACTCGGTGCGCTCCGGCAAGTCGGTGTCAGGGCCGCTCGCGCTCGAGCCGGTGTTTCCGGCGATGGTGACGCAGATGATCGCCGTCGGAGAGGATGCCGGCGCCCTCGAGACCATGCTCAACAAGATCGCGGACTTCTACGACCAGGAGGTCGAGGCAACCGCGGAGCAGCTCACGGCGCTCATCGAGCCGCTCATGATCGCCATCATCGGCGTCGTCGTGGGCGGAATGATCGTGGCGCTGTACCTGCCGATCTTCAGCATTTTTGAGCAGATCCAGTAGCTGACCCCATAACTGGGGGCGAGTTGTTGAGCATTCGCCTGTTTGGGGGTCTTCCGTTCGTTGAACGGAATCAGCAACAATCATCGACAGGGGGTCTGAAGTTTTGGGGGGCCACCTGTCCGAAGTCATCACAGACAGGAAGAGATCATCATGATCAGCACGATCAACAACGCAATCGCCAAGAAGCGCGAGGACGGCGAGAAGGGCTTCACCCTGATCGAGCTCCTCGTCGTCATCCTCATCATCGGCGTCCTCGCCGCGATCGCCATCCCGGCGTTCCTCAACCAGCGCCAGGGGGCGTGGAAGTCGCAGGTCGAGTCAGACCTCAAGAACGCCGCCATCGCGGCTGAGCAGTTCGCAGTCGACAACAATGGAAGCTATGCGCCGACTGGCACGGGGGCCCCGAGCATGGTTGGAACGGCAGAAACGACGTTGGACGACTACGGCTTCAACGCAACTCAGGACGTCGAGGTGACGGTAATCGCGAACACGACTCGGTTCGTCCTGGTTGGTGCCCACGACCAGCTTGATGAGTTCTACGTCTACGACAGCGATTCCGGCGCAATCACCGAAACGGACACCGCGCCGACCACCATCCCGTAACAGGGGCCGCTTGTTGAGTTTGCGGGCCGTCGCTCCGGCGGCGGCCCGCATCCGCGTCTAGGGGGACGTGACCAAGCAGTATCAATCCAACCGGGGGGTGAGGATGATCCAGGCAATTCGCGGCAGGCTGAAACTGCGGCACGAGGGCGGCTTCACGCTTGTGGAAGTTGTCGTTGCGATGTCGATCTTCATGATCATCTCCGCCGGGATCCTTCACACGATGCTGACCCTGCTGTCGATCACCCGAGATTCTCGAGTGCGGCAGGTGGCCGGCAACCTCGCGGCGCAGGAGATCGACCTCGCACGCAGCGCGACCGACATCTTTGCCCTCAACAACGCCACCCGCGTCGTCGAGCTGAACAACGACACTTTCACGGTGCACCGCACCACCAGTTGGGTGAATGCCGCCGAAGAACTCTCAGCGTGCGGCGCGGGCGGGGGCACCCTCCGGTACAAGCAAATCAAGGTCGAGGTCGAATGGCAGACCGCGGGTGAGGTCCGCAGCATCGAGAGCGACACCCTCCTCAACCCGAGCGCACGGATCAATGACCCGGACCTCAGCACCGTCCTCGTCGTGGTCACATCGGCTGTGAGTGGCGAGGGTGTGCCGGGCATTCCCGTCAAAGCGGTGCCCAGCGGGGGCGGGGCGACTCTCAACACAACGACGGATGCTGAGGGGTGCGCCTACTTCCTGAAGGCTGCGCCGGCCACCTACAACGTGAGCCTGTCAAGCCCGCCCGGTCGCAACTTCGTCGACCCGCTGAGTTCGTCCACACCGATGCAGACGGCGGGCGTCCAGAAGGGTGAGGCCGCGACCGTACCGTTTAACTTTGACGAATCGGGCGACCTCAGGGTGCGCTACGACGTGCCTGGTGCGATTGTGGCCCGCAACCTCACGACGACTCTTTTCAGTACGCGTGAACCGTTCCGTTCGACTGCGACATCGGCGTCGAACCCTCGCACGATCACAGTCGCTGCCTTCGCGGATGGCTACACTCCGGTCGCGGGAGACGCGGTCGAGTGCGCAGCATCCGACCCTGCCCAGTGGTCAGAGACGGCAGGCCTTTCGAGCGGTAGCCGCGTCGCTCCTGTCGCCGCGCTGGGCGGCGAGGTCAGTGACGTGACGGTGCCGGCAGGAGCCGTTCGGATGACTCAGGATGTCAACCGGTACATCATCGCGCGATCGACCGTGTCGTCGGTGGAAGGTCACCCTGGCTGTGGCGTGCAACAGGTGCTCCGTTTTGATCGGGCCAGCAACGCGCGTCCGACGCTCATCCTTCCATACGGGAGTTGGAGCCTTGAGGCGACCACATCGTCGACCGCGAGCAGTGGTGCTGCGATCCCAGGTGCGCGCATGGCGCTCGTAGGAAATGGTGTGGTGCAGGGCAACGTGGTCACGATCGACCCGAGGGTTCCGGTCTCATGACGTTCCGGACACTGCGTTTCCGCGTCGCGCAAGGCGAGCGGGGGATGGGCATGCCCGAGCTCATTGTCGCCATGTCGTTGTTTGCGATCCTCATGACCCTCGTGCTCACGACGGTTGTCTCGTTCAGTCGCGCGATGACACAGGACACCGCTGCGAACGACAGTGCGAACATCGGTGCGATCGGCATGAACGAGCTGACCCGAGTCATCCGTTCAGGCACCACCGTGCCGCTGCCCAGTTCGACGACGCCCCTTCCCGTCTTCGTGGAAGCGAAGCGCGAGAGCGTGACGTTGCATGCGTTCATCGACACCTCGGCGGCGACGCCTAAGCCGGTCAAGGTGCGGTTCGCTGTCGAGCCTTCGACTCGCGATCTCGTCGAAACTCGATGGGATGCCTATCCGACGCCCGGCAACCCCTCCTACTGGTCGTTCAGTGCCACCCCGTCGTTCGAGCGGGTGGTCGCCCGCAAGATCATCGCCCCGACGGCCGCCGAGCGGCCCCTCTTCAGCTACTACCGCATCAACGACACCACAAAGGTGGAGGAGCAGGTCCCCCTGTCTGCCACCGGAGCGCTGACCGAAGCGGAGAAGCTGCGCGTGGTCGCCGTCGAGGTCACCATGAAAGTGCAGGCCGACGAGACGGAGCGCGCTGCGCCCGTCACGATCGTCAATCGAGTCGGTCTGCCCAATCTGGGCGTCTCGCGATTGGGAATCTTATGATCCGCCTTCTGAGGTTCCGCCTTCGCCTCCTGCGCCGCGAGCAGGCAGGTATTGCCATGGTCACCGTCATCGGGGTCACCTCGGTGCTGGTGTTGCTCGTCGTGGCCGCGACCGCTACGGTGCTGGGAAGCCAGCGCAAGTCCGTCGACGACGCCGACTGGAACGCAGCGCTTGCGGCCGCCTATGCCGCGATCGACGAGTACCAGAACCGCATCAGCGATGAGCCGTCCTACGTCAAGTACGGCAATCCGGGTTCGGAGTTCAGTAACCCGACGGGTTCGGCGACGGCGACCGTCCAACTCCCCGCGACCCATAATCCGGCGTTCGACCTGGGCGAGTCCGGTGCCTGGGCGACGGTGCCGGGCAGTGACGACGCCCGCTTCCGCTACGAGGTCGACAACGCCGAATACGCCGCGACCGGAACCGTGAAGCTGCGCGCCACGGGCGCCGTCGGCAAGCAGACCAGGACGATCGTCGCGAACCTGCGGCAGACCGGGTTCATCGACTTCCTGTACTTCACCGACTACGAAATGTCAGATCCCGACGTTCGGGGCATGTCGGTCAACTCACCCGCTTCGCCATCGTGCACGGTGATCCACAAGTGGAAGCCGGGAGGCTCGACCCGGGGCTGCACTACCATCCAGTTCGGCAACTCCGATGAGATCAAGGGGCCGCTCCACTCCAACGACACGATGCTGATCTGTGCCGCTCGCTTCGAAGGTGTCGTCACAACGGGCAATCCATCAGGTGGCTTCGACCGGCCGAGCGGATGTTCGCTTCCGACCTTCACGGAGGGTGCGCCGGTCTACAGCCCCAGCATTCCCATGCCTCCGACGAATTCCGAGCTCAAGCAAGAGACTCGCACCGACGTTCCGGACGACGTGCCACGTCCCGGCTGCCTTTACACCGGCCCGACGAGCATCGAGTTCCTCAACGGTGGCAAGATGCACGTGAAGTCGCCTTGGACCAAGTACACCAACATCCGCGGTGCCACGGGCGCGACGGGGGACAATAGCCAGTCGGCGCAATGCGGTACGCCGGCGCAACTTCGCAACGGTGTCACTCTCGACGTGCCGGAGAACAACGTCATCTATGTGCAGAACACCCCGCTGTCTGGCCCCAATGGCGCCTCCTCCACGGATACGACCGCACCTGCGGTTGCGGGTGGCTGGTTCACTCCGTCGCAGCCCGCGGCGTGCAAACACGCGACCAGCGGCAACCGTCTGACCAATAACCTCGGCCATTCCCAGAATGTGGTGGGTTACCCCCGAACCAATGAGCTGCCGCCCGTGAGCGGAACCGACGCAGACACGTCCTACGGTTGTCGTAACGGCGACGTGTTCATCTCGGGCCAGTTGAGCGGCGGCGGTGTCACAGTCGCGGCAGAGAACTACATCTACATAACGGGTGACCTCACCTATCAGAATGACGAACGCGACATGCTCGGACTCGTCGGCAACAACGCCGTCTGGGTGTACAACCCGATGCGATATTCCTCGGGCACCCCCCTCCTTGGGAGCCACAGGCGCATCGACGCCGCCATCCTTTCAGTGAGCCACACCTTTGCCGTACAGAACTACAACGTTGGTGGCGACCGAGGCGTATTGACAGTGCGGGGTGCCATCGCCCAAAAGTTCCGAGGCCCGGTCGGTAATACGGGCCCTAACGGCTATGACAAGGACTACCGTTACGACGGCCGGTTCCGCTATATGGCTCCGCCGAAGTTTCTCTCTCCCGTGACGACCACATACGGTGTCAATGTGTGGATCGAAGTCCAGCCGGCGTTCAACCCGGATGGTACCTATCGATGATCGCGCTGACGTTGGCCGCTGACCCCGCGGTGGCGGCCACCGTGATCGTCTTGGCCGGCATCCTGGGCCTCATCATCGGCTCCTTCCTCAACGTCGTCATCTGGCGGGTCCCGCGGCGCGAGTCGCTGAGCGAGAAGGGCAGTGCCTGCCCCAAGTGCGGTCACCCGATCAGGTGGCGAGACAACGTGCCGCTGCTCGGGTGGGTGCTCTTGCGCGGGCGCTGTCGCGACTGCGGTGAGAGGATCTCGCCGCGCTATCCCGCTGTTGAGTTGCTCACAGGAGTCGTCTTCGCTGCTGTCGCGGCCTGGGTGCTCAGCCCGCTCGGCCCCGTCTCGCCGACGGCCATGCCGGCGCAGCTCGTCGCGCTCGTCGCGTTTCTCTACCTGGCCTCTATCTCGATCGCGCTGACCTTCATCGACCTCGACACCCACACGCTGCCCAACCGCATCGTGCTGCCGGCATACCTCGTCGGGGGAGTGCTGCTGGTCGTCGCATCCGTCCTCGCCGGCACTCCGGATGCCATCATCCGCGCCCTCATCGCAATGACAGCCATGTTCGTCGCCTACCTCGTGATGGCGCTCGCGTACCCCGGCGGCATGGGGCTCGGCGACGTCAAGCTCGCGGGCGTGCTCGGGCTCTACCTCGGCTGGATCGGCTGGGGAGCACTCCTCGTCGGCGCATTCGCGGCCTTCGTTCTGGGGGGTCTCTTTTCGATCGTTTTGCTTGCGCTCAGGCGGGTGAACCGCAAGAGTGGGATTCCATTCGGGCCCTGGATGTTGGGGGGCGCCTGGGTGGGGGTCTTCATGGGGGAGATCCTGTGGCGGTCATATCTGTCACTGTTCGGCCTCGCCTGAGGGCCGAACGCGTTATTGGGGGGAAGGGCTGAACCATGGCCAAACGCATAGTGGGGGTCGACATCGGCAACGATGCGATCCGCGCCGTCGAGGTGCTTGATCCTGCGGGCGCGCGCCCGACGATCGAGCGATTTCACGAGGTGCCGCTGCCTGAGGGCGCCGCCCGCAGCGGTGACGTGCTCGAAGTGCACACCGTCTCGGCGAGCCTCAAGCGCCTGTGGAGTGAGGGCGGCTTCAAGAGCAAGTCGGTCGCTCTCGGCATGGGCAACCAGCGAGTGCTCGCCCGTGACCTCACGGTGCCCCGGATGCCGCTGGCCCGCATCCGCGAGTCCCTCCCGTTCCAGGTGCAGGAGATGCTGCCGGTGCCGGTTGCGGATGCCCTCCTCGACTTCTACCCCGTCTCCGAGGCGGACGGAGAGAATGGCCCCGTCATCAACGGCCTCCTCGTCGCCGCGATCAAGGACGCGGTCATGGCCAATGTCAACGCGGTGGAGCTCGCAGGACTCGCCCCCGTCGAGGTCGACCTCATTCCCTTCGCGCTCACGCGCGTGCATGTTCGCGGTGAGCACTCGCAGGGCACGACGGCCCTCATCGACATCGGCGCGACGACCACCAACGTCGTGATCGCGACCAATGGCATCCCGCAGTTCGTGCGCATCATCCCCGCGGGCGGCGACGACATCACGACCGCGCTCGTGCAGCGCCTCGACATGGCGCACGACATCGCCGAGCAGGTCAAGCGGCGCCTTGGCATCATTACGGCGGGAGCCGCACCCGAGCACCGTCCCGCGATCGAGGTCATCTACGAGTCGACCGGCCAGCTGCTCAACGGTCTCCGCAACACGCTCAACTACTTCGTCAACTCGCACCCCAACGACCCGATCGTGCGGATCGTGTTGACGGGTGGCGGGGCACAGCTGCCGGGCTTCTCCGCCGCACTCTTTGAACTGACGCGCGTCGCGGTTGTCGCGAACGACTCCTTCAGCGGCGTCAAGGTCGCGAAGTCTGCCGAGGCGGGCATCGGCCGCTCCGACAGCTACTCGGTCGCGCTCGGACTTGCCCTGGGGAGCAAGGCATGAGCGCGAAGGACAACGCCGTCATCGTCGGCGGCGAACCCAGGATCGACTTCCTCCCGCCGGAGATCCGTGAGAAGAAACAGTTCCGCCGCAGGATTCGTGCGCTGATCATGCTGATCGTGGTCGTAGCGGCCGGATGCGTCGTCGCATACGCCGGGGTATCAGCTCTCGCTCTATCGGCTCAGGTTGCGCTGACCGCCGAGCAGGACCGCACGCGGGAGCTCATTCAGGCGCAAAACCAGTACTCAGAGGCTCGAATGGTGGAGAGCAGGGTCGCGGCAATACGGGATGCTCGCCTCGTCGCCTCGGCAAACGCCGTCCGTTGGGCCGACTTTATTGCGGAGCTGCAGGCCACGATGCCCGAGGGAGGTGTTGTCACGGGGGTCACCGCCGATTCCTACTCCGCGACTGAAGCGATTGCCGTCGAGACGGATCCTCTCTATGCCGTGCCGACCGTCGGGGTCCTAATCGATGCCACGCTGCCATCCCTTGCCGCAATCGCCGACTGGGTCGACGCCCTCGAGCAGGTGCCGGGGGTCGTTGCCTACACTCCTGGCAGCGCCACCTTGTCGGAAGACGGGTACACCATTCAGGTCGGGGTCTCCGCCAGTGAAGAGCGCTTCGAGCGTCGCTACTTCGAATCGCCCGGATCCGAGCCAGCGGGCGAAGCTACTGAAGGAGCAGGGCAGTGAACAAGTCAAACTTCGGCACGATCATCGCCGTACTGGTCATCGCAGCGCTGCTTGCTGGCACCTGGTTCATTGCCATCTCCCCGCGTCTTGCGGAGATATCGACGGCGAATGATGACCGCGAGCGGGCTGAGGCGCTCAATGTCGGCCACGAGGCAACCCTCCGGCGCTTGCAGGCGCTCGCAGAGGGGATGGAGGACCTCGAGCGTGACCTTGCTGTGCTCAGCATCGCGGTTCCCGACGATCTCGCCTACTCCAGCTACCTGCGGGAGTTGCAGGCGATCGGCGACGCGACAGGGACGGCGATCACCCTCGTGGGGGAGCCTTCGCTCGAGCGGTATGTCGCGCCGGTCGAGTCCGACGCGCTACATCCGGACGTAGCTGCTGCAGTGGGCAGCGTGAGCACTGACAACTTCGTGGTGGTCGATCTGAACATCAACATATTGGGCGAGACGGCTCGGGTCTTCGACGCGATCACTCGAATCCAGGAGACGCAGCGCTTCGGACTGGTGCACAACTTCGCATTCCCCGCCAACCCGGCCGACCCCGCCGCGGCGGTGGACGCCACGCTTCAACTTCAGCTGTTCACGCTGCTCTCGCAGCCCGTGGCTGTAGGAGGAGGGGCTGCAGAAGTCGCCGTCGAAGGTGAGCAACAGGCTGACGAGTCTGGAGCGATCACGCAGTAGGTGATCGCTGCTGGGTTTGGCGGCACGCCTCCTGTCCCGCGTTCGGGGGCGTTGCTAGCATGGGCGACGCGCCGCTGCGGCGTGCCGACTAAGAGGAGCCCCCATGAGCAACGCGTCTGACGACAAGCACCCCAAGTCCGACATCGCCGACCAGCTCGCTGGCACCCCCGCCACGGACGTCGAGACGACGCAGGCGGATGCGGCGGCTCCCGGCATCGCAGCGGCGGACGACGCAGACGGCGACGATGCCGACGGTTCAGCGGAGCCAGCTCCGCTCGCGGAGCCGATTGTCGAGACTGGGGACTCCTACGGCACGCCGACTGCAGGGTACTCCGAGGAGAGCCGCGACCGCGCTCCTGCCGTTGAGCCCGAACCCCTCGTTGAGCCCGAGCCCTCTGCCGGGCTCTTCGACGCACGCACGGAGCCGTCGAGCGCCGAACCCGTCGCAGACCCCACCGTGACCCAGGTCGCATACGCGAACGAGCCGGAGGCGAAGCATGACTCCGAGCCGACAGCTGCCGCGGAGGCTGCGCCGCTCCCGCAGGGAGTGACGCCGCCGGCCGCATCGGAGACCCCCAGCCCGGCCTCAGGAGCGTACGTGCCGGCGTCCGAAGCGCCCGCAGCATCCGCCTACCCCGTGTCCGACCCGGTCGTGAGCTCTGCCCCGGCATCCCCTCAGACGGTCTACGTGACGGCCCCGACGCCGCCCAAGAAGCGCAGCAACCGCGGGATCGGCACCCTCTTCGCCGTCCTGGGCACCATCGCGTTCGGCCTCCTGCACAGTCTCATCACCGCGATCGCCTATGCCGCGGCCGATCGTGCCTTCGACATCCCCCGCTTCCTCCTGTCGAGCGGTTTCCTCGTGCCGACGATCACCTTCTTGGTGGTCTTCGTGCTCGCGGTGCTCCTCATCAACCGCGCCGGCTGGTGGGCCTGGGTGCTCGGTAGCCTCGTCATTGCGGCCGTCACCTACTTCGCGTCGATCGGCATCATCATGCTGCTCAGCAACGCGGTCGCGCTGACGCCGGCCGAGGGCCAGGAGATGTTCCTCCGGCTCGCCGTGAGCGCCCCGCTCATCGTCGCTGTTGTCGTTGCCCGCGAGGTCGCCATCTGGTTCGGTCTCGCGATCGCCGCTCGCGGCCGCAAGCTCAAAGCGCGCAATGCCGAGGCCCGTGCCGCCTACGACCGCGAACTCGCCGAGTCCCGCACTCGTTACGGCACTGTCGCCGCTGGTTGAGTAGCGAGCGCCAGCGTATCGACACCAGCGCCCGTCTGACCCGCGGCACCATTTGACCGCGCATCCGGCGCCGACTATCCTTGTCTAGGTGTGCGCATTGCTGTGCGCTCCCCTGTGCCCAAAAGCATGACGGGCGTCGGGGAACGCATGAACTGGCACCAACCGGAATCGAGTTACGGGCGTGGCCTCACGGTCGCGCCGGGCTCCCACGGCATACCCACCACCGAAACCAGGCGAGAGCCTGCGATCAACGATGGGTCCAGCATCCGCAAGATTCCCGGGCTTCGGGACGAAGCGGATGCATGCAAGCAACAACTGTCACCGTGCAGGATATCCAAGGAGTAAGAAGTGCCAACTATTCAGCAGTTGGTCCGGAAGGGTCGCTCGCCGAAGGTCACCAAGACCAAGGCTCCCGCCCTGAAGGCCAACCCCCAGCAGCGCGGCGTGTGCACGCGTGTCTACACGACGACCCCGAAGAAGCCGAACTCGGCGCTTCGCAAGGTCGCCCGTGTCAAGCTCTCCAACGGCACCGAGGTCACCGCGTACATTCCCGGTGAGGGCCACAACCTGCAGGAGCACTCGATGGTGCTCGTTCGCGGTGGTCGTGTGAAGGACCTCCCCGGTGTTCGCTACAAGATCGTTCGCGGCGCCCTCGACACGCAGGCCGTCAAGAACCGCAAGCAGGCTCGCAGCCGCTACGGCGCGAAGATGGAGAAGAAGTAATGCCTCGCAAGGGACCAGCTCCTAAGCGCCCCGTAGCGATCGACCCGGTCTACGGCGCCCCCATCGTCAGCCAGCTCGTCAACAAGATCCTTCTCGACGGCAAGAAGTCGCTCGCTGAGCGCATCGTCTACGACGCACTCGCGGCGGTTGAGACCAAGAGCGGCCAGGATGCCGTGACGGTGCTCAAGAAGGCGCTCGACAACGTGCGCCCCACGCTTGAGGTCAAGAGCCGCCGCGTCGGTGGCTCCACCTACCAGGTGCCCGTCGAGGTCAAGCCGCACCGCGCCAACACCCTGGCGCTTCGCTGGCTCACGACCTACGCCAAGGGCCGTCGTGAGAAGACGATGACCGAGCGTCTCACCAACGAGATCCTCGACGCCTCCAACGGCCTCGGTGCCGCTGTGAAGCGTCGTGAGGACACGCACAAGATGGCTG
Source organism: Salinibacterium sp. dk2585 (assembly GCF_008001035.1). Classification (NCBI taxonomy): domain Bacteria; kingdom Bacillati; phylum Actinomycetota; class Actinomycetes; order Micrococcales; family Microbacteriaceae; genus Salinibacterium; species Salinibacterium sp. dk2585. The sequence continues at coordinate 591,548 of NZ_CP042856.1, forward strand.
AGGCCAACAAGGCGTTCTCGCACTACCGCTGGTAACCAGCGCTGCGGATCGAGTAGGCGCGCCGGCGCCGTATCGCAATCCTCTTGGATTCGTTGCGGTCGCGGGCGCCCTGCTCGGCCCGCGCAACACCCTCTCTTTCAATCCCCAATCTTCGGAGGACCACCGTGGCACAGGAAGTGCTCACCGACCTGAACAAGGTCCGCAACATCGGCATCATGGCGCACATCGATGCCGGCAAGACCACCACGACTGAGCGCATCCTGTTCTACACGGGCGTCAACCACAAGATCGGCGAGACCCACGACGGTGGCGCGACGACTGACTGGATGGAGCAGGAGCAGGAGCGTGGCATCACCATCACGTCCGCTGCTGTGACGTGCTTCTGGAACAAGAACCAGATCAACATCATCGACACCCCCGGCCACGTCGACTTCACGGTCGAGGTCGAGCGTTCGCTCCGCGTGCTCGACGGTGCTGTTGCCGTGTTCGACGGCAAGGAGGGCGTCGAGCCCCAGTCCGAGACGGTGTGGCGCCAGGCCGACAAGTACGACGTTCCCCGCATCTGCTTCGTCAACAAGATGGACAAGCTGGGCGCCGACTTCTACTTCACGGTCGAGACGATCATCAAGCGCCTCGGCGCGAAGCCGCTCGTCATGCAGCTCCCCATCGGTTCGGAGAGCGAGTTCGTCGGCGTTGTCGACCTCGTCGAGATGAAGGCCCTCGTCTGGGCCGGCGACTCGAAGGGTGACGTCACCATGGGTGCGTCCTACGAGACGCAGGAGATCCCGGAGAACCTCAAGGAGAAGGCTGAGGAGTACCGCACCAAGCTGCTCGAGACGGTCGCAGAGACCAGCGACGAGCTCATGGAGAAGTACTTCGGTGGCGAGGAGCTGACGGTCGCCGAGATCAAGGCCGCCATCCGCAAGCTCACCGTCGCGAGCGAGATCTACCCCGTGCTCTGTGGCTCCGCCTTCAAGAACCGTGGCGTGCAGCCCATGCTTGACGCCGTGGTCGACTACCTTCCGTCGCCGCTCGACGTGCCGGCCATCGAGGCCCACGACCCGCGCGACGAAGAGAAGATCATCGAGCGCAAGCCGTCCGCTGACGAGCCCTTCGCTGCCCTCGCGTTCAAGGTTGCGGTGCACCCCTTCTTCGGTCGCCTCACCTACATCCGTGTCTACTCGGGCACGATCGTGAGCGGCTCCGCGGTGGCCAACTCCACCAAGGGCAAGAAGGAGCGCATCGGAAAGATCTTCCAGATGCACGCCAACAAGGAGATGCCGGTCGACAGCGTCACCGCTGGCCACATCTACGCCGTCATCGGCCTCAAGGACACGACGACGGGTGACACGCTGTGTGACCCGAACGCCCAGGTCGTCCTCGAGTCGATGACCTTCCCCGAGCCCGTCATCGAGGTCGCCATCGAGCCCAAGACGAAGGCTGACCAGGAGAAGCTCGGCACGGCCATCCAGAAGCTCGCTGAAGAAGACCCGACGTTCCGCGTCGAGCTCAACTACGAGACCGGCCAGACCGTCATCAAGGGCATGGGCGAGCTCCACCTCGACATCCTCGTCGACCGCATGAAGCGCGAGTTCAAGGTCGAGGCCAACGTGGGCAAGCCCCAGGTGGCCTACCGTGAGACGATCCGCCGCACGGTTGAGAAGCACGACTACACCCACAAGAAGCAGACCGGTGGTTCCGGCCAGTTCGCAAAGGTGCAGATCGCGCTCGAGCCCCTCGAGGTCACCCCGGAGACGTCGTACGAGTTCGTCGACAAGGTCACCGGTGGTCGCGTTCCGCGCGAGTACATTCCTTCGATCGACGCGGGTATCCAGGATGCGATGCAGACCGGTATCCTTGCCGGCTTCCCGACGGTGGGCGTCAAGGCGACGCTCCTCGACGGTGCCTACCACGACGTCGACTCCTCGGAGATGGCGTTCAAGATCGCCGGTTCGATGGCCTACAAGGAGGCCGCTCGCAAGGCGAACCCCGTGCTGCTCGAGCCGCTCATGGCGGTCGAGGTGCGTACGCCCGAGGAGTACATGGGCGACGTCATCGGCGACCTGAACTCCCGTCGTGGCCAGATCCAGTCCATGGAAGACGCGACTGGTGTCAAGGTCGTCTCGGCCAAGGTACCGCTGTCAGAGATGTTCGGGTATGTTGGCGACCTGAGGTCCAAGACCTCCGGCCGTGCGGTGTACTCGATGTCCTTCGACAGCTACGCGGAGGTCCCGAAGGCTGTTGCCGACGAGATCGTCCAGAAGAACAAGGGCGAATAGCCCCAGTTCGCAGGGGCCTCCCGCCCCGAGTAACATAAATACACACTCCACCCAGCAGCTCATCCGATGCTTTCGGATGCCTGCACCATTGTCCTGAGGAGGACCATAGTGGCTAAGGCCAAGTTCGAGCGGACCAAGCCGCACGTCAACATCGGAACGATCGGTCACGTCGACCACGGCAAGACCACGCTGTCGGCTGCGATCTCGAAGGTTCTCGCTGACAAGTACCCGTCGGCGACCAACGTGCAGCGTGACTTTGCGTCGATTGACTCGGCGCCGGAAGAGCGCCAGCGCGGCATCACGATCAACATCTCGCACATCGAGTACGAGACCCCCAAGCGCCACTACGCGCACGTTGACGCCCCCGGCCACGCCGACTACGTCAAGAACATGATCACGGGTGCGGCCCAGATGGACGGCGCGATCCTCGTGGTCGCCGCCACCGACGGCCCCATGGCCCAGACGCGTGAGCACGTGCTGCTCGCCCGTCAGGTTGGTGTTCCCTACCTCATGGTCGCGCTCAACAAGTCCGACATGGTTGAGGACGAGGAGATCCTGGAGCTCGTTGAGCTCGAGGTTCGCGAGCTTCTCTCCAGCCAGGGCTTCGACGGAGACAACGCTCCCGTCATCCGCGTCTCGGCGCTGAAGGCGCTTGAGGGCGACGAGAAGTGGGCTCAGGCCATCGTTGACCTCATGCAGGCTGCTGACGACAACATCCCCGACCCCGAGCGTGACCGTGACAAGCCGTTCCTCATGCCTATTGAGGACGTCTTCACGATCACCGGTCGTGGCACCGTCGTGACGGGTCGCGCCGAGCGTGGCACGCTTGCGATCAACTCCGAGGTCGAGATCGTCGGCATCCGCCCGACGCAGAAGACCACGGTCACGGGTATCGAGATGTTCCACAAGCAGCTCGACGAGGCCTGGGCCGGCGAGAACTGTGGTCTGCTTCTCCGCGGCACCAAGCGCGAAGACGTTGAGCGCGGTCAGGTTGTCGTCAAGCCCGGTTCGGTTACGCCGCACACCGTGTTCGAGGGCACCGCCTACATCCTCTCCAAGGATGAGGGTGGCCGTCACAACCCGTTCTACGCGAACTACCGTCCGCAGTTCTACTTCCGCACCACCGACGTCACCGGCGTCATCCAGCTGCCCGAGGGCACTGAGATGGTCATGCCCGGCGACACCACCGACATGACGGTCGAGCTGATCCAGCCGATCGCCATGGAGGAGGGCCTCGGCTTCGCCATCCGTGAGGGTGGCCGCACCGTCGGCGCCGGCAAGGTGACGAAGATCGTCAAGTAACTCCGGTTACCTCTCGGAAGGGCCCGCGACTTCGGTCGCGGGCCTTTCTGCATGTTCGGCGTCTGTTCGCATTCGCGTCACTGGCGTACGTTCGGGGCATGCCCCGCCTCCGCCGCTCGAACACCGCGTCTTCCGGCATCACGCGTCGGCGCAGGGGCAAGGGCTTCTCTTACCGCGACAGCGCCGGCCTGCCGATCGACGGCGCCACCCGGCTGCGCATCGAGCAGCTCGCGATCCCTCCCGCCTGGACCGAGGTGTGGATCTGTCGCTATCCCAACGGCCACATCCAGGCGACGGGGGTGGATGCCGCAGGCCGTCGCCAGTACCTGTACCACCCGCAGTGGCGCGAACAGAAGGACCGCGTCAAGTTCGACCGCGCACTGGAACTCGCGGGCGCGCTCAGTCCTGCGCGGCGACAGGTCACGATGGACCTCCGCGGGGACGGCGCCTCGCGAGAGCGCGTACTGGCGGGCGCCTTCCGGATGCTCGACCGGGGGAGCTTGCGAGTCGGCTCCGAGCAGTACGTCGAGGCCAATGGCAGCCACGGCTTGTCGACGCTGCTGGGAAGGCACGCCCGGGTCGCTTCCGATGGTGTCGTGACGCTGGAGTTTCCCGCCAAGGGTGGCATCGAATGGTCGTCGTCCATCCAGGACCCAGACCTCGCGCGGCTCCTCCGCGTGCTCAAGCGCCGCGGGGGAGACGAGCGACTGCTCGCCTGGTTCGACGGTGAGGCGTGGCATCCGCTCTCGCCCGAGGAGATCAACGCGGACGTGCGGCGCCGCACGGGCGGCGACTTCACCGCGAAGGACTTCCGCACACTCCACGGCACGATCGCTGCCGCGGTCAGCCTCGCGCAGTCTGGCCCGCAGGCCTCGGCCAGGGCGCGCGCCAGGGCAATCAAGCGAGCAGCGGATGCCGCGGCCGAAGTGCTCGGGAATACGCCCACGATCGCCCGCAAGAGCTACATCGACCCGCGCGTGATTGACCGTTTCGAACGCGGTGCGACGATCGACCCGGAACGTGTGAACTCCGCCGAATCACAGCTGCTGGAGTTGCTTTCCTGAGCATGCCTTGGGCATCGCGCCAGCGCGACACGCCCGGGTTGCAGGTGGGTGGGGAATGTGGCAAACTCTTCTAGTTCAACATTTCCGCCCGGTGCACGATCGACCGGGGCTGGGATCACTGCCAGGCAGTGCATAGATTCGCCCCCCGGGGGCATCTAGGCCGCGGGTAGCAGGACAAAGCTTAATCGACACTCGATGAACACGCGGATACCCGTGTGCCCGCAAAGGCTTGCGCCTGAGCTCGGGAGTCGACACGGTGCCGTGGTCAAGAGCCACGGCGTTTGACATGAAAACAGTGGTGCGACAGCAGAAGTGCTCCGCAGCGTGTGCGTGGAACAAGCGCACTTGGTACTAAAGAGAGAGAGTCAGACATGGCGGGACAGAAGATCCGCATCCGACTTAAGTCGTATGACCACGAGGTCATCGACAGCTCGGCGCGCAAGATCGTCGACACGGTGACCCGTGCGGGCGCGACGGTTGTCGGGCCGGTGCCCCTTCCTACGGAGAAGAACGTGGTCGTCGTGATCCGCTCTCCTCACAAGTACAAGGACGCGCGCGAGCACTTCGAGAAGCGCACTCACAAGCGCCTGATCGACATCATTGACCCGACTCCGAAGGCTGTCGACTCGCTCATGCGTCTCGACCTGCCGGCCGACGTCAACATCGAGATCAAGCTGTAAGGATCACCATGGCTACTACTACGACCCGAAAGGGCCTGCTGGGCAAGAAGCTCGGCATGACCCAGGTCTGGGATGCGAACAACAAGCTCATTCCCGTGACCGTCATCGAGATCACGCCCAACGTCGTGACGCAGGTCCGCACCCCCGAGGTTGACGGCTACGAGGCTGTCCAGATCGCCTACGGCCAGATCGACCCGCGCAAGGCCAACAAGCCCGCGACCGGTCACTTCGACAAGGCCGGCGTCACGCCGCGCCGCCACCTCACCGAGATCCGCACCTCCGACGCTTCCGAGTACTCGCTCGGCCAGGAGCTCACGGTCGACATGTTCGAGGCCGGCCAGAAGGTCGACGTCGTCGGCACCAGCAAGGGCAAGGGCTTCGCCGGTGTCATGAAGCGCCACAACTTCGCCGGTGTCTCGGCGTCGCACGGTGCGCACCGCAACCACCGCAAGCCGGGCTCCATCGGCGCCTCCTCGACCCCCAGCCGTGTCTTCAAGGGCATGCGCATGGCGGGCCGCATGGGTGGCGACCGCGTGACCGTCCAGGGCCTCACGGTCCAGGCAGTCGACGCTGAGAAGGGCCTGCTGCTCGTCAAGGGTGCCGTTCCCGGCGCTCGTGGCCGCATCGTTTTCGTTCGCAACGCAGTGAAGGGAGCCTGAGCTTCATGGCTACCGCAATCGACGTCATCGACGTGAAGGGCAAGAAGGTCGGCACGGTCGACCTTCCCGCTGACACGTTCGACGTGCAGACCAACGTTCCGCTCATCCACCAGGTCGTCGTCGCCCAGCGCGCCGCCGCCCGCCAGGGCACGCACAAGACCAAGGGTCGCGGCGAGGTCTCGGGTTCCGGCTCGAAGCCCTTCAAGCAGAAGGGCACGGGCCGCGCCCGTCAGGGCTCGATCCGCATGCCGCAGCACCGCGGTGGTGGCATCGTGCACGGACCGGTGCCGCGCGACTACGCGCAGCGCACCCCCAAGAAGATGATCGCTGCAGCGCTTCGCGGAGCGCTCTCCGACCGCGCCCGCGGTGGTCGCCTTCACGTCGTGGAGTCCCTCGCCCTCGGTGACGTGCCCTCGACCAAGTCGGTCGTGGCACTTCTCGCCGACATCGCCACCAGCAAGCACGTGCTCATCGTGCTCGAGCGCGGCGACGAGATCAGCTACAAGAGCGTTCGGAACATCCCGACCGTTCACGTGCTTCCCTACGACCAGCTCAACGCCTACGACGTGCTCGTGAGCGATGACATCGTCTTCACCAAGGGCGCCTTCGACGCATTCACCGCGCCCAAGGCCGAGAAGGAAGAGGTGAGCGCATGAGCGCCACATACAAGGACCCGCGCGACGTCATCATCGCGCCCGTCGTCTCTGAGAAGAGCTACGGCCTGATCGACCAGGGCAAGTACACCTTCGAGGTGGACCCCCGCTCGAACAAGACCGAGATCAAGCTCGCGATCGAGAAGATCTTCGGCGTGCAGGTCGAGTCCATCAACACGCTCAACCGCCAGGGCAAGACGCGTCGTACCAAGTTCGGTATGGGCAAGCGCAAGAACACCAAGCGCGCGATCGTGACGCTCAAGTCCGGTTCCATCGACATCTTCACGGCTGTCGGCTAGGGAGCAGAGGAATAACCAATGGCAATTCGCAAGTACAAGCCCACGACCCCCGGTCGTCGCGGTTCTTCGGTCGCAGACTTCGCTGAGATCACCCGCTCGACGCCCGAGAAGTCGCTGCTCCGTCCGCTGCCGAAGACCGGTGGCCGCAACAATGCCGGACGCATCACCACGCGTCACATCGGTGGTGGCCACAAGCGTCAGTACCGCGTTATCGACTTCCGTCGCAATGACAAGGACGGCATCAACGCCAAGGTCGCGCACATCGAGTACGACCCCAACCGCACGGCGCGCATCGCGCTCCTGCACTACTTCGACGGCACGAAGCGCTACATCATCGCGCCCGAGAAGCTGAAGCAGGGCGACATCGTCGAGTCGGGTGCCGGCGCTGACATCAAGCCGGGCAACAACCTCCCGCTCAAGAACATCCCCGTGGGTACCGTCATCCACGCCATCGAGCTCAAGCCCGGTGGCGGCGCGAAGATCGCCCGCTCGGCTGGTTCCTCCGTGCGTCTCGTCGCCAAGGACGGCCCCTACGCCCAGCTGCGTATGCCCTCCGGTGAGATTCGCAACGTGGATGCCCGCTGCCGCGCGACGATCGGCGAGGTCGGCAATGCCGAGCAGTCGAATATCAACTGGGGCAAGGCCGGCCGTATGCGCTGGAAGGGCGTCCGCCCGACTGTCCGTGGTGTCGCGATGAACCCCGTCGATCACCCGCACGGTGGTGGTGAGGGCAAGACCTCCGGTGGTCGTCACCCGGTCAGCCCCTGGGGCCAGTCCGAGGGCCGCACCCGCAAGCCCAACCGCGAGAGCGACAAGCTCATCGTTCGTCGCCGCAACGTCGGCAAGAAGCGCAAGTAGCCCAGGAAAAGGAACAAAGGGTAGAAAATGCCACGCAGTCTTAAAAAGGGCCCCTTCGTCGACGAGCACCTTTTCCGCAAGGTCGCCGCGCAGAACGAGGCCAACAGCAAGAACGTGATCAAGACCTGGTCGCGCCGCTCAATGATCGTGCCGGCCATGCTCGGCCACACGATCGCGGTGCACGACGGTCGCAAGCACATCCCGGTGTTCGTCACCGAGACCATGGTTGGGCACAAGCTCGGAGAGTTTGCTCCCACCCGCACCTTCCGTGGACACGTGAAGGACGACAAGAAGGGTCGCCGCCGCTAATCGCGGTGGTGAAGGAGGTAGAGAAATGGTGGAGTCGATCGCCCGCGTGCGACACATCCGCGTGACCCCTATGAAGGCTCGTCGTGTCGTCAACATGATCCGCGGCAAGCAGGCCCACGAGGCCCTGGCCATCCTCAAGTTCGCCCCCCAGGGTGCGAGCGAGCCCGTGTACAAGCTGGTCGCCTCGGCGATCGCTAACGCACGGGTCAAGGCGGATGCCAGCAACAGCTTCCTCGACGAGCAGGACCTGTACATCAGCCAGGCCTACGTCGACGAGGGCACCACGCTCAAGCGGTTCCAGCCGCGTGCGCAGGGACGTGCGTTCCAGGTCCTCAAGCGCACCAGCCACATCACCGTTGTGCTGGCCACGCCTGACGAGGCCGACGCGAAGAAGACGACTGCGAAGGCAGGGAAGAAGTAATGGGCCAGAAAGTAAATCCCTACGGTTTCCGTCTGGGAATCACCACTGACCACGTGTCGCGGTGGTTCGCCGACAGCACCAAGCCGGGCCAGCGTTACAGCGACTACGTTGCTGAGGACGTTCGCATCCGCAACATGCTGAAGACGAGCCTCGACCGTGCCGGCGTCGCCCGCATCGAGATCGAGCGCACCCGTGACCGCGTCCGCGTGGACATCCACACGGCACGCCCGGGCATCGTCATCGGTCGTCGTGGCGCGGAGGCCGAGCGCATCCGTGGCGACCTCGAGAAGCTCACGAAGAAGCAGATCCAGCTCAACATCCTCGAGGTCAAGAACCCCGAGGCCGAGGCACAGCTCGTCGCCCAGGGCATCGCTGAGCAGCTCAGCGCCCGTGTCGCGTTCCGTCGCGCCATGCGCAAGGGCCTCCAGGGTGCCCAGCGCGCCGGCGCCAAGGGTGTCCGCATCCAGGTGTCCGGTCGTCTTGGCGGCGCCGAGATGAGCCGTTCGGAGTTCTACCGCGAGGGTCGTGTGCCGCTGCACACGCTTCGCGCGAACATCGACTACGGCTTCTACGAGGCCCGCACCACCTTTGGTCGCATCGGCGTCAAGGTGTGGATCTACAAGGGTGACATCACCAACAAGGAACTCGCCCGCGAGCAGGCGAACCAGAAGTCGTCGCGCCCCGAGCGCGGTGACCGTGACCGTCCGCGTCGCGGCGCTGCTCCCAAGGCTGAGGCGCCCGTCGCAGCAGGAGTTGAGGCATAACAATGTTGATCCCACGTAAGGTCAAGTTCCGCAAGCAGCACCACCCGAGCCGCAGCGGTCACGCCACCGGTGGCACGAAGGTGACCTTCGGCGAGTTCGGCATCCAGGCGATCACGCCGGCGTATGTCACGAACCGCCAGATCGAGGCTGCTCGTATCGCCATGACCCGTCACATCAAGCGTGGTGGAAAGGTGTGGATCAACATCTACCCCGACCGCCCGCTGACCAAGAAGCCGGCCGAAACTCGAATGGGTTCCGGTAAGGGTTCGCCCGAGTGGTGGGTCGCCAACGTCAAGCCGGGCCGCGTGCTCTTCGAGGTCGCTGGCGTCAACGAGACGCTCGCCCGCGAGGCACTCACCCGTGCAATCCACAAGCTTCCACTGAAGGCGCGCATCATCAAGCGCGAGGAGGGCGACGCATAATGGCGATCGGTTCCAAGGAGCTCGCAAGCAGCGAGCTCGACACATTCGAAGACGAGCGACTCGTCGACGAGCTCAAGAAGGCCAAGGAAGAGCTCTTCAACCTGCGGTTCCAGTCGGCCACGGGCCAGCTCGAGAGCCACGGACGCCTGCGCGCCGTCAAGCGCGACATCGCTCGCATCTACACGGTCATCCGTGAGCGCGAGCTGGGCATCCGTGCCACCCCCGCCCCGGTTGAGGCTCCTGCCAAGGCAGAGAAGAAGACCAAGGCGAAGAAGGATGCTGCTGACGCGGCTCCCGAGGCCGAGAAGACCGAGGAGTCCAAGTAATGGCTAAGGCAGAAGAGAAGGCGACCGCCCCGGCCGTCGTCCGCGGCTACCGCAAGACGCAGCGTGGCTACGTCGTCTCCGACAAGATGGACAAGACCATCGTCGTCGAGGTCGAGGACCGCGTGAAGCACCCGCTCTACGGCAAGGTCATCCGCCGCACCGAGAAGCGCAAGGTTCACGACGAGACCAACTCGGCCGGCATCGGCGACCTCGTCGTTATCAGCGAGACCCGTCCGCTGAGCGCCACCAAGCGCTGGCGCCTGGTCGAGATCCTCGAGAAGGCCAAGTAGCCCTTTCGCGGTCTACTTAGGAATTAAGGACACAGACACATGCTTCAGCAGGAATCAAGGGTCAAGGTCGCCGACAACACGGGCGCCAAGACGCTGCTCACGATTCGCGTCCTCGGCGGCTCCGGCCGTCGCTATGCCGGCCTCGGCGACGTCATCGTCGCGACGGTCAAGGATGCAATCCCCGGCGGCAACGTGAAGAAGGGTGACGTCGTCAAGGCGGTCATCGTTCGCACCAAGAAGGAGACGCGCCGTCCCGACGGCTCGTACATCAAGTTCGACGAGAACGCAGCGGTCATCCTGAAGGCTGACGGGGACCCCCGCGGTACCCGCATCTTCGGGCCGGTCGGTCGTGAGCTTCGTGACAAGAAGTTCATGAAGATCGTCTCGCTGGCACCGGAGGTTATTTAGTCATGGCGAAGATCAAGAAGGGCGACCTCGTCCAGGTGATCACGGGCCGCACCCAGGCGCGCGGCGGAGACCGTGGCAAGCAGGGCCGTGTGCTCGAGGTCATCGTCGAGAAGAACCGCGTCGTCGTCGAGGGTGTGAACCTCGTCACGAAGCACGTTCGCGTCGGCCAGACCCAGCGCGGCACCAAGACCGGCGGCATCGAGACGCACGAGGCTCCGCTTCACATCTCGAACGTCGCGCTGGTCGACCCCGAAACCAAGAAGCCGACCCGCGTCGGCCACCGTGTGGAGACGAACGCAGACGGCAAGTCCGTCCGCGTGCGCTACGCCAAGAAGTCAGGTAAGGACCTGTAATGACTGACACCGCAGTGGCTGGCAAAATCCAGCCCCGCCTCAAGCTCAAGTACCGCAGCGAGATCTCGAAGCAGCTGACCGAGCAGTTCGGGTTCACTAACCCGCACCAGGTCCCCGGCCTCGTGAAGATCGTTGTCAACACCGGCGTCGGTGAGGCTGCGCGTGACGGCAAGATCATCGACGGTGCGGTCAAGGACCTCATCGCGATCACCGGCCAGAAGCCGCAGATCACGGCCGCCCGCAAGTCGATCGCGCAGTTCAAGCTTCGCGAGGGCCAGCCCATCGGCGCCCACGTGACGCTTCGCGGCGATCGTGCCTGGGAGTTCCTCGACCGCCTCATCACGCTTGCGCTTCCGCGTATCCGTGACTTCCGCGGCCTGAGCCCCAAGCAGTTCGACGGCAACGGCAACTACACCTTCGGTCTCAACGAGCAGTCGATGTTCCACGAGATCGACCAGGACAAGATCGACCGCGTTCGCGGCTTCGACATCACCATCGTCACGACGGCGAAGAACGACGATGAGGGCCGCGCCCTCCTCAAGGCCCTCGGGTTCCCGTTCAAGTCCGACGAGGCAAAGGCCTAGTAACACCCCACACCGCTGGGGGCATCCGTCCTCCGGCACGATCGGCAGGGTCGGCATTCGTGTAACGGATGTCGAAACCGGCCGAGACAAGGAATAAAAACACATGACAATGACAGATCCGGTCGCAGACATGCTGACCAGACTGCGTAACGCCAACTCGGCGCACCACGACACCGTGTCGATGCCGAGCAGCAAGCTCAAGACCCACATCGCAGAGATCCTCCAGAAGGAGGGCTACATCAGCGGGTGGAAGGTCGAGGATGCCCGCGTCGGGCAGACCCTCACCCTGGAGCTGAAGTACGGCCCCAACCGCGAGCGCTCCATCGCTGGCATTAAGCGCGTCTCCAAGCCCGGTCTCCGGGTCTACGCGAAGTCGACTGAGATCCCCCGTGTTCTCGGTGGACTCGGTGTGGCCATCCTGTCGACCTCCTCTGGCCTCCTCACGGACCGCCAGGCAACAAGTAAGGGCGTGGGTGGGGAAGTCCTCGCCTACGTGTGGTGATCCGTCATGTCACGAATCGGACGTCTGCCGATCGACATCCCCTCGGGTGTCGACATCAAGGTCGAGAACTCGGCCGTCATCGTCAAGGGCCCCAAGGGTGAGCTCTCGCTCTCCGTTGCGAGCCCCATCGAGGTCAAGGTCGAGGAAAACCAGGTCGTAGTGACCCGTCCCGACGACGAGCGCGAGTCGCGTTCGCTCCACGGCCTGACCCGCACGCTGATCGCCAACAACATCATCGGCGTGACGCAGGGCTACACCAAGGGCCTCGAGATCGTGGGTACGGGTTACCGCGTGGCGCAGAAGGGCTCCTCGCTCGAGTTCGCCCTCGGCTTCTCGCACCCCGTCACGGTCGACCCGCCTGCTGGCATCACCTTCTCGGTCGAGGGCAACAACAAGGTCACGGTTGCCGGTATCGACAAGCAGCAGGTCGGTGAGGTCGCCGCCAACATTCGCAAGATTCGCAAGCCTGAGCCCTACAAGGGCAAGGGTGTGCGCTATGCGGGCGAGGTCGTCCGCCGCAAGGCCGGAAAGGCTGGTAAGTAACCATGGCTCTCGGAACACGAGGCAAGAGCAAGTCGGCCGCAAAGAGCCGTCGACACGCACGTCTTCGCAAGAAGATCGTCGGTACGGAGGCACGTCCCCGTCTCGTCGTCACGCGCTCTGCGCGTCACGTCTTCGTCCAGGTCGTCGACGACAGCAAGGGCCACACGGTCGCTTCTGCGTCGACCATGGAGGCAGACCTCCGCAGCTTCGACGGCGACAAGACCGCCAAGGCCCGCAAGGTCGGCGAGCTCGTCGCAGAGCGTGCGAAGCAGGCTGGCGTCGCTGACGTCGTCTTCGACCGTGGCGGCAACCGCTACGCCGGACGTGTCGCGGCGATCGCTGACGGCGCTCGAGAGGCTGGGCTGAACCTGTGAGCACTGAGAACACAACGAACAAGGAGCAGGCTGTGGCTGAAGTAGCCGAGGCGCCGGTGGAGACTGCCGCAGGCACGGAGTCCAACCGCAATGAGCCTCGCGAGGCCCGCCGTGGCGGTCGCGAGCGCAACCCCAACCAGCAGCGCGGTGCGCGTGACTCCGACAAGAGCCAGTTCCTGGAGCGCGTCGTCACGATCAACCGCGTGTCGAAGGTCGTCAAGGGTGGCCGTCGCTTCAGCTTCACGGCCCTCGTGGTCGTGGGTGACGGCAACGGACTCGTCGGTGTCGGCTACGGCAAGGCCCGCGAGGTCCCGACCGCGATCTCGAAGGGCGTCGAGGAGGCGAAGAAGAACTTCTTCCGCGTCCCCCGCGTCGGCAAATCGATCCCGCACCCCGTGCAGGGTGAGGCCGCCGCAGGCGTCGTGCTCCTCCGTCCCGCTGCGGCAGGTACCGGTGTTATCGCTGGCGGTCCCGTCCGCGCCGTACTCGAGTGCGCCGGCATCCACGACGTCCTCAGCAAGTCGCTCGGTTCGTCGAACACGATCAACATCGTGCACGCGACCGTCACGGCGCTGAAGCAGCTCGAGGAGCCCAGCGCTGTCGCAGCTCGCCGTGGACTCTCGATCGAGGATGTCGTGCCCGAGCAGATCCTCCGTATCCAGGCAGCCTCGGCGAAGGCCGCAGCTACGTCAGCAAAGGCAGGTGCCTGATGGCTCGCCTCAAGGTAACCCAGATCAAGTCCAAAATTAGCGAGAAGCAGGACCAGCGCGACACGCTTCGCAGCCTTGGCCTCAAGCGGATCAACGACACTGTCGTCCGTGAGGACAATGCGCAGAACCGCGGATACGTCCGCAAGGTCGCTCACCTGGTGAAGGTCGAGGAGATTGACTAATGGCTGAAGAGAAGAAGTCGACCGCGAAGGCGGATTCGACCAAGGCTCCGGCCGCCGAGAAGGCTGCCCCCAAGAAGGACGCAGCGAAGGCCGCTGACAAGGCTCCGGCCAAGAAGGCTCCGGCCAAGAAGGCTGCTGCTGAGAAGGCTCCCGCCAAGGCTGCTGAGAAGGCACCTGCCAAGGCCGCTGCCGACAAGGCTCCCGCCAAGAAGGCTCCGGCGAAGGCTGCAGCGTCTGACGCTGCCGCTGAGAAGGCGCCCGCCAAGAAGGCTCCTGCGAAGAAGGCTGCCGCCCCCGCCGAGGAGGCGCGTCCGCAGGTGCTGAAGATGCACCACCTCCGTCCCGCCCCCGGGTCCAAGACTGCCAAGACTCGCGTCGGCCGCGGTGAGGGCTCCAAGGGCAAGACGGCCGGACGTGGCACCAAGGGCACCAAGGCCCGCTACCAGGTGCGCGTCGGCCTCGAGGGTGGCAACCTCAACAGCATCATGCGTGCTCCGAAGCTGCGCGGGTTCAAGAACCCGTTCCGCGTCGAGTACCAGGTCGTGAACCTTGAGAAGCTCGCGCAGCTCTACCCCCAGGGTGGAGACGTCACCGTCAGCGACCTCGTCGCGAAGGGTGCCGTGCGCAAGAACGAGAAGGTCAAGGTTCTCGGGCAGGGTGACATTACGGTTAAGCTGAACGTTGCAGTGGACAAGGTCTCCAGCTCGGCAGAGTCGAAGATCGTCGCAGCGGGCGGCTCCGTCAAGTAGTCGACTCGGGTGGCCCCTGCTCAAGGGGCCACCCGACCGGCTCACCCATAAGCACAACTGGAGGCTTCGTGTTCAGAGCTATCGCGCGCATTTTTCGCACGCCTGACCTGCGGCGCAAGATCGGCTTCACGCTCGGCATCGTTGCACTCTTCCGGCTGGGATCCTTCATCCCCTCGCCGTTCGTGGACTACGCGAACGTGCAGAGCTGCCTCGCAGCCAACACCGGCCCTGCCGGTCTCTACGAGCTCGTCAACCTCTTCAGCGGTGGCGCCCTCCTCCAACTCTCGGTCTTCGCGCTGGGCATCATGCCCTACATCACCGCGTCGATCATCGTGCAGCTGCTGCGCGTCGTCATCCCACACTTCGAGACCCTCCACAAGGAGGGCCAGTCGGGCCAGTCGACCCTGACGCAGTACACGCGCTACCTCACGATCGCGCTCGGCGTACTGCAGTCGACCACCCTCATCACGGTCGCGCGCAGTGGCACGCTCTTCGGCGCCACCGGTGCCCCCGAGTGCCAGTCGCTCATCACCAATGAGGCGTGGTACGCGATCCTCCTCATGGTCATCACGATGACCGCTGGCACCGGCCTCATCATGTGGATGGGCGAGCTCATCACCGAGCGCGGCATCGGCAACGGCATGTCGCTCCTGATCTTCGTCTCGATCGCGGCGACCTTCCCCGCGGCGCTCTGGAGCATCGCGGTGGCCCGCAACTTCGAGACCTTCCTCATGGTCATCGCCGTGGGCATCCTGATCATGGGCGCCGTCGTCTTCGTCGAGCAGTCGCAGCGCCGCATCCCCGTGCAGTACGCGAAGCGCATGGTGGGTCGTCGCACCTATGGCGGCAACAACACCTACATCCCCATCAAGGTCAACATGGCGGGCGTCATCCCCGTCATCTTCGCTTCGTCGCTGCTCTACCTGCCGGCGCTCGTCGCGCAGTTCAACCAGCCGGCGAACGGCGAACTGCCCGCACCGTGGGTCACTTGGGTCCAGGACAACCTGACCTCGGGCGACAACCCGCTGTACATGGCGATCTACTTCTTGCTCATCATCGGTTTCACCTACTTTTACGTCGCAATCACCTTCAACCCCGAAGAAGTTGCCGACAACATGAAGAAGTACGGCGGCTTCATTCCCGGGATCCGGGCCGGCCGTCCCACCGCCGAGTACCTCGACTACGTGCTCACCCGAGTGACCCTCCCGGGCTCGCTGTACCTCGGACTCGTCGCCCTCATCCCGCTCATCGCTCTCGCAACTGTGGGCGCCAACCAGAACTTCCCGTTCGGTGGCGCGAGCATCCTGATCATCGTCGGGGTCGGCCTCGAGACGGTCAAGCAGATCGACTCCCAGCTGCAGCAGCGACACTACGAAGGACTGCTTCGATGACGCTTACCCCAGCGCACTCCAACGCCCGCCTCCTGATCGTCGGCCCTCCCGGTGCCGGCAAGGGAACCCAGGCAGCGCGCCTCACGGCTCGCTTCGGCATCCCGGCGATCTCGACCGGCGACATCTTCCGCGACAACATCGCTCGCCAGACGCCGCTCGGTGTCGAGGTCAAGGCGATCGTTGACGCGGGAGACTACGTACCCGACTCACTGACCAATGCGCTCGTCGCGAGCCGCATCGAGGAGGACGACGCCCGTGAGGGCTTCCTGCTCGACGGGTACCCCCGCACGCTCGACCAGGTCGCCTACCTCGACGAACTCCTCGAGGGCAAGGGCCACTCGCTCGACGCCGTCATCCAGCTCGTCGCCGACCAGGACGAGGTCGTTGCCCGCCTGCGCAAGCGTGCCGTCGAGCAGGGACGCGCGGATGACTCTGAGGAGTCGATCCGTCACCGCCAGGAGGTCTACGCCCGCGAAACGCGGCCGCTGATCGACGTGTACAGATCCCGCAACCTGCTTGTCGAGGTCGATGGCCTCGGCGAGGTCGACGTCGTGACGGAGCGCATCTTCGACGGGCTTGCCTCCCGCGGCATCCGTCCCCTCGCCGTGCAGTAACGTGCGCAAAGGCATCTACAAGAGCGCAGCCGACCTTCGGGGCATGGTTGTGCCCGGGGTCCTGACGGCGAGGGCGCTCGATGCCGTTCGCGAACGCATCGTGCCCGGCGTGACGACGATCGAACTCGACGCGATCGCCGAGTCTGTCATCCGTGCCGGGGGCGGAGAGCCGAACTTCGCCCTCGTCCCGGGCTATCGCCACACGATCTGCTCCTCCGTCAACGAGGATGTCGTGCATGGGATCCCCGGTGACCGAGTGCTGGAGCCGGGAGACATCGTCTCGATCGACTGCGGCGCGCAGGTCAACGGATGGAACGGCGACTCGGCCATCACGGTCGTGATCCCCGACCCCAACCGTCCCGAGCTCGTGGCCGAGCGACAGCGGCTTTCGGATGTCACGGAGGCCTCCCTCTGGCACGGCATCGCCGCGCTTGCCAGGGCGAAGCACCTCAACGAGGTCGGCTCGGCAATCGAGGACTACATCGACTCACAGGGCGATTTCGGCATTCTCGAGGACTATGTGGGCCACGGCATCGGCCGATCCATGCACGAGGCGCCGACGGTGTTCAACTACCGCGTTCGCGACAAGGGACCGGCGGTCAAGCCGGGGCTGTGCGTCGCAATCGAGCCCATGGTCACGCTCGGCGGCATCGACACCTTCGTGCGCGAGGACGACTGGACGATCGCGACGGAGGACGGCACGGCCGCCGCCCACTGGGAGCACTCGGTCGCCGTGCATGCGAATGGCATCTGGGTGACGACGGCGCATGACGGCGGTGCCGCAGCGTTGGCGCCGCTCGGCGTGATGCCCGTGCCGATTCCGTGAGCCGCGGCATCCGTCGCCTGCAGCTCGGGTCGTGAGTATAGCGCCGACTTGGCGAAACGCCCGGTAATCACCTAGGATTGACCTTTGGTGTCTGTGGGCCGTTTCTGCGTGCCCGACTTCCGCGTTTGACGCGGGGCTTACGCCACAATCCGCATGACCAGCAATCAATACTTTTAGCGACGAAGAGGCTATGGCCAAAAAAGACGGTGTCATCGAAATCGAGGGCTCTGTGATCGAGGCTCTGCCCAACGCGATGTTTCGCGTTGAGCTGACGAACGGTCACAAGGTGCTTGCCCACATCTCGGGCAAGATGCGCCAGCACTACATCCGCATCCTCCCCGAGGACCGCGTGATCGTGGAGCTGAGCCCCTACGACCTGACCCGCGGTCGGATCGTCTACCGCTACAAGTAGTGACGCACAACGGATGCTCGTGCAGCATCCGGCTGGAAAGTAACGGCCCGCGGCATCCCGCGGGTACGAAGACAGCGAGATCAAGGAATCACCATGAAGGTCAACCCCAGCGTCAAGCCCATCTGTGACCACTGCAAGGTCATCCGTCGCCACGGCAACGTGATGGTCATCTGCAAGTCGAACCCGCGTCACAAGCAGCGCCAGGGCTAATAGCAGCGCCCGCCGGTTGAGCCTGTCGAAACCAGCGGATCCCACAACTGAATATTCACTAAGAGCAGCACCAGAACCCGCTCGCGGGGGAGACCACCGGTTGGAGGCCGGTGCACAGGTCCTGCTCCAGACCTCCACCACTCATTAGGAGAAGCCACCATGGCTCGTCTAGCAGGCGTAGACATTCCGCGCGACAAGCGCGTTGAAGTCGCACTCACCTACATCTACGGCGTCGGCCGCACCAAGTCGCTTCAGGCGCTTGAGGCCACCGGTATCGATGTCAACATCCGCGTCAAGGACCTCACCGACGACCAGCTCGTCGCACTTCGTGACTACATCGAGGGCAACTACAAGGTAGAGGGTGACCTCCGCCGCGAGGTCGCCGCCGACATCCGCCGCAAGGTCGAGATCGGCAGCTACCAGGGCATCCGTCACCGCCGTGGCCTGCCCGTTCACGGTCAGCGCACGAAGACGAACGCTCGCACCCGCAAGGGCCCGAAGCGCACCGTCGCCGGCAAGAAGAAGGCGCGCTAAGCCTTCCGGCTTCGCCCAACACAAGGTTCTAGGAGAAGACATTGGCTACACCGAAGTCGGCAGCGCGCAAGCCGCGCCGCAAGGAGAAGAAGAACGTCGCCGTGGGTCAGGCCCACATCAAGTCGACCTTCAACAACACGATCGTCACGATCACCGACCCCACGGGTGCGGTGCTCAGCTGGTCCTCGTCCGGCGTCGTCGGATTCAAGGGCTCGCGCAAGTCGACGCCCTACGCCGCGCAGATGTCGGCCGAGTCGGCCGCCCGCCAGGCGCAGGAGCACGGCGTCAAGAAGGTCGACGTGTTCGTGAAGGGACCGGGATCGGGTCGTGAGACGGCGATCCGTTCGCTTCAGGCCGCTGGCCTCGAGGTCGGCAGCATCAACGACGTGACGCCGCAGGCGCACAACGGATGCCGCCCGCCCAAGCGTCGTCGCGTCTAAGAACGTGTCTGTGGGCTGGGCCGGCCTGAACGCTTGCCCAGCCCCACTGCCTTTCCACAACTCAACAAGCTTCACCGGCGGGCCAGCCACCCGTTGAAACGCCGCAGCGCCTATTAACGCCTCAGTGTCAAATAGCGGACACTTTGCCGAAAGGAATACACGTGCTCATTGCACAGCGCCCCACTCTTTCCGAAGAGAACATTTCCGAGTTCCGTTCACGCTTCGTGATCGAGCCGCTCGAGCCCGGCTTCGGCTACACCCTCGGAAACTCCCTCCGTCGCACCCTCCTCTCGTCGATCCCCGGTGCTGCTGTCACGAGCATCCGCATCGACGGCGTGCTGCACGAGTTCAGCACCGTCGCGGGCGTGAAGGAGGATGTCACCGAGATCATCCTCAACATCAAGCAGCTCGTGGTCTCGAGCGAGCACGACGAGCCGATCACCGCCTACCTGCGCAAGCAGGGTGCAGGCCAGGTCACGGCTGCCGACATCTCGGCTCCCGCCGGCGTGGAGATCCACAACCCTGAGCTGCTGATCGCCACGCTCAACGACAAGGCGAAGTTCGAGCTCGAGCTGACGATCGAGCGTGGCCGCGGCTACGTCTCGGCGACGCAGAACCGCAACGAGTTCAGCGAGGCCGGCCAGATTCCGATCGACTCGATCTACTCGCCCGTGCTCAAGGTCACCTACCGCGTCGAGGCGACGCGTGCCGGTGAGCGCACCGACTTCGACCGCCTCGTGGTTGACGTGGAGACGAAGCCCGCCATCAGCCCCCGCGACGCCATCGCGTCGGCCGGGCGCACGCTGACCGAGCTCTTCGGGCTCGCCCGCGAGCTCAACTCGGCCGCTGAGGGCATCGAGATCGGCCCCGCGCCGGTCGACGCCGTGCTGTCGACCGAGCTCAGCATGCCGATCGAAGACCTCGACCTGTCTGTGCGCAGCTACAACTGCCTCAAGCGCGAGGGCATCAACAACGTGAGTGAACTGGTCGCCCTTTCGGAGACCCAGCTCATGAACATCCGCAACTTCGGCCAGAAGTCGGTGGACGAGGTCAAGGACAAGCTCGTCGAGATGGGCCTGTCACTGAAGGACGCGGTTCCCGGGTTCGACGGTGCCCACTTCTACAGCGGCTACGACGAGCCCGAGGCCAACTAGTCGCCTCGGCACCTCGCCGATCGTTCGCTTGACAGCCCTTTTTTGAATACTGGAGATCTAGAAAATGCCTAAGCCCACCAAGGGTGCCCGCCTCGGCGGCGGACCCGCGCACGAGCGCCTCATGCTCGCCAACCTCGCGGCGTCGCTGTTCACGCACAAGAGCATCAAGACGACCGAGATGCGTGCCAAGCGCCTGCGTCCCGTCGCCGAGCGGATGATCACGTTCGCCAAGCGCGGAGACCTCGCGTCGCGCCGTCGTGTTCTCGGAATGATCAGCGACAAGAGCGTCGTGCACGAACTCTTCACCGAGATCGCGCCGCTCGTTGCTGAGCGTGAGGGCGGCTACACCCGCATCACGAAGCTCGGCTTCCGCAAGGGCGACAACGCGTCGATGGTGCAGATCGAGCTCGTGCTTGAGCCCGTCAACGCCAAGCCGAAGCCCAAGGCCGACAAGCCCGCCAAGGCTGAGAAGCCCGTCGAGGAGCCCGCTGCCGAGCAGGCCGACGAGACGACGGATGTCACGGAGGAGACCCCCGCGACCGAGACCCCCGTCGAGGAGACCGCTGCTCCCGCCGACGAGGCGTCCGTCGAGGCGACCAACGAGGCCGCCGTCGAAGCGACCGCCGGTACCCCCGAGGGCGCTGCCCCCGAGGGCTCGGGCAACCAGCAGAAGAACTAGTTCCGCAAGGTACTTCACGAAGGCCCCGCTCATCGAGCGGGGCCTTCGTCATTCCGGGCCCGCGGGCCCGCGGCCCCCGGCTGGAGAGCTCCGCGCCTGCAGCGCCAGGCTCCGACCGGCGGCCCTAGGTCGGCTGCGGCGCGAGCCCGTAGTCGCGTGGTCCCACGACGGGCGGCAGTTCGGCGAGGCGCTGCAGCGCATCCTGCACGGCTGCAGCGTAGACGAGCCCGCCCGCATCACCGGGGTGGATCTGGTCGCGCGCGAGGAGCCGCAGCTGGGGCGCGATGGAGTCCCGCCAGTTCGCGAGTTCCACATCGCGGTACTGCTGCGCGAAGGAGGTGAGTGTCGAGTTCACCCCGTCGGTCCACCAGCGTGGCGCGTGCACGTTGACGAGCACGAGCTGGTGCGAGGTGCCCAGCAGCTCGCGCACTTCAGCGAGCGTCTCAGTGTCGACGGGGCCGTTGGTGCCGAGGCCGAGCAGCACGACGGGCCGCAGCGTGCCCGCGTCGAGATGCGCACGGATGAGTGCTGGTGCGCTGGAGAACTGCCGGGAGACGGCGGCGTCGATGTCGATGCCGGGGAGCACCTGCTGCATCGAAGCGGCTGAGGCGAGCATGACGGAGTCGCCGATCGCCGTGATCTGGTCGCCACCCGGGATCTCCGCGGGCGCGGACTGCGGCTCCGCTTCGCCCTCTCCGCCGTCTCCGGGGGCAAGGGGTGCCGGCGTCGCGGCATCGCGGATCGCATCCTGGCCCGCCTGGATCTGCTGCTGCACGCTACCCGTTCCGGGGTCGGCCGCGATGCCCGCGATCGTGCCAGCAGTCAGGGCGATGCTGCAAGCGATTGCGAGACCGAACGCCACGGCACGGCCCCTGCGCCGGGTTGCCGTGCCTGCAGGGACGACGGCGGCGCCGCGCCATCCGCTCAGCGCACGCCACCCCGCTCGGGCCGCACCGCGGAAGCCGAGCCTCCGTACCGGTTGCTCAAGGTGCGCGTAGGAGAGCTGCGCGGCGATGACCGTCGCGAGGAGGGCGATTCCCGCCGTGATCCACGGTGCGCCCGGGCCGGGGGCGAGCTCGGTGACGACGGAGGCTGTGAGCACGTGCGCGGGCCAGTGCCAGAGGTAGAGGCCGTAGGAGCGTTCACCGATCCATGCGAGGGGCCGGATGTCGAGCGCACGACCGAGGCGTGACGCGGGCTGGATTCCCGCAAGGATGACGAGCGCAGTGAGTGCCGCGACGACGGCGAGACCGCCGCGGTAGGTGAGCGCGGAGTCGTCACGCAGCACGAAGGCTGCGGCGACGATGAGGCCGAGTGAGGTGACACCGGCCGCCTGGATGACCTTCGCGGCGCGACCGGCGGGCCTGGACTGCGCGATGAAGGCGAGCGCGGCTCCCAGCGCGAGCCCGAAGCTGTGCGTGTCGGTGCCGAAGTAGGCGCGGGTCGCGTCGCCCGCCGGGTCAGCCGTGAGCGCCATGCCGAGGGCGGAGGCAGCGGCGAGCGCAAGCAGGATGGCGATCCGAAGACGTCGCGCGGGCACGAGCAGCAGCACCAGCAGTAACGCCGGCCAGACGACGTAGAACTGCTCCTCGACGGCGAGGGACCAGAGGTTCCTGAAGAGCTCGGGCGTGGAGTCGTCGAAGTAGCTCTGGCCTGCCGCGACGGCGATCCAGTTGCTGCTGAATGTGGCCGCGCCGAGCACCTGCAGTCCGAGGCCGATGAGCACGTCTCCGCCGATCAGCCACGCGATGCCGCCGCAGGTGATGACGAGCAGCCCGATCGCGGGGAGCAGCCGTCGCGCGCGGCGAAGCCAGAAACGCCCGAGGTGGATGCGACCGTCCCGCTCTCGTTCGCGCAGGAGCAGCGCGGTGATCAGGAAGCCGCTGATGACGAAGAAGATGTCGACGCCGAGAAAGCCACCCGGGAGTGCCACGGGCATGAAGTGGTAGACGATGACGGCGAGCACCGCGACGGCGCGCAGCCCGTCGAGGCCCGTGAAGCGACCGGCGGCCGGAGTGCCGCGAAGGGCAGGCTCGGTCGTGCTGGGTGTCGCTGTCATGGCCTATCGATGGTAGCCGGGCCTCGTAGACTCGGCCTGTGGATTCGCAGACGACGGAGGCCGGCGAGCCGACCACGCGCATCCGTCTCGACATTGCCTACGACGGTTCGGGCTTCAGCGGTTGGGCGAGGCAGCGCGGCCAGCGCACGGTGCAGGGTGAGATCGAGGCGGCGCTCGAGGTGCTCCTGAAGCGGCATCCTCCGGTTCCCCGACTGGTCGTTGCGGGCCGAACGGATGCGGGCGTGCACGCAACGGGCCAGGTCGCCCACGTCGACCTCACGGCCGAACAGCTGGCTGCCCTCTCGCTCAGGAGAAGGCCCGGTTCGAAGGGGGCGGCGGCGAACAGGGCCACGGAGGCCGACGGCCCGGAGTCCCTGGCGCGTCGCATCAACGGCATCGCGGGCCTCGACAGTGACTTCGTCGTGCTCCGCAGCACCGTCGCGCCCGCCGACTTCGACGCGCGGTTCTCGCCCGTGTGGCGCCGTTACGTCTATCGGGTCGGAGACTCCTCGGTGCCGAGGAACCCGCTCCTGCGCCACAACACGGTCTGGTACCCGGCGCCCCTCGACGAGGCGCGCATGAATGAGGCGGCGGCCGAGCTTCTTGGCCTGCATGACTTCGCCGCGTACTGTCGCCCGCCGCAAGAGGGGGCGACCACCGTGCGCACCCTGCAGGAGTTCTCGTGGCGGCGCGATGTCGACGGCGTGCTGGTGGGGGAGGTGCGGGCGGATGCCTTCTGCCACAGCATGGTGCGCTCGCTGGTCGGCGCCTGTGTCTCGGCGGGGCGCGGGGCGCTCACGGCGACCAGGGTCGGCGAGATCCTCGAGGAGCGTGTGCGCGGGAGCGAGTTCAAGATCATGCCAGCGAAGGGACTCACGCTGGTGGAGGTCGGCTACCCGAGCGATGACGAGCTGGGCACACGTGCCGTGCAGACGCGCGCCCGCCGCGACCCGCTCGACTGACACCCGCTTTGCCAACTCAGGAGTCTCGGCTCGTGACGATCGGGCCAATGAACGACCCCTGAGCGATGAAACTGAAATTGACCGACGGATGCCCGTGGGATAGAGTTTCCCCTTGGTGTGTGCGTCTCGTGCGCCACGCCCGATCATGAGCCCTCCACCGGCCTGTTCTCACGTCATCGATGTGAAAACCGCCACCGGAGTGGGATTCACGAACACCTCACTCGATCAGAAAGCAGCACTATTGTGACTCGCACATTTTCTCCCACGCCCGCTGACGTCAAGCGCGAATGGCTCGTCATCGACGCGACCGACGTCGTGCTGGGCCGCCTCGCCAGCCACGCTGCGACGCTCCTGCGTGGCAAGCACAAGCCGACCTTCGCGCCCCACATGGACATGGGTGACTTCGTCATCATCATCAACGCAGACAAGGTCGCCCTGACGGGTTCCAAGCTCGCGCAGAAGAAGGCCTACCGCCACTCGGGTTACCCGGGCGGCCTCAAGGCCACGAGCTACGCGGAGCTCCTCGAGACGCGCCCCGAGCGCGCGGTTGAGAAGGCCATCCGCGGCATGCTCCCCAAGAACTCGATCGGTCGCGCCCAGCTCGCGAAGCTCAAGGTCTACTCGGGCCCGGAGCACCCCCACGCTGCCCAGCAGCCCAAGACCTACACCCTCGGCCAGGTCGCGCAGTAGCGCCGGCCGTAAGAAATAAGGATTTCGAAGACTATGGCGAAGATCGCAGACTCCATCGAGCAGGCTCCCGAGAGCTTCACGACCGAGACCCCCGCGTCGGAGGCTCCCAAGGCTCCCCGTGCAATCCTCAACGTCGCTGGCGCAGCCGTCGGCCGCCGCAAGCAGGCCATCGCCCGCGTGCGCATCGTCCCCGGCAGCGGCAGCTTCACGGTCAACGGCCGTGAGCTCGCGGACTACTTCCCCAACAAGCTGCACCAGCAGCTCATCAACGACCCGTTCAAGGTGCTTGACCTCCTCGGCAGCTACGACGTGACGGCCAAGATCACGGGCGGTGGCCCCTCGGGCCAGGCCGGTGCGCTCCGCCTCGCCATCGCCCGCTCGCTCAACGAGATCGACCGTGAGAACAACCGTCCCGCCCTCAAGAAGGCCGGCTTCCTCACTCGTGACGCCCGCGTCATCGAGCGCAAGAAGGCTGGTCTCAAGAAGGCCCGCAAGGCGTCGCAGTTCTCCAAGCGCTAATCCGTTCCGGCGACGGACAAAGGCATGGCTCGACTGTTCGGTACCGACGGGGTTCGGGGTCTCGCTAACCGCGACCTGACTGTCGAACTCGCTCTCGGTATCGCACAGTCTGCGGCCGTCGTGCTCGGCAAGGGCCGAGTCGCTGACGGCCGCAGGGCTTCCGGCCGTCGTCCCGTCGCGGTGGTGGCACGTGACCCCCGAATCTCGGGTGAATTCATCTCGGCCGCTGTGGCCGCTGGGTTCGCGAGTTCGGGGGTCGACGTGCTTGACGCGGGGGTCATCCCGACGCCCGCTGCCGCATTCCTCATCGAGGACATTCGAGCCGATTTCGGCGTCATGATCTCGGCGTCGCACAATCCCGCCGAAGACAACGGCATCAAGCTCTTCGCGGTGGGTGGCGTCAAGCTGCCAGACATCGTCGAGGACCGCATTGCGGATGCCTATGAGAAGGGCCGCAAGCTTGCGCCGACCGGTGTCGAGGTGGGGCGCATCCGTCGCTTCGCCGACGCCGAGGACCGCTACGTGCTGCACCTCCTGTCCACGCTTCCCGCGCGGCTCGACGGGCTGCACATCGTGCTCGACTGTGCTCACGGCGCCGCATCCGGCGTCTCGCCGCAGGTGTTCACGGATGCCGGTGCCCGCGTCACGGTGATCGGTGCCGACCCCGACGGCCTCAATATCAATGACGGTGTCGGTTCGACCCACATCGATCGTCTCGCGGAGGCTGTCGTCGCCCACGAGGCAGACCTCGGCATCGCCCACGACGGCGACGCGGACCGCTGCCTCGCGGTCGATCACACGGGCGCCATCGTCGATGGCGACCAGATCATGGCCATCCTCGCCCTCTCCCTCAAGGAGCGGGGCCTGCTCAAGCACGACACGCTCGTGGCCACGGTTATGAGCAACCTTGGGCTGCGCCTGGCGATGGAGGAGAACGGCATCTCGATGGTGCTGACCTCGGTCGGCGACCGCTACGTGCTTGAGGCAATGGAGGAGCACGGGTACAACCTGGGCGGCGAGCAGTCCGGCCACGTCATCATGAGCGATCACGCGACGACGGGCGACGGCATCCTGACGGGCCTCCAGCTGGCGGCCGAAGTCACTCGCACCGGAAAGTCCTTGGCGGAGCTCGCGTCAGTCATGACCGTGTACCCGCAGGTCATGATCAATGTGAAGGGTGTCGACCGCACTGCCCTCGAGGGCAACGACGTCATCGCATCCGCTGTCTCGGGCTGGGAGGAGCGCCTCGGTTCAACGGGCCGGGTGCTCCTGCGCCCCTCCGGCACGGAGCCGATGGTGCGCGTCATGGTTGAGGCGGCCGATCACGAGACCGCGCAGCAGGCGGCTGAGGAACTCGCTGCCGTCGTTCGCGAGCAACTCGCGAACTAGCGCGAGTCTTCGCGATTGCCGTCGAGCGAACCGCGCTACCGAACCCGCCTTCAGATCTTGCGGAGCAGTATCTTCTGCACCGCGTGATCGGCGTCCTTGCGCAGCACGAGTGTCGCGCGCGAGCGTGTCGGCAGGATGTTCTCGCTCAGGTTGGGCAGGTTGATTCTGTTCCAGATCCCTGAGGCTGTCTCCCGCGCCTGCTGCTCGTCGAGCGACGCATAGCGGTGGAAGTACGACTCCGGATCGGCGAATGCCCCGCGCTGCAGTTTGAGGAAGCGCTCTTCATACCAGCGGGCGATGTCGTTCGTGCGGGCATCCACGTAGATGCTGAAGTCGAAGAGGTCGCTGAGCGCGAGGGTGTGGCCGGGCTGCGGGGGCTGCAGCACGTTGAGCCCCTCGACGATGAGGATGTCGGGCCGCCGCACGACGACCTCGGCCCCGGGGATGATGTCGTAGGTGAGGTGGGAGTAGACGGGGGCACGCACTTCGGCGACGCCGCTCTTGACCTGCGTGACGAAGCGCAGGAGGCTGCGGCGATCGTAGGACTCGGGGAATCCCTTGCGCTGCATGAGACCCCGCCGCTCGAGTTCGGCGTTGGGATGCAGGAACCCGTCGGTGGTGAGGAGTGCCACGCGAGGCGTCGACTCCCAGCGGGCCAGAAGCACTCGCAGGAGGCGGGCGATTGTCGACTTGCCCACCGCGACCGAACCGGCGACACCGATCACGAAGGGTGTTGTAGGGGAGCGTTCTCCGAGAAAGCCGCTCGTCGCGGCGTGCAGCTCGCGAGCGCCCACGACGTAGAGGTTGATGAGCCTGCTGAGCGGCAGGTAGACGTCGGATACCTCGTCGACGCCGAGTGCGTCGCCGAGGCCACGGAGCCCAACGATCTCCTCCTGGGAGAGCGGCAGCTTCGTCGCTGGCGCGAGTTCTGCCCAGGCGGCCCGCTCGATCTCGACGAATGGCGTGCTGCCTGGCGCGCCTGTAGTGGGGTCGGACATCGCTGAGAAGCCTAGCGCGCGCGGAGCGCGCGAACTCTCGTTCAGCACCGCTGGCATAGAATCGGGCGCATGTGTGGAATCGTGGGATACGTCGGAACCGACAAGAGCATCGAGGTGCTGATGGGCGGTCTCCGTCGACTTGAGTACCGTGGCTACGACTCGGCCGGCATCGCGGTGCTGGGTGCAGACGGCACCCTTGACACCCGCAAGAAGGCGGGCAAGCTGCAGATGCTCGCCGACGAGCTGCTCGCGCAGCCGGTCGCGAATGGTGCCACGGGCATCGGCCACACCCGCTGGGCGACGCACGGCGGTCCCACTGACTCGAACGCGCATCCGCACCTCGGCGACGACGGCCGCCTGGCCCTGATCCACAACGGCATCATCGAGAACTTCGCCGAGCTCAAGCAGGAGCTGCTCGACGAGGACCCGGAGACGGAGTTCCTGAGTGAGACCGACAGTGAGGTCGCGGCGCTCCTCGTGGGACGGGCCTACCGCCGCACGGGCAACCTCGCCGAGGCGCTTCGCGAGGTCGTCGCGCGCCTCCACGGTGCCTTCACGCTGCTCGTCATGCACGTCGACGAGCCGGGCGTCGTCGTGGGCGCACGCCGCAACTCGCCCCTGGTGATCGGGCTCGGCGATGGCGAGAACTTCCTCGGCTCGGATGTCGCGGCATTCGTTGAGCACACGCACCGCGCGATGGAGATCGGTCAGGACCAGCTCGCGATCATCACTCCCGACAGTGTCACCGTCACCGACTTCGACGGCAACGCAGTCGAAGCCAAGACCTTCGAGGTCGCCTGGGATGCCTCCGCCTCGGAGAAGGGCGGCTGGTCGAGCTTCATGGCGAAGGAGATCAGCGAGGAGCCCGAGGCTGTCGCGAAGACCCTCCTTGGCCGCGCGACGGAGGACGGGGTGCACATCGCCGAGCTCGCTGGCATCGGCGACGACGCGCTCCGCGCCATCGACCGCATCGTGATCGTCGGCGCAGGCACGGCGAACTACTCGGGCATGGTCGCGAAGTACGCGATCGAGAAGTGGGCCCGCGTGCCCGTGGACGTCGAGCTTGCGCACGAGTTCCGCTACCGCGACCCCATCCTCACCCCTGACACGCTCGTCGTCTCGATCAGCCAGTCGGGCGAGACGATGGACACGCTCATGGCGGTCAAGTACGCGAGCGAGAACGGCGCGCGCACGGTGTCGATCTGCAACACGCAGGGCGCGACGATCCCGCGTGAGTCCGACGCCGTCATCTACACGCACGCCGGCCCGGAGGTGGCCGTCGCATCGACCAAGGCCTTCGTCGCCCAGGTGATCGCGCTCTACCTGCTCGGGCTGCACATCGCGACGGCCCGCGGCACCCTATCGGCGCAGGAGGTCGCCTCCGCAGTCGAGGAGCTCCAGGCGCTTCCCGACAAGATGGCGACCGTGCTCGAGGAGCACGAGACCATCAAGCAGATGGCTGGCTGGATGGCCGACACGCGTTCCGTGCTGTTCCTTGGCCGGCACGTGGGCTTCCCGGTCGCGCTCGAGGGCGCGCTCAAGCTCAAGGAGATCGCGTACATCCACGCTGAGGGCTTCGCCGCCGGTGAGCTCAAGCACGGTCCCATCGCGCTGATCGAGCCGGGCATCCCGGTCTTCGTCGTCGTGCCGAGCCCGCGCGACCCCGACTCGCTGCACAAGAAGGTTGTCTCGAACATCCAGGAGATCCGCGCTCGCGGTGCCCGTGTGCTCGCAATCGCAGAACAGGGTGATGCGGCAGTGTTGCCCTACGCGGATGTCGTGCTGCCGATCCCGCTCGCGGGGCGCTTCTTCGAGCCGCTGCTCGCGGTCATCCCGCTGCAGATCTTCGCGATGGAGCTTGCCTCGGCCAAGGGCCTCGACGTCGACCAGCCGCGCAACCTCGCCAAGTCCGTCACGGTGGAGTAGGCCGTGATCGTCGGGGTGGGCGTCGACCTGGTCGATCTCGCCCGCTTCGAGCGGGCGGCGAGCCGGACTCCGAGACTGCTCGACCGGCTGTTCGCCGAGAGCGAACAATGGTCGGACGGTCGTCGGCGGTCGTTGCCCTCGCTCGCGGCACGCTTCGCCGCGAAGGAGGCGCTCATCAAGGCGGTCGGCGATTCATCCGGGATGCGCTGGCACGACATGCGCGTCGTCTCGAACGAGCTGCGCAACCCTTCCTTCGAGCTGCACGGCGGCATCGCTGAGATCGCCGAGCGGCGCGGCATCGGTACCTTCCACCTGTCGATGAGCCACGACGGCGGGCTCGCGATCGCCTACGTCGTCGCGGAGGGCGGGGCATGAGCGGGCGGATGCGCGAGGCATCCGTCTCGCTGTCGGCCATCAGCAGCAACGTGGCCAGGCTGCGGGAGCTCGCGGGCGGCACGCCGGCCATGGCGGTCGTCAAAGCCGACGGCTACGGGCACGGAACAGCCGAGGTGGCACGCGCGGCGCTCGCAGGCGGCGCGGAGCGGCTGGGTGTCGCCGACATCGGCGAGGCCCTGGTGCTGCGCAGCGCCGGCATCGCGGCGCCGATCCTCGCCTGGTTGCACGCGCCGGACGAGGATTTCGTGGCCGCGGCGGCCGCGGGCGTCGAGCTGGGGCTGAGCCGCGTCGAGCAGTTGGAGCGCGCCGCGGCGACGGATGCCACTCCCACCGTGCATCTCAAGGTCGACACGGGCCTCGGCCGCAACGGCGCCGAGCGTTCCTCCTGGCCCGCCTTCCTCGCTCGCGCCTCGGAGCTTGAGCGGCAGGGGGGCATCCGCGTCGAGGGGATCTTCTCGCACCTCGCGAACGCGGGCCGGGAGGAGGACCTCTCGCAGGTCGCGGCATTCGAGGCGGCGACGGCGGTGGCGCACGATGCCGGCCTGCACCCGCGGTGGCGGCACCTGGCGGCCACGGCCGGCGCGATCGATGTGCCGGAAGCGCGCTTCGACCTCGTGCGACTCGGCATCGGCATGTATGGTCTCTCGCCCTTCGACGACCGGGATCCTCAATCGCTCGGGCTCCGCCCGGCAATGCGGCTCTCGGCACAGGTGGCCTCCGTCAAGCGGGTTCCGGCCGGCTCGGGGGTCTCGTATGGGCTCACGTATCGCGCCGAGCGTGAGACGACGCTTGCCCTCGTGCCCCTCGGCTACGCGGACGGCATTCCCCGGCAGGCCTCGGGTCTCGGCCCCATCGCGATCAACGGCGGCACCTTCCGGGTGGCCGGCCGCATCGCGATGGACCAGTTCGTGGTCGACGTGGGCGACACGGAGGTCGCCGTCGGCGACCGCGCCGTGCTCTTCGGCGACCCGGCGGATGGCGCGCCCGCAGTTGATGAATGGGCCGCGGCGGCGGGCACGATCAACTACGAGGTCGTGACACGGATCGGCCCGCGAGTGGCAAGGACGTGGCATCGGTGATCGAGCGCATCATCGAGACGCCCGAGGCGATGGTTGCGCTTGGGGCGCGGATCGCGCGCGAGCTGCGCGCGGGCGACGTCGTCGCGGTCAACGGTGAGCTCGGCGCGGGCAAGACCACCTTCACGCGCGGGCTCGGCGACGCCCTCGGCGTTCGCGGGCCCGTGACGAGCCCGACCTTCGTGCTGGCCCGCACGCATCCGAACCTGGGCGACGGCCCGCCCCTCGTGCACGTCGACGCCTACCGTCTCTCGCACCCAGCCGAACTCGATGACCTCGACATCGACTTCGAGGCATCCGTCGTCGTCGTGGAGTGGGCGGCCGGCATGCTCGACGCGGTCGTCGACGAATGGCTGGAGATCGCGATCCACCGGCCCAAGGGCGCCGACACGGCGGCCGAGGGCGAGGAGCCGGTCGAACCGCGTCGGGTCACGATCGAGGGCCATGGCCCCCGCTGGCGCGAGATTAGGCTGGACTGATGCTGCTCTCCATTGACACCTCGGCGGGCACCTCGGTCGCCGTCGTCGACCGCGACCGGGGCATCATCGTCGAGCTGGGTGAGAGCGACACGCGTCGCCATGCCGAGGTCATCGGCGAGCTCATCGCGCGCTGCCTCGAGCAGGCGGGCATCCAGGTCGCTGATCTGTCCGGCGTCGCAGTCGGCATGGGCCCTGGCCCGTTCACGGGGCTTCGCGTCGGCATCGCGGCCGCGCAGGCATTCGCGCTGGGCGCGGGCAGGCCAGTCGTGCGGGTCGTCAGCCACGATGCGATCGCCTTCCAGCACTATGCGGCGGGGGGTTCCGGGGCCCTCTTGGTGGTGACGGATGCCCGCCGCCGCGAGGTCTACTGGTCCGCCTACTCGGGGGCCGACGCCGAGGGGCTCCCTGTCCGCTCGGGCGGACCGGCGCTTGCGGCGCCCGCGGAGCTTCCCGCCGAGGCGTCGACAACTCGCATCGATGCCGCAGAGGTCTCGGCCGGTGCCGCTGGGATGCTCGCCGAGCTGCTGTACTTCCACGGACGCGACTTCGCGGGCGCAGAGCCGCTCTACCTGAGGTCGCCCGACGTGACCCTTTCCGCTGGCCCGAAGCGCGTGACGGGATGACCTGGTTCCTCCGCCGCGCGGGCATCGGCGACCTTGCCGACATCATGCGCATCGAGACAGCGACCTTCGCGAACGACGCCTGGTCGGAGAAGGCCATGGCGGGTGAGCTCGAGAGCGAGCACACCTACTACCTCGTCGCGGAGCGCAACGACACGGGCGAGGTGCAGGGATACGCCGGCCTGCTCGCCCCCTTGGGGTCGCGACAGGGCGACATCCAGACGATCGCGGTCGACGAGGCCGCCCGCCGCGGAGGACTCGGACGCGCCCTCATGCTGCAGCTCATGGATGAGGCGAGGCAGCGGGGAGCGCGTGAGATGTTCCTCGAGGTGCGGGCCGACAACCCGGGGGCCCAGCGGCTCTACGAGGCCCTCGGCTATGAGGTGATCGGGGTGCGTCCCCGCTACTACCAGCCTGATGGGGTCGACGCCATTGTCATGAGGGCGACCCTGGAGCATCCGATCGCCGGCGTTGCCGAGGAGGGAGCATCATGACCCGCGAACCACTCGTGCTGGGCATCGAAACCAGCTGCGATGAGACGGGCGTCGGCATCGTGCGCGGCACCGAGCTTCTCGCCAACGTCATCGCCTCCTCGATGGACGAGCATGCCCGCTACGGCGGCGTCGTGCCCGAGATCGCCGCACGCGCCCACCTCGAGGCCATGAACCCGACGCTCGAAGAGGCGCTGAAGCGGGCGGATGTCTCGCTCGCCGAGCTTGACGCGATCGCCGTCACGAGCGGCCCTGGCCTGTCGGGCGCCCTCATGGTGGGGGTCGGCGCTGCCAAGGCGCTCGCCGTGGCGACGGGCAAGCCCCTCTATGCTGTCAACCACCTCGTGGGGCACGTGGGCGCCGACGTGCTGACGGGTGAGGACGTCGAGTACCCGACGGTCGCGCTGCTCGTCTCCGGCGGCCACACCTCGCTGCTGCTCGTGCGCGACCTCGTGAGCGATGTCGAGTTGCTCGGCGAGACGATTGACGACGCGGCGGGGGAGGCCTTCGACAAGGTCGCACGCCTGCTCGGCTTGCCCTACCCGGGCGGTCCCGAGATCGACAGGGCCGCGGCATCCGGTGATCCCAAGGCCATCCGTTTCCCGCGCGGGCTGAGCCTGCCCAAGGACATGGCGAAGCACCGCTACGACTTCTCGTTCTCGGGCCTCAAGACGGCCGTCGCACGGTGGGTCGAGCAGAAGCGCGATGCTGGCGAGGAGGTTCCCGTGGCGGATGTCGCGGCGAGCTTCCGCGAGGCCGTTGCCGACGTGCTCATCACGAAGGCCGTCGCCGCCTGCCGCGACCTCAACGTGCCGCGCCTCCTGCTGGGAGGCGGCGTCGTCGCGAACGCTCGCGTGCGTGCCCTCGCGGAGGAGCGGTGCGCGGATGCCGGGATCGCGCTCCGCATCCCACCCTTCTCCCTCTGCACCGACAACGGGGCCATGATCGCGGCCCTCGGGGCGCAACTCGTCGCGGCGGGCCGGCAACCGTCAGGGCTCGGCTTCGGCGCCGACTCCACCCTCCCCGTGACGAGCATCCAGGCGTAACGTCGGAGAAAAGCGGGTGTTGTTCGTTGACACCCGTTCAGCGTGCTGTCACCATAGGCACCGCATCAATCCGATCATCAAGGAGACTCCCGTGTCTGAATCCATGCCGGCTGCCGCCCCGGAGCCCACCCCTTACTCCGCTGCTCCCGCCGGCGGCGCGCCCAAGAAGGCACCCGTGCTGAGCATCATCGCGCTCATCGCCGGAATCCTGGGCCTCCTCGGCTCCTGGATCGGCATCTTCTCGATTCTCGGCCTCATCGGCGTCATCCTCCCGATCGCCGCGATCATCCTCGGCTTCCTCGGCAAGTCGAAGGAGCCGCAGGCGTCGAAGGGCCTCTGGCTGACGGGCATCATCACGGGCTTCATCGGCCTCGCGATCACGGTGCTCCTCGTCATCGGCAGCACGGTGCTCTTCGCCTCCCTCGGCGAGCAGTACAACGACATGACCCCCTACGAGCTCGAGCAGCAGCTCGAGGAGCTCAACAACTAGTTTGTCCGTCACCGAAGGGCCCGCGTTGAACGACTCGGGCCCTTCGCTGTTGCCGGAGGCGGGCATCCGACAGAATGGCTGCATGAGCACTCACAACCCCGACGAGGTTCCGCCGGTCCCCACGCCCCCTGCCGAGTCGGCTGCCGAGCAGGTGCCCGCGCCCGAGCCGACGCCAGAAGTCGCGGCCTCCGAAGCGCCCGCCTCCGAAGCGCCCTCGGCGGATGCGGCGCCGGCCGCGTCGCCCTATGGGCCTGCGGCCACGGCGAGCGATGCGACGGCGGCAGCGCAGCCAGAGCAGCCTTACGGCGTGCCGCAGCAGCCATCCGCCGCAGCGGGCCAGCAGCAGCCCTACGGCGCACCTCAGCAGCAGCCATACGGGGGCACCCAACAGCCCTACGGCGGCTCGCCCTACCAGTCGGCGCCCGCCGGTCCCCCCAAGGGACTCAGCCTCACCTCGATGATCACGGGCATCGCGGGCGTCTTCCTCAGTCTCTTCGGCGGCCTCGGGTTCCTTCCCGCCCTCGCGGGTGTCGTCTTCGGCCACATCGCGCAGCGCCGCGAGCCGCACGCCAAGCCGTTCTGGCTCACGGGCATCATTACGGGCTACTCGGGTATCGCGATCAGCCTCCTGTGGGGCCTGATCTGGATCGTCCCGCTCATCTTCTTCCTCGTGGCGGGAGCCTCGAGCGGCTACTACTACTGAGCCGCGCGCTCCGCGAGTAGTGCAACACGCCGACCCGCCACCCTCGTCAACACGACGGTGGCGGTGCCGTCTCCGCGTGGCGCGAGGCGGCGCCGGAAGGCGGCAGGGTCGATGTCGACGCCGCGCTTCTTGATCTCCACGCGGCCGATCCCGCGCACCTGCAGTTCCCTCTTGAGGCGGCGCTCGTCGAGCGGGAGCTGCTCGATGATGCGGAATCGTGACGCGAAGGGCGTATCGAGGGCACGGTCACTCGTGATGTAGGCGATGTCCTGGCTGACCATGCGTCCGCCGAGTTGGCGCGCGAGGTCTCCGATCAGCCGTGCCCGGATCACCGCGCCGTCGGGTTCGTAGAGGTACTCGCCGAGCTCGCCCGTCTCCGCGTCCTCGCTGTCGGCCGCCGAGGTGAGTTCAGCGGCGCCCCCTTCCGTGATGACGAGGGCCGAGCGACGGATGCCCGGCCTCGCTACAGGGCCAAGCCACACTCCCAGCTCCACGACGTCGTGGTCGACCGAGACCCACTGGGCCTCGGCGTCTTCGGGAATCACGTCGCGGTCGACGCCCGGTCCGAGCTTGACGCCCACGGGCATCCGCTCGGCCAGGCCGAAGGCGAAGTCGAGGGTCGGGGACCAGTCTGCGGGGTCATGGAGACGGCCGCGCTCGTTGCGTCGGGCGGGGTCGAGCCACGCGGCATCCGTCTCGGCCAGGTCGACGTCCTCAGCTGAGGCGTGCTCGACCGTGACGGAGGCCCAGGGGGAAAGGTTGTAGGCGGCAATGGCGGCGGTCACCTCATCGCGCTCGACCGCGAGCACGCCGAGGTCGAGCGCGGCCATTGCGAGCGAGTCGGCACCGATGCCGCAGCCGAGGTCGGCGACGCGCGTGACTCCGGCCGTGCGGAAGCGCTCCGCGTGCCGTGCCGCGACGCTCAGGCGGGTGGCCTGCTCGAGCCCCGCCTCGGTGAAGAGCATCCGCTCGGCGAAGGGGCCGAACTTGGCCAGCGCGCGATGCCGCAGTCTCGCCTGCGTGAGCACCGCAGCGACGAGGGCGGGCGGGTGCCCGGCCGCACGGAGCTCGCTCACCATGCGCACGACATCGCCCTTGCTGTCATAGGGCGGCAGGGAGTCGAGAAGCCGCAGCCCCTCGGGCGTCAGCAGGTGGGTGAGCTCGGCGGAATCCATCCGGCCCATTATCCCTTTCATGAATCCGGACCGTACCCGCACGGTCGGGGCCTTCGACGCTGATCGTCCGTGTATGGTCCGGATAGTGAGAGCGAGTTCGGATTGGCACTCGGATTGCGAGAGTGCCAATCACCCCGCTACAGTTGTTCTGGCACTCTCCCCGCGAGGGTGCTAACCCCAAGTTTCTTCACGCACTTCAGAAAGAGGTCAACCGTGTCGGTGTCCATCAAGCCGCTCGAAGATCGCATTGTCATCAAGCAGGTCGAGGCCGAGCAGACGACTGCATCCGGTCTTGTCATCCCTGACACTGCCAAGGAGAAGCCCCAGGAGGGCGAGGTCGTGGCGGTGGGCCCCGGCCGCATCGACGACAACGGCAACCGCATCCCGCTCGACGTTGCTGTTGGCGACAAGGTGATCTACTCCAAGTACGGCGGCACCGAGGTCAAGTACGGCGGCGACGACCTGCTCGTGCTCTCGGCCCGCGACGTGCTCGCGGTGGTCGTGCGCTAGTCGCATCCATTTCTCGAAGGCCCGTCCTGCTTCGGCAGGGCGGGCTTTTCGTTTCTCGCGGTTGTAGCATTCTCGAATGAGCCGCCCAGCACCCGTACTCGAAGACGTGCGGATGCAACGGCGCGCCGGTCTCCTCTACGCGGTCGGTGCCTACGCTCTCTGGGGCTTCCTCCCCGGCTACTTCCTGCTCCTCGCCCCGTCCGGCCCCTTCGAGGTCGTCGCGGGACGCGTCATCCTGTCGCTCGCCTTCTGTGCCCTCCTGCTCACGATCACGCGCGGCTGGCGCTCGGTCGCCGACGTCGTCAGGTCGCCCAGGCTCGCGCTCATCATGGGGGTCGCCGCCGCCCTGATCTCGGTCAACTGGCTCGTGTTCGTCTTCGCGGCGCTCAACGGCCAGGTGCTTGCGTCATCCCTCGGCTACTTCATCAACCCGCTCTTCACGGTGCTGCTGGGTGTCGTGCTGCTTCGCGAATCGCTGCGGCCGCTCCAGTGGGTCGCGATGGGCTTCGGGGCGATCGCGATCGTCGTGCTGGCGGTCGGCCTCGGAGAGATCCCGTGGATCTCCCTCGCCCTCGCCGGCAGCTTCGGCCTCTACGGCCTCATCAAGAAGCAGGCGGGCCCGCGGGTCGGTGCGGTGTCGGGACTCACGGTCGAGACGATGTGGCTGACGGTCCCCGCGATCGTCGTGCTCCTTGCGCTGGCAGCGGGCCCGGGCATCGCGGCCGGCGCGAATGGGCCCGCGCACCTCGTGCTCTTCCTGATGTCCGGCGTGGCGACGGCCGTGCCCCTGCTGCTGTTCGCCGCAGGCGCCCGCCGCCTGCCGCTCGTCACGATCGGCCTCGTGCAGTATCTCGCGCCCATCCTGCAGTTCATCCTCGGCGCGTTCGTGCTGCATGAGGCCATGCCGCCCGAGCGCTGGGTGGGCTTCGGGCTCGTCTGGGTCGCCCTTGTCGTGCTCACGATCGACATGCTGGTCGAGGGGCGGATGTCGCGCCGCGCCTTGCCGCAACCGCTCTGATCTCTCGGTAGGGTTCCTGAGGCGTCGCCCGTTGGCGCCTCCACGAATGAGAGGAACGCCATGGTGCGCCGTGCCCCCGTCACTGCCGTCGCGATCGCTGCAGCCCTTGTGCTGTCAGGGTGCACAGCGGAGGTGGCGGTCACTCCCGCCCCGTCGCCGCGCCCCAGCGCTCCCGCCGCATCCGGAGACGGCGTGCTGCGCATCGGCACGCTGTTGCCGACCTCGGGGGAGACGGCCTTCCTCTCGCCAGCGCAGGTCGCGGGCGTCGAGCTTGCGGTGCGCGAGATCAACGAGGCGGGCGGTGTGCTCGGCGCCCCCGTCGAGGTGTTCCATCGCAATTCAGGCGACGCCACGACAGAGACGCTCGAGGCCTCCTACGCCCAGCTCGTCGAGCACGGCGTCGACGTGATCGTCGGCCCCTCCTCATCCGTGCTCGCTGAGCGACTCCTCCCGCTCACCGCCGCCGACGGTATCGCTGTCATCTCGCCGTCAGCGACGGCATCCGCCCTGTCCGACCTCGACGACTCCGGCCTCCTTCTCCGCACCTCGCCGCCCGTGAGCCTGCAGGGCCGCGCCCTCGCCCAGCTGCTCACCGACGACGGCGCCGAGACGGTCGCCACGGTGACCTTCGACGACACCGAGTCGGCGGCCGTGACCTCCGTGCTCTCCGAGGCGATGGGGGATGGCTCCGTCACTTTCGCCGAGACCTTTGCAGGCGATACGGATGCCGCTGCCTTCGCCGCCCGGGTCGCCGAGTCGGGCGTGGACGCCGTCGTGCTGTCGAGTCCCTTCACGCCTGGGGTGCCGACCGCCGCACTGCTCGACGGCCTTGTGACAGCCGGAATCCCCGCCACCTCCCTCTGGGTGACCGCTGCCGGCCTCGCTGACTATTCGCAGGCACTCCCGGCTGGCGCGATCGAGGGCGTTCGCGGGGTGCTCGACGGGCGGGAGCCCTCTGAGGAGTTTGCGGCCCGGGCCAAGTCGATGGACCCTGGGCTCAGCGATGTGCGCTACGCGGCCGAAGCCTATGACGCGACCGTGCTCGCGGCGCTCGCCGCGATCGTGGCTGAGGACGACGGCGGCCCATCGCTCGCCTACTCGGCCATCGATGTCTCCGGAGCGGGCATCAAGTGCATGAGCTTCGGCGAGTGCCTCGACGTGCTCGAGAGCCGCCCCGACATCGACTACGACGGTGTCTCCGGCCCACTTGCGCTCAACGATTCGGGTGACCCGACGGTCGCTGTGTTCCGCGTGTTCACCTACGGCGCCGACAACCGAGCGGTGCCCGGGGGAGACGTACTCGTCGAGTAGACAGGGCTGTCGCGCATGTTACCGCCCCGTAACACGGAGGTATTGTGCGCGGGCGTGCCGGGCAATACCGTTGCAAGACGGCAGTGTCCTGCCGTGGTTTTCATCACATTTCATGAACGCAAGGAGCAACATGAGCGTATTCGCGAAGGCCAATGCCGGATCGCGCGGGCGCAAGGCCCTTTACGCAGGTGTCGCAGGTCTCGGAGCCGTCGCACTCGTGCTGAGCGGCTGCGCGGCAGACGACGGTGGCAATGGCGGCAACGGTGGCAACACGGGGGAGGACCTGACGCTCAAGATCGGTTCGCTGCTGCCGGCAACAGGCAACCTCGCCTTCCTCGGCCCGCCCGAGTTCGCGGGTGTCGACTACGCGATCTCCCAGATCAACGAGGCCGACATGGGCATCACCGTCGAGCACGTGCGCGGCGACTCGGGTGACACCGACAACAAGGCCTACGAGACCGAGGTTCCTCGCGTGCTCGGTGAGGGTGTCTCCGCCATCATTGGTGCGGCGTCGTCCGGTGTCTCGCTGCAGTTCATCGACCAGGTCATCGCGAACGACACGATCCTGTTCTCGCCGGCCAACACGTCCGACGCGTTCACGACCTATGACGACAACGGCCTCTACTTCCGCACGGCACCGTCCGACGTGCTGCAGGGCGAGGTGCTTGGCAACCTCATCGCAGAAGACGGCCACCAGACGCTCGGCATGATCGTGCTGAACGATTCCTACGGCACCGGCCTGCAGAAGTACGTCACGGAGGCCTTCGAGGCCGCCGGTGGCGAGGTTGTCGCCACGTCGTCGTACAACACGGGTGACACGAGCTTCAGTGCCCAGATCAGCGAGGTCCTCGCCGAGGCCCCTGACGCGATCGCCCTGATCACGTTCGAAGAGGTCAAGACGATGCTTCCGGACATCGTCTCGTCGTTCCCCGCTGAGAACCTCTACTTCGTCGATGGCAACCTTGCCAACTTCGGTGACGAGGTTCCGCCGATCGAGGGCGCCAAGGGCACCTTCCCCGGCACCAACGTGGATGAGCTTGCAGCGTTCACCGAGGAGCTCAACGAGTTCTGGGTCGGCACGGGTGAGCCTGAGCTCACCGAGTTCACCTACGGCGCGGAGTCGTACGACGCCGTCATGCTGCTCGCACTGGCCGCCCTCAAGGCCCAGTCGACGGATGCCGCGGACATCGCCGCTGCGCTGCAGGAAGTCTCGGGTGGTTCGGGTGACGGCGAGAAGTGCTCGACCTTCGCCGAGTGCGCCGAGATCATCAACAACGGAGACGTCGCCGACTACGACGGCATCTCCGGCCCGATCACCTTCGACGAGGTCGGCGACCCGACCGAGGCCGTGATCGGCACCTACATCTTCGGCCCGGACAACACGTACTCCGCGTACTAAGCCGAACGACTGAGGGAGGGGCTCGGATGCCACGGCATCCGGGCCCCTTTCGCATGCCTCAACCCGCGGCACAACGCGAAGGGCCCGGCATCCACGCGGATACCGGGCCCCTTCGCGTCAGACCTGTCAGTCTTGGCCGAGCGTGCCCAGGTAGAGGCCGATGACCTTGGGGTCGTTGAGGAGTTCGCGACCCGTGCCTGTGTAGGCATCCCGGCCCTGGTCGAGCACGTAGCCGCGGTCGCAGATCTGCAGGCAGCGGCGTGCGTTCTGCTCGACCATGATCGTCGTGACGCCCGCCTTGTTGATCTCGGAGACGCGGATGAAGGCCTCGTCCTGCCGCACCGGGGAGAGGCCGGCAGACGGCTCGTCGAGCAGCATGACGTGCGGGTCCATCATGAGGGCACGCGACATGGCGACCATCTGGCGCTCACCGCCCGAGAGTGAGCCCGCACGCTGCTTGAGGCGCTTGCCGAGTTCCCCGAAGATGCCGACGACGAACTCGAGGCGTTCGTCGTAGATCTTGGGGTTCTGGAAGAGCCCCATCTTCAGGTTGTCCTCGATCGTCAGGCTCGGGAACACGTTGTTGTTCTGCGGCACGAAGCCGACGCCCTTGGCGACGAGCTTGTTGGCCTTGAGCCCCGTGATGTCCTCACCGTTGAGCGAGATCGATCCGCCACGGACCTTCACCTGCCCGAAGATGGCCTTGAGCAGGGTCGACTTGCCGGCCCCGTTGGGCCCGATGATGCCGATCAACTCGCCCTGTCGAGCCACCAGGTTGGCATCGTTGAGGATGTTGACGCCGGGCAGGTATCCCGCCGTGAGGTCCTTGACCTCGATGACGGGGGAGCCGGTCACGGCAGCGGAGGAAGCGGGCTGCTGGGTCGTTGGGGTGCTCATTCGCCGGCCTTTCGGTTCTCGAAGGCCGCGGCATCCGCTGCCTGTTCATGCTCGATGTCAGCGACAAGGGCTGCGGCGGACTCTGACGGAACCTCGCCCGCAATGCGGCCCGTGACGACCCCGAGGTCCACGTCCTGGTGCGCGCCCAGGTAGGCGTCGATCACGGCGGGATCTTTCATGACCGTGTCTGGCGGACCCTCGGCGACGACCTTGCCCTCCGCCATCACGACGACCCAGTCGGCGATGTGCCGCACCATGTGCATGTCGTGCTCGACGAAAAGCACGGTCATGCCCTGGTCCTTGAGATCGAGGATGTGCTCAAGAAGCGACTGCGTCAGCGCGGGGTTCACGCCAGCCATCGGCTCGTCGAGCATGACGAGGGTCGGGTCGCTCATGAGGGCGCGAGCCATCTCGAGGAGCTTGCGCTGGCCACCCGAGAGGCTGGCCGCGAAGTCGTCCTTCTTTGTATCGAGCTTGAAGCGGGCGAGCAGCTCGAGCGCCTTGGCCTCGAACTCCTCCTCCTGCTTGCGCCAGAGGAAGGGAAAGAGGCCCGCCCAGAAGCGCTCACCGCGCTGGTGCTTTGCGCCGAGCTTCATGTTTTCGAGCACTGTGAGAAGGCCGAGCGACTTCGTGAGCTGGAAGGTTCGCACCTGCCCGCGCTGCGACACCTTGAAGGCGGGGATGCCAGAGAGCGACCTGCCCTCGAAGGTCCACGAGCCCTTGTCGGGCTTGTCGAAGCCCGTCAGGAGGTTGAAGAGAGTCGTCTTGCCGGCACCGTTCGGGCCGATGAGGGCCGTGATGGCGTTGCGCGGGATCTCGAGGTGATCCACGTCGACGGCCGTGAGCCCGCCGAAGGTGCGCGTGACCCCGTCGGCGATGACGATGGGGTCGACCTTTTCGACGCCGGGGCGGATGTCGCCCTTGTGCAGGCCGGTCGACTTCTGTCGGGTCACGGGAGCGGATGTCGCTGCTGGGGTTGCTGCGTCACTTGACAAAGGTCAGCTCCTTCTTGTTTCCGAGGATGCCCTGCGGTCTGAAGATCACGAGGAGCATCAGGGCGACACCGACGAGGATGAATCGAAGGGTCTGGGCCTGGCTCGTCGACATGAAGGGCAGGATGCCCGCCGTCACGAGTGCGGGCAGGATGTTGCTGAGCAGCGTCTGCACGACCCAGTAGAGCACGGCGCCGAGCACGGGACCGAAGATGGTCGCGGCGCCACCAAGCAGGAGCGCCGTCCAGACGAAGAACGTGAGCGAGGTCACGTAGACGCCCGGGTTGACCGAAGAGGGCAGCGCGTAGACGATGCCACCGAGCGAGCCGAAGACGCCACCGAGGATGAGCGCCTGCATCTTGTAGGAGAAGACGTTCTTGCCGAGCGAGCGCACGGCATCCTCGTCTTCGCGGATGCCGCGCAGCACTCGGCCCCACGGGCTGCGCATGATTGCCCACACGATCAGCAGCGCGAGGGCGACGAGCACGATGCCGACGATGCGCACCCACCAGCCATTCGCCGTGTACTCCCACGGGCCGAAACCGTAGGTGCCTTCAGGCAGCGGGTTCGATGCGCGGAAGCTCGCGTGGTAGCCGCTGAGGCCATCCGCGGAGCCCGTGTACTCGTCGAAGGTCGTCGACAGGAAGAGCAGGCGCACGATCTCGGCGGCGGCGATCGTCACGATCGCGAGATAGTCGCCTCGCAACCGCAGCGTCGGGATGCCCAGCACGAGTGAGAACAGCACGGAGCAGGCCATGGCGATGAGCACGCCGGCCCACCAGGGCAGCCCGAAGGTCAGGATCGAGATGGCATAGCCGTAGGCGCCGATGGCCATGTAGGCGGCGATACCCATGTTGAGCAGTCCGGCGAAGCCGAAGTGCACGGCGAGGCCGATCGCCGCGAGGGCGTAGCCGAGGGTCGCCGGGGAGATGAGCGAGGAGGCAGTGTTGCCGAAGATAGTCAGCCAGTCCATGAGGGGCCCCTTAACCTATTCTCTCTCTGCGACCGAGGATGCCCTGTGGTCGGAAGAGCAGCACCAGGATCAGAATTCCGAGCGCGCCCACGTACTTGAGGTCCGAGGGAATCCACAGCCCCGAGATCTCGACCATGACGCCCACGATGATCGCGCCGATCAGGGCGCCGAAGGCGGTGCCAAGGCCACCGAGCGTGACGGCGGCGAAGACGAGGAGCAGGATCTGGGCTCCCATGTCCCACTTGATACCGGGACGGAAGTAGGCGTAGAGCACGCCGGAGAGGCCGGCCATTGCGGCAGCGACGATCCAGACGATGCGCACGACGCGGTCGACATCGATTCCGGATGCTGCGGCGAGCGAGGCGTTGTCGGAGACGGCGCGGGTGGCCTTGCCGATCTTGCTGAGCATGAGCCACGCGGCGAAGCCGATGATGACGATGATGCTGATGCCCATGCTCGCGAGGTCGATCCACGACAGCTGCACGTTGCCGAAGAGCTGGATCTGTGCCGCGTTGGCGCCGGGCAGCTGCAGGGTGCCGCCGCCGATGAAGAACTGGAACACATACCGCAGCGCGAGCGAGAGGCCGATGCTCACGATCATGAGCTGCACGATGCCGAGCCCGCGTCTTCGCAAGGGTTTCCAGAGGCCCGCATCGAGCGCCCAGCCGAAGGCCGCGCTCACGACGACCGTGAGCGGGATGGCGATCCACATCGGCAGCGACATCGTGACCCCGAGGAGGAGTGCGATCACCGCGCCGAAGGTCACCATCTCGGCGTGGGCGAAGTTCGAGAGCCCGGTCGTGCCGAACACGAGGGAGATGCCGACCGCGGCGAGGCCGAGCATGAGGCCGAAGTTGACGCCGTCGATCGAGCGCGAGACGAGCTGGTCGACGAAGCTGACGGTGTTGCGCTCGCCCTGGCCGATGAAGAAGTTCATCGTGACCCGGCCGCCGGGCCCAATCTCGACCTCCTTCTCATTGGGGGTCTCGTCCTCGCCCGTCTCGTCAACGACCGCGATGCCCTCCGGAAGTGTCTCCTCGTC
This sequence comes from Salinibacterium sp. dk2585, assembly GCF_008001035.1. NCBI lineage: Bacteria > Bacillati > Actinomycetota > Actinomycetes > Micrococcales > Microbacteriaceae > Salinibacterium > Salinibacterium sp. dk2585. Next base: position 635,700 of record NZ_CP042856.1, read on the forward strand.
GAGCGTGACGGTGTAGGCCTCGCGTTCGGGCACGCCCGCGCGCCACTGACCCGCGGCATCCGTCTCGACCTCGAGGTCGACGCCGTTGCCCGTGATCGTCAGGCGGACGTCCTCGAGTGGTTGGCCGTCGAGCTGGACGTTGCCGCTGATCTTGAAGGGCTCGTCTTCGCCGACCTCATCGGCGATGGCGGGGGAGCCGAGCATCAGGAATGCACCGACCATCGCGACGAAGGTGACGGCGTGCCAACGGGAGCGGCGCTGTCGAAGCCTGCTGGTGTTACTCATTGAACCTCCAAGGCAGTGCCCTCGGGAGATCGGGTCAATCCCCCCGCACGTACCGTCGACGCTGACGTTACTGGCCGATTGTGTCGCCGGTGTTACTCGGGTAAGCGATCGGTGTTGGTAATTATGACGGCGGAATAGCAGCGAGCGCCAACCGGTTAGCATGGAGCACCGGGAATCATCGCAGCTTCACCGGCACCCCTCGCCCGTAATCCCGGGCATTTTCGCCGACTCTCACAAAAGGGGAACAATGACCCAGCCGGATCCCTTCGGTTTCATCGGACTCACCTACGACGACGTGATGTTGCTGCCCGGGCACACCGATGTCATCCCGAGCGAGGTGGACACGTCGTCGCGACTGACCCGCAACATCCGGGTCAACACCCCCCTCATCTCCGCTGCGATGGACACCGTCACCGAGGCGCGCATGGCGATCTCGATGGCGCGCCAGGGCGGTCTCGGCGTGCTGCACCGCAATCTCGCGATCGACGAGCAGGCCGCCTATGTTGACAAGGTCAAGCGCTCCGAGTCGGGCATGATCACGAACCCCGTGACGACGACTCCGGATGCCACGGTCGCTGAGGTCGACGCCGTGTGCGGGCAGTTCCGTGTCTCTGGCCTCCCCGTCGTCGAGGCGGACGGAAAGCTCGTCGGCATCATCACCAACCGCGACATGCGCTTCGTCTCGCCCTTCGAGAAGGCGACGACGCTCGTGCGCGACGTCATGACGCGCATGCCACTCATCACGGCGCCTGAAGGAGTCGACCCCGATGGGGCGATCGCGATCTTCGCGGAGCACAAGATCGAGAAGCTGCCGCTCATCGACTCGAACGGACGACTGACGGGCCTCATCACGGTCAAGGACTTCGACAAGACCGAGCAGTACCCCTTTGCGACGAAGGATGAGGAGGGCCGCCTGCGGGTCGGCGCCGCAATCGGGTTCTTCGGCGACGCCTGGGAGCGAGCCGGCGCGCTCGCCGATGCAGGTGTCGACGTCATCGTCGTCGACACCGCGAACGGTGACTCACGCGGCGAGATCGAGATTATCCGTCGACTCAAGGGTGACAGCGCGTTCGCCGACATCGACATCATCGGCGGCAATGTGGCGACCCGCTCAGGAGCCCAGGCGCTCGTGGACGCGGGAGCGGATGCCATCAAGGTCGGCGTCGGGCCCGGCTCGATCTGCACGACGCGCGTCGTCGCCGGCGTCGGCGTTCCCCAGGTCACGGCGGTCTACGAGGCATCCCTCGCTGCGCGGGAGGCGGGCGTTCCTGTCATCGCCGACGGAGGCCTCCAGTACTCGGGTGACATCGCCAAGGCCCTCGTCGCGGGCGCCGAGACGGTCATGCTGGGCTCGCTCCTGGCCGGCACCGACGAGAGCCCCGGCGACATGATCTTCGTCAACGGCAAGCAATACAAGACCTACCGCGGCATGGGTTCCCTCGGGGCCATGCAGACGCGGGGCAAGAAGACCTCCTACTCGCGCGACCGCTACTTCCAGGCGGATGTGCCGAGCGACGAGCAGCTCATCGCCGAGGGCATCGAGGGCAAGGTGGCCTACCGTGGCCCCGTCGCATCCGTCACCTACCAGCTGCTCGGCGGACTGCGGCAGTCGATGTTCTACGTGGGGGCTCGCACGATCGACGAGCTGCGCGCGAAGGGCAAGTTCGTGCGCATCACGGCGGCGGGACTCAAGGAGTCGCACCCCCACGACATCCAGATGGTCGTGGAGGCACCGAACTACCGCGGCTGACTCGCGGAGCGAGCCTGCGAGCGACGAAGGAGCGTATCGAAACCCCTGCTCGGTTTCGATACGCTCCGCTACTCAACCCGCCTCAGCTGCGGCGCGTGAGTGCGGCGGCCAGGCCGCCCACGACGAGCAGCCCGCCGATGCCGAGCACGATCCATGCGGGTGAGATGTCGATCCCGCCGATCGCCCCCAGGTCGACCGCGACCTGCACGGCGTAGAGCGCCGCGATGATGACGAGGATGACGCCCCACACGATGGGGCCCGTGAGCACCCGGCGGTCGGCGTGCTCGGTCGAGGGGTCGTCGCTGTGAAGCCGTTCGGTGTCGTTCGTTGCGTGCATCCGGTCCTCCTGAGAAGCGTCGTCGTGCTTGTCTGTCGCGGCCATCAGTCGGCCTGCCGTACCGTCACGTCGCCCGCGATGACGAAGACGTCGACGATGACGCGCCTGTCGTTCGTCGAGTCGTATCTGGCGACCGAGGATGCGAAGCCGCCCGAGTCGACGATGTCGCCATCGACCTCGATGCGCCCGCTGATGGAGTCGACCTCGACCCTGCCGTCGGCATCGCCCGGCATGATGACCTCCACGTCGCCGTTGACGACGAAGAGGTCGACGGTGCCGATGCGGGCGTTGCCGGTGGCGAAGTAGTCCTCCATGTCGACGACCATGTCACCGCGGATGAGCATGCGGGAGTCGCTGCGGTCACTCGCGCTCGGCTCCCAGCGTGTCGTGCCCTCGGAGATGAGCGGGCGAGGGAACCATCCGAGTACGCCCGTGAAGAACAGGGCGATGATGACGAGGATCGCAACCCCGCTCGAGCCGCCGCTGCGACGCCCGCGGATGCCGTTGACGATGATCGCGAGACCCAGGACGGCGAGCGTGACCGCGAGGGATGCCGCGGCAAGCGTCGCGAACGCCAGGTCGGTGTCGCTCAGGATAAGTGCCGTCGCGGCACCGGCCACGAAGGAGAGCCCTACCGCGACGAGGGTGAAGGCCGTGTTGGGGCGCGTGCGGAGTTCCTTCTCGCGAGCGACGCGTGCACGTTCCGCGGCCTCTGCTTGGCGCTGGTGACGCGCCTCCGCCTGGCGCTGCTCGCGGGCAGCCTTCTCCGAAGCGGACTGCTGGGCGCGCCAGTTGTCGTGCTCACGCTTCCATTCGGCCTGTCCCTCGCGCCAGGCGGCGAGCTCCGCATCGCCCGCGGTCGCGGGAGGTGTGGGCGGCGCGGTCGGCTCGGAGACGAGGGGCAGGGTCGCTGAGGTTGCGGCGGCAGGGGCATCCGCCGTGGTCGTGGCCGGTGCGCCCGTCGTGGCCGGTGCGTCTGTCGTCGTGGCCGGTGCAGTCCCATCGGCGGGCGGCATGGCTGTCGCCGAGGGGGTGGCGCTCTGGCGATTCGCGAGCCAGACGACGAACCAGATGACCGCGCCCGTGAGGACCACGGTCCAGATGATCGCGCCGAGGCCCGGACCAGCCCAGTCGCCGTCCCACCAGCCACCAGTGAACCACCAGCCGGTGCCGCCGCCCACCGGCAGCATTGCGAGCAGCAGCAGGATCGCGATGCCCGCGAGGGCACGATCGAAGATGCCGCGGAAGAGCTCCTGCAGGTGGATGCGACCCGTCGTGTCGGGGAGGAGCAACCAGGCCGCAGCGTAGAGGAACAGCACGGGCGCGCCCAGGATGCCGATCACGACGAGGATGCCGCGGACGATCAGCGGGTCGATGCCGAGCCGGAGTGCGATGCCCGCGGAGACGCCACCCAGCCATCCCGGCTCACGGGTGAGGCCGAGGCTGCGCAGCCACGGGAAGAAGCCCGAGTCGGCCGCCGTTCCGCCGCGGGGCGGAGTGGGTGAGGAAGGGGTGTCGTTGTCCATGGCATCCATCGTGGCGGGACGGGCCGGCCCCGGCCATGGGGGACGTCCCTGAGCGCACCCTGATTCGTGGCATCCGGGTCGCTCCGGGCCTCGCACCTCTGCTTGGATTCAAGAGTGAGCCAGACCGAGACCAGCGCGCGACCGCCACTCGTGCGTCCTCGTCGCGCCGTCATTGGGGGCGTCTGTGCCGGGCTCAGTGAGCACCTCGGCTGGCCCGTACGGCGGGTGCGCCTCCTGTTCGTCGTGGCCTCGCTGCTCGGCGGGGCGGGCATCCTCTTCTATGGCTGGCTGTGGGCGCTCGTCCCCCTCGCCCCGGGGGAGGCGGAAGAGACGGCGCGCAGGCGCGCACCGATCGCAGCCGTCCTCCTTGTGCTCGGCGCCGTCGCGGCGGTCGTCGCCATCGTGCAGGCCAACGTCGCGGGCTCCGCATCGACGGCCGTCAGCCTGAGCCTGGCGCTCACGGGCGGTGCCGTCGTGTGGAGCCTCGCCCTCGATGAGCACGACCCTGACCGCTCGCCGCGCTACCGCCTCGTCATCCGCAGCGCGGGTGCGACCGTGCTGCTTGCGACCGGGCTCCTGCTCCTCGCCTCGAACGACTGGCGCCCAGAGGCCATGACGGCCGTCGTCGCGGTGGGCATGATGGTGCTCGGCCTCGTGGTCGCGATCGCCCCCTTTATTGTGCGCCTGTGGAACGAGCTCATGCGGGAACGCTCCGGTCGCATCCGCGAGGAGCAGCGTGCCGAGATCGCGGCGCACCTGCACGACTCAGTGCTGCAGACCCTCGCACTGATCCAGAACCGCGCGGGTGCCTCGAGCGACGTCGCTCGCATCGCCAGGGCGCAGGAGCGCGAGCTGCGCGAATGGCTCTTCGCGGGCGACGGTGCCCCCGGCGCTGACCTCGTGAGCGAACTGAGCGAGGATGCCGCCACGATCGAGGTCGAGTATCCCGCGCGCATCGACGTCGTCACGGTGGGGGAGTCGGTGCCGGCCCACCCCTCGCTCGTCGCGGCGGCGCGCGAGGCGATGCTCAACGCCGCACGGCACGGGGGCGGCGAGGTCTCCGTGTATGTCGAGGCCGCGGCATCCGCCGTCGACGTCTTCGTGCGCGACCGCGGACCAGGTATCGAGCTCGACGCCCTGCCCGCCGACCGCCTCGGCGTGAGAGAGTCGATCATCGGCAGGATGCAGCGGGCCGGCGGCACCGCGACCGTGCAGCGCGGCGCGGGAGGTGTCGGCACCGAGGTGCACCTGCACCTCGACCTGTAAGCCCTGCACCGTGAGCCCTCGAAGACTGAGTGGAGAAACCATGACAAGAGTCGTGATCGTCGATGACCATTCGATCTTTCGGTCGGGCCTCAAGGCCTCGCTCGATGCTGCGGTCGAGGTGCTCGCGGAGGCGGCCGATGTCGACGCCGCCGTGGCCGCCGTCACGGAGCATCGGCCCGAGGTCGTGCTGCTTGATGTGCATCTGCCGGGCGGCGCGGGTGGTGGCGGGGCGGAGGTCATCCGGCGCTGTGCGGGCCTGCTCGACTCGGTGCGATTCCTTGCCCTCAGCGTCTCCGACTCGGCGGAGGACGTCGTCGGCGTGATTCGTGCGGGAGCCCGGGGCTACATCACGAAGGGCAGCTCTGCCGATGACGTGAACTCGGCCATCCGCACTGTCGCGAGCGGCGACGCGGTCTTCTCGCCGCGCCTCGCGGGCTTCGTGCTCGACGCCTTCGGGGCGGCCGCGGGTGAGCAGGCGGTGGCCGACGATGAGCTCGACCGGCTCTCCGCCCGCGAGCGCGAGGTCATGCGGCTCATCGCGCGTGGCTACGCCTACAAGGAGGTCGCGACGGAACTGTTCATCTCCATCAAGACCGTCGAGACGCACGTCTCCGCCGTGCTGCGCAAGCTGCAGCTCTCGTCACGGCACGAGCTCACGGCCTGGGCGCTCGAACGCAAGCTCCTCTAGCCCCGCCTGCTTTCCCAACTCAGGACTTTCCTTTCCCAATTCAGGAGTTCCCGCTCGGGCTCCTGAATTGTGAAAGGTCGGGCCCGCTTTCCCAATTCAGGAGTTCCCGCTCGGGCTCCTGAATTGTGAGAGGGTGCCTCGTTAGTGGGAGAAGGCGAGGGATGCCGCGAGCGTCAGCATGATGACGGCGATCGAGGCGTCGAGGATGCGCCAGGCCTTGGGCGACGCGAGCTTCTTCGACAGCAGCTTGGCCCCGAAGCCGATGAGCGTGAACCAGGCGAAACTCGCGAGGATCGCGCCCGTGCCGAAGACCCAGCGCGCCGGGTCGCCGTGCGTGTTCGCGACCGAGCCGAGCACGACGACGGCGTCGAGGTAGGCGTGCGGATTCAGCCAGGTGAAGGCGAGTGCCGTCAGCACGGCCGTCGCGAGGGTGCTGCGCGTCGCCGTCCGCGTCTCGACGACGGGCACGGTGAGGGTCGCGGTGCCGCCACCGCCCGACGCAGGGGCAGCCTCGGATGCCACATCCAGGTCGACCGCGCTCGGCGCCGGCTCATCGATCGTGAGCCCCTGCCCCGATGGGCGCCACGCACGCTTCGCCGCGAGTAGCCCGTAGGTCGTCAGGAACGCGACGCCGAACCAGCGCACCAGCGTGATGACCCAGGGCGCGTTCTCGAGCACGGCGCCCACGCCGGCGATGCCTCCGAAGATGAGCACGAGGTCGGATGCCGCGCACACGAGCACGACGGCAAGCAGGTGCTGTCCGCGCACGCCTTGGCGCAGGATGAAGGCATTCTGGGCGCCGATCGCGGCAATGAGGCCGAAGCCCAGCACGAAGCCGGAGAGAGCGATTGCGAGGGTCGGGTCGAAGCTGGCGGGGAATATCACCCGTCCACGCTAAGGGAGCCACCTATATTCACGGAAGCTAATGTTCCTTAGTCAGCATTAGCATTGCTTCATGCAGATACCGCTCGACCTTGCCAAGACCGTGGCGGCCGTCGTTGACGAGGGAACCCTCGAGGGCGCGGCCCGCGCGCTCCACATCACGCCCTCTGCCGTGAGCCAACGCGTCAAGGCCCTCGAGCAACGGCTCGGGCGCGTGCTGCTCGTGCGGTCCAAGCCGGTGCGGGCAACGGACGCCGGCGCCGCAATCGTGCGCCTCGCCCGCCAGGCGACGCTGCTCGAGCACGAGGCGCTTGCCGAGGTCGGGCTTGACGACGATGGCGAGCGGCTCACCCCCATCGGCATCGCCGTCAACGCTGATTCGCTGGCCACGTGGCTACTGCCGGCGCTCGCCGAGGTGGCGCGCGAGCATCCGATCGTCTTCGAGCTGCATCGCGAAGACGAGGAGTACACGACGCGCCTGCTTGAGTCAGGGCAGGTGATGGCGGCCGTGACCTCGCAGGCGACGAGCGTGCCGGGCTGCGTCGTGACCCCGCTCGGCACGGTGCGGTACCGGGCGGTCGCGAGCGCCGAATACATCGAGCGTTGGATGCCCGAGGGCGTCACCCCAGGTGCCTTGGGCCGCTCTCCCCGCATCGACTTCGACCGTCGCGACGACATGCAGGCTGCGTTCCTCAGGTCCTTGCGCGTGCGCTCCACCCCACCCGTCCACTACGTGCCCGCGTCCGCCGAGTTCGCGGCGGCCGTGCGGCTCGGGCTCGGGTGGGCCATGCTGCCCGCCGAGCAGACGCGCGGCACCGAGCTGGTCGAGCTCATGCCCCAGCGCCCGCTTGACGTGCCGCTCTACTGGCAGCAGTGGAACCTCAGTTCACCCCTGCTGCAGGCGGTATCGGATGCGGTGGCCCGCGCAGCGCGCACGGTCGCGCTGGCCTAGCTGAAGAGGCGCTGCAGTCGCTGCACGCCCTCGAGGAGCGGCTCGTCGCCGAGCGCGTACGAGAGCCGCACGTAGCCGCTCGGGCCGAAAGCCTCGCCGGGCACGACCGCGACCTCGGCCTGCTCGAGGATGAGGTCGGCGAGCTCGAGCGAGGTCGTGGGGGTCACGCCGCCCCATTCGCGGTTCAGCAGTCCCGTGACGTCCGGGTACACGTAGAAGGCGCCCTGCGGGGTCGGCGTGACGACGCCGGGAATCTTGTTGAGCTCGGCGACGATGAGCTGGCGGCGACGGTCGAAGGCGTCGCGCATCGCGAGCACGTCGTCTTGCGGTCCGGTGAGGGCCGCGATCGCGGCGTGCTGCGAGATGTTCGAGACGTTCGACGAGAGGTGCGACTGCAGGTTGCCTGCCGCCTTGATCGCGCGGGCGGGGCCGACCATCCATCCGAGGCGCCATCCGGTCATGGCGTAGCTCTTGGCGACACCGTTGACGAGGATCGTCTGCTCGGCCAGCTCCGGCACGACCTCGACGATCGAGGGGGCGTGGGCCGAGCCGTCGTAGACGAGGTTCTGGTAGATCTCGTCGGTGATGACCCAGAGTCCGTGCTCGAGTGCCCACTCGCCGATGGCCTTCGTCTCCTCGCGCGTGTAGACGGCGCCGGTGGGGTTGGAGGGCGAGACGAACAACAGCACCTTGGTGCGCTCGGTGCGAGCGGCTTCGAGCTGCTCGACCGTGACTTTGTATTCCTGCTCCGAACCCGCGAAGACCTCGACTGGCACGCCGCCCGCGAGCTTCGTCACCTCGGGGTAGGTCGTCCAATAGGGGGCGGGCAGGAGCACCTCGTCGCCCTCGCTGATGACGGTCGCGAAGGCCTGGTAGACGCCCTGCTTGCCGCCATTGGTGACGATGACCTGGCTGGGGGCGACTTCGAGCCCGCTGTCGCGGAGGGTCTTCTCGGCGATCGCCTCGCGCAGCGCTGGCAGGCCGGCGGCGGGCGTGTAGCGATAGTTCTTGGGATCGAGCACGGCGGCGGATGCTGCCTCCACGACGTGCTGCGGAGTGCTGAAGTCGGGCTCACCGGCCGCATAGCTGATGACGGGTCTGCCCTCGGCCTGCAGCGCTTTGGCCTTGGTGTCGACCTTGAGCGTTGCGGACTCTGCGATGGCGGCGATTCGGCGGGAGATGCTGGGGAGTTCAGTCACTCTCTCAGGCTAGTGGAAGGTGTTTGGGGCAGGCTGGTTATTTCACCGGCACCACGATGGCCGCCGCGGGGCGCTCAACTTTACAGCCCTGTGGGCGTGACCTACACTGGTGCGTGGTGGTGGAAATCCACCAAGCTTTTCTGTGCCCATTTGAGGCGCTCATCCCGATCGGATCTGCAGGATAGCTTGGTGTGTTCACACACCGAAGGGCGGTGGCTCAATTGGTAGAGCAGCGGTCTCCAAAACCGCAGGTTGCAGGTTCGAGTCCTGTCCGCCCTGCAGCGTGACCAGTGCACATGCGTGCGCTGGCAGGCACCTGCCGACGGCCCGATGGCCGTTCGGTCCATGTCCGGAAGGTAATCAGCTGTGGCGAGAAACGTGACCGACGACCCGAGTGAGGATGTCGTCGCCAGCGCCAAGGCGGATCGCGCGACCCGTCGCGGCCCGTTTGGTCGCCTTGCGCTGTTCTTGCGCCAGGTGATCGCCGAGCTCAAGAAGGTCGTCACCCCGACCCGCAAGGAGCTCATCAGCTACACGGCTGTCGTGCTGGTCTTCGTCGTCATCATGATGGCGCTCGTCTCCGGCCTCGACCTCCTCTTCGGATTCGTCGTCGCGTATGTCTTCGGCAACGGACCCGTCGGCTGACGCCATCGCCCTCCTCGCCGGCACATGCTGCCGGATCGCCTGAGAACAACGGAATGAGAATCAGTGTCTGACACAGAACGCGACGAGATCGAGCACTCCTCCATGAGGGAGTTCGCTGTCGACGAGTCCGACGCCGCGTCGGCCCTCGAGGCCGCGCTCGACGCGCAGGCCCCTGCCGCCGAGAACGAGACCCCCGGCGACGAGGCTCCCGCCGACGCCGCTGATGAGACCGAAGAAGCCGAAGAGGCCGAGGTTGACCCCTACGAGGAGTTCCGCGCCGAGCTGCGTTCCCTCCCGGGCAAGTGGTACGTCGTGCACTCCTACGCGGGCTTCGAGAAGCGCGTCAAGCAGAACATCGAGAACCGTCGCGTGTCGATGACCATGGAGGACTACATCTTCCAGGTCGAGGTGCCGATGGAAGACGTCGTCGAGATCAAGAACGGCCAGCGCAAGCTCGTCACTCGCGTGCGCATCCCCAGCTACGTGCTCGTGCGCATGGACCTCAACGAGGACAGCTGGTCGGTCGTGCGTCACACCCCCGGCGTGACGGGCTTCGTGGGCAACGCCCACAACCCGACGCCGCTGCGCTTCGAGGAGGCCTTCAACATGCTGAAGAGCCTCGTGCAGGTCGTCGAGGCTCCCGCGAAGGGCGGCGCGAAGGGCGGCAAGGCCGTGCAGCGCAGCATCCCGCAGGAGGTCGACTTCGAGATCGGCGAGACCATCACGATCAAGGAGGGCTCGTTCGCGGGCCTGCCCGGTTCGATCAGCGAGATCAAGCCCGAGAGCGGCAAGCTCACCGTGCTCGTGTCGCTCTTCGAGCGCGAGACCCCCGTCGAGCTCAGCTTCGACCAGGTCACCAAGCTCTAACACTCCACAGTCCACCGCGGCTCGGATAGGCCGAGCAGGCGGAAGAACATCCGGTTCACGGATGCTCGAACACGAAAGAAGGAAACAATGGCACCGAAGAAGAAGGTCACGGGTCTGATCAAGCTGCAGATCCAGGCCGGCGCCGCCAACCCCGCCCCGCCCATCGGCCCGGCGCTCGGTCAGCACGGCGTCAACATCATGGAGTTCTGCAAGGCGTACAACGCCGCGACGGAGTCGCAGCGCGGCAACGTCATCCCCGTCGAGATCACGGTGTACGAGGACCGCTCGTTCACGTTCATCCTGAAGACCCCGCCCGCCGCCGAGCTCATCAAGAAGGCCGCTGGCGTCAACAAGGGTTCGGGCACGCCCCACACCTCCAAGGTGGGCAAGCTCACCAAGGACCAGGTTCGTGCGATCGCCGAGCAGAAGATGGCTGACCTCAACGCGAACGACGTCGACGCCGCATCCAAGATCATCGAGGGCACCGCGCGCTCGATGGGCATCACGATCGACGCGTAAGTCACCCCAGTCTTTTTGGCGACCACGGTCGCCGCAGTGGAAGAGCCCGCCTGGCTCGCTACCCACGAACTCATTCCTAGGAGAACAAGCATGGCAACCAAGTCCAAGGCCTACCGGGCCGCAGCCGAGAAGATCGAAGAAGGCAAGTTCTACACGCCCAACGAGGCCGTAGACATCGCCCGTGAGACCGGCTCGAAGAAGTTCGATTCGACCGTCGAGGTCGCGCTCAAGCTGAACGTCGACCCCCGCAAGGCCGACCAGATGGTTCGCGGCACCGTGATCCTTCCCCACGGCACGGGCAAGACCGCCCGCGTCATCGTGTTCGCAACGGGCCCCGCGGCTGAGGCAGCGATCGCTGCTGGCGCCGACGAGGTCGGTGGCGACGAGCTCATCGAGCGCGTGGCGGGAGGCTGGACCGACTTCGACTCGGCCGTCTCGACCCCCGAGTTCATGGGCAAGGTCGGTCGCCTCGGTAAGGTGCTCGGCCCGCGTGGCCTCATGCCGAACCCGAAGACCGGCACGGTCACGCCCGACACGGCGAAGGCTGTCTCCGAGATCAAGGGCGGAAAGATCGAGTTCCGCGTCGACAAGCACGCCAACGTGCACTTCATCGTGGGCAAGGCGTCGTTCGACGCTGAGAAGCTGCACGAGAACCTGCGCTCTGCGCTCGACGAGGTTGTGCGCCTCAAGCCGAGCTCGGCAAAGGGACGCTACATCGCGAAGGCGACCGTCACGACCACGTTCGGCCCCGGCATCCCCGTGGACGTCAACGCGATCTGACATCTGTCTCGTTGAGAAGGGGGTCCGCTTCGGCGGGCCCCCTTCTTGCATGTGTGCGCCGTTGGTGCTCGCGTGCGGCAGGATGGGCTGGTGAAGCCCCGCGATCGACTCCTCGCAGCGCTTGTCGCGCTCATCTGGGGCCTCAACTTCGTCGTGATCGACTGGGGAATGGAGGGTGTGCCGCCCCTGTTGTTCGTCGCCATCCGCTTCGTGGTGGTGCTGCTGCCCGCGATCTTCTTCGTGCGGCGGCCCCAGGTGCCCTGGCGGTTCATCGTGGGGGTCGGGCTCTTCATGTCGCTCGGGCAGTTCGCGTTGCTCTACTCCTCGATGCACCTCGGGATGCCGCCGGGCCTCGCCGCGCTCGTGCTGCAGGCGCAGGTGGTCTTCACGATGCTCATCGCCGCGGGCGCGCTCCGCGAGATCCCTCGTCCGACCCAACTCGCGGGGGCGTTGATCGGTTCGCTCGGGCTCGCCGTCGTGGCGTTCGGGCGTGACGCGCAGGTGCCGCTCCTCGCCTTCCTGCTCTGCATCGGTGCGGCACTCTCGTGGGGTGTCGGCAATGTCGTCTCGCGGGCATCCGGTGCGAAGGGCGGCCTGTCGCTGACGGTGTGGTCGGCGCTGGTCGTGCCCGTGCCGCTCTTCGTGCTCTCCCTCCTGCTCGAGGGGCCGCAGGAGGTCGCGACGGCACTGTCTGGGCTCGGCATCGAGGCCATCCTGGCGACCCTCTACACCGCCGTCATCGCAAGCCTCGTGGCCTACGGGATCTTCAACTCGCTGCTGTCGCGGTATCCGGCTGCGTCGGTTGTGCCGTGGATCCTGCTCGTGCCCGTCGTTGGCATCGTTGCGGCGTGGCTGTTGCTCGGGGAGGTTCCCAATACGGCGGAACTGCTCGGCGGGGCACTCATGCTCGCGGGCCTGCTGGTGGCGCAGCGCGCTGGTGCTGGGCCGTTCAGGCGAGTGCGGAGCTGACCGCCGCCCGCAAGGCGACCAGGTGCGCGGCCATCCCGTCGTCGCGGGCGGGCAGCATGGTGAGCGTCGAACCGCGGATGCCGACCTGCCACTGCTCCGCGATGGAGACCGGATGCACGGGGTCGCGGGGCGCCGCGATGATCGTCGTCGGCGCGTCCAACATCGCGAGTTCTTCGGAATCGCGGAAGGCACGGTTGCGCGGGACCTCGACGAGACGAATGGCCCTGGCCGTCGCATCCGGAGCCCGGAACTGCTGCAGGGCGGCGTTCGCGCCCGCATGTGTCACGAGGGTGAGCGCGTGGTAGAGGCTCGACGACTTGAAACGCTGCTCGGCTGCGGTGGCGCCGTGCCGCATGAGCAGTTCGCCCATGACGGGGAAGGCGCGCAGGTTGTGGGGGAGCGGCCGGTCGGTGAAGGAGGGGCGGATGAGCACGAGCCGGTCGATCTCGAACTCGCCCGCGAGCGCGAGGCGGAGGCCAAGCGCCGCCCCCATGGACACTCCGACGATCGAGAGTGCCCCCGACGCCGCGGAGGCGCGCACGGCGTCGGCGACCTCGGCGGTGAGCGCGGCGAATGAGAAGTCGGCGGCATCGCCGATGAGCGTCGATTCGCCGTGTGCCCGGATGTCGGGTGCGATCACCTCCGCGCCCCCAGGCAGCGCGGGCCCGAGCTGGTCGAGCAGGTGTGCGGCGCTCGTGCCGAGCCCGTGGAGCAGCAGCACGGCCACGGTCAGCCCCGGCTTCGCTCGGCGAGCGCCGCGACGACGCGGTCGGCGAGCTGCACGAGCACGTGGATCTCGTTCTCGTCGCGGTCGATCCAGCGGTGCTGCGGTTCGGCGTCGACGGGAACGAACTCGCTGTGCTGTTCCCAGACAAGCAGCGTGCGCTCCGCACCCAGCACGTACTGCTGCCACCACACCTGGCGCAGGTAGCTGCGGGGGATCGAGCGCCACGGCGAGCTCGTCGTCTTGATTTCGGCGAGCTCCACGACACCGGACCTGGCGGCGATGCCATCCGGCGTCGCAAGGTGCAGCCGGCTCGACGCGGCGTGGAAGAGCGCGTCGCTCGGCGCGATGCCGAAGTGCTGCTGCACCCAGGCGGCGATCTCGGGCTCCCGCCGGCGACCGTGATCCGTGAAGGCGTTGCCCGAGAAGCGGCTGCCGTGCCACTTCTCGTCGACGACGGCCTGCACCGATCGCTCGGTCGCGAGCTTCGCGACATCCGTTGCCGTGATGCCGCGGCTCCGGGCGCGGAGCCAGGCGATGCGGTCGGACGATCGGGCCAGGATGCGTGAGGTGTGGTCGGGTCGCGCCATCGGTTCGTCCCAGAGCGGGAGCATGGGCTGGGCGATCGTCACCCGACCATTCTCGCCGATGCGGGCGACATCGTGTGCCTTGGAGCGGCGCGTCAGTGCGTCATCATGTCGATGCTCTCGGGCGAGAGGGCGAGGTGGATAGCCAGCTGTCGACGAGCACGGGAACCGCGAAGTGCTGCTGCACCCAGGCGGGGACGCTGTCGAAGCTGCCCGAGCGTCCTTCGACGCGTCCTTCAGTAGCCAGTAGCCTCCCCAGTCGCGTACAGCCGGTTCATAGCCACCTCTTAGTTTCGTCAGCATGATTGAGGCATGGCCGATACTTCTGCGCCCCTTACCCATGCCGACGGTTCGCCCGTGCGGGCAGTCGTCGTCGACGACGAGGCGACGCTCGCCGAACTCGTGACGATGGCGTTGCGCTACGAGGGATGGGATGTGCGCTCCGCGGGCGACGGCCAGACGGCGCTCAAGCTCATCCGCGACTTCGATCCTGACGTGGTCGTGCTCGACATCATGCTTCCCGACATCGACGGCCTTGAGGTGCTCAAGCGGGCCCGCAGCGGCGGGAACGACATGCCGATCCTGTTCCTGACGGCGAAGGATGCCCTCGACGAGCGCATTGCCGGCCTCACGGCGGGCGGGGATGACTATGTCACCAAGCCGTTCAGCCTCGAGGAGGTCATCGCGAGGCTTCGTGGCCTCATCCGTCGCTCGGCCCGTCTCGTTCCCAGTGCGGCCGATCCCATCGTGCGCGTCGGTGACCTCACCCTCAACGAGCTCAGCTACGAGGTGCACCGTGGAGACCGAGCGATCGAGCTGACGGCCACGGAGTTCGAGCTCCTGCGCTATCTCATGCGCAACCCGCGCACGGTCCTGAGTAAGGCGCAGATCCTCGACCGGGTCTGGAGCTACGACTTCGGGGGTCGGGCCAGCATCGTCGAGATCTACATTTCCTACCTGCGCAAGAAGATCGACGCGGGCGAGAAGCCCATGATCCATACGGTGCGCGGTGTCGGCTACATGATCAAGGCGCCCGAGTGACCACACCGGGCGGCTGGACGCTGCGCCGACGCCTCATCCTCGGCATCGTCGCCCTTCTCGCAGCGGCGAGCGTCATCATCGGCGCCGTGAGCGTGCTCGCCCTGCGCGGATTCCTGATCGAACGGGTGGATGCGCAGCTCGCCTCCGCGACGGGGCGCACGCAGCTCGCGGCGAGCGGGCAGCTTGGCGACGCTCCCGTCCCCGAACAGTCGGGGAGCGGCTTCGCGACGCTCCGCTTCGGAGTGCAGGGGCCTCTCACGGTCACGGGCGTGGTCGTGGGGGACTCGGCGCGGGCAGGCATCGTCACGGAACACGGGCGCATCCGATTCCTCGATGCCGAGGCATCCGAGGCGCTCGTGGAGGTGCCAGCGACGGGCGAGCCGGTCACGGTGAACCTTGGCGGTGACCTCGGCGACTATCGCGCTTCGGGCGACGAACTCGCGGCCGGCGTCGTCGTGGTCACGGCGCTGCCCCTCGCCGATGTCAATCAGACGGTCGGCCAGCTGGTCGCCGTGATCGTGCTCGTCGCCACGCTCGCCCTCGCGGCGGCGGCGATCGCGGGCCGAGCCGTCGTGCGCCTCGCGCTTCGTCCGCTCGAACGCGTGGCCGCGACCGCATCCGCCGTTGCCGACCTGCCCCTCGACCACGGCGACGTGGACCTCGCGGAGCGGGTCGCGCTCGCCGACGCCGACGCCCAGACGGAGGTCGGCCGCGTCGGTGCTGCCTTCAACCGGATGCTCGACCACGTCGCCGCGGCATTCACGGCCAGGCAGGAGAGTGAGAACAAGGTGCGGCGCTTCGTAGCCGATGCGAGTCACGAGCTACGCACCCCGCTCGCCTCGATCCGCGGCTATGCGGAACTCACGCGGCGCAGCGGACACGAGCTACCGGAGGACGTGGTCCACTCGCTCGGCAGGGTGGAGTCCGAGGCGGTGCGCATGACCTCCCTCGTGGAAGACCTGCTGCTGCTCGCCCGCCTCGACGAGGGGCGCGACCTCGAGCGGCGGCCCGTCGACCTCTCCCGCCTCCTCGCGGATGCCGTGGGCGACGCGGCCGTGACGGCACGCGACCATGAATGGGCGCTCGAGATGCCCGACGAGCCCATCACCGTGTCGGGAGACGACAGCCGCCTGCGCCAGGTGGTCGCCAACCTCCTGGCGAACGCCCGGGTGCACACGCCCGCGGGCACGAAGGTCGTGGCGCGCCTCGCAGTCGATGACGACGCCGTCGTGCTCACGGTCTCAGACAATGGGCCAGGCATCCCTCCCGAGCTCGTGCCCCACCTGTTCGAGCGCTTCGCGCGCGGCGACGGCTCGCGTTCGCGGACGGCCGGCAGCACTGGCCTTGGTCTCGCGATCGTGCGCGCCGTGGTTGAAGGCCACGGCGGGCAGGTCTCGGTGCGGAGTTCCGAGGGCTCCACGACGTTCACGGTGCGCCTGCCCGCCGCCTGAGCGGTTCGGCTGCGAGAATTGCCGCACCCGAAACCCGAAGGACCAGCTGTGGTCATGGCACCGTGGCGCGGACTCACCCGAATCCTCTGCGCGCTCCTCCTGCTCGCCGTCGCGAGCGGCCTTGTCGTGTCCACGGGCCAGGCCACGCATGCCCTCCAGTCCGACGAGCGGGTGCCAGAACAGGTTGCCCACTACTTCGAGCACGGCCTGCTGCCCCGCCTCACTGAGCTCTACGCGCCCGCCAAGGATGAGGCATCCGGAATCGACTTCGACGAGTCGGCCCGGGTCGGCGCGGTCGTGCGACTGCGCGCCTGGACGTCCGCCTTCGTTGCTGGGGGCGAGGCCGAGCCGCCGGTCGAAGTGGCGAACGAGTGGCTCGCCCCCGTGCTCGTGCGTGGCCTGGCGGTCGGTGCCGCCATCGTGTGGGTCAACCCCGGCTCAGGGCGCGCCGAACTTGCGGAGTTCTATCCCGGCTCCGCATTCGCGACCGCGGTGCAGTCACTCCCTGACGATGGCGTGCTCGTGCGTGACCAGCCCACCGGCTCATGGTTCGTGCTCGCCGACGACACCGCGACACCCATCGTGACGGGGACGACTGGGGTCCCCGGTTCCGTGCCGATCGATGCCATGCCGCGGGTGCTCGAACCGCCGAGCCAGGACGAAGCGGATGCGGGCGTGACGCCTGTCACGGCCGTCCTGCTGCTCGTCGCCTTCGCCGCCGCCGCAGGGTTGCTCCTGCGCTCGGCGCGACTCAAGGCTTCCGCTAAGGCTTGAGGACCACCTTGATGCAGCCGTCCTCCTTCTTCTGGAAGGTCTCGTAGAGGGCGGGTGCCTCCTGAAGGGGCACGACGTGGGTCGCGAGGTCCATGACGCCAAGCGGGTCACTCGGGTCCTCGACGAGCGGCAGGAGCGTGGGCGCCCAGCGGTGCACATTGCACTGGCCCATGCGGATCGTGACCTGCTTGTCGAAGAGTGTCTTCATAGGAAGGATGTCGGCGTCGCCCGCGTAGACGCCGCTCAGTGAGACGGTGCCTCCCCGTCGCACGGCGTCGAAGGCGAGGTAGAGCGCCGACATGCGGTCCATGCCCATCTTGTCCATGAGGGGCCGGGCGAGAGCGTCGGGTAGCGCCGTGACTGCCTGCTGCACGACGCCGATCGCGGGTGTTCCGTGCGCCTCCATGCCGACCGCGTCGATCACGCTGTCGGGCCCGCGCCCGAGCGTGCGCTCGCGCAGTTGCTCCACCGTCGTGTCGCTGAGGTCGAGGGTCTGCACGCCGTACTTCTCGGCGAGGGCGCGACGTTCGGGCACGGGGTCGACCGCGAGCACCTCGTAGCCGTGGTACTTCGCGATGCGTGCCGCGAACTGGCCGACGGGCCCGAGGCCGATGACGGCGACGGTGCCGCCGATGGGCACCTCAGCGTACTCGACGCCCTGCCACGCGGTCGGCAGGATGTCGCTGAGGTACAGGTAGCGCTCGTCGGGAAGCTCGGCCCCGACCTTGATCGCGTTGGCGTCCGCGAGTTCGACGCGCAGCATCTCGGCCTGGCCTCCCGGCACCTGTCCGTAGAGCTTCGTGTAGCCGTAGAGTCGCGCTCCCGTCCCGTGCTCGCGCACCTGGGTCGTCTCACACTGGGTCGTGAACCCGAGCGAGCACAAGTGGCAGGCGCCGCACGCGATGGGGAACGGCACGACGACGCGATCGCCGACCGAGAGCCGCGTGACGGCGCTTCCGACCTCGATGACCTCGCCCATGGCTTCGTGGCCAAGCACGTCACCTTTGTCGATGAAGGCGCCGAACAGCTCGTAGAGGTGCAGGTCCGAGCCGCAGATCGCCGTTGAGGTGACCCGGATTATGGCGTCGCTCGGCTCGATGATCTGCGGGTCTGGCACCTCTTCCACGCTCACGCTGCGCTTGCCCTGGTAGGTGACTGCCTTCATGCTTGCTTCCTCTCGGCGAGGGGCGGATGCCCGTGGTCTCGTTCGGGGACGGATGCCCGTGTTCGCGGTCACCGTACCCACCCTGTTCTGGCAGCCGGGTGTGCATTTGCCTCAGGGGAGCCGCTGGCGTATCCTTGTCGGAGCCAAAGACCGCTGGTTATCGGCGTGCTCGTGTTCACACGTGCGTGACGATCGAAGTCTTGCTCTCGAGCAGGTGCCCGCGCAGGTGTGTGAAGTTAGACATCCGGATCTCTTTCGGATTCTCCAGCTCCGTGCGCTTGCGCCGGGGCTTTTTTCGTGAGCGGGGTCGGGTCTCGACCCGGGGTCTGGTGCGGTGCACATCGCACCGCAACGCATCAACGAAATTGAGGAGCCACATGGCGAACAAGGAAGCTTCGGTCGCCGAGCTTACGGAACTGTTCCGTAACTCGACCGCCGTACTGCTCACCGAGTACCGCGGCCTCACGGTGGCACAGCTCAAGGAGCTGCGCACCTCCATCCGTGAGAACGCGTCTTACGCCGTGGTGAAGAACACGCTGACCAAGATTGCAGCCAACGAGGCAGGCATCTCGTCGTTCGACGACGAGCTCGCTGGTCCGTCTGCAATCGCCTTCGTGCACGGTGACCCTGTCGCCGTTGCGAAGGGCATGCGCGACTTCGCCAAGGCAAACCCTCAGCTGGTCATCAAGGGGGGTTACTTCGACGGTAACCCGCTGACCGCCGCCGAGGTCACCAAGCTGGCCGAACTCGAGTCGCGGGAGGTGCTGCTTGGCAAGCTTGCCGGCGCCTTCAAGGCTTCGCTGTTCGGTGCCGCCTACATGTTCAACGCGCCGCTCGCGCAGGCGGTTCGCACCGTCGACGCTCTGCGCGACAAGCAGGAGTCCGCGAGCTAGTCACCCTCACGGGTCCTGGCGAAACGGCATTCAGAAGTACACACAAGGAGAAAAACAATGGCAAAGCTTTCCAGCGACGAGCTGATCGAGGCGTTCAAGGAGCTCACGCTCATCGAGCTCAGCGACTTCGTCAAGAAGTTTGAAGAGGTCTTCGAGGTCACGGCTGCTGCCCCCGTCGCGGTTGCCGCGGCCGGTGCCGCCGGTGGCGGCGCAGCCGCCGAAGAGGTCGAGGAGAAGGACTCCTTCGACGTCGTCCTCACGGCTGCTGGTGACAAGAAGATCCAGGTCATCAAGGAGGTCCGTGCCCTCACGAGCCTCGGCCTGGGCGAGGCCAAGGCCGTCGTCGACGGTGCTCCCGCCAACGTCCTCGAGGGCGTCAACAAGGAGACCGCCGAGAAGGC
Source organism: Salinibacterium sp. dk2585 (assembly GCF_008001035.1). Taxonomy (NCBI): domain Bacteria; kingdom Bacillati; phylum Actinomycetota; class Actinomycetes; order Micrococcales; family Microbacteriaceae; genus Salinibacterium; species Salinibacterium sp. dk2585. Next base: position 655,401 of record NZ_CP042856.1, read on the forward strand.
AAAGGCCCAGCTCGAAGAGGCTGGCGCCACCGTCGAGCTCAAGTAGTCCCACGCGCGGGATTCCCGCGCTGGCTGCATGAAGACGCCCCCGGTCATTCGACCGGGGGCGTCTTTCGTGTGTGCGGGCTAGGCGTCCAGTGCGAGCGCAGCGCGACGGCGCAGGCGCGTCGTCACGACGAAGCCACCAGCAGTCAGGAGCAGTGCCGCGAACGCTGCGAGTGCGGCGAACTCACCGGGACCGGTCACGGGGAGGGTCGGCAGCTGCTGGCTTGGCGCGGCCCCCGGCAGCGGCAGGGTCGGCAGTGTCACGGCCTCCGCGATGCACGGGACGACATCGGCGAGATCGACCGTCTCGCTGACGACCGATCCGCCGGGCTGCAGCTGCAGCACGGCTGCGTAGCTGGCGGGAGCCTCGAGACCCTGGAAGATGACCTCGTCATTCGTGACGCCCGTGATGATCTGGCTGGCGACGGATGCGCCGGTCTCGTTGAGCAGCACGACCTCATACTCCTCGGCAGCGTCGAGACCAGTGACGGAGACCGACACGGTGGGTGTCGTCACGTCGCTGGAGCAGTCGACGGGCGTGATGACGAGGCGCGGGGTCGACACCGGGGGGAGGGGCTCCTCCGGGTCGATCGGCGGAGCCTGGGGCGCGCAGTCGACGGCCGTGATGGTCGAGGACGTCGCCGAGGTGCTGCCTGTCGCCTCGACCTCGGCGCGGTAGTCGCCGGGTGCGAGCCCCGAGAAGGTCGCCGTCACCGTGCCGGTGCCGGCCGTGCCTGTTGCGGAGTCCACGACGGTGGGGCCGGAGAAGAGGCGGACGGTGTAGGTGGCGCCGTTCGGCAGGCCGGTCACGGAGGCCGTGACATCCGTCGTCGAGGTGCCCGCATAGACGCAGGGCTGCGCGCTCAGGGCGATCTCGGGCGTGACCGGGGGCTGCGGGTCGACCGGCGGGTAGACCGGCGGCTGCTCGCACGTTCCACGGAAGTCATTGGGCGTGATCGTGGCAGATCGCGGCTTGTCGGTGACCTTGCCACTCGGCCAGTGGCCGACCACCGTGAGGGTCTTGTAGATCGGACCGTCGACGGTCTCTGTGGCTACGAAGGTCTCGGCTGCGCCGATCGTCGTGCCGACGGGCACGATCGCCGGCTGGTTGGACTGGGTGATCGTCTCGCTCTTGTATCGCTCTGAGTTCGTGATCTTCCAGGTGATGGTCCAGGTGTTGTCGACACACGCGGCCGAGACCGACACGGTGTTGTGATGGGCAAGAGCGGCACTCGCGGGTGAGAGGAGAGCGAGGCCAGCTGCGGACAGGAGGGTTGCGAGGGCAAGCGCGAGAGCACGCCGGAGTCGCATGAATTCGGGTTTCATGGTCGTTCCTATTCGGGGTAATCGCGTCACGCTCGCGGCATGGGGGATGCCGGCATATCGGGGTAGGCGGGACGCGTCTCAAATACTGCCACCCAAAAGGGGGGTGCGCAATGTATTGGCGAATTTCTCTCGCAACCGGTGTGTCGCCGCGCCCCGGTAACGGCTGGGTCGCATCCGAGCGCAAACGCTTGCATAGGGCAGTTTCCTGACGTACGGTCAACACCGAGAGCGCTCCCGGACCGGGGGCGCAGCGGTCTGCGCGTGCCGCACTGCAAAGGCGCGAGCGACCTCAACGAGGAGGATTCGAATGCACACAGCACATCGACGCCGCGGACTCACTGCCGTGGCACTGGCCGGCGCTGCCGGCCTGGTTCTCGCCGGCTGCACGAGCGGCGGGGCCGGGGGAGGCGGCGATGCCGACTGCTCCGACTATGAGCAGTACGGCACCTTCGACAACGCATCCGTCGAGGTCTACGCGACCATCATCGACGTCGAGGCCGACCAGCTTGTCGAGTCCTGGGCGGACTTCGAGGAATGCACCGGCATCACGATCGACTACGTCGGCACACAGGAGGCCGAGACCCAGATCAACGTGCGTGTCGCCGCGGGTGACGCGCCCGACATCATGATCGTTCCCCAGCCGGGCCTGCTGCAGCGCCTCATCGGTGACGGCGCGGTCGTGCCGGCATCCGCCGAGGTCGAGGCAAACGTCGACGAGTTCTGGTCGGAGTCCTGGAAGGGCTACGGCTCGGTCGACGGCACCTTCTACGCCGCGCCGCTCATGGCGAGCGTCAAGGGCTACATCTGGTACTCCCCAGCGGACTTCGAGGAGAACGGCTACGAGGTTCCCGAGACGTGGGACGACCTTGTCGCGCTCACCGAGGAGATGGCTGACAACAACGAGTCGCAGACCTACCGCCCCTGGTGTGTCGGCTTCGGCTCCGGTGACGCAACCGGTTGGCCGGGCACCGACTGGATCGAGGACCTCGTGCTGCGCATGCACGGCCCCGAGGCCTACGACCAGTGGGTTGCCGGAGAGCTTGCCTTCGCCTCGCCTGAGGTGCAGGAGGCCTTCGACGCGGCCGGCGAGATCCTGCTCAACCCCGACTTCGTCAACGGTGGCTTCGGTGGCGTCGAGTCGATCAACTCGACGACCTTCCAAGACGCGGGCCTCGCAATCCTCGACGGAAACTGCTCGCTCCACCACCAGGCCTCCTTCTACGAGGCGCAGTGGGGCGAGGACGTCGAGGTGGCCGAGGACGGCGACGTCTGGGCCTTCCTGACGCCCAAGTTCGACGCTGACGCCGGTGACTCCGTCACGGGTGGTGGCGAGTTCGTCGCCGCGTTCAACGACAACGAAGAGACGGATGCTGTGCAGCAGTACCTCTCGAGTGACACCTGGGCGAACATCCGCGTCGGTCTCGGTGGCGTTATCAGCGCCAACAACGGCGTCGACCCCTCGGTCGCCGGTAGCGAGATCGGCTCGCAGTCGATGGAGATCCTGCAGGGCGAAGACACCGTCTTCCGCTTCGACGGCTCCGACCTGATGCCGGCGGCCGTCGGCACGAGCTCGTTCTGGACGGGCATGGTCGACTGGATCGGCGGCGACAGCACCTCGTCGGTCACCTCGCGAATCGACGCGAGCTACCCGCGCTAAGCGCACTCACCCGGGTCGTCGACCGTGCCACGGTCGGCGACCCGGGCCTGACCTCCCGCGCTGGCGGGATCACCAAGAGACGAGGGGTGACCGATGGGCGCTGGTCCATTGTTCGTGACCGCCGTGAGCGCGGCGGGGTTCGTGCTTCCGGCGGCTCGCCGCGGCGACTTCTGGGGCGCGACGTTCGAGAAGTTCGGCGTGCTCATCATCGGATTGGCGGCCTTCGCCGCCGTGATCGGCGTCGTGCTGTTCTTCGCCGACCGCACCCCCAAGAAGATGCGCGACGTGGTGCAACTCACCGCCTTTGTCGCACCAGCCCTCTTCCTCTTGCTCGTCGGTCTCGTCTACCCGGCGCTCCAGACCATCTACCTCGCCTTCACTGATCGCAGGGGCGAGTGGATCGGCCTCCAGAACTTCGTCTGGATGTTCACGCAGGACGAGATCCTCCAGGTGCTGCTCAACACCATCATCTGGGTGCTCCTTGTGCCGACGCTCTCAACGACCATCGGTCTCGCATACGCCGTCTTCATCGACAAGTCGGCGGGGGAGAAGGTGCTCAAGTCTCTCGTCTTCCTTCCCATGGCCATCTCCTTCGTCGGGGCAGGCATCATCTGGCGCTTCATCTACGAGTACCGCGCCGAGGGTTATGAGCAGATCGGCCTCCTCAACCAAATCATCGTGTGGTTCGGGGGAGAACCGAGGCAGTTCCTCATCGAGTCGCCCTGGAACACCTTCTTCCTCATCATCGTCATGATCTGGATCCAGACCGGTTTCGCAATGGTGCTGTTGTCGGCGGCGATCAAGGCGGTGCCGACCGAGATCATCGAGGCATCCCGGCTCGACGGGGCCAACGCCTGGCAGCAGTTCTGGAACGTCACGGTGCCTGGCATCCGCAGCACCCTCGTCGTCGTCGTGACGACGATCACGATCGCGACCCTCAAGGTCTTCGACATCGTGCGCACCATGACGGGCGGCAACTACGGCACGAGCGTCGTCGCGAACGAGATGTACACGCAGGCCTTCAACCGGGCGGAATGGGGCCAGGGGGCTGCCCTTGCCGTCGTGCTCTTCATCATGGTGCTGCCGATCATCATGTACAACGTGCGAGTCATGCGAAAGCAGAGGGAGATCCGATGAGCACCACCGACATCGCCGAGGCGGCCCTCGACTCCCCGCTGAACTCCACGAAGGTGCGCCGCCAGCGTCCCGACGGGAAGGCCGACCGTGCCAAGAAGGCGCTCACCTCCAAGTGGGCCACGGCTGGCGCGATCATCATCGCCGTCATCTGGACGATCCCCACCGCGGGCCTCTTCATCACCTCGTTCCGCCCCGAGGGAGAAATCAAGGGCTCTGGCTGGTGGACCATCTTCCAGAACTGGGGCTTCACCTTCGACAACTACGCCGAGGTGCTCACGACGCAGGGTGCATCGTCGGCCAACCTGGGTTCTTACTTCATCAACTCGATCGTCGTTGCGGTGCCTGCCACGATCTTCCCGCTCGTGCTTGCCTCGCTTGCCGCGTACGCCTTCGCGTGGATCAAGTTCCGCTTCAGCGCGGCGATCTTCATCGCCGTGTTCGCGCTGCAGATCGTTCCCTTGCAGATGGCACTCATCCCGCTGCTGCAGATCTTCTCAGGCGTGCTCGGCATCAGCGGATCATTCCCGGCAGTGTGGATCGCCCACACGATCTTTGGCCTGCCGCTCGCGATCTTCCTGCTGCACAACTTCATCTCCGAGATCCCGGGTGACATCATTGAGGCGGCGCGCGTGGATGGCGCCAACCACTTCCAGACCTTCTTCCGCATCGTGCTGCCGCTCGCCATGCCAGCGCTCGCGAGCTTCGCGATCTTCCAGTTCCTCTGGGTGTGGAACGACCTGCTCGTCGCGCTCGTCTTCTCCGGTGGCGGTGTGGACGTCGCGCCCCTCACCCAGCGCCTCGCAGAACTCTCCGGCAACTACGGTCGCAACCTTCACCGACTGCCGGCGGCGGCGTTCATCTCGATCATCGTTCCGCTGATCGTGTTCTTCGGCCTGCAGCGGTACTTCGTGCGCGGGCTCATGGCCGGGTCGACCAAGGGCTGATCGCGGCGAAAGCACGCGGTTTCCGGAATATTCCGGCGCCAAGCGCGGTTGGAACATCCTGATGAGCGCAGGCGGGCCCACGGGCAGATACGGAAAGCAGCGCACCCGTATATCTGCGGGCGACCCCGAGGCGCAGCGCCGGGAGAACGCCGAGGCCCCCAACGTGCCCGACCTGCTGCCGCGGATTGGCCGCCTCTTCGCGCCGCACAAGCGCGCCCTCATCCTCACGATCACGCTCGTGCTCATCGGCGCCGGCCTCAGCGTCGCACCGCCGCTGCTCACGCAGCAGGCCTTCGACCGGGGGCTGTTCCCGGGTGGCGGCGGCCCCAACGTGCCCGTGCTCGTCGAACTCGTGCTGATCATGATCGCCCTCTGGGTGGCATCCGCTGCCCTCGGCGTCTGGCAGACCTGGCTGACGGCATCCGTCGGCAACAAGGTGATGGCCGAACTGCGGGTGCGGCTCTTCGATCACCTGCAGCGCATGGAACTCGCCTTCTTCACGCGCACCAAGACGGGCGTCATCCAGTCCCGCCTGCAGAACGATGTCGGCGGCGTCGCGGGCGTGCTCAGCAACACCGTCTCGAGTGTCATCGGCAACACCGTGACGGTCATCGCCGCCTTCGTCGCGATGCTGCTGCTGAGCTGGCAGATGACGCTCGCGACCGTCATTCTCATGCCGCTCATCGTCGTCGCGCAGCGACGCATCGGCATCGTGCGGGCGCGCATCGCGGCGCAGACGCAGGAGTCGCTGAGCAACCTGACCGCCATCACGCAGGAGTCGCTGAGCGTGAGCGGCATCCTGCTCGCCAAGAGCTTCACGCAGCAGGGCGCCGAGGTCGAGCGCTACACGCAGGAGAACCACAGCCAGGCCCGCCTGCAGGTGCGGCAGACCATGAGTGGGCAGTGGTTCTTCGCCTCGGTACAGGTGTTCCTGTCGATCATCCCGGCCATCATCTACCTCGTCGCGGCGTGGCTCATCCTGCGCGATGTGCCCGTCACGGCGGGAACCGTCGTCGCCTTCACGACAGTGCAGGCTCGCCTCATGTGGCCCCTCATGGGGCTCATGCGGGTCGCCCTCGACCTGCAGACGTCATCCGCCCTCTTCGCCCGCATCTTCGAGTACCTCGACCTCAAGCCCGCGATCGAGGACTCGCCGGAGGCGCGGCTGGTGCCGCGCGAACAGCTCGGCCGCATCGACTTCGAGGATGTCGTGTTCCGCTACCCGGATGCGCCCGAGTCGTCGCCCGCGACCCTCAAGCACGTCTCGTTCACGATCGAGCCAGGGCAGTACGCCGCCTTCGTCGGCCCGTCCGGGGCGGGCAAGACGACGGTCTCCTACCTCGTGCCGCGGCTCCACGACGCGACGAGCGGCACAGTGCGCTTCGCCGGAGTCGACGTGCGCGAACTGCAGCACGAGGACCTCATGCGCAACGTGGGCATCGTGAGCCAGGAGACCTACCTCTTCCATGCGACGATCGCCGAGAACCTGCGCTACGCGAAGCCGGATGCGACGCAGGAAGAGATCGAGGCTGCCGCCCGCAAGGCCAACATCCACGACACGATCGCCTCCTTCCCCGACGGCTACGACACGGTCGTGGGGGAGCGGGGCTACCGACTCAGCGGCGGCGAGAAGCAGCGGGTCGCGATCGCGCGCGTGCTGCTCAAGGATCCCGCCGTGCTCATCCTCGACGAGGCGACGAGCGCGCTCGACAGCGTCTCCGAGCGCATCGTGCAGTCGGCCCTCGACGAGGCGGCCCGCGGGCGCACGACCGTCGCGATCGCCCACCGTCTCTCGACCGTCGTGGGGGCCGACGTCATCTTTGTGATCGACGGCGGCCGCGTCGTGGAGCAGGGCTCGCACGAGGAACTGCTCGCCCTCGACGGCGTCTACGCGAACCTGTTCCGGCGCCAGGTGGCCAACGCGTAGCATCCGTGGCCCCCGCTTAGGGGACTCGCCGGGTTGCCGCACCCGGGACATCATGAGACTGCAGGGGAGTACCCGAAATGCTCCCGAGGTCCAGGCAGTTCCACCCGCAAGACACCCGACCCGAACCGCTCTCGCGCGCCACCCGAACCGGTGCGCGAGCGCACGCTTACCCGAAATGAGCACTGTCATGCCTGTCGCGACCCTTCAGACCACCCTGCCCGCGCACCACTCGGCCGTCACGGCCGACGCCGACTCGGCGCTCGAGTGCCCCTCCTGCGGCTCGCGCATGACCGCGACGCCCAACCCGTACTTCGGCGCGGGGCTCGCCCAGCACCGCACGATCGCACTCTGCAACGGATGCCAGCACATCGCGTTCCTCGCTGAGCCCGAGCCGGAGCCCGCCATGGAGGGCGTCGCGAAGCGCATGCGCGCACTCTTCGCCCGCCGCTGAACCCGGGCGACTCGGGGCGCTCCTAGCGGCGCGCCTCGAGGAGCTCGTTCATGAAGACGATCTCCTTGTCCTGCACCGTTACCATGCCTTTCGCGAGCTTGGTGACGACGGGATTCGTGCTGCGCTCCAGCACGGCCTCGGCCATCTCGACGCCGCCCATGTGGTGCTCGATCATGAGCTCGAGAAAGTAGACCTCGGCTTCGATTCCCTCGAGCGTCTCAAGCTTCGCCATCTGCTCCGCCGTCGCGAGACCCGGCATGGGTTCGCCGGGAGTATGGCTGTGCCCCGACGCGCCCTCGCCGCCGTGGTCGTGGTCGCCGCCGTCGAGCGTCGGCCGCGACATCCACGTCATCGACGGCTCGGAGGGCGCCTGTGGCAGGCCCCACACCTCGAGCCAGCCGAACATCTGGCCTGCCTGCTGCTGCTGGGCCGTCGCGATGTCATAGGCGAGGGTCGTGATCTCAGGATCGTCCGTCGCCTGCAGCACAATCATCGACATGCGCACCGCCTGGTTGTGGTGCTCCTGCATGTCGCGGGAGAACCCCGCCTCCGCGCTCGTGTTCGAGGGTGTGGAGACGGTTGGTGCCGTCAGGCGGCCGACGCCGAAGGCGAGTGCGACGAGGAGCGCGCCGCCGAGGATGATGGCGACGAGCGCGCGCGTCGAGAGACCGGGTTGTCGAGGTGCCTGGTCACGGGGCGTCAAAGGCCTCACGCAACCTTGCCGGGGCCATCCAGCACGCCGTCACAGCGAGCGCCGGGCTCGGGCACATCACCGGACTGCCAGTACTTCTCGACGAAGTCGCCGAGGCGCTCGTCGTCGGCGCCATCGAGTCGCACCTGGGCGCCCCATGCGGATGCGATGACGGGAGCGTCGAGATCGGCGATGGGCGAGAGGATGACGTAGGTGCTGGGCAGCGAGTCGCGGAGGGTCTCGAGCTCACCGTCGGTCACCTCGTCGGGGTTGTACGTGACCCACACCGCGCCGTGCTCGAGGGAGTGGACGGCGTTCTCTGCTGGCTGCTCCTCCTCATAGATGCCGCAGTTGAGCCAGTACTGGCTGTGGCTGCCGCCAGCGGGAGGGTTCATGCCGTACTGCCCCTCGTAGTCGACGGGCGTCTCGATGTGCTGGTAGTCGATGTCGCTCCAGGTGTCGAGGCCTTCGATCGCGATGTCGTCGGGGTTGCGCTTCGGCGTGCCACTCGTGACGACGATCGTGACGATGACGGCGATGACCGCGAGGGCGGCGACGGAGCTGAGGCTGGCAGCGATGATGCGGTTGCGCTTCGCGCGCGCCTGCTGCCTCTTGAATGCCTCGACCTTTGCGAGGCGGCGCTGCTCGCGCTCCTGTTTGACCGTGAGCTTTTTGGCGGCGGGCGGCACGGGGGCGTCGTTGGAGGGCGTGTTGTCGCTAGGTGACACTGCTGTGGTCCTGTCGGGTCGGTCGGCAAGGGCTGCAGGCATGAGCCTATCGACGGCTTCCTATGCGCAACGTGAAGGCGGTGGCCGTATTCCCGGTCGGGGGTGGAAAGTTTGCCCGGATGTTGGCGAATGACGCTGATAGATTGGCCCGACTATGAAGTACGCAGAGACCGTCCTCGACCTGGTCGGAAACACACCCCTCGTCAAACTCAACAAGGTCACGGAGGGAATTTCGGCGACCGTGCTGGTTAAGGTCGAGTACCTGAACCCCGGCGGATCGTCGAAGGACCGAATCGCGACGAAGATCATCGACGCTGCCGAAGCATCCGGCGATCTCAAGCCGGGGGGCACGATTGTCGAGCCGACCTCAGGAAATACGGGTGTCGGGCTGGCGCTCGTCGCCCAGCAGCGCGGCTACCGCTGCGTCTTCGTGTGCCCCGACAAAGTGGGCGAGGACAAGCGCAATGTGCTGCGCGCCTACGGTGCCGAGGTCATCGTGACGCCGACGGCCGTCGCGCCCGACAGCCCCGAGTCGTACTACTCGGTCTCAGACCGGCTCGCGCGCGAGATCCCCGGCGCGTTCAAGCCCAACCAGTACGAGAACCAGAACGGACCGCTCAGCCACTACGAGACGACCGGCCCCGAAATCTGGCGCGACACCGACGGTCGCGTGACGCACTTCATCGCCGGCGTCGGCACCGGCGGCACGATCAGTGGCACCGGCAAGTACCTCAAGGAGGTGTCGAACGGCGCCGTGCGGGTGGTGGGGTCCGACCCCGAGGGTTCCGTCTATTCGGGCGGCACCGGTCGCCCCTACCTCGTCGAGGGTGTTGGCGAAGACTTCTGGCCCGGCGCCTACGACCCGACCGTGGTCGACGACATCATCATGGTGACGGATGTCGAAGCCTTCCACATGACGCGCAGGCTCGCCCTCGAAGAAGGGCTCCTGGTCGGCGGTTCGAGTGGCATGGCCGTCGTCTCGGCGCTCAAGGCAGCAAAAGAGCTCGGGCCTGACGACGTCGTCGTCGTGCTGCTGCCCGATGGCGGGCGCGGGTACCTCGGCAAGCTTTTCAACGAGAACTGGATTGTCAGCCACGGGTTCGGTGCCCCTGATGACAGCACGGACCGGCGCGTGGCCAAGGTGCTCCACGGCGGTCCTGAAGAACTCGCCCACGTGCGCACCGACAGCACGGTGCGCGACGCAGTGAAGCTCCTGGCCTCTTCCCCTCACTCCGCGGTGCCGGTGCTCTCTGCTGCGCCTCCCGTGGTCCTCGGCGAAGTCGTCGGGAGTGTTTCTGAGGCGTCGCTCGTCTCCGCCCTCTTGAAGTCGGAGACCGGTCTCGACGACCCGGTGGATGCCGTCATGAGTGAGCCCCTCGAGGTCGTGGGGGCCTGCGAAACGCTGGACAACGTCGAGGAGCGCTTGGTCGATCACGGCACCCTCCTCGTTCTCCAGGATGGCAAGCCCGTCGGCTTGCTCGGCCGCCGTAGCCTGCTCGCCCACTTCAGCGTCTAGGAATCACCATGAACGAGAGCAGCCCCACGGGCGACTTCAGTACCCGCGCCATCCACGCTGGCCAGGATTTTGACCCCACCACGGGCGCGGTAGTACCGCCCATCTATATGACCTCCACGTTTGTGCAAGACGGCATCGGTGGTTTCCGCGGCGGCTACGAGTATGCCCGTGGCGGCAACCCGACTCGTGACACGCTCCAGACCCTTCTCGCCTCGCTCGAGGGCGGCGTGCACGCCTACAGCTTCGCCTCGGGACTCGCGGCGGAAGACGCGCTGCTGCGCGCCATCCTGAAGCCCGGCGATCACGTGCTCATGGGCAACGACGTCTACGGTGGCACCCACCGCCTCGTCAACCGGCTCCACGTGCCATGGGGCGTCGAACTGAGCACGGTCGAGATGAGCGATGCGGATGCCGTGCGTGCGGCGATCAGGCCCGGCGCGACGCGCGTGCTCTGGCTCGAGACGCCGAGCAACCCGCTCATGAAGATCACCGACATCGCGGCGCTCGCCGCAATCGGCCACGAGGCGGGCGCGCTCGTCGTCGTGGACAACACCTTCGCGACCCCATACCTGCAGCAGCCTCTCGCGCTCGGCGCCGACATCGTCGTGCACTCGACGACGAAGTACCTCGGCGGGCACTCCGACGTGCTCGGCGGCGCGGTCATCCTGAACGACGACGAACTCGCCGAGAAGGTCGGCTTCCTGCAGTTCGGCGCGGGCGGGGTGTCGTCTCCGATGGACGCCTGGTTGACCGTGCGGGGGATTAAGACCCTCGCGGTGCGCATGGACCGCCACTCCTCCAACGCGCACACGATCGCGGCAACCCTCGAGCACCACCCGGCGATCGAGCGGGTGTACTACCCGGGCCTCGAATCCCACCCCGGCCACGAGATCGCGGCACGGCAGATGTCGGACTTCGGCGGCATGCTCTCGCTCGCCCTCAAGGGGGGGCCGGATGTCGCGCGCGCCGTCGCGGAGGGCACGAGCGTGTTCCAGCTCGCCGAGTCCCTCGGCGGCGTCGAGTCGCTCATCGGCTACCCGAGCGAGATGACGCATGCATCGGTGAAGGGCACGGAACTCGCCGTTCCGGAGCACGTCATCCGTCTCTCGGTCGGCATCGAGGGGATCGACGACCTGCTCGCCGACATCACGGGGGCGCTCGACCGCGTGTAGTCTTCCGCTCGGGTCGCGCCGGGGCGATCAGCGCCGAGCTCGATGGCCGCGAGCTCTATGCCCGCGCGTTCGCTGCGCCGATCGCCGCGGGTGTCGTCGCCGTCTTCGTGCTCGCGGCACTCTTCGCACTCGCTGCCGTCGTGATCTCGCCGCGCGTGCGCGAACTCCGCTGAGGCCGAGGGATGCGCGCTCGCGCACGGGCGGCATAATGGATGCGACTCGCAGCATGTGAACGTACACATCACGACAGGCCTGGTGGAACCATGGAACCGGAGAAGGTTCGCGCCCCGAACATCCGGGATGTCGCGAGGCTTGCTGGGGTCTCGTACCAGACCGTCTCTCGCGTGCTCAACGAGTCGCCCAACATCCGCCCCAGCACGAAGGAGCGGGTGCTCGAGGTCATCGACGAGCTGGGGTACCAGCCCAACCAGGCGGCGCGCACCCTCGTCACCAACCGCAGCCGCACGATCGGCGTGCTGTCGGGCGACACGGCCCACTACGGGCCGACCACGAGCGTGCACGCGATCGAGATCGCGGCGCGCCAGTCCGGCTACCGCGTCATGATCACCAACACGACGAGCGACTACGCCTCAATTCGCGCGGGGCTCGACTTCCTCCGCCAGCAGGCCGTCGAGGCGATCGCGATCATCGCGCCGCAGGTGCGCGTCTTCGACGCCATCGCCGACATGAACCTCACGATCCCCTTCGTGACCCTCGACTCGACGCAGCGCGACACGCACAGGAGCGTCTCAGTCGACCAGTTCATGGGCGGGCGCCTTGCGACCCGCCATCTCATCGACCTCGGGCACCGCGAGATCGAGCACCTCGCCGGCCCGCAGGACTGGATCGAGGCGGATGCCCGCATGCGGGGCTTCCTGCACGAGATCGGTGACGCCGAGCTCGCCACCCGCCCGCCCATACTCGGGGACTGGACGGCCGCGTTCGGGCACCATGCGGGCAGGGAGCTGCTGCGGCATCCGGATTTCACGGCCGTGTTCTGTGCCAACGACCAGATGGCCCTCGGACTCATCCATGCGTTGCACGAGGGCGGCGTGCGGGTTCCCCAGGATGTGAGCGTCGTCGGCTTCGATGACATCCCGGATGCCGCCCACTTCTGGCCGCCTCTCACGACCGTGCGGCAGGACTTCGCCGAGATCGGGCGGCGCTCGCTCGCGATCATCCTCGATGAGGTGCTGGGGTCGTCGGATGCGAGCCACGCGCAGGTCGTGCCAGAGCTCGTCGTGCGCGCCTCGACGGCGCCGCCGCAGTAGCGCGCCCGTCCCGGCTGCCGCGCGCGGCCGCGCCGCCGCCGCGCCCCGCCCGCGATTGCCCGCGTCCAGTCGCGCTCACCTTTCGGCGGGATGTTCATTCCGGTGCATGAGCATCCCGCCGAAAAGCGAGCGCGGCGGCAGGGGAGGGGCATCGCGGCGGGGGAAAGCGCCCTGTGGATCACGATTTGATGATGGTTGACATGTGTCGCTCGGTTGGGGGTACCATGGCGGCTAATTGTGAACGGTCACACGAACGGTCACATCGCCCTGCCACCCTGCCCCGCCCCGCTTTCTCCCCCCAGAAGCGTTGACGAAGGAGTCGACCCGGTGAGTTTCTCCGAGACCCCGAACTCTGCCGAGCACCACGTGATCGGCGTGGACTTCGGCACCCTCAGCGGACGCGCCGTCGTCGTCAGGGTTTCCGACGGTGAAGAGTTGGGTTCTGCGACGCTCGAGTATCCGCACGCCGTCATGGACACGACCCTCGCCGCGACGGGCGACCGGCTGCCGCCCGAGTGGGCCCTCCAGGTGCCCTCCGACTACGTCGACGTCATCAAGACGGCCGTGCCCCAGGCCGTCGCGGCCGCGGGGATCGACCCGTCATCCGTCATCGGCATCGGCACCGACTTCACGGCATCGACGCCCATGCCCGTGATCGCCGACGGCACACCGCTCAATGAGGTCGCTGGCTTCGAGAACCGCCCGCACGCCTACGTCAAGCTGTGGAAGCACCACGCTGCGCAGGGCCAGGCCGACCGCATCAACAGCACCGCGGCCGAGCGTGGCGAGTCATGGCTGCCCCGCTACGGCGGGCTCATCTCGAGCGAGTGGGAGTTCGCCAAGGCGCTCCAGCTGCTTGAAGAGGACCCAGAGATCTACCAGCGCATGGACCACTGGGTCGAGGCGGCCGACTGGATCGTCTGGCAGCTCACGGGCCGCTACGTGCGCAACGCCTGCACGGCCGGCTACAAGGGCATCTGGCAGGACGGCGAGTACCCGAACCGCGGCTTCCTCACGGCGCTTCACCCCGACTTCGCGGGCTTCGTCGATGACAAGCTTGCCCACGAGATCGGCCAACTGGGGGATGCCGCGGGCACGCTGAGCGCCGAGGCTGCGGCCTGGACCGGCCTCCCCGAGGGCATCGCGGTCGCGGTCGGCAACGTCGACGCCCACGTGACGGCGCCCGCCGCGAAGGCGGTCGAACCGGGCCAGATGCTCGCCATCATGGGCACGAGCACCTGCCATGTCATGAATGCGGACGTGCTCGCCGAGGTCCCCGGCATGTGCGGAGTCGTCGACGGTGGCATCGTCAGCGGGTTCTACGGCTATGAGGCCGGGCAGTCCGGCGTGGGCGACATCTTCGCCTGGTACGTCAAGAACCAGGTTCCTGGGGAGTACCACGACGCAGCGCGCGAGCGGGGCCTCAGCATCCACGAGTACCTCACGGAACTCGCGCAGGATCAGCCCGTCGGCGGCCACGGCCTCGTCGCGCTCGACTGGCACTCTGGCAACCGCTCCGTGCTCGTCGATCACGAACTCAGCGGACTCGTGCTGGGCGCGACCCTCACGACGCGGCCAGAGGAGATCTACCGCGCGCTGCTCGAGGCGACCGCCTTCGGTACCCGCACGATCGTCGAGACCTTCACCGCAAGCGGCGTGCCCGTCACGGAGTTCATCGCGGCGGGCGGGCTCATCAAGAACCCCTTCCTGATGCAGACCTACAGCAACGTGCTCCGGATGCCCATCTCGACGATCGCGAGCGAGCAGGGCCCCGCACTGGGATCCGCCATCCACGCGGCGGTCGCCGCCGGCGCCTACCCCGACGTGCGCGCGGCGGGCGAGGCGATGGGACGCGTCAACCGCAACGTGTACACGCCCGATCAGGCCGCGGCGGACGCCTACGACGAGCTCTACGCCGAGTACACGCAGTTGCACGACTACTTCGGGCGCGGCGCCAACGACGTCATGAAGCGGCTCAAGGCACGCCGGCGCGATGCGCTCGCTGGCGCGGGGGGCTCGCCCCAGGAGGTTTCGACGAGCTCAACCCACGACGACGCCGAACGGGAGGTACGAGTATGACCGCGTTCGGCCCGGAGCTGCAGGCGTCGATCGACGAGGTGCGCGCGGATGTCGCATCCCTCCACTCCCAGCTCACCCGCTACGGGCTCGTCGTGTGGACGGGCGGCAACGTGAGCGGACGCGTTCCCGGCGCCGACCTCTTCGTCATCAAGCCCAGCGGCGTCGACTACGACGAACTCGCACCCGAGAACATGATCCTCTGCGACCTCGATGGCACCGTCATCCCGGGCACGCCAGGCAGCGGCCGCAGCCCCTCGAGCGACACGGCGGCGCACGCCTACGTCTACCGCAACATGCCCGAGGTTGGGGGAGTCGTGCACACCCATTCGACCTACGCGACGGCGTGGGCAGCGCGCGGCGAGGCGATCCCCTGTGTCATCACGGCGATGGCCGACGAGTTCGGCGGCGAGATTCCCGTCGGGCCCTTCGCGATTATCGGCGATGACTCGATCGGCCGCGGCATCGTCGCCACGCTGCAGGGCCACCGTTCGCGGGCCGTGCTCATGCAGAACCACGGTCCATTCACGATCGGCAAGAACCCGCGCGACGCCGTCAAGGCCGCCGTCATGGTCGAGGATGTCGCGCGCACCGTGCACATCGCCCGCCAGGCGGGGGAACTCATCCCCATCCCGCAGGAGGCGATCGACTCCCTGTTCGATCGCTACCAAAACGTCTACGGCCAGAAGCCCGAAGGAGCACTCTAGTCATGCCAAAGCTCTCCACCTCGCTCGACCATTACGAGGTCTGGTTCGTCACCGGCAGCCAGAACCTCTACGGCGAGGAGACGCTGCAGCAGGTCGCCGAGCAGTCGCGCGCGATCGCGGAGGCCCTGGATGCGGCATCCGACGTGCCGGTCAAGGTCGTGTGGAAGCCCGTGCTCAAGGAGAGCGACTCGATCCGCCGCCTCGCCCTCGACGTGAATGCGGCAGACAACGTCATCGGCGTCATCGCCTGGATGCACACCTTCAGCCCTGCCAAGATGTGGATCGCGGGCCTCGACGCGCTGCGCAAGCCGCTCCTGCACCTGCACACGCAGGCCAATGTCGAGCTGCCGTGGGGCGAGATCGACTTCGACTTCATGAACCTCAACCAGGCCGCTCACGGCGACCGGGAGTTCGGCTACATCCAGACCCGACTCGGCGTCGCCCGCAAGACCGTCGTCGGCCACGTGAGCAACCCAGATGTCACGGCGCAGGTCGCGACCTGGCAGCGGGCTGCCGCAGGCTGGGCCGCCACCCACTCGCTCAAGCTCGCGCGCTTCGGTGACAACATGCGCTACGTCGCCGTCACGGAGGGCGACAAGACCGAGGCGGAACTGCGCTTCGGCGTGCAGGTCAACACGTGGGGCGTCAACGAGCTCGCGGAGGCCGTGCACGCGGCATCCGACGCCGACATCGACTCCCTTGTTGCGGAGTACGAGGACCTCTACGCGGTCGTGCCCGAGCTGCGCAAGGGCGGTGAACGGCACGAGTCACTCCGCTACGGCGCCGCAATCGAGCTGGGCCTGCGCAGCTTCCTTGAGCAGGGCGGCTTCGGTGCCTTCACGACGAGCTTCGAAGACCTGGGCGCGCTGCGCCAGCTGCCCGGCCTCGCCGTGCAGCGGCTCATGGCCGAGGGCTACGGATTCGGCGCCGAGGGTGACTGGAAGACCGCGATCCTCGTGCGCACCGCCAACGTCATGGGTGCTGGCCTCCCAGGTGGTGCGAGCCTCATGGAGGACTACACCTACCACCTGGCGCCGGGCGACGAGAAGATCCTGGGCGCCCACATGCTCGAGGTGAGCCCCTCGCTCACGACCGAGAAGCCCAGCCTCGAGATTCACCCGCTCGGCATCGGCGGCCGGGAGGACCCCGTGCGGCTCGTCTTCACGGCCGACCCGGGACCCGCTGTCGTTGTGGCGATGAGCGACATGCGCGACCGCTTCCGCCTCGTGGCGAACGTCGTGGAGAACGTGGCACTCGACGAACCGATGCCCAACCTTCCCGTGGGCCGCGCGCTGTGGAAGCCCGCGCCCGACTTCGCGACCTCTGCTGCCGCGTGGCTCACGGCCGGCGCCGCCCACCACACGGTCATGACGACCGCGGTCGGCGTCGACGTCTTCCGCGACTTCGCCGAGATCGCCGGCACCGAGCTTCTCGTGATCGACGAGCAGACCACCCTGAGGGACTTCCAGCGCGAGGTGCGCTGGAACGCCGCCTACTACCGGCTCGCGCAGGGCCTCTAGCGGCATCCCGCGCAGCACGAACACAGACCAGCACCACGACAGGCACCATCCCAGCACCAACAACCGCACTGGAAGGAAGCACTGTGAACAAGAGAAAGTACCTCGTCGGCATCGCCGCCGCGAGTGCGCTCGCGCTCGGTCTCAGCGGATGCGCGGGCGACCGCTCAGGAGGCGACGGTGGCGATGACGCCTCGGGCGCGCTCGTGGGCGTCTCGATGCCGAGCCAGCAGCTCGAACGCTGGATCGCGGACGGCAACAACGTGCAGGCGGAACTCGAGGAGCTCGGCTACTCGGTCGACCTGCAGTACGCGGCGGATGACACGGCAACGCAGATCTCGCAGCTCGAGAACATGATCACGAGCGGAGCGAAAGCACTCATCATCGCCTCGATCGACGGCACCACCCTCACGAGCGTGCTCGAGCAGGCGGCCGCGGCGGACATTCCCGTCATCGCATATGACCGACTCATCCTCGGATCGGAGAACGTGGACTATTACACGACCTTCGATAACTCCCAGGTCGGCGTGCAGCAGGCGACCTCGCTCCTCACGGGCCTCGGCGTGCTCGACGAGAGCGGCGAGGAGACCGGCGAGGCGGGGCCGTTCAACATCGAGCTCTTCGCGGGAAGCCCCGACGACAACAATGCGACGTTCTTCTGGGACGGCGCACGTTCCGTGCTCGACCCCTACATCGAGAGCGGCGTGCTCGTCGTGCCCTCCGGTCAGCTCGACTTCGAGCAGGCGGCGACGCCCGGATGGCTCGCCGAGAACGCGCAGGACCGCATGGAGAACCTGCTCACGATCATCGGTGACACGAGGCTCGACGCGGTGCTCTCGCCCAACGACGGCCTCGCATCCGGCATCATCGCGGCGCTCAGCTCGGGTGGCTACTCGGGAGACCTTCCCGTCATCACCGGTCAGGACGCCGACGTCGGTGGCGTGAAGGCGATCATCGCGGGCGAGCAGTACTCCACGATCTTCAAGGACACCCGCCTTCTCGGCGCCCAGGCCGTGGAGATGGTCGACGCGCTCCTCAACGGCGACGAGCCTGAGGTCAACGACACCGAGACCTATAACAACGGCACGAAGGTCGTGCCGTCGTTCCTGCTCGAGTCGCAGGTCGTGACGATCGACAACTACGAAGAGGTACTCGTCGACGGCGGCTACTACGAGCCGTCCGACCTCGAGTAGCCACGCACCATCCTCCGGTCGGGGAACGCTCCTGGAGCATTCCCCGGCCGGGACCCAAGAGAAAAGGAAGACACAGTGAAGACCAACAAGTTGCTCACCGGCATCGCCGCCGCGAGCGCGCTCGTGCTGACCCTGGCCGGATGCTCCGGCGACCGCACGGGCGGGAGCGCAGACGGTGACACCGAGGGCGCCATCGTCGGCGTCTCGATGCCCACCCAGACCTCCGAGCGCTGGATCGCCGACGGCGACAACGTCGAGGCCGAACTCGAGGAGCTCGGCTACAAGGTCGACCTCCAGTACGCCAACGACGACATTCCCACGCAGCTCTCGCAAATCGAGAACATGATCTCGGGTGGCGCTGAGGCGCTCATCATTGCGGCCATCGACGGCACCGCGCTGACCGAGGTGCTCGAGCAGGCTGCGGCCCAGGAGATCCCGGTGATCTCCTACGACCGCCTCATCCTCGGCTCGGAGAACGTCGACTACTACACAACCTTCGACAACTTCGAGGTCGGCGTGCAGCAGGCAACCTCGCTCGTCACGGGCCTCGGATTGCTTGACGAGAACGGCGAGGAGACCGGCGAGACCGGCCCCTTCAACGTCGAGCTCTTCGCCGGCAGCCCCGACGACAACAACGCCACCTTCTTCTGGGAGGGCGCCATGTCGGTGCTCGAGCCCTACATGGAGGGCGGCGTCATCACGGTTCCCTCGGGCCAGACCGAGTTCGAGCAGGCCGCCATCCTGCGCTGGGAGGCCTCGCGCGCCCAGGCCCGCATGGATGACCTGCTGACGATCATCGGCGGCACCCAGCTCGACGGCGTGCTCTCGCCCTACGACGGCCTTTCGATCGGCATCATCTCGGCGCTCACGGCCGGTGGCTACTCGGCGAACGACCTGCCGATCGTGACCGGACAGGACGCTGAAGAGGGCTCCATCAAGTCGATCATCGCGGGCGAGCAGTACTCGACCATCTTCAAGGACACGCGCCTCCTGGGTGCGCAGGCCGTCGAGATGGTGGATGCTGTGCTGGGCGGTGAGGAGCCTGAGGTCAACGACACCGAGACGTACAACAACGGCGAGAAGGTCGTGCCGTCGTACCTCCTTGAGTCGCAGATCGTCACCGCCGACAACTACGTCGAGGTACTCATCGACAGCGGGTACTACGACGAAGGCACCTTCGAGTAAGACACGCACCAGCCGGTGGGGCGCAGGGATGCGCCCCACCGGCATCCGTCACAACGACAAGGAATAGAGGCAGGGAATGGTCGCGAACATTCTCGAGATGCGCAGCATCACCAAGACGTTCCCCGGCGTGAAAGCGCTGCAGGACGTCAACCTCTCCGTCGCCCGCGGTGAGATCCATGCGATCTGCGGCGAGAACGGGGCGGGCAAGTCCACCCTCATGAAGGTGCTCTCGGGTGTGTACCCGTACGGCACCTATGAGGGCGAGATCCTTTTTGAGGGCGAGCCGGTCAGCTTTCGCGACATCCGTGACAGCGAGAAGAGCGGCATCGTCATCATCCACCAGGAGCTGGCCCTGAGCCCGTACCTCTCGATTGCCGAGAACATATTCCTCGGCAACGAGATCCAGCGCGGGGGCTTCATCGACTGGAACAAGACCAACCTCGAGGCCGCGAAACTGCTCGCGCGCGTTGGGCTGAGCGACAATCCCACGACCAAGATCACCGACATCGGCGTCGGAAAGCAGCAGCTCGTAGAGATCGCGAAGGCACTGTCGAAGGAGGTCAAGCTCCTCATCCTGGATGAGCCCACGGCGGCGCTCAACGACGAGGACTCGGCCCACCTGCTCGATCTGATCAAGCACCTGCAGAAGCAGGGGATCACGTCGATCATCATCAGCCACAAGCTCAACGAGATCAAGGCAATCGCCGACAAGGTCACCATCATCCGTGACGGCCGCGCGATCGAGACGCTCGACATGCACAGCGACGAGATCTCTGAGAACCGCATCATCAAGGGGATGGTCGGCCGCGACCTCGAGCACCGCTACCCCGACCGCACCCCCAAGATCGGCGAGGTGATCTTCCGCGTCGAGGACTGGACCGTGCGCCACCCGACCGAGCATGACCGCGTCGTGATCCACGGCGCTAACCTCACGGCGCGGGCCGGCGAGGTCGTCGGCATCGCGGGCCTCATGGGCGCCGGCCGCACCGAGCTCGCCATGAGCATCTTCGGCCGCTCCTACGGCTCCGGCATCTCGGGGCGCGTCTTCGTGCGCGGCGAGGAGGTCAAGGTGCGCACGGTCTCTGACGCGATCGACGCCGGCATCGCCTACGCGACCGAAGACCGCAAGCGCTACGGGCTCAACCTCATTGAGGACATCAAGCGCAACATCTCCGCGGCGGCGCTCGGCAAGCTCTCGAAGGCGGGCTGGGTCGACGACAACAAGGAGTACCTCGTCGCATCCGACTACCGCAAGAGCATGAACATCAAGGCGCCCTCGGTCGCATCCGTCACAGGCCAGCTGTCGGGTGGAAACCAGCAGAAGGTCGTGCTCTCCAAGTGGATGTTCTCCGACCCCGACGTGCTGATCCTCGACGAGCCGACGCGCGGCATCGACGTCGGCGCGAAGTACGAGATCTACACGATCATCAACAGGCTCGCGGCAGAGGGGAAGGCGGTCATCGTGATCTCCTCCGAACTCCCCGAGCTCCTCGGCATCTCCGACCGCATCTACGCGCTGTCGGAGGGCCACATCACGGGCGAGATGAGCATCCAGGATGCAACACCGGAAGCACTCATGCAATACATGACCAAAGAGAAGGAAAAGTAGATGAGCGTGCTCAAGGAATCGGTGGGCTTCCTCGCCAGCCGAATGCGCCAGATCGGTATCTTCATCGCGCTCATCGTGATCGTGGTGCTGTTCCAGATCCTCACGGATGGACGCCTGCTGACGGCCGGCAACGTGTCGAACATCATCGTGCAGAACAGCTACATCCTGATCCTCGCGATCGGCATGGTGATGGTCATCATCGCCGGCCACATCGACCTCTCCGTCGGGTCGGTCGCGGCATTCGTCGGCGCGATGTCGGGCATCATGATCCAGGACTGGGGCGCGCCCTGGTGGGTCGCGATCATCGCCTCGCTCGTGATCGGCGCGCTCGTGGGCGCATGGCAGGGCTTCTGGATCGCCTTCGTCGGCATCCCCGCCTTCATCGTGACGCTCGCGGGCATGCTGATCTTCCGAGGCCTCACGCAGATCGTGCTGGGCAACCAGCGCATCACGCCGTTCCCCAATGAATACCGCCAGCTCGGTGGTGGCTACGTGTTCCCGCAGTTGTTCCCCGCGAGCTCCTCGCCTGCCGAGTGGATCACGGTCGGCCTCGGCATCCTCGCGCTCATCATGCTCATCGCATCGCAGGTCAAGGGGCGGATGTCGCGCGTCAAGCACGGCCTCGAGAGCGAGCCGCTCAGCTGGTTCGTTGCCAAGCTCGCGTTCACGGGTGTGCTCGTGATCGGCCTGACCTACCTGCTCGGCATCGCGCCCGGCTCGCGCGGCACCCCGATCGTGCTGATCGTGCTCGGCGCCCTCGTGGTCATCTACACGGCCGTCATGAACCGCAGCGTCTTCGGGCGCCACGTCTACGCTCGCGGAGGCAACCTGCACGCTGCGCAGCTCTCGGGCATCAAGACGCAGAAGGTCGACTTCTACCTCTTCGTCAACATGGGTGTGCTGGCGGCCCTCGCGGGTCTCGTCTTCACGGGTCGCCTCAACTCGGCCGGCCCCGGCGCGGGCAACCTGTTTGAGCTCGACGCGATCGCGGCAGCCTTCATCGGTGGTGCCGCCGTCACGGGTGGTATCGGTACCGTCACGGGCGCCATCACGGGTGGCCTCATCATGGGTGTGCTCAACAACGGCATGTCGCTCATGGGCGTCAGCACCGACTACCAGCAGTTCATCAAGGGCATGGTGCTGCTGCTCGCCGTCGCGTTCGACGTCTTCAACAAGCGTCGTTCGAGTGGCCGGCGTGCCGCCCCCAGGAACAAGACGGTGCTCGACAGGACCACGGGCGTGGCCACCGTCGAGTCCGGCAAGCCGGATGCCGTGAAGGCCGACACCAAGGTGGGCCCCGCGGGCGACTGACCTGTTGCTCCTCGCGATGCCGGCCGTCTCTCGGGGCGGCTGGCATCGTTGCTCCCTGGCGTTAGGCTTCTCCTCTGTCATCGATCAAGGAACCGTGTGAGCCAGACCAATTCCATCCCCGTCATCACTCCCGGGGACCTGAAGGACAAGCGTCCGCACCCGGGTGACGCGCTCACCTCCCGCCAGCGGCTGGTCTACGTGCTCGTGCTCGGCACGCTCACGGCCCTCGGCCCCTTCACGATCGACCTGTACCTGCCGGCGTTCCCCGCCCTCGAGCGCGACCTGGGCGTCGGCGCGGCTGCGATCCAGCTCACGCTGACCGGCACGACCATCGGCTTCGCCCTCGGCCAGCTCCTGGTGGGCCCGTGGAGCGACAAGGTCGGCCGCAGGCTTCCCCTCATCCTCGCGACGACCGTGCACATCGCCGCGAGCATCGGCGCGGCGCTCGCTCCCGATATCGCGTGGCTCGGCGTCTTCCGCGTGTTGCAGGGCTTCGGCGCGGCCGCGGGCGGTGTCGTCGCGATGGCGATGGTGCGAGATCTCTTCGGTGGCAAGCGGCTCGTCACGATGCTGTCGCGCCTCGCGCTCGTGAACGGCCTCGCGCCGATCCTCGCGCCCGTGATCGGTTCACAGCTGCTGCGCATCACCGACTGGCGGGGCATCTTCTGGGTACTAGCCGGCTACGCCGTGCTCGTTGTTGGGGCGGTTCTCCTGCTCATCACCGAGACACGGCCCGCATCCGCCCGGCGTGTACCCGGTCACAGCACGATGCGCTCCCGCTACCGCGCCCTCTTCACCGACCGGGTCTTCGTCGGGGCGGCGATCGTCGGAGCGATGAGCTTCACAGGACTCTTTGCCTACCTCTCGAGTTCATCCTTCCTGTTCCAGGGCGTCTACGGCTTCAGCCCGCAGCAGTACGGCCTACTCTTCGGCATCAACTCGGTGGGTGTCGTGCTCGGCGTGCAGACCAGTTCGCGCCTCATGGCCCGCCACGGCGTCGGCCCGCAGTGGGTGCTCGTCGGTGTTACCAGCGTGCAGCTCGCGATGGCGATCACCATCGTGTCGCTCGACCAGGCGGGTGCCGGGCTCTGGGGCACGCTCATCCCGCTGTGGTTCTACATCACGGCCTGCGGATTCGGCTTTCCCGCCGTGCAGGTGCTGGCCCTCGCGCACCACGGCAAGGAGGCCGGCACCGCGGCATCCCTCCTCGGCGCCCTCAACTTCGGGCTTGCCGGCGTCATCTCGCCCCTCGTCGGCGTCATGGGGGTCGCAACGGCGACGCCCATGGCCATCGTCATGGGTGGCGCGTCGGTGCTCGGCGTCGTGATCGTGTGGGCCGTCGTGCGTCCACGTTCGGTGCCGCCGCTCGAGGAGTGAGCGAGCGGGCCCAGCTCAGGGCCGCAGCGGCGCGGTGGAGCGTCGCAGCACGAGGCCCGGCACGTGGGGCGCCCGCGCATCGGGGAGGTCGCCATCGTCGAGCAGCTCGAGCAGCCTCGCCATGATGTCGCCCCCCAGGCCCGCGAAATCCTGATGCATGGTCGTGAGCGGGGGAGTGAAGAAGGCGGCCTCGGGGATGTCGTCGAAGCCGATCACGCTCACATCCTCGGGAACGCGGATGCCACGCTCCTTGAGCGCGAACATCGCCCCAAGGGCCATTTGGTCGTTGCCGCTCACGATCGCCGTGAAGCCCCGGGATGCCGCCAGGTGGAGTCCTCTCTCGTAGCCGCTCCGCGGGGTCCAGTCGCCCTCGAGCGGCGCCCGGGCGACGAGACCGGCGTGCGAGAGCGCAGCGCGCCAGCCACGCTCGCGTTCCGTGGCATCCATCGAATGCTGCGGCCCCGCGAGATGCACGATCTCCCGGTGGCCGAGTTCGATGAGGTGTTGCGTCGCGAGACGGGCGCCCTCGAACTGGTCGATCGAGACACTGTGGAAGCCGGGGCGGGCGCTGCTGTCGACCGCCACGAGCGGCACGCCGAGGTCGAGGCCCTGGATGGCGTCGAGCGCGCCGCGATGGGCGGCGATGAGCACCATGGCCTCGATGCTCTGCGAGAGCAGCGTCTCGACGGCGGCGCGCATCGAGACGGGGTCGGCCTGCAGCATGCTCGTGATGCTGATGGTGTAGCGCGCGCTGCGGGAGGCCTCCGTGAGCGCCTGCAGGGTCGCGGAGGGCCCGTAGTCGGGGCTGCCCGTCGTGATGACCCCGATCGTGCGGGAACGGCGGGTGACGAGGGCCCGCGCGTTCGTGCTCGGGCGGTAGCGCAGCTGCCGGATCGCGTCCTCGACCCGCTTGCGCGTCGCGGGGCGCACGCTCGGATGGTCGTTGACGACCCGGGAGACGGTCTGGTGAGACACCCCCGCGAGCCGTGCGACGTCGAAGATATTGGCGGACCGCGCCTTGTCTTCACCGCTCACTCGTGCACGCCCCCAGCATCCGCCCTTCTTGAATTATGCCCGTCCATCGCGGCGATGACCGTTCTCAGCGCCGGCGGGCGGTGAGAATGCGCTGCAGGATGATGAAGAGCAGCAGCAGGCCGCCGATCACGATCTTCGTCCACCAGGAGCTGAGTGTGCCGTCGAAACTGATGATGGTCTGGATCGTGCCGAGCACGAGCACGCCGAGGAGCGAGCCCAGCACAAAGCCGTAGCCGCCCGTGAGGAGCGTGCCGCCGATCACGACGGCGGCGATCGCCTCGAGCTCCATGCCGACGGCCGTCAGGCTGTAGCCGGAGAGCGTGTACAGGCTGAAGAGGATGCCGGCGACGCCCGAGCAGAAGCCGCTGATGACGTAGACGAGCACCTTGGTGCGCACGACCGGAAGTCCCATGAGGTGCGCCGAGGCCCCGCCGTCGCCGATCGCGTAGACCGTGCGGCCCGTGCGCGTGAAGTGCAGCACGATGAAGGCGATCACGACGACTGCGACCGCGACGATGACGGTCGGCGTGATGCTGAGGCGGTCCGCGAGCGGGATGCGGGTCTGCGCGAGCGCCACGAAGAACGGGTCGGTGATCGAGATCGAGTCGAGGCTGATGACGTAGCAGAGACCCCTCGCGAGGAACATCGCGGCGAGCGTCGCGATGAAGGGCTGGATATCGAAGTAGTGGATGACGAGGCCCACTAGGAGGCCGAGGGTGGAGGTCGCGAGCAGCACGACGACGATAACGGCGAGAGGGCTCCAGCCGTCGCGCAACAGGGTGGCCGTGATCATGGTCGAAAGCGCCACGACAGCGCCCACCGACAGGTCGATGCCACCCGTGAGGATCACGAAGGTCATGCCGACCGCGAGCACGATGAGGAAGGCGTTGTCGATGAAGAGGTTCATGACGACCTGGCCCGAGGCGAACCCGCGGTAGCGGCTCGCGCCCACGGCGAACATCGCGACCAGCAGCACCAGGGTCACGAGCACCGAGGTGTAACGCGACGACGGGATCAGGCGTGCCAGGCGACTGCGGCTCGAGAACGCCTTCACGGGAGGGAGGGTCGTGGTCATGACGCAACCGCCTTTGCTGTCGCCGGGGTTGTGGTCCTCGCGCGCCGGCGCATCCGTTCCCGCATGGCGGGCGACTGCAGGAGGCAGACGGCGATCACGACGAGGGCCTTGAACACGAGCGTGATCTCGGGAGCGATGCCGATCGTGTAGACCGTCGTCGTGAGGGTCTGGATGATGAAGGCGCCCACGAGGGTGCCCGTGAGTGAGTAGCGCCCGCCCATGAGCGAGGTGCCGCCGATCACGACCGCGAGGATCGCGTCCATCTCGATCCAGAGGCCCGCGTTGTTGGCGTCGGCCGCCGTGACGTTGGAGCTGATCATGAGGCCGGCGACACCGGCGCAGAGGCCGCTGAAGATGTAGACGGTCCATGTGATGCTGCGCGCACGCACCCCCGCGAGACGGCTTGCCGCCGGATTGATGCCGACCGACTCGATGAGGAGACCGAGTGCGGTGCGACGCGTCAGGAGCGCCGCAACGATGAACATGCCGCCCGCGATGATGATCGAGGCAGGCAGGCCGAGCCAGTACCCGCCGCCGATGACCTTGTAGGCGGGGCTCGAGACTGTGATGATCTGGCCCTCCGTGATGAGCATCGCGATGCCCCGGCCAGCCGTCATCAGGATGAGCGTGGCGATGATGGGCTGGATGCCGAGGGCCGCGACGAGCAGGCCGTTCCACGCCCCGAGCAGCAGGGAGAAGCCGAGGGCGACGGCGACGGCGGTCACGACCGTCGCGACGCTGCCGGGGTCTGGCGAGTCGGCGATGATCGTGCAGGCGAGGGCACCCGCGATCGCCACGACCGCGCCGACCGAGAGATCGATGCCGCGCGTCGCGATCACGACCGTCATGCCGAGCGCGACGAGCAGCGTGGGCGCGCCATTGCGAAGGATGTCTATGAGGCTGCCGAAGAGGTGGCCATCGTGCACGCGGATGGCGAGGAATGACGGCGACACGATCACGTTGAGGGCGAAGAGGGCGAGCAGGGTCACGATCGGCCAGAAGAGGCGGCTGTGCAGTGCTCGGCTCGCGAGGCCCTGGCGGCCACCGAGCTGCGCGCTGCTCATGCCCCGGCTCCCACGGTCGTGGCGACGGCATCCGTGTCGTCCTCGGAGCCGCTCGCAATGAGGGTCATGATCTCGCCGACCGTCACGTCTTCATTCACGAAATCGGCGACCTTGCGGCGGTCGCGCATGACGGCGATGCGGTGGCTCAGGCGCAGCACCTCTTCGAGTTCCGCCGAGATAAAGACGACCGACATGCCCTCCTCCGCGAGGTTGGCGACGAGTCGCTGGATCTCCGCTTTCGCGCCGACATCGATTCCTCGCGTCGGCTCGTCGAGGATCAGGAGCCGCGGCGCGACCGCGAGCCATCTCGCGAGGAGCACCTTCTGCTGGTTGCCGCCGCTCAGGTTGCGCACGAGCGCGTTGGGGTCGGCCGGGCGGATGCCGAGGGCGGAGATGTAGCTCGTCGCCAGTTCGTCTCGCCTGCGCTTCGGGATCGGGCGAAACCAGCCGCGGTCGCTCTGCAGCGCCAGCACGATGTTGTCGCGCACCGTCAGGTCGTCGACGATGCCCTCACGCTTGCGGTCCTCGCTCGAATACGCGATGCGCCTCTTGAGGGCCGCTCGCGGGGAGCGGAAGCGGCGCTGGCTTCCGGCGACCGTCAGGGTTCCCGTCTCGGCGCGGTCGGCGCCCGAGAGGAGCCGTGCAAGTTCCGTGCGGCCCGAGCCGAGGAGGCCAGCGAGGCCGACGACCTCTCCCTGGTGGATGGTGAGCGAGGTTGGCTCGACGGAGCCCTTGCGGCCAATCTCGTGCGCAGTGAGGTACGGCGCACTTCCCGCGGAGTCAGTGCTGTCGAGCGACTTCGAACGGGTTTCGAGCCGCTCGAGCAGCTCGATGTCCTTGCCAATCATCTTGTGCACGAGCTCGATGCGGAGGATCTCCTCGGTGCGGTACTCGCCGACGAGCGCTCCATTGCGCAGCACCGTGAGCCGGTCGGCGATCTCGTAGACCTGGTCGAGGAAGTGGCTCACGAAGAGGATTGCAACCCCGTCGTCCTTGAGCCGGCGGATGACGCGGAAGAGCTCGGCCACCTCATCCGCATCGAGGCTCGAGGTCGGCTCATCGAGGATCAGTACCTTGGCGCGAATGTCAATGGCTCGAGCGATGGCGACGAGCTGCTGCACCGCGAGCGAGTGCGAGCTGAGGGGGGAGGCGGGGTCGATGTCGAGGTTGAGGCCCGCGAGCACCTCCGCCGCACGACGCCGCGTTGACGCCCAGTCGATCAGGCCGAAGCGACGGGGTTCCCGCCCGAGCATGATGTTCTCGGCGACCGAGAGGTTGGAAAGCAGGTTGACCTCCTGGTAGACCGTGCTGATTCCCGCATCCTGCGCCTGCGCCGGGCCGTTCACGCTGAGCGGCTCGCCCGCGAGCATGATGGCGCCGGAATCGATGGGGTAGACGCCGGTCAGCGCCTTGATGAGGGTGGACTTGCCCGCCCCGTTCTCGCCCATGAGTGAATGGACCTCGCCAGGGAACATGCGAAAGCTCACCGAATCGAGCGCCTTGACGCCGGGGAAGCTGATCGAGATGTCTCGCATCTCCACGACGGGGGCAGGGCTGGTCTCGCTCATGTCTCTCCTCATTGAGAAAACTCGGGTGCCCTTTCAGAATTCAGGAAGGCAGGCCTTCCTGAATTCTGAAAGGTTCGCGCTTAGTACTGCCGGTTGGGCAGGGCCTCGACGGCCTGCTCCTGCGTGAACGTCGTCTCCTCCGTCACGATGCGCTTCTCGACATCCTCGCCCGCGACGACCTTCTGCACGATCTCGACCAGCTGGTCGCCGAGGAGCGGCGAGCACTCCACGATGAAGTTGATCTTGCCATCGGCGAGGGCCTGCATGCCGTCCTTGACCGCGTCGACCGTGACGATCGTGATGTCCTCGCCCGGAACCAACCCGGCCGCCTCGATCGCCTCGATCGCGCCGAGGCCCATGTCATCGTTGTGGGCGTAGACGAGGTCGATGTCGGGGTTCGACTTGAGGAAGGCCTCCATGACCTGCTTGCCGCCGGCCCTCGTGAAGTCGCCCGTCTGCGAGGCGACGACCTCGAACTTCGGGTCGGTCACGACGTTGCGGAAGCCTTCGGCGCGGTCGTTGGCGGGAGCCGCACCCGTCGTGCCCTGCAGCTCGACGATGTTGACCTGGTCGGCGTCGGCGAACTCGCTGTTGACCCACTCGCCGGCCCGCTCGCCCTCAAGGATAAAGTCCGAGCCGAGGAACGAGACATAGAGCGACTCATCCTCCGAGTCGACCGCGCGGTCGGTCAGCACGACGGGGATGCCAGCGTCCTTGGCCTCCTTGAGCACCGTGTCCCAGCCGGACTCGACGACGGGGGAGAACGCGATCACGTCGACCTGCTGCTGGATGTAGCTGCGGAGCGCCTTGATCTGGTTCTCCTGCTTCTGCTGGGCGTCGGAAAACTTGAGCTCGATGCCCGCCTCCTCGAAGGCACGCTTGATGTCGGTCGTGTTGGCGGTGCGCCATCCGCTCTCGGCGCCGACCTGTGCGAAGCCGACGACGATGTCTTCGTTGCCGCCCTCTCCGCCCTGTGCCCCAGAGTCGCCGCCTCCGGCGCAGCCGGTGAGTGCAATGAGCATGGCGGCAGTGGCGGCCACACCCGTGAATTTCTTGATCAACCCAAACTCCCTTGTTCAGTGATCCCGCGGTGTCGTGTGGTGCGGGCGACATCCGGGTGTCCAGCTCGTTCTGGATGACAGAATGTTAGCGCTCACATTCAGCTCTGGCAACGATGACTTGTCACGGATCGATAACAGCCACAAAGGGCCATAAGTGGTACGGCCGGGACGCATCCTTGCCCGATGTGAGGGTTCTCATTGCGGTCGGTAATGCGGCTTCGCGCGCTGCTCGCAGTCGTAGCTGACAAGCCGTGCGTCAACGCGGTTACCCGAGCGGCGGGGCGAGGTTTCCTGTTGACTGTCGGCATGAGCATCCCTCGCGAGCACTCACTCGACTATCCGCGCCTCGGAGGCACGCTCATCCTGAGCGCGGGCGTCGCGCTCTTCGGATGCTGGTTCACCGGCATGTACGCCATCACGGGTATCGCGTGGCTCGGCGCGGTGGTCGCGATCGTCGCGCTCGTTGCGGCGGTCGTCGGGGTGGTGCTGCTCTTCAGCCGGCGCCGCACCGCCGAACCGCACACGGGTGAGCGGATGCTCGGGCGCGGGCAGCGCGTCGTGCTCGGTGTCGCGGCATCCGCTGCCCTCCTCGTGGTGGTCGCCCTCGGATTCCTGGACGGCTACGTGTGGATGCCCGAAGCACTCATGCCGGGGATGACGGCCGCTGAGATCCGAGCGCGCATGGACGACGCGGGCGAGCTCGGCTCTTCGCTCACGATGCTGGGAATCTGGACGGTGTGCTGGGGCCTCGCGGCGCTTGCCCCGTGTGTGCTCGGCGTCATCGGGCCGGCATGGCTCAGCGCCCGGCGGATGCTCCTGCTCACGTTGGGAATCGTCGCTGCTGCGATCTTCTTCCAGTGGATGGGCACCTTCTCGATGGGCATGGGCGTCGCAGACACCTTCGGTACGAGTGGCGGCCAGTCGTCGTTCTGGGTGTTCTACTCGATGCTCGGCCAGGCATCGCTCATCGCGGTCATAGCGCTGTGGCTGCGACCCTGGACCGGCGGCCCGAGGGCCGCGTAGCGCGGCGGCGTCAGCCGGCCGATTGCGAGAACGCGACCGTCTCATCGACCGGCTGAGACTCGAGCGACACTTCGTCGCTCGAGGTCCAGCGCATAGCGTGTTCGGCTCGAGCGGTTCATCCGTTCCCCCTTCTGCCGACACGTCATGTTTGCACGGATGCCGCGCAACGTCGGAGATTCGGCGACACGCCGCTTGAGGTATCCGCTCGTCGCGGTGTGTCGCCGAATCTCCGACGTTGCAGCGGGTCCCGGCGGGAAGCGCCATGTGGATCGCGACTCGCCTGAAGTGCACCGCGGCAGCGGGGACGTGGGACACAACACTGGGTACAGGAGACAGAGGGAGCGGATATTGGCTAAGGCAACACTTGTCATCGACCGGTCGGCGATCGTCACCCGCATCAACCGGCGTATCTTCGGCTCCTTCGTCGAGCACCTCGGCCGCTGCGTCTACGACGGCATCTATGAGCCGAACCACGCGACCGCGAACGAAGACGGCTTCCGCACCGACGTCATCGAGCTGGTCAAGGAGCTCGGCACCACGACCATTCGCTATCCCGGCGGCAATTTCGTCTCGGGGTACCGCTGGGAAGACGGCATCGGGCCGCGCGATCAGCGCCCCGTGCGGCGGGACCTCGCTTGGCACTCGCTTGAGACCAACCAGGTGGGCGTCGACGAGTTCGCCCGGTGGGCCAAGCTCACGGGCAGCGAGATCATGATGGCCGTCAACCTCGGCACGCGGGGCGTCCTTGAGGCGCTCGACCTGCTCGAGTACGCGAACCACCCCTCCGGCACCCGGCTGAGCGACCTGCGCATCGCCAACGGTGCCGCGGAGCCCTACGACATCCGGATGTGGTGCCTCGGAAACGAGATGGATGGCCCCTGGCAGGTGGGCGCGATGAGCGCCGACGACTACGGCAAGCTCGCCGCCCGCACGGCCGCCGCCATGAAGATGACCCAGAAGGACCTCGAGCTCGTCGTGTGCGGCAGCTCCAGCTCATCCATGCCGACCTTCGGCGAGTGGGAGCGGGTCGTGCTCGAGCACGCCTACGGCCACGTCGACTACGTCTCCTGCCACGCCTACTACCAGGAGCGAGGCGGCGACCTCGGCAGCTACCTCGCCAGCTCGCTCGACATGGAGTACTTCATCTCGACCGTCGTCGCGACCGCCGATCACGTCAAGCACAAGAAGCGCTCCGACAAGACCATGCAGCTCAGCTTCGACGAGTGGAACATCTGGTACCTCGACGAGCACAAGGAGAGCGACGAGGTGAGCGAGACCGAGTGGCCCATCGCGCCACGCCAACTGGAAGACGTCTACTCCGTCGCCGATGCCGTCGTGCTCGGCAACCTGCTCATCACCCTGCTGAAGCACCACGACCGCGTCACGAGCGCATCCCTCGCCCAGCTCGTCAACGTGATCGCACCCATCATGACCGAGCCCGGCGGTGACGTCTGGCGCCAGACGACCTTTTTCCCCTTCTCCGTGACGTCTCGGATGGCGCGGGGCAGCGTCATCCGCCCCGTCATCGCCTCCGACCGCTACGAGACAGCCCTCTACGGCGAAGCGGATGTCGTCGACTCCGTGGCGACCGTCGATGACGATGGTGCGGCATCCGTCTTCCTCGTCAACCGCAGCACGAGCGAGCCCGCCACCATCACGATCGACGTGCGCGACCTCGGCGTGAACCGGGTGACCGAAGCCCAGGTGCTCCACGACGACGACGTCTACGCCAAGAACACGCTCGCGCAGCAGGACCGCGTCGGGCTGCGGGCGCTCGAGGAGGTCTTCCTCGATGGCGACACCCTCACCGTGACCCTTCCGCCCGTGTCGTGGGCCGCCATCGGCGTCGCGTGATTCAGCGCGCAGCCATCGCGTGATTGATGGCTGGCCGAGCGTTCGCTGAACACCCGAGAGGCGCGGGCGGTGAAGACTGGGGGCATGTCTATGGACCACGATGACGAGATCAAGAGCCTGGTGAAGCGTGTGGGCGACGCGGTGGACGACCGTGTCGTGGCGTGCGCCGAGTCACTGACGTCGGGTCAGATCGCGACAGCACTCGGTGCAGGGGAGTCGTCGTCCGAGTGGTTCCGCGGCGGCGTCGTCGCCTACCAGCGTGAGACCAAGTACCGCGTGCTGGGCGTGACGCCGGGGCCCGTCGTCAGCGAGAGCGCGGCGGCCGAGATGGCGCGCGGAGTGGCCGAGGCGACCGGCGCCGACCTGGCGGTCGCCGTGACGGGTGTGGGCGGTCCAGACGAGCAGGACGGGCAGCCCGTCGGCACCGTCTTCATCGGCATCTTCGGGCCGAACGGGGAGCGCGTCGAGCACTACCGCTTCGAGGGTGAGCCCGTCGAGATCGTGCGAGCGACCGTCGTGCAGGCACTCCTGCTGCTGGCGGAGACGATCGAGGCAGACGCACGAGCCGTATGACCGGCCACAACTGGGCGGGCAACCTGCGCTACTCGGCGACCCGGCTGCACGAACCCTCGACCGTCGACGAGGTGAGGCGCATCGTCGACGCGGCCGAGCGCATCCGTGCCCTCGGCACACGCCACTCCTTCAACACCGTGGCCGACACGCGGCACGAACTCCTCTCCACGGCATCACTCGCGGGCACTGTCACGATCGATGCCGACGCGCGCACCGTCACGGCGCCCGCCGGCATGCGCTACGGCGATCTCGCCCAGACGCTCGAAGCGGAAGGGTGGGCGCTCGGCAATCTCGCCTCCCTCCCACACATCTCCCTCGGCGGGGCCATCGCGACCGGCACTCACGGCTCGGGTGACCGCACCGGCAACCTCGCCTCCGCCGTGGCCGCGCTCGACCTCGTGACGGCCGACGGCTCGCTCCTCACACTTCGCCGCGGTGACCCCGACTTCGACGGCGCCGTCGTCTCGCTCGGCGCGCTCGGCATCGTGACCGCCGTCGCCCTCGACATCGAACCGAGCTACGAGATCGAGCAGCACGTCATCGAGCGGATGCCACTGGCCGCCGCCCTCGATGGCCTCGAGGCCGTGACCTCCGCCGCCTACAGCGTGAGCCTCTTCACAACCTGGCAGGACCCAGAGGCGATCGGCCAAGCCTGGTTCAAGCGCAGGCCCGACCGTGACGCGCCCCTGCCCACCTTCGGTGGCGTGCTGGCCGATGGGGAGCGGCATCCGCTGCCCGGCGTCTCGCCCGTCAACTGCACCCCGCAACTCGGCACGCCGGGACGCTGGCTCGACCGGCTGCCGCACTTCAGGCTCGCGTTCACGCCCTCCAATGGGGACGAGCTGCAGAGCGAATACCTCGTGCCCCGCGCGCACGCCGCCGACGCGATCCGCGCCGTCCGTTCGCTCGCCGACCGCATCGCGCCCCTCCTGCTGGTCGCCGAGATGCGCACGGTCGCGGCGGACGCACTGTGGCTGAGCCCGGCCTACGGATGCGACGTGCTCGGCCTGCACTTCACCTGGCAGCCGCGCCAGCCCGAGGTCGAGGCGCTGCTGCCGACGCTCGAGGATGCGCTCGCCCCCTTCGCGCCGCGGCCGCACTGGGGCAAGCTCTTCGCGGCGGGCGACGTGTCGGGCCGTTACCCCCGCGCGGCCGCCTTCGCGGCGCTGCGCGCGCGGCTCGACCCCTCAGGCAAGTTCGGCAACGAGTTCCTCGAACGGCACCTGCCCCGCGACTGACCCCGCCCCAACCCGATGAGTGGCCAAACTTTCGGCTTCCCGGGGCGCGTTGGCCGAAAGTTTGGCCACTCGGGGCCGGGATGCTCGTGCCTCAGACCGTCTGGGCCGCCGCATCCCGCGCCCGGGCGTAGCGCTCGCGGATCTCAGGCCGGTGGTCGACCGCGAGTTCGCTCGCCAACGCGACGGGCCACTCGGGGCGTACCCCCGTGAGCGCCCACGCTGCCTGGCGCGCCATACCGTCGGCGACGTACTCGCCCGCGAC
Source organism: Salinibacterium sp. dk2585 (assembly GCF_008001035.1). Lineage (NCBI taxonomy): Bacteria > Bacillati > Actinomycetota > Actinomycetes > Micrococcales > Microbacteriaceae > Salinibacterium > Salinibacterium sp. dk2585. The sequence continues at coordinate 689,994 of NZ_CP042856.1, forward strand.
GGGCACCGTGACCGGCACACCGAAGACCTGCGCCGCAATCGCCTGCACGGCCGGGTTGCCGGCCGCCCCGCCGATGAGCAGCACGCGCTCCGCCGTGACCCCCTGCGCGAGCACGGCATCGAGCCCGTCGGCGAGGCCGCAGAGCATGCCCTCGACCGCGGCACGCGCGAGCGCGGGTCGGGTCGTCGTGCCGAGCGTGAGCCCGCTCAGGGTCGCCGTCGCGTTGGGCAGATTCGGGGTGCGTTCGCCCTCGAACCAGGGCACGAGCACGGGGCCGGATGCCGCATCCGCCTGCAGCGCGAGGGCCCCGAGTTCCGCGTGGTCGACGCCGAGGAGCCCCGCGATCGCGTCGAGCACGCGCGCGGCGTTGAGGGTGGCGACGAGGGGAAGGAACTCGCCCGTGGCATCCGCGAAGCCTGCCACCGTGCCGGTCTCGTCGGCGACGGCCGTGGGAGAGACCGCGAAGACCGTGCCGCTCGTGCCGAGCGAGACGACGACGTCACCGGGTCGCGCGTCGAGGCCGAGCGCGGCGGCGGCGTTGTCGCCAGCGCCGGCACCCACGATGAGCGACTCGGGCAACGGAAATTCAGGAATCTGCGCTGCCACCTGCCTCGAATCATGCGCGGCAAGCACCGAGGGAAGCGTGATTCCTGAGTTTCCGAGGGCGACGGCCAGCAGCTCGCGGTCATAGTCGCCGCGCGCGGGGTCGAAGTAGCCCGTCCCACTCGCGTCGGAGCGGTCGGTCACGAGTTCGTCGAGCTGCGGGTTCTCGGGCCCGAAGCCGCGCAGGCGCCACGTCAGCCAGTCGTGGGGGAGCGCGACGGCCGCGACCCGCGCCGCATTCTCGGGCTCGGCATCCCGCAGCCAGCGCAGCTTGGTCGACGTGAAGGAGGCGACGGGCACACTCCCCGTGCGGGCCGCGAGTTCGGCATCGCCGAGCTCCGAGCGCAGCGCGAGGGCCGCGTCGGCGCTTCGGGTGTCGTTCCAGAGCAGGGCAGGGCGGATGACGCGGCCCCCGGCGTCGAGCGCCACGAGACCGTGCTGCTGGCCGCCGATCGAGATCGCCGCGACATCCGCGAGTCCACCGGCCGCCGTGATGGCCTGCCGCAGGGCGAGCCACCAGGCTTCGGGGTCGACCTCCGTGCCGTCCGGGTGGGGTGCCCGGCCGTAGCGTTTCAGCGCGCCCGTCTTGGCGTCACGGATGACGACTTTGCAGCTCTGGGTCGACGAGTCGACTCCTGCGACGAGCATCCCTAGTGCGCTCCAAGGAGGTGCTCGGTCGCGAGCTGCTGCAGGCGCACGAAGCCGAAGCCCTTGCCGTTGAAGTAGGCGTCGGCGTCGAAGTCCTCGAAGGCGCTGCGGTCGGCGATGAGGTCGTCGTAGCTCTCCCCGGAACCGAGCGTCGGCTGCGCGAGCTCGGTCACCCGCGCGGCCTCGAGCGCTTCCTGCACCTCGGGGTCGGCGCGGAAGGCCGCGGCGCGCTCCTTGAGCAGGAGGTAGGTGCGCATGTTGGCCGCGGCGGACTCCCAGACGCCCGTCTCGTCTTCGGTGCGGGAGGGCTTGTAGTCGAAGTGGCGCGGGCCGTCATAGGCGGGGCCGCCGCCGGGGCCACCGTTCTCGAGCAGGTCGACGAGGGCGAAGGCGTTATGCAGGTCGCCGTGGCCGAAGACGAGGTCCTGGTCGTACTTGATGCCGCGCTGCCCGTTGAGGTCGATGTGGAAGAGCTTGCCGCAGTCGAGCGCCTGGGCGATGCCGGCCGCGAAGTTGAGGCCGGCCATCTGCTCGTGCCCGACTTCAGGGTTGACGCCGACGAGCTCTGGCCGCTCGAGCGTGTTGATGAACGCGATCGCGTGCCCGACCGTGGGCAGCAGGATGTCGCCACGGGGCTCGTTGGGCTTCGGCTCGATCGCGAAGCGGATGTCGTAGCCCTTGTCGGTCACGTAGTCACCAAGCAGGTTGACGGCTTCGCGGTAGCGCTCGAGCGCGGCACGGATGTCCTTGGCCGAGTCGTATTCGGCTCCTTCGCGTCCACCCCACATGACGAAGGTCTTGGCGCCGAGCTCGGCGGCGAGGTCGACGTTGCGCAGCACCTTGCGGAGGGCGAAGCGGCGCACGGCGCGGTCGTTGGAGGTGAAGCCGCCGTCCTTGAAGACGGGGGCAGAGAAGAGGTTGGTCGTGACCATGGGCACGATGATCCCCGTGTCGGCGAGCACCTGCTTCAGGCGGTCGATCTGGTTCTGGCGCTCGGCATCCGTCGATCCGAAAGCGAAGAGGTCGTCGTCGTGGAAGGTGAGCCCGTATGCGCCGAGTTCCTTGAGTTTTTCGACGACGTGCACGACGTCGAGCGCGGCCCGGGTGGGGCCGCCGAAGGGGTCTGCCCCGTTGTAGCCGACGGTCCAGAGGCCGAAGGAGAACTTGTCCGCGGGGGTGGGCGTCGTTGCCATTGCTGCTCCTCAGTCGAGAATTGTTGTGGTTCCAAACTTATCGCACGGCGCGCGGACTTTCCAGCCGTTCGAGACTTTCGAAGAATCTGCCGAAACTCCAGTATCGTGTCGACATGTCAACACCCTCCGCGGCGCGCGTCACGCTCGCCGAGCTCGCGGCCGAGGCCGGGGTCTCCATCGCGACCGCCTCGAAAGTGCTCAACGGACGAGCGGATGTCGCGGCCTCCACCAGGCGCCGCGTCGAGACGCTCCTCGACCAGCACGGCTACCAACGCCGCCAGGGGGCGCAGGCGTCTTCGCGGCTCGTCGAGCTCGTCTTCCACGAGCTCGAGTCCGCCTGGTCGATGGAGGTCATCCGCGGGGTGGAGGACGTCGCGGGCGAACACGGCATGAGCGTCGTGCTGACCGAGAGCGGCACCCGTCACGCGCCCGGCGATGACTGGCTGGAGGGTGTGCTGAGTCGGCGCCCCGTCGCGGTCGTGCTCGTGTTCTCCGACCTGCCTGCGCCGATGCGGGCCGCGCTGCGCACCCGCTCGATCCCCTTCGTGATCGTCGACCCGGCCGGCGATCCCTCGCCCGAGGTCCCCGCGGTCGGCAGCGCGAATTGGGCTGGTGGCCTTGCCGCGGTGCGTCACCTGATCGACCTGGGGCACACGAGGATCGCGGCGATCACGGGCCCAGAAGACATGATGTGTTCGCTCGCCCGCATCGATGGCTACCGCTCGGCCATGAACGCGGCCGGCCTGCCGGTGAAGGAGGAGTGGATCCGCTTCGGCGACTTCCACCGCTCAGGGGGCGCCCGCCACGCGGCCGACCTCCTCGCCCTGCCGGAGCCGCCGACGGCGATCTTCGCCGGGAGCGACCTGCAGGCGCTCGGCGTGCTCGAGACGGCCAGGTCGCTGGGCCTCAGGGTGCCCGACGACCTCTCCCTCGTCGGCTACGACGACATCCCGCTCGCCAACTGGGTGAGCCCACGCCTCACGACCGTGCATCAACCGCTCCGCCAGATGGGCAGCGAGGCGACGCGGCTCGCGATCAGGCTCTCCCAGGGGGAGATCGTCGGTGGCACGCCACGAATGGACCTGGCGACGAGCCTCGTCGTGCGCGAGAGCACTGCCGCCCTCGTCGCCTGAGCCAACGGTGCTGTGCGGGTCCGGCAGCGCCCGTGTGCTCTCGGGTGCACACCGCTACCGGACCCGCACGTGCCCGCCCGCCGTCATCGGGGGTCGAGCGGGCTCACCTCCACCCGCGGGTGGAGAGCGCGGGTGTGATCGACGACCCGCACGGCGCCCGTGAGGGTCACGCGCTGGGTCAGGGGGATCTCGCCGGCCGAGTGCCCGAAGCCGAGCTCGATCACCCCCGGCTCGACGATGCGTGCGCCGTCCCGTCCGGGGAAGGAGGCGAGGTCGGCCGGCACAGTGAAGGCGACGCGAGCGCTCTCGCCCGCATCCAGCTCGACCCGCGCGTAGCCGATGAGACGCTGCACGGGCCGCACGACGGTCGCGACGGGGTCGTGCAGGTACAGCTGCACGACGTCGGCACCGGCTCGCGCCCCCGTGTTCTCAACGATGATCGAGACTGTGACGTCGCCGTCGCTCGTCATCTGCGCGTCGGATGCCTCGAGCGAGGTCCACTCGAAGTTCGAGTAGCCGAGGCCGTGCCCGAACCAGAACGCCGGGGTCGGGTCGATGTTGGAGACCCCGCTGGGCCGGGCGAGGGGCGAGGCAAGGTAGGTCGTCGGCTGCGCGCCGGGCTGGGCGGGCACGCTGACGGGGAGGCGCCCGCTGGGGTTGATGCGTCCGCTGAGCACGCCGGCGATGGCCGGGGTGCCCTCCTCGCCAGGGAAGAACGACTGCACGATCGCGGCCGCGCGCGACACGGCTGAGCCGAGCGCATAGGGGCGCCCCGCGAGCAGCGTCACGACGGTCGGAGTGCCGCTGTCGAGCACGGCGTCGACGAGCACCTGCTGTGCTCCCGGCAGCTCGAGCGAGGGGGCGTCGCATCCCTCGCCGCTCGTGCCGCGGCCGAAGAGCCCGGCCCGGTCGCCGAGGGCAAGGATCACGACGTCGGCGTTCCGCGCGGCCTCGACCGCGGCGGCGATGCCGTCGGTCTCGCCACCGTCGACACTGGTGCCCTCCGCATGCTCGATCTCGGCATCCGGGAACTCTGCCCGAAGGGAATCGAGCAGGGTCGGCAACTCGATGCCGATGGGGAACTCCGGATGCCGCACGCCCACATGGCTCGGGAAGGAATAGCAGCCGAGCACCGCGTAGGGGTCGTGCGCGTTCGGCCCGATGACGGCGATGCGCTTCGGCGCGGTGAGCGGCAACACGCCGTCGTTGCGAAGGAGCACGATGGCCCGCTCCGCGAGGTCCCGCGCGAGCGCGCGGTTCTCGCTCGAGTCGAGGTTGACGCTGCCGCGCTGCACCCCGTCGGATGCCCGCAGCGCGGGAGGAACGGGGTTCCAGTCGGCGTCGAGCATGCCGAGTTCGAGCTTCTGCAGCAGCACGCGACGCAGTGCGCGATCGATGAGCGCCTCGGGCACGGTGCCCTCACGCACGGCCTCGACGAGCGGTGCACCGAAGGTCTTGACGGTCGGGAGCTCGACATCGATGCCGGCCTCGAGCGCGAGCGCCGCGGCATCCGCCCAGCCCTCCGCATGGCCGTGCAGGGTCGCGAGGAACGCGATCGCGAAGTAGTCGGCGACGACGGTGCCCTCGAAGCCCCAGGTGTCGCGCAGGAGCTCCGTGAGCAGGCGGCGGTCTGCAGCCGACGCGACACCGTCGATGTCGGTGTACGCGTTCATGACGCTGCGCACCCCGCTCTCGCGGATCGCCATCTCGAAGGGCGGCAGGAGCACTTCCGCAAGCTCGCGCTGCCCCACCGAGACGGGGGCGAGGTTGCGGCCTGCGCGCGACGCCGAGTAGCCGACGAAGTGCTTGAGCGTCGCGATGACGCCGGTCGACTCGATGCCCTGCACATAGGCGGTCGCGATCGTGCCGACGAGGTAGGGGTCCTCGCCGATCGTCTCCTCGACGCGGCCCCAGCGGGCGTCGCGCACGACATCGAGCACGGGGGCGAGGCCCTGGTGGATGCCGACCGATCGCATGTCGCCACCGATGCGCGCGGCCATGCGACGCACGAGTTCGGGGTCGAAGCTCGCACCCCACGACAGCGGCACGGGATAGGCGGTCGCGCCCCACGCCGCGAAGCCCGCGAGGCACTCCTCGTGTGCGAGGGCCGGGATGCCGAGGCGGCTCGCGGAGACGATGCGCTCCTGCGTGCGCTGCAGTGAGAGGGCCCCCAGCGCCGGGTCGACGGGGGCCGTGCCGAAGGGGCGCGTGAGCTGGCCGAGTCCGAGTGGGAGCAGTACATCCAGGTCGACGTCACCGTCGGACATGTCGTGCTGGTGCGGGGCGACTTCGCCGCCCTCATCCGAGGCGCCCACCCACACGCCATAGAGCTGCGCGATCTTCTCCTCGAGCGTCATCTCGGCCATGAGTGCTGCGACGCGCTCGGCGGGCCGGGCAGCGGTGTCGCGCCACAGGGGCACAGTCGTGGTGTCAGTCATTGCGGTGGTTCCTTTATCCCTTGACAGCGCCCGAGAGGCCGCCGACGATGCGCTTCTCTGCGAAGAGGAAGAACGCGAGTGCCGGCAACATCGAGAGCGAGGTGTATGCGAGCACGGCTCCCGTGTCGGCCGAGTACTGGGTCGAGTACTGCTGCACGCCGAGTGGCAGCGTCCAGAGGTCCTGCGGCATGCCGCCCGCAGCCATGAGGAGGAGCGGCAGCAGGTAGGCGTTCCAGCTGTTCACGAAGGCAAGCACGCCGACTGTGATGAGTCCGGGGCCGGAGAGGGGCAGCATGATGCGCCAGAAGAAGCCGATGCGGCTCGCCCCGTCGATGGCCGCCGCCTCTTCCAGCTCGTTCGGGATGGCCCGCAGGAAGGGCACGAGGATGATGATCGTCGTCGGCAGGGCGAAGGCGACCTGCGGAATGATCAGGCCGGGGAAGGTGCCGTGCAACCCGATGTCGCGCAGCATGATGCTGAGCGGCAGCGCGGCGACCGTGACGGGGAACATCAGGCCGGCCGCGAAGAGGGCGTAGAGGCCCCCGCGACCGCGGAAGGTGTAGCGGGCGATCACGAACGCCGCCATGACGCCGAGGATCACGACGCCCGCGGTCGTGCCGATGGCGACCATGCTCGACGAGAACACGGATCCCCAGAACCGGTTCGAGGTCAGCACGTTGAGATAGCTCTCGGCGGTCCAGGGATTTGGCCACCCTGCCGGGTTCGCGTTGATGTCGGCCGTGCGGCGGAAGCCGCCGATCCACACGTAGGCGACGGGACCGACGGATGCTGCAATCGCCGTGAGCGCGACGACGTAGACCCACACCTGCCCGAGGTTGAAGGGCTTCTTCTTGGCGGGAATCTGCCGCGGCGGTGTGCCTGTCTGCATGCTCGTCTGCGTGAGGGTTGTCATGTCAGCGCACTCCGCTCGTGATGGCGCCGGCGAGGTCGCGGCGCATGGCGAATCGTTGGTAGACGAGGGCGACGATGAGTGAAATCACGAAGAGGATCACGGCGATCGCGCTGCCGTAGCCGTATTGCCCCTGGCCGTACTGGATCATGTAGACGGCCATCGTGTTGGTCGCGCCGATGGGGCCTCCCTTGGTCGTGACCCAGACCATGTCGAAGAGCTGGAGCGAGCCGATCATCGACAGGAAGATCCAGATGCGGATCGTGGGCCCGAGCAGGGGGAGTGTGATGCGCCACTGCGTCTGCCACCAGCTGGCGCCGTCGATCGCTGCGGCTTCTTGCAGCTCCTCTGGCACGCCCTGGAGCCCCGCGAGCATGAGCAGGATTGCGAAGCCCAGGTACTTCCAGGTCAGGATGCCGAACATCACCCAGAGGGCCGTGTCGGGGTCGGCGAGCCAGGGCTTGGCGAGGTGGCCGAGGCCGATGCCCTCGAGCACGGCGTTGACGCCGCCGCGGGGCGAGAGGAGGAGCTTCCACGAGAGACCCGCGATGACCTCCGCGAGCACGTAGGGAACGAAGATGAGGGCGCGGATGAGCCCGCGGCCGCGCATGCGGCGGTTGAGGAGCAGGGCGACCGCGATCGCGAGCGGCCCCTGCACGAGGATCGAGGCGACGACGATCGTCGCGTTGTTGCCGATCGCCTTGACGAAGAGGGGGTCGGAGAAGGCACGCACGTAGTTGTCGAGCCCGATGAAGCGGTCGAGCGGCCCGAGGCCGTTCCAGTTGTAGAGGCTGTAGACCGCCGCGAGCGCGACGGGCACGATCACGAAGGAGATGAAGACGAGGAGCGCCGGGCCGGCGAAGATCGCGATCTCGAGCCACTTGCGGCCGTTGCTCCCGCCCGGCCTGCGGCGTGGTGCCCGAGTCTGGGTGTTGGTGGGCCCCGTGTCGCTCGCGACGGGCGGGGGAGCAGCTTGCGTTACGGTCATCTCTCACTCCGTTGGGAGAAACGGCGGGGCCTGCCGGAGGACTGGCAGACCCCGCCGAGGTGGGTTTCGGCGTGGACGCGCGGCTCGCCGCGCGGGGCCGAGTTACTGCGAGGCGGCCGTCTGCTCCAGCGCGGCCACCACGTCTTGCGGGGTGCCTGAGCCGGCGAAGATGTTCACGACTGCCTGGTTGAGCGGTGCGCCGAAGGCCGGGCCGAGCGCGCTGTCAATCCACAGCTGCACGTAGGTGGCTTCACTGAGCGCGGCCGCGCTGGCCTGGAGGTTCGGGTCGGTCAGCGCGTCAGCAGCGGCAGGGTGCGTGGGAACGCCGGCCCCGGACTCCGCGAAGCGACGCTGCACGTCCTCGCTCACGATGTACTTCAGCAGCTCAACGGCCTCGTCGGGTGCGTCGGCGCTCACGCCGAAGCCGTCGCCGCCGCCCATGATGGCGCCAGGGTCGCCGCTTGCTCCGTCAACGCTGGGGAAGGGGAACCAGCCGAGCCACTCGGGCACTTCGCCGTCTTCCGTAAGGTTGCCGATCGTTCCGGCGTTCCAGGGGCCCATGAACTCCATCGCCGCGGTGCGGTTGGCGATGAGGCCGTTGGAGCTGTCGGCACCGGTCTGGGCCGGCGTCGCGAGGAAGCCGTTGTTGAACGGCTCGTTTGCGATCCAGTCCTGGAGGCGCTCGCCGGCCTCGATCCAGCACGGGTCGGTGAAGTCGTGCTCCGGAATCGCGGTCTCGAGCACGTCGGTGGGGCACGACGCGACGGCGAACTGGTACCACCAGTGGCCAGCGGGCCACAGGTCACCGGCGCCGACCGCGATGGGCTCGACGTCGATCGCCTTGAGTGCCTCGACGGCGTCCTCAAGCTCCGCGAGGGTCTCGGGGGTGCCCTCGATGCCGGCCTCGTCGAAGAGTTCCTGGTTGTACCAGATTCCCGCTGCGCCGAAGGCGTAGGGGACCGCGTACACCTTGCCTTCGACGGTCCAGGGGGCGACGGATGCGCCCATCGCTTCGATCGACTCTGACGCGACGTCCGTGAGGTCCATGAGGTGGCCGGCCTCTGCCTGCGCTCGTACCTCGCCGCCTGGCCAGACCATGAAGACGTCAGGCGCGTCGCCCGACTGCAGGGCGTTCGGGATGAGCGTGCGCTGCAGGTCTTCGTTCTGGTAACCGGTCACCTCGACCTTGACGCCGGGGTTCTCGGCCTCGAACTCCGCCGCGACCTCCTCGTAGATCCCCTTGAGCGGGTCGGAGGTGGCGTTGTGCCACCAGGTGATGGTGACCGAGTCACCGTTGTCGTTGTCGCCGCCGCCTTCGCTGCTGCAGGCGGCGAACCCGAGCGCAAGGGCGCTCGCGGCGCCAACCGCGGCGACCCGTGTGATGCGGGATCTGTTCATCGTTGAACACCTCTCGAAAGTTTCGACGGCTCCGTCGAAAGTGATTGGGATGTCGGCATACTATGGTCTCCAGCATTTGGGGTCAAGGACAACAAATCACTTCCCTCGATCACCCGGACGGATAAGGTGGGCCCGTGGTCACGCGTGGAGACAAGCTCGAGAGCGTACGGCGTCGAAACCTCTCGACCGTGCTGGGCCTCGTTCACCGCGGAGGAGACCTCTCCCGCGCCGAGTTGACAGTGCAGACAGGACTCAACCGCTCGACGATCGCCGCGCTCGTCGCCGAACTCGAGGGCCTCGGCCTTGTCGTGGAGGCGACGCCCTCGGCGAGCAAGCGCGTCGGGCGGCCGTCGCCGCGTGTGCTCCCCGATCCCCGTCCCGTCGCGATCGCCGTCAATCCCGAGGTCGACGCGATCACGGTGGGCGTCGTCGGCCTCTGTGCGCGGGTCGAGCACCGCATTCGCCACGAGGTGGACCACATCGTCACGCCCGAGGAGGCGGTCGAGATCATCGCGCGGCTCGTCTCGGACATCCAGGAGCGCATCGGCGCGGAGCGGCGCATCCGTGGCATCGGCCTCGCCATCCCGGGCCTCGTACGGGCTGCCGACGGCGTCGTGCGCTGGGCGCCCCACCTGGGCTGGCGGGAGACGCCCATCACCCGGATGATCGAGGATGCCCTCGGAATGCCTGCGAGGGCCGAGAACGACGCGACCCTCGCCGCGATCGCCGAGCGCGAGTTCGGCGTTGGCAAGGATGTCGACGACCTCGTGTACCTCAACGGCGGGGCGAGTGGCATCGGCGGCGGCGTGATCGTGCGGGGGCTCCCGCTCGGCGGCGTCGCGGGCTACGCGGGGGAATTCGGGCAGAACCGACCGGGGCTCGCCAACCTCGACGACAGGGCGACGGAGCACGGCACCCTCGAGGACGAGGTGAGCAGGGCGCGCCTCCTGCGGGTGTTGGGCATGTCGACGGCCGACGAGTCGACGCTCGAAGCGGCCCTCCTCGCCTCGAGCGACGAGGCGGTCTTGGCGGAGATCGCGCGCCAGCATCGCGTCCTGGCCGTGGCCCTGAGCAACGCCATCAACGTGCTCAATCCCGAACTCGTCGTGCTTGGCGGCTTCCTCGCGAGCCTCCACACCTGCGACCCCGAGCGTTTCGACTCGCTCGTCGAGCGGTCGACCGTCCCCGCCGCGTGGGAGGGTGTGCGCATCGAACGTGCCGGCCTCGCGCAGGACGGCCTCCTGATCGGTGCCGCTGAGCTGGCCCTGGCGCCGCTGCTGCAGGACCCCGCGGGCTTCTAGGCCCCGCACGGCTCGGCGAGAAGCGCCGCACGTCGCCTTGAGAGCGCTCCCAGATCGAGGGATGTCTCGGGTAGAGTCCGTCGCATGATCTCTGGTTCCCCCGACTACCGCGACCACGGCCTCGAGTTCCCCGAAACCTTCCTCTTCGGCTCGGCGACGGCGTCGTACCAGATCGAGGGAGCCTACGACGAGGATGGCCGCGGCCCCTCGATCTGGGACGCCTTCAGCCGGGAACCCGGTCGCATCGTCAACGGGGACACGGGAGACGTCGCCGACGACCACTACCACCGCCTCGATGAGGACCTCGACCTCATGCAGCGCCTCGGCCTGGAGTCCTACCGCTTCTCCATCGCGTGGCCGCGCATCATGCCGACGGGCAGCGGCAGCATCAACGAGAAGGGCGTCGCGTTTTACTCGCGCCTCGTCGATGGACTGCTCGCCCGCGGCATCCGCCCCATCGCGACCCTCTATCACTGGGACCTGCCGCAGCCCCTCGAGGATGCCGGGGGATGGCCCCAGCGCGACACCGCCTACCGCTTCGCGGACTACGCCGAGGCGGTCGGTGCCAGGCTCGGCGATCGAGTGCACACATGGACGACCCTCAACGAACCGTGGTGCTCCGCCTACCTCGGCTACGGTTCGGGGGCCCACGCGCCCGGCCGCACGAGCGGACGCGACGCGCTCGCCGCCGTGCACCACCTCAACCTCGCGCACGGGCTCGGCGTGCAGGCGCTGCGGTCGGTCGCGAGCAACGACGCCCAGTACTCGGCCACGCTCAACTTCCACGTGCTGCGCCCGGGCGATGACAACGCCGATGACGCCATGCGCCGCATCGACGCCCTCGCCAACCGCGCCTTCACCGGCCCAATGCTGCGCGGTGAGTACCCGGCCGACCTGCTTGAAGACACCTCGAAAGTCACCGACTGGCAATTCGTGCGCCCCGGCGACCTCGAGCAGATCCACCAGCCGATCGACTTCCTCGGCGTCAACTACTACTCGACCGCGACCGTGCGCACCTGGGACGGCCGTCGCCCCCGCCAGACAGCCGATGGGCACAAGGATGCCGGCGGCTCGCCGTGGCCCGGCAGCGACATGGTGGAGTTCGTGCAGCAGGCCGGCCCCTACACGGCCATGGGGTGGAACATCGCGCCCGACGGCCTCGAGGAGCTCCTCCTCTCGCTGCACGAGCAGTTCCCCGAGCTGCCGCTCATGGTCACCGAGAACGGGGCCGCCTTCGATGACCAGGTGATCGACGGTGCCGTGCACGACGTCGAGCGCACCGACTACCTGCAGCGGCACTTCACGGCAGCCCATCGGGCGATGCAGCGCGGCGTCGACCTTCGCGGCTACCAGGTGTGGTCGCTGCTCGACAACTTCGAGTGGGCCTACGGCTACACCAAGCGATTCGGCGTCGTGCACGTCGACTACCGCACGCTCGCGCGCACCATCAAGGACTCTGGCCACTGGTACGCGGAACTCATCCGCACGAGGGCGATCCCACGGGGGCCCAAGAGCCAGCGATGAAAGCTGCGGGTGCACTGGATGCCGCGGCGTCGCGCCGCGCATAATCTCAGGCCATGCCATCCCGCGAAGCTCACAAGGTCACCCGTCGCTGGCCCGTCATCAGCGCCGCCGTCGCAGTGGCGCTCGCCGCCGCGCTCGGCGCGCTCATCGCATTCGCGGTCGGCAATGTCGCGCTCGAACCGGACAACGAATGGCTTGAGGACCTCGCCGAGCAGAGGACCATCTGGCTCGACGCACCCGCGCTGCTCCTCGACTGGCTCGGCGGCGGCATCGTGGGCATCTACATCATCCCGATCGGCACGGTCGTCGTGCTTTGCCTCTTCCGCCGCTTCTGGGCGGCCCTCTACTATGCGCTCGCGTCGCTCATCAGCGTCGGAGTCGTGCAACTGCTCAAGGGCATCTTCGACCGCCCGAGGCCGGAAGACATGATGGTGCTCTCCGATGCGGGGTCCTTCCCCTCGGGGCATGTCGCGAACGCCGCGACGATTGCGGTCACGCTCGGCATCATCCTGTCGCGCACGTGGGTGTGGATCGCGGGCGCGATCTACACGATCCTCATGCTGCTGTCACGCACCTACCTCGGGGTGCACTGGCTCACCGACACAGTCGGCGGCCTGCTGATCGGCGCCGGTGTCGCCATCATCGTGTGGGCCCCCTTCGCCGTGCGGCTCGAACACGAACGAGAACGGACGCGTGCCCAAGAAGCCAGGAAACTGGCCGCACACTAGTCTGGCCGCATGACCGTGGAGACCCCCGCTCCAAAGGTGTCGCGCAGGCAGCAGCTCGTGCAGGTAGCGCTCGAGGTGCTCGAACGTGACGGCTTCGCCCACCTGAGCATCGGCGAGGTCGCTCGCCGTGCCGGCATCAAGCCGCCCTCCCTCTATAAGCAGTTCGCGAGCAAGGCCGACATTGAGGACGGCGTCGTCGAACACGGCCTGCAGCTGATGGTCGCCGACTTCGAGCGTTGCCTCGAGCAGATGCCGCCCGACGCGGCACCCGCAGAACGGCTGCGACGGCTTCTCGCGACCTTCCGCGAGTTCGGCCTCGAACATCCGCAGCTCTACCTGCTCATGAACAGCAAGCCCTTCGAGGCGCAGCAGGCAGCATCGCAGACGACGCACGCCGCAGCGCGGATGTTCGTCAGCGCCGTCTCAGACCTCCTGCGCTCCCCCGAGAGCGAGGTTGCGGTGACGGCCGTGTGGACGTGGGCACACGGCATCCTGAGCCAGGAGATTGTCGGGCGGGTGCATCGGCCGGATGCCACGTGGGACATGCTCGTCGAGACCGTCGCGTCGATGCGCGGCTAGACTGCAGGCGCACTCGCAATGATGGGAGTACGGATGCCACACATCCTCATGGTCGCGTCGACCGCGCCGAGCCACATCTACCCCTCGCTCGCGCTCATGCGAGAACTGGTCGACCGCGGGCACCGCGTGAGTTACGTCGTCGGTGAGGAATTGGTGCCGCTTGTGCAGGCGACCGGGGTGGAGGTCGTGGCCCACCCGTCGATCCTTCCCCAGGGTGACGAGGACTGGCCGGAAGACATCGGGGAGGCCATGAGGGTCTTCCTCGATGAGGGCATCGCCGTGCTGCCCATGCTCATCGAACGCTTCGACGACGACCGGCCCGATCTTGTGCTTTATGACATCGGCGGGCATCCGGGGCCCATCGTCGCCGCGCGCTACGGTGTGCCGGCCGTGCAACTCTCGCCCGCCTTCGTCGCGTGGGACACCTTCGAGCAGGACAACGGCGACTTCTACGACGCCCTCAAGGCCTCCGTCTCGGGTCGCGCCTACTTCGACACCTTCACGGCGTGGTTCCGCGAGAACGGTCTCGATTGGGATGCCGAAACGAAGCAGCCGGACCACATCCTCGCGCTCCTGCCGAAGGCCATGCAGCCCTTCGCCGACCGCGTGCCCGACACGGTGCGCTTCGTCGGCCCGTGCCTCGACCCCGCCAGGCTCGCGGATGCCTCGTGGACGCCGCCCGCCGCAGGCCGCCGTGTGCTCCTCGTCTCCTTCGGCACCGCCTACACAGACCAGCTGCACGTCTACCGCAGCGTCATCGAGGCCTTCGGTCTCGCCGGCGAGCGGGGGGAGGAAGGCGGTCCCGAGGCGGATGACGCATGGCACGTCGTCATGGCGATCGGCCGTCGGGTGAATCCCGACGATCTCGGCCCCCTGCCCGTCAACGTCGAGGTGCATGAGCAGGTGCCGCAACTCACGGTGCTGGCATCCGCTGACGCCTTCATCACCCACGCGGGGATGGGCGGATGCACCGAGGCGCTGTGGTTCGGAGTGCCGACCGTTGCCATCCCGCAGGCCGTCGACCAGTTCGCGAACGCCGACAAGCTCGCCGAGCTCGGCATCGGCATCCACCTGCCCGCCGGCGAGGTCAGCGCCGAATCGATCCGTCTCTCGGTCGACTCGGTGGCCAACTCGCGCGAGGTGCGGGAGCGGCTCGCCGTGCTGAGCGCCGAGACGCGGGCGAACGGCGGCGTCGACAACGCGGCCGACGCAGTCGAGTCGTTCGTGAGTTGAGCCCGTCGCGGGTTGAGCCTGTCGAAACCCCTCTCATCGGCGTACCGTGTGCGGCATGTCTGACCCCAAGAACGCACAGGACCCAGCCGAGCAGGATGGCGCGGTGGAAGACGTCAACGACCCCAAGGTCGAGGCTGACACTGAGTCGGGTGGCGCGCCCGAGGATCCCGATACCGACCCGGCCGTGTATGACGGGGGAGCCTCGGACGACTCAGGGAGCTGAGCCGCCCCGGGCTAGCCTTGGACGTATGCCCACGTCTGTTGCTGCCCACTCCCGCCTCGCCGTTTCTTCAGTGCCCCTCAGTGACGCGCACGCGGAGCGGTGGAGCACGCGAGCCTTCGACCCCGACGCGACGGTCACAGAGCAGCAGCTGACGACCGTGCTCGAGGCTGCGCGCTGGGCGCCCTCCGCAAGCAACACGCAGCCGTGGCGCTTCATCGTCGCCCGTCGCGGCACGGCGGAGTATGACGCGATCCTCGCCGGCCTCATCGAGAGCAACCAGGTGTGGGCGCAGGCAGCGTCGGTGCTCATGGTGAATTTCGCGAAGACGGATGCCTCGGGCTCGACCCTTCGCTGGGCCGAATACGATCTCGGGCAGTCCGTCGCTCACCTCTCGTTGCAGGCGCAGCTGCTCGGCCTCCACACGCACCAGATGGGCGGCATCTACCCCGACATGCTGCGGGAATTGTTCGGCCTCGCGCCGGAACTCGTGCCCGTCTCGGTGACGGCGCTCGGCATGCTGGGATCGGCGGATGCGCTCCCCGAGAAGCTGCAGGCCCGCGAGCTGGCGCCGCGCACACGCCTGCCCCTCAGCGAGCTGCTGCTCTGACGCGCTGTGCGTTGACCCAACACGCGGCGGAGACTGTGTCGAAACTGTGGCGGCGAATGGGGGATTCGAGCTCCCATTCGGCCCTGTGCGTTGACCCAACACGCGGCGGAGTTTGTGTCGAACCTGGCGGAGAATGGGGGATTCGAACCCCCGAGGGCGTTAACCCAACACGCTTTCCAAGCGTGCGCCATAGGCCACTAGGCGAATTCTCCTGACGGCGTTCGGCGGTTTCCCGCGTCGGCCTCCCAAGATCTTACGCGATTTCGGGAGGCGCGCTGTCCAGCCCATGTCTCGCTCAGGATGTCGGGGCAGACTCGTGGCGGTCTTACGAACGAAGGAGCACTGATGACTTTGCTGGATGACGCCAATTGGGCGGGCCGGGTCTACGTCGATGGCTGGACGAGCGGCAGTGCCGGTTCGATTCCGGTGATGGAGCCGGCGACGGGGCGGGAGCTCAGTACTGTCGGCGCGGCGTCGCCGGATGATGTGCTGAGGGCTGCCACCTCGGCGGCCCGTGCGCAGCGTGATTGGGCGCAGCGTCGGCCTGAGGAGCGTGCCGCGGTGCTGCGCCGTGCCGGACTGCTGTTTGAGGAGCACGGGGAGGAGATCCAGGGTTGGATCGTCCGCGAGACGGGGGCGATCCCGCCCAAGGCGCAGCTGGAGTCGCACATTGCGGCGAATGAGTGCTTCGAGGCATCCGCTCTGCCTGGCCACCCGCAGGGGGATGTGCTGACGAGCAACGAGGACCGCTGGTCGTTCGCCCGTCGGCGCCCGGCTGGCGTCGTGAGCGTGATCGCGCCGTTCAACTTTCCGCTGATCCTGTCGATCCGTTCGGTCGCTCCCGCGATCGCGCTCGGCAACAGTGTGCTGCTCAAGCCGGACCCCCGCACGGCGGTCTCGGGCGGTGTCGTGCTCATGCGCGTCTTCGAGGAGGCGGGCTTGCCGCCCGGAGTGCTGCAGTTGTTGCCGGGTGGGGCGGATGTCGGTGTTGCAGTCTGCGAGGCGCCGGAGGTGCGCGTGATCGCCTTCACGGGGTCGACGGCTGCTGGCCGCAAGGTGGGGGAGTCTGCTGCCCGCAACCTCAAGCGCGCGCATCTCGAGCTGGGCGGCAACAATGCACTCATCGTGCTGCCTGGCGCCGACCTCGAGAAGGCGGTCTCGGCTGGTGCCTTCGGCTCCTTCATGCACCAAGGGCAGATCTGCATGACGACGGGCCGCCACCTCGTGCACGAGAGCATGTATGACGAGTACGTGCGCCTGCTTTCGGAGAAGGCGGAGGGCCTGCCGGTCG
Organism: Salinibacterium sp. dk2585; assembly: GCF_008001035.1. Taxonomy (NCBI): domain Bacteria; kingdom Bacillati; phylum Actinomycetota; class Actinomycetes; order Micrococcales; family Microbacteriaceae; genus Salinibacterium; species Salinibacterium sp. dk2585. Next base: position 706,791 of record NZ_CP042856.1, read on the forward strand.
GTGACCCGGCTTCTGGCCAGGTCGCGCTCGGGCCGATCATCGATGAGAAGCAGTGGGAGCGCATCGATGGCATCGTCAAGCAGTCCGTCGAGGCTGGCGCGACCGTGTCGGCGGGTGGTGGCGGCGAGGCCCTGTTCTACCGACCGACCGTGCTCTCTGGCATCGACAGCAACAACCCCGGCTGGACGGAGGAGATCTTCGGCCCAGTGGCTCCCGTCATGAAGTTCAGCACGATTGACGAGGCGGTCGAGCTTACGAATGCGAGCGAGTACGGGCTCTCGGTCGGCATCCTGGGCGACGTGGGGGAGGCAATGAAGATCGCCGACCGCATCAACTCCGGCAAGATCCACATCAACGAGCAGACTGTCTCCGATGAGGCGAACTCGCCCTTCGGTGGCGTCGGCGCCTCTGGTACCGGATCGCGCGTGGGTGGTGCGGCCGCCAACATCGAGTCTTTCACCGAGACCCAGTGGCTGACGATGCGGCCGGACATCGCGATCTACCCGTTCTGACGGTCGGGCGGCGGATGCTCGGCCCCCCGGTTCGTGAAGGCTGGGCCGGGCATCCGCTAGACTTGTTCACGGCTCCTCGCGTGGCGCCATCCAGGCCAACTCCCCCAGGGCAGAAATGCAGCAAGGGTAACCGGGCTCTGGCGGGTGCGCGAGGGGTCCTTTACATTTTGGGGCAAGGGCTTCGCCCGCCCCAACACCTCGCTTTGCTCGGCTGTCTGCCCGCTTGGAGAGCGGCGGCGTCGCCATGCTGTGCGGCTCATTTCTGCCCGGAGGCATGGCGCCGAACCGACAAGAGATGTTGCGCAAGGAGTCTTGTGTAACTAGTCTGGCGGCATGGAAGCGAGTTCCGAGCGCCGCGTCGTTGCCCTCACGAGTGCCAAGCAGATGCGGGCGCTCGCCCACCCGCTGCGCATGCGGCTCCTGGGGGAGTTGCGCGTCGAGGGTCCCCTCACGGTGGGGCGGCTGTGCGAGATCGTCGACGAGGCGCCGGGCAACGTCAGCTACCACATCGGCAAACTCGCCGAGTTCGGCTTTGTCGAGGAGGCTCCCGAACTCGCCACCGACCGGCGTGAACGCTGGTGGCGCGCGGCCCACGACTTCACACGCATGGTCCCTCCCTCGGAGGACGCCGCGGCCGAGGAGGTGCAGGCATCCCTCGTCATGCGCCACCAGGTCATCGACAGCTACGCGGCCACCCTGCACGCCGCCCTCGATGCAAGCGCCGGCCAGCCGCGGGAGTGGGCCGAGGTAGCCGGCACCTCCGACACGGTCGTGCACCTGACCGTCGAGGAGCTCGCGGAGGTCTCCGCCGAGCTTCACGACGTGCTGCGCCGATGGGAGGAGCGCAGTGACCGCACACGGGAGGGTGCCCATCCCGTGCAGCTCATCGTCAGTGCGGTGCGCCGTCCGTGACGGACCTCGCCCAGCGGAAGGCCTCGCGCCTGCTGCCCCTGACTGCGCTCCTTGCCGCCCACGGACTCTCGCTGCTTGGCAACGCGGTGACGATGATCGTCGTTCCCCTCTATGTGCTCGAGCTGACGGGTTCGGTTGTCGCCACGGGGGTCGCGGGCGTTTTTGCGACCGTGCCGATGATCGTCGGTGGCGCGCTCGGGGGAGTGCTCGTCGACCGCATCGGCTTTCGGCGGGCCGCGATCGCAGCGGATGTCGCGAGCGGCGTCACGGTCGCTGCGATCCCGCTCTTCGCCGCGACGGTCGGGTTGCCGTTCTGGGCGCTGCTGGCGCTCGTCTTCCTGAGCGGACTCCTCGACACCCCGGGCAACACCGCGAAGTCCTCACTCGTGCCCGACCTCGCGGAGGCGGCCGGCGTCGCGCTGACCCGGGCATCCGGTGCGGCGGGTGCTGTCTCGCGCTCTGCAACAATGCTGGGTGCATCACTCGCCGCGGTCGCGGTGGTGCTGCTCGGCCCCCTCGACGCGCTGCTGCTCGACGCCGCGACCTTCGCGCTCTCGGCGCTGCTCCTCGCGCTCTTCGTGCCGTCGGGCGCCACCGGGCACACAGAGCAGCGGGGCGAG